>JAKFXL010000036.1 GCA_021731365.1 Gammaproteobacteria bacterium | reverse complement strand
CATTTTCTCTAGCCAATAAAATCGACTCTCGTGATTTTTCAATGAACTCATCACGCGAACCTGGTCGTATCAATAGCTTGCCTGCAACGATTATTGTCATGTAACTATTCTCTAAGACACATAACGTAAAGGTAAGGGGCGCCGCTTTAGCGGCGTCCCAGCGGAACGGAGTGGAGCGAACTTCACCGCATTGTTAGCAACGAAGTTTATGTAAACAAGGCTTGCATTCATGCTGTTTTCTTCTTGCTTTCCGCGAAGCACTCCATAGCAATGAGTAGGTTTTCTTCTGCGTCGCCCTGGTGAATCGCAAAGTGACAATTTGAGCAAAGCAACATAAGGTCTGTAAGTTTTGTCTCTGTCACCTTTGTTAATGTGGACAGCGGAACCATATGATGCACTTCAATTATGTCTTTCTTCAGAAAGGGGTAGGTATCGGAAAACCTGAATGAACATAGTTCACAAAAAAGCGAACCATGCTTCTGAATGAAATCGGTCAATTTTGCAGTTCTAATTTTCCGATCCCTCTCGATGGAACGATGAAGAACAAGGTACCTCTCGCCCTCAAAAGCAAAAGGGTCTGTGCTGATGATTTCGGACGGTTGTTTCCCAGCGGTGCTGGATTTACGGCTATTAATGGTGGCTGCTACAGCAAGATCAGCGCGAAGGATTTTCTTGCACTCGTGTGTGAAGTAGTTATCAGGAATCTTTGTAAGTTTTGGCCGTCTGTTGTGATTTTTGCGTGCGGCTGCGAGCGCCAGAGCTTTTGCTTCATCTTCGCCAAACTTTTTAACCGAGAAATGCGCATGCTTTATTGCATAGTTCTCGTCGTACCATTTGGCTTCCCAAGCAATGTACGGTTGCTTTTTACCTTTTTCTTCTACCCTGAATATGCGTTTCTCGGGTTCAAGCGGCAGGCTCCTGCTATGAGCTACTTTGATCGTCATAGGAAATGACGATAACAATTCATGCCGATACAGGATGGCTTTATTCAGCGAATCAGCAATGCTGCCATTGCCATCGCTGAATAGCTGCCGGAACGGGGTGTTGTCTCTTTTTACGCGCACCCACCAGCCATGGGTGTTTCCGTAATCAAAGCGAATGATGCCTTTAGGTACGCAGTAACTATCTTCCTCCGCGAGAGCGCGGGCTAGAGTTTCCTGCAAGAACTTGTCATCGTACTCAGGGCCCATGAGTCTAGTTGCTAACGTAGAGCTAACCGGCGGCGCTTTAGCGCCGTCCAGCGACCGAAGGGAGCGAGGTTGAGCGCCATGTTAGGTGCCTGCGGCATTCCGAAGCCTTTCAATTTCACCGGCTGCAATGTCGCGATGCAGAGGCGACGACTCCAGCGCCAAGAACTCTTGGAATATTGCGACAGCTCGTTCGATGTTTCCAGCGAGTTCGAATTCTGAGGCGTTGTACATGTACTCGGTGAGAAGTCGATTGGCCGCAGAGTGCTCACTGGGCTGCTTTAGGTGCTCGGGCGTGAGTTCAGGTTTTAACTTGTAAATCTGGTGCTGAATTTCAAAGACCTCGGCCAAAGCCTTGCCAATACTCTCAATGTTCTCGCGAACAGGCTCAAGCTTCGCGTCGCGGATTTCCGCCGCTGCATGATCGAGGAGCGTGGCGCCGACTGACAGGAGCCGATTAATTGATTCGAGCGTGGACATATATGGGCACCTAACGTTCGCGGTAAGCTGCAAATTGGAGCGGTGAGAGGCTTGTGCTATTTAGCACAAACGAAGAACGCGGAAATTTGTCAGCTTGACCGCGCTGGTTAGAAAGCAAAATGTTTTGATTGAATTGGATATTAGAAAGGACTGATACGCCTCCTTGCCAAACAACGCCACGATTTTCCTTCAAGTGGACCTCCACACTTTCCGCCTATTGGCCTTAATAAATACGATACTGTTTAACTTACCACCAACCTTGAACAATGCAAGGTTTTGGCTGAACTGTGGCGAGCCTACCAAGCAAGATGCCCGAGATGATTAAGTGACCACCTTTCAATGTTTCTAGATGCACAAATACTAAACACCCGATTAATACCGAACAATGCTGAAGCATGGGAGAGCTACGAACTTAAACTGACTGCCGAGCTTTCTCTGAAATTATTAACGTGCCTTTGCGTTCTAACTCTTCGCGTGAGCGGCGAGCGGAATCGGCGCGAAGCGCCGACGTAGCGAGTCCGACTCCACGCGCTTGTTAGAAGACGTGTTAATTCCGTTAAAATGATGGGTATGGGTTCAGTTTCATACCTATATAAATGCTTGTTTGTGACTCCGTGTAGTTAGACAGTTCATTCATTGGCCCAACGTGGACTTTGAAATAATTAATTGGGAAATATGTTCTTTTTCCGAATACATAGGGAAAATATAAAGAAGCATCCAATGAATCAGTGGCAAACCCCTTCATTCCCATTGTGTATTCAAACCCATATTCAAACTGCTTAAACTGCTTATTTTCACCCTTAAACTTATTTCCCACAAAAGCTAGGCGAAGTACATCGTAGTCCAAAATCCTAACATCCGATCCTTTCTTATCTCCCCATGTAACCAAGGATTCATCTGTAAAATATGCTTTCGCACTAAGCCAGTAGTTGTATGCCGTAGTGTCCGTTTTATAACCATCTTTAATTTCAATAGAAAAATAATTTGCGGCGCGGCTTATGCCATCAATATATGCTCTGTCCCCGGCTTGCCAACGCTGATCTGCAATGTAATTTCCGTTAGAGTCTTTTAGGTCAAAATCTGTAACTTGCCCATTTGATCTATGCTCCAGCGCTATATTTAGCCACTCCACGCCACCCATGAAAGATGGATTGTGAATTCTCCAGTGAAGAGCTGGATTGCTAATTCTATTTACAACAGGACCTGAATATCGTGTTCCCATATAGAAATCAAACTTACCAGAGTAAGATAGAAACCATTCATTCCTTTTCCACCAACCATTTATACATTCTCGTTGGTCATTATCTCTTTCTACAGAACAGTCAGGCCTGGCAAGCATGTATCTGAGAGAGTAATTAACTTCAAGAGAACCATCATCTTGATCAGTATATTCCCAAGCTACAGTGCTTGGTTTATGTGCTTGTAGTCTACTTTCTCTATTACATAGCCAGCCAGGATTCCCCTCGCACTTATTGCTAATTTCTAAATCTGTCCCTTCAAACCTAACATCTTTGAGTTCTGCTTTATCATCAGCAAAAGCCTGATTAGCAATAAATGCAATTCCTCCGGCGATACATAGCTTTATAAAATTCATCCCCGCCTCCCTTTTCATGGGTAATACAGATTAAAATTAACAACCAAGAAGTCTTCTAACGTTCAAATTGAGGGGCGCGCCGCTTTTGGCGCGTCCCTCTCGAATGCAGAGTTAGGCTTTTACTTGATAACACCGCATACCATACGCGCACCGCCACCACCAAGCGGAGCAGGATGATCCGCATGATTATCTCCGCCCACATGCACCATCAGCGAACGACTTGCAAGATCTGCCGTCTTTAGGCGAGGGGCGAGTACAGGTTGATTAGCATTGCCTTCTGCATCCACAAAGAGTGCGGGTAAATCACCCAGATGACCGTCACTCCAAGGAGTGTCATGGCGCTTAGAATCGCTTGGGTCGTAGTGGCCCCCCGCCGCTAACGCAGGAACCATTTTCCCATCCTTCTCTTTCGGCTCACAGCTTGGGTTTTGGTGCAGATGGAACCCATGCAACCCAGGGGGAAGCCCTTTCAGTGACGGCGAAAACACCATGCCGTACTTTGATTCAGTGATTGATACCTGTCCAACGCTAGCGCTAACACCCTTTGCATCGACCATGGACATTTGCACTGTTGTGTCAGCCATTGCACTGCCAGCGCAGAGCATGAGGGAGAGTGACGTGAGTTTCAGTTTCATATTATTTCCTTTCGTGGTGGGTTAAAAATAGGGGGCTAACAGTTAATGGACCCCAAAGTGGGGTAATCAAACACCCCACTTTGGGGTCTTTCCTTTTTTGTCTATTTATACCCGACTCTGGTCTGAACTACAAAATAAAACTGGATATAACCCATAAGCATATGAAAGTTAAATGATTGTACCTTTGGTATCGGTAGATTTTTCTCATCCCATCATTAGATTCCACTTAATCATATAATGCCAAATACCCCAATCTGTCCTTTTTCATGCTTGACAGCTACTTCTCATATTAAGTACTGTTGTTATATACAGTCAATATGGGTGGCTTTATGAATTCAGGCAGAAAAATAACATCTCCATTTCTTGAAAGTGTAATAAACGTGCTCCGCACCAAACATTACAGCATTAGAACTGAGCATGCTTATGTTGACTGGATCAAGCGTTTTATTATTTTTAACAATAAGCGCCATCCCAAGGAGATGGGGGCTATGGAGGTTAGTGCCTTTTTAACTTACTTAGCTGTGAAGAGAAATGTTGCACCTGCCACGCAGAATCAGGCACTCAATGCGTTGGTATTTATGTATCGGCATGTACTTGCGCAGCCACTGGGTGATATTAATGGGGCTGTGCGGGCCAAGGAGAGAAAAAAACTACCTGTGGTGCTAACGGTCGATGAGGTTAGTCGGTTATTGAAGAATCTAAGTGGTGTACATTGGCTAGCAGCCTGTTTGATGTATGGGTCTGGTCTGCGCCTAATGGAGTGTTTGAGATTACGGGTAATGCATCTGGATTTTGATCACCATGCTATTTTTGTGATTGATGGCAAAGGTGGCAAGGATCGTATTGTGACACTGGCAGATGAGCTTACCATTCAGTTAAAACGACATTTACAGTACGTTAAAAATCTGCACGAGAAAGATTTAGCCGATGGCTATGGCGAGGTGTATCTACCTTATGCTTTGGCACGTAAATATCCAAACGCACCGCGCGAGTGGCGTTGGCAGTATATTTTCCCCGCTGGGGAGCGCACTCAAGATCCAAGGGCTGATGTGATTAGACGCCACCATTTGCATGAAAAGAGTCTGCAGAGGGCGGTGAAGCTTGCGGTAAAAAAGGCGGGTATTGAAAAGCAGGCTACCTGCCATACATTGCGCCATTCGTTTGCAACCCATCTGTTACAACGCGGTGCCGATATCCGTACGGTGCAGGAACAACTGGGGCATAGCGATGTGAAGACAACGCAAATTTATACTCATGTATTGAACCGTGGTGGTAATGCGGTGATTAGTCCGTTAGCTGGGGCGTTAATGAGCTGAACACTCAGTTCACAGATGCGCCCCCTCACCCTTGTGCCGTTCACTATATTAATTTACTGATGAAGTGGCCGTTACTGGGTTTGATGCCACTCTTGCCACCCTCCCTCTTAAGTAAGAGGGAGGGGATAATATTTAACCGACCCTATTTTTCGCCACGTATGTAAGGGGCAAGTTCTGGTGCCAATGTTTTGAGTAGCTGTACTGGCAGGCCGCTGGTGAAGTGGTAGTTTCCTGCTTCTACACCGGGGACAAAGGCGGTGAGTGTGCCGTAGTAGCGGTCACCAATATAAAAAACAAAGGTGGCGGTGCGGTTCATCACCGTTGATTTGATGAGTTGGCCGCCGCTGCCAAATACTTCGTAACGATGGTCCCCTGTACCTGTTTTTCCGCCCACGGCCATGATGTTGCCTTCGGCGTCGGTGAAGGATTGTTTGAGTCGTCGTGCGGTGCCGTTTTCAACAACGTCTCTCAACGCTTTGCGGGCTTCTGCGGCAACGCTTGGGTCAATCAGCTGCTGACCTGCTGGCGGTTGGTACTTGACGCTTGTTTCATAAGGCGTATCCGCTGCAAAGCGCATATTGTCGATGCGTACGGTGGGCAGGTGTTTGCCGTCATTAACAAGTATACCCATCAACTCTGCCAGCGCCGCTGGGCGATCTGCTGAGCTGCCGATTGAGGTGGCGTATGAAGGGACCAGGCTATCAAAGGGATAACCGAGCTGTTTCCACTCTTTGTGGATTTCAATAAATGCTTCTGTCTCCAGCAGTTGGCGTATCCGTATGTCCTGGGCATTTTTGTGCCGGGTTTTGCGTAGCCAGCTGTAGACTTCCTGACGCTCTGCGGCGCTGGCTGCCAGTAGTTCGGCTGATTTAACACTGGGGTTGCGCACCATGTAGGAGGCGGTCCAGAGTTCCAGTGGATGTATGCTGGCGATGTAGCCTTGATCGGCAAGGTTGTAACTGCCAATGCCGTAACGTTGTGACAGGGACTGGATATCCCCATCACTCATTTTATTATCGGGTAACCATTGGTGGAAAAATTTTATGAACGCTTCATCACTCGGCTCTATGACTGTGCGGTTGTAGATGAGCGCGAGCCGTGGTGGTGTCAGGCGTGTGCTTTTGAGTAGCAGTTCGAGGATTTCGTCTGCCCCTTTGCCTTTGTATTTACGATAGAAATGCTGAATGAAGGTGCTGCCTTCTTTGTCGGCAAACCGTTCCAAATAGCCGCTGCGGCGTTTGTCATTAACATCTTCGAGCAGTTTGGCGGTGGAGCCTGGTATTTGCAGCATGTGGTAACGAACGATGTCGCGCATCATGCGTACAAAGGGCAGATTGATGGAACTACGCATGGCTTCACGGACGGTGACAATTTTTCCGTTATCCAGTTTGTCGAAGTTTGCAAATGTGTGCACTCCGCCGCCGGTAAAAAATTGCTCGCCGGGATTGGCGGAGTAGGTACGCTCCATGGCAGCGGCGAGCATGTCGCTTAATTCGCGTTTGGGCTGGGTGCGCAGGTAATCAATCGCCCAGCGTGCCAGAACGTTGTTGTTGGCAACGGCAATTTTTGCCAGTTCGGCCGGTTCCAGCACTGCGTACTCTTTATGCAGCGCGGCGATGATGTTGAGGTAGCTGACCAGTGTGCGAAGTTTGGCGCTTGAGCCAAGATCCAGTTTGACGCCTTCATTGATGTCAAAGGGTTGATCGTAGTTGTCTGCCTGTACGCGCACGACATTGGCGGTGGGGGTGCGTTCCATCAAGGTGAAGCTGTAGATTACTTTGCTGAGGTCGTTCTCTTCATGCAGTAGCCGTTCACCAAACAGTCCAGCGGCACGTGCTGCTTCAGGGTCCTGCATTTTTCTTAGGGTCTGGCTGACAATTTTTTGCATTGATTTATCAAAGGTAGTGTTGACTGCCAGGTCGGTACGGTCGAGTTCGTAAAGACTTTTAAGCTCCAGCATGCCGGTGAGTCGTGTGCGTGTAACGTTAATCGCCTTGTCACTGGCATAGGGTGTTGCATTACGTTGTGACATGGGTGGCCCATACCGTAGTGATATGGCAGCGGCGGCATCACGCAGCGCGGGGGTGATTACATGTTCACGGGCTAACAGCTCAAGGTAGACGTTGGCTAGATCGTTTAACCGTTGCGGACCAGCACTGCTTAAATAGTATGAGGGGCGGCGTTGCGCCAGAAACAAGCTCAGCACCTGTTTGTAGGCCATGGCCTGGGCGGCCAATGTGCCTTCGCTATCAACGTCGTTACGTTGAAGGGTGGCATTGACCTGGTTGACATCCATGTCGTACCAGACCTTCAGGCCATCGCCAATGCCGTTCACTTCGCCAAAGCCACTCCGTGCTGCCAGCGGTACTGTGTTGATATAGTCTCGTGCGATATTGCGACGCGCAACGGCGGTATCTTCGCCATCAAGATAGGCACGCAGTGTGGCAGAGCCCATCTGTCGTAATTTTTCTATTGGCGAACTGGTGAGGCCGTCGGGTGAGTGGCGATATTTTTCAATCTGTGTTGCCAGTGTGCTGCCACCCGCCAGTTTTTCATCTTCAGTTCTGATCATGTTAAGGGCGAGGCCACTGGTGACACGTGCCATACGGTCCCACTCAATGGCAGGATTACGGTGAGGATGGGTGGTCTCAAGCAGTTCGCGGTTTTCGATGAAGAGCAGTGTGTTCACAATGAGTGGGGCTATCTCTTCAAACGTGGTGTAGGTATCCCGTGGATAGCGTGAGTCATAAAGCTCGTCACCATTTTTATCGTGGATGGTTAATCCTGCACGTGCTTTTTCGTGATAAGGGGGAAAGAGTCCCCACGCCCAGCTCTGCTGTAGTTTTTCTGACCAGCGCGCCTGGGCGTCAATGGTGTAACCACGCTCTTGCAGTGCGGTTAAAAAATCAGGCAGTGCGGTATATCCCATACGTAAATCGAAGGGGCCGCTACCGGGGTAATGGATCTCATCTTCCGGTGCCGCTCCTGACTCAACGGTATAGCGCATCTCTTGCGCCATGCCGGCAATAAAACGGGCCTGTAGTGTTGAGTGCTCCATCTCATAATAGACAGCACCAGCAATAATCGCCCCCACCACTGTGAACCCCAACAGCCAGCCACGCCAACGCCTGCGCCGCACTGGCACGGGTTTAGCCTCTGCCACTGCCGGTTCTGCAACCGGGGTAACGACGTCGGTTTCGCTGACAGGTGGCTCGACTGTAGTGTCTGGTGTAGGTTCTTGCATAGTGCCTAAGGTTATCTACTCTGTTAACAGGAATATGAGGGGGCACGTCTGTACCGCAATATGTTTACGCTCGCTTTTACACCCGTCTAAAACCGGATACGGCGATTAATGCTTATCGGGTTTATTCCGCCCCTTGCTCTTGCTGGTAAATTTCTGTTCCATCTTTTTTTTGTATGCCTGGCGCACGGTCAGGTTTTCACGGCGCTTGTTGGCAAACGGGTTGTCACCGGAACGGAACTCAATACGCACGGGGGTGCCATGCAGCTTGAATACCTTTCTATATACATTCATCAGATACCGTTTGTAGGTGCCGGGCACTGAGTCGGTTTGATTGCCATGTATCACAATGATGGGGGGGTTTTTTCCCCCCTGATGGGCATAACGCAGTTTAATGCGGTGCCCACCCACAATCGGCGGCTGATGTTGGCTAACGGCATCTTCGAGTATGCGCGTGAGTGCCGGTGTGGCCAGATCAGCCATGGCCGCTTTGTAGGCGGCATTGACTGATTTAAACAGCAGCCCCACACCACTCCCCTGCAGTGCTGAGATGAAGTGCATCTCGGCAAAGTCGAGAAAAGGCAGGCGTCGTTCCAACTCTTCTTTCATTTTGTTACGGGCATCTTTCTCCAGCCCATCCCATTTATTCACTGCAATAACCATGGCACGCCCGGCCTCCAGGGCAAAGCCGGCCAGGGTTGCATCCTGGTCGGAAATACCATCCTGGGCATCCAGTACCATGATGACCACGTTGGCCACTTCGATTGCTTGTAGTGCTTTAATGACACTGAACTTTTCTACAGTCTCTTTCACTTTGCCACGCCGACGTACCCCGGCGGTATCGATCAATGTATATTTCTGCCCATCCTGTTCGAAGGGGATAAAGATGCTGTCACGGGTGGTGCCGGGCATGTCAAACGCAACCACACGCTCCTCACCCAACAGTCGGTTGACCAGTGTTGATTTACCTACATTGGGACGACCGATGATGGCCACTTTAAGGGTATCGTCATAGGCCTCCTCTTCTTCAATCTCCAACTCGGGCATGATGGCCAGCACTACATCCATCATGTGGCTGACGCCGCGCCCATGGGATGAGGAGATACCAATCACCTGGCCCAGACCCAGCCGCTGAAAGTCAGCCGTGACAATGTTCTCGTCAGAACCATCCACTTTATTAACGATGAGGTAGACCGGTTTGTTGATGCGGCGCAGATGGCGGGCGATGATCTCATCCCCCCCGGTGAGCCCAGCGCGGGCGTCGACCATGAAGAGCACTGCGTTTGCCTCACCAATGGCCTGCTGCACCTGGCCGGCCATGAGTTCATCAATGCCCTCCTTTTCACCACTCAGGCCGCCGGTATCAACAACGATATAGGGTTTGTATCCCACCCGACCGGTGCCATATTTACGGTCGCGTGTCAGCCCGGGATAGTCGGCCACCAACGCATCACGGGTTTTGGTGAGGCAGTTGAAGAGCGTCGATTTACCAACATTCGGGCGGCCGACAAGTGCGATGACAGGTTTCATTTTGTATGGGCCAACTTATGGGGTAAGGGTAAGTGCTTCAAGATTGCCGTTTTTGGTGCGTACATAAAGCACCTCGTTAATCACTATGGGGGCCATGCGTATGCCGTCATCACTCACCTGGTGACGGGCAATAACGTGGCCATCCTCCAGTGACAGCCAGTGCAGGTAACCTTCAAAGTCACCCACAACAACGCTATCTTTCATGGGCACGGGGGCGCTTAAGTCGCGGTATTTCAGTTTGTCCGATTTCCATAAGGATGCACCGCTGTTACGGTCCAGCGTCCAGATCTGATCCTGATCATCCACTACGTAGAGATGGTGTTCATCCAGCCCTAAACCTGCCGATGAGCCGATATCACGACTCCAGATTGTGCTGCCGGTCTGGCGCGAGAGTGCAACCACTTTACCTTGATAGGCGACGGCGTAGATGGTCTCATCTGTCACCAGCGGTGTGGCATCAACATCGACCATGCGTTCAAGGTCGGTACGCCCCTGGGCCACCGCTACATTACTCTCCCAGATCACTGAACCATCGTCGAGCGACAGCGCTGCAATCCGGCCGTTGGCCAACCCTAACAGTACGTTATCACCAGCAATCACTGGGGTGCTGTCACCGCGCAAACTCAGCGCCGGAACGCTGCCCTGATAGTGCCAAAGCTGTTGGCCGTTTTCTGCATTCAAGGCGTACACATTGCCATCAACACAACGCACAATCAGCTGATTGGCGGTGGCAACAGGCGGGGCCAATATTTCACTGGAGAGTGTGGTGCGCCACTGCACTGCGCCACTGTTGCGACTCAGCGCCAGTACCTCAGCCTTGGCACTGCCCACAAACAGCTGCTCCTGGTTAAGACCCACACCACCGGTAATCACCAGCTCTAACCGTTGCTGCCACTGTTTTTTGCCCTTGGCAATATCAAAGGCGTATACCATGCCGTTGGCACTGGCGGTATACAGTGTGCCATCCGCAATCACGGGGGCTAAACGGTCGTACACCCGGTTGAGTCGATCCGATGAGGTGGAGCTGCTCCACAGCACCTTCACATGGCGGGCGGCGCTAACATCCTCCAGCGCCGCCGGTTCACGGATCGGTCCGGTGGAGCTGCATCCCGCCAGTGCCAGCAGCAGTAGTGGCAACACAATTGAACGCATTTACAACGTTACCTCTGTCTCGCCCAGATCATCGAGCTTCATTTTAATAATGCTCTGATCAAGCGCTGCATCCATAGCCGCAATGGCACGTTCGTAAGCACTGCGCGCCTCTGCTGTATTACCCAGTGCGGCATGGATGTCACCCTTAAGTTCATCATAGGCGCTGGCAAATCCGGCAACATCAACACTCTTGACCAGGTCCAGTGCCTGTTTGGCCTCACCCTCATCCAATACCAACCGTGCCAGACGCAGGCGGGCAACATGCTGAAACTGCGGCTGATCTTTTTGATCGACCACTTTTTGCAGATGGGTACGGGCAGAGGCAGTGTCACCCTCCTCCACATTCACCTTGGCCACCGCTAACGCTGCCAGTGCCGCGTAAGGTGTTTTGGCAAAGTTGTTCATGATGGTGGCACCGCTCTCCTTCACCCCTTGCAGGTTCTGCTTTTCCATATTATCAAGCAGCACACCATACTCTTGTGACGCGGCTTCACGTGACTCCTGCATACCTGACTGCCACTGCTGCCAACCCACTAACGTCCCTATCCCCAGTATCGAGCCGATGACAATGGCTTTACCATTCTGTTGCCACCATTTTTTCAGGACATCAAGTTGTTCACGTTCCGAATCGTAGACTTCCACTGTTAACTCCCGCGCTGTTATCCAAATATTACATACCGCCACAACATTAATGCTGTCAGGCAGATACAGATCCTCTCTATCTACCCACTGCTGTTATGGCAGCGCTATTCCGCAATTCATACTGGTCACGACAAGGCGCTGTTTTATTACAACGCCAGTGCTGACTTTAAATAGTTTGCCAGCCCGCTCTGCGGCACACTCTGTTGCGGGTTCTGTTCACGCAGATTCTTTATCCCCACAACACCTTGCTGTACCTCATCTTCGCCAAGAATCAACGCCACTGCTGCGCCGCTCTTATCCGCCTTTTTAAACTGGGCCTTAAAACTGCCACCGCCACAATGGCTACGCAGACGCAGTCCCGGAAGTGTATCGCGCAACGCCTCAGCCAGACGTAAACCTCTGCGTACTGCGTCATCACCAATCATCAGCAGATAGGCGTGGAGGGCGTTTTCCACCTTGGCTGTGGCTTCCAGCAACAATACCAGCCGCTCTATACCCATAGCAAAACCGAGTGCCGGCGTGCTGTGCCCTCCCAACTGTTCTACCAGTCCATCAAAACGGCCACCGGCACAAACAGTGCCTTGTGCCCCTAACTGGTCTGTTACCCACTCAAACACCGTTTGATTGTAGTAATCAAGGCCACGCACCAGGCGCGGATTGATCACATATGGAATACCGGCATCGTCAAGATAACCACAGAGCTGTTCAAAGTGCTGA
Organism: Gammaproteobacteria bacterium; assembly: GCA_021731365.1. Taxonomy (GTDB): domain Bacteria; phylum Pseudomonadota; class Gammaproteobacteria; order Tenderiales; family Tenderiaceae; genus JAKFXL01. The sequence goes on along the minus strand of JAKFXL010000036.1, from coordinate 54,351 downwards.
CGCGATTCATCATCCAGGGCGTCAATTAATTTGGGCGCATTGTTGTTAATCAGCTGCATCGCCGGATTTTTACTGTCCAGAATCCGCAATGGATTACTCAGCAGACGGCGCTGGCTATCTTCATCCAGCTGATCGTGGTGGGCGTTCAGGTACTCAACCAGGGTGTCACGATAACGTGCCCTAGCCTCTGCTGAACCGAGGGTATTGATCTGTAACTCCAGCCCGGTCAACCCCAGCTCACGCCACAACCGGGCGGTCATCATGATCATCTCGGCATCAACATCCGGGCCGGCCATACCAAAACACTCCACGCCAATTTGTTGAAACTGGCGATAGCGCCCTTTCTGGGGGCGTTCATGGCGAAACATCGGTCCCTTATACCAGAGCCGTTGAATCTGGTTATAAAGAAGGCCATTCTCAATGCCGGCACGCACACACCCCGCCGTCCCTTCCGGGCGCAAGGTCAGGCTATCGCCATTACGATCCTCAAAGGTGTACATCTCTTTTTCAACAATATCGGTGACTTCACCGATGGTGCGTTTAAAAAGATCGGTACTCTCAACGATCGGCATACGGATCTCTTCAAAGCTGTACGCTTCAAAAACCCGTTGTGCCGTCTGTTCCAGCCGCTGCCAATAAGGTGTTTGCTGTGGCAGGATATCGTTCATGCCGCGAACGGCCTGGATGTGTTTAGACATAAATTTCTATTCTATTTTCCAGCAGACGGACAGGCGACACAGCTGGCACCACTGCTCTCTTGCTTGATTTTGATACGGTGACGGATCACCCGTTCAAGCTCATCCACCATGCCTTCATTACCAATTTTGTGATCTGGCTTTCCATCGATGTAGAGCAGATTGGGCTCACCACCGGCTAACCCCACATCAACTTCACGCGCTTCCCCTGGGCCGTTAACGACACAACCGATGACGGCAACATTGAGTGGCTCGGTCACATCTTCGAGGCGCTGCTCCAGTTCATTGACGACAGAGATGACGTTGAAACGCTGACGTGAACAGGAGGGGCAGGCAATCAAATTGATGCCCTTACTACGCAGATGCAGGCTCTTGAGAATATCAAAACCGACCTTGATCTCCTCCACCGGATCGGCCGCCAGCGAGATGCGAATCGTGTCGCCAATGCCATCAGCCAGTAACATGCCCAGACCAATCGACGACTTCACCGTGCCGGAGCGCAGACCGCCCGCTTCGGTAATACCAAGATGCAGTGGCTGTTCAATCTGGCTGGCAAGTAACCGGTAGGCAGCTACTGTCATAAAAATTTCCGACGCTTTAAGGCTGACCTTAAACTCCTGGAAGTCGAGCTTGTCGAGAATGTCGATATGACGCAGTGCTGACTCCACCAGCGCCGCTGGTGTAGGTTCACCATATTTCTTCTGTAGATCTTTTTCCAGAGAGCCGGCATTCACGCCGATACGAATGGGAATATTATTATCACGGGCCGCACTCACCACCGCACGTACACGTTCATCGCTACCAATATTACCGGGGTTGATACGTAGGCAATCCACACCCAACTCGGCAACACGCAAGGCAATTTTATAATCAAAATGTATATCCGCTACCAGCGGCACATTGACCAGTTTTTTAATTTTACCAAAGGCCTCTGCCGCCTCCATGCTCGGCACAGAGACACGGACAATATCGGCACCCACAGCCTCAAGCGCCTTGATCTGCGCCACGGTTGCGGCAACATCACAGGTCTCAGTATTGGTCATGCTTTGTACTGTGATAGGCGCATCACCACCCACAGGCACATTGCCCACCATGATCTGGCGTGATTTACGACGGACGATTAAGCTTTTATGTTCCATAAAAAATCTCCTGTCTAGTCCGCAGCGCCCAGGGTAAAGCGGGAAACACCCTTGCTGTTGTGGGGACGCTGATCATAAGGCTTGCCGTTATACTCAATGGCCACACCTTCCGAATTACCTAACAGTACGTTAAAGGGGGGCTTGCCTGTCACTATCTGCGAACTGTTGGATTTTGCCAGATCAACAAACAGACGCGCACCTGTGGCATCGGCAATGTCAACCCACGACTCTTGTGTAAACTTCAACGTAATGGTCGACGTTCCTGCAACTACGAGGGGTGTGGCAACCTCCGTCTTGACCACAGCAACAGATTCAGGCGCAGGGGATACTGCTGCGGGTGTTTCGACCGAACCCTGCAACTGTGGCAATAACAGCTCCACCCCCGCTTCACCGTTAACAGCAGCGCCGTTATCAACCGGAACAGTATCCATCGCAGTAGCTGGCACTGCCTCTGACAACTCCACAACCGCCTCTTCTTCTGGCGCGTTTTTAAAGGTAATCAGCTGTGTCCACCACCAAGCCGCCAGCGAGACCACAATCACCGCCACAATGATCCAGGTCGTAGAACGTGGTGCCGCATCTTTAGAGGTCGATTCATATAGACGGTTGATCTTGGTCAGCCCCGGCGCATCCGCACCACACACCCTGCCATAGGCTTCAAGGATTGGGGTCACATCAACGTCCATCATGCGGGCATAGTGACGCAGATACCCCTTCACAAAGGGTGCAGTCGGGAGCTGATCCAGATCTTCAGCTTCAATCAACTCCACCATTTTTGGCTCAAGCCGCAACTCTGCAGCCACTGCGCTGACAGTAACACCGTTTTTCTCACGAATAGCCGCCAGACGTTTGCCCCAAGCACCACTCTGCGCGGATTGTTCCATGTCGCTCTCTTGTTCCACCGGCCTGTTCATCCTTTATTCACCCGTCACTACTCTACCGCTGCATCAGGAAAACGTTTTTTTAACGCCTGTCGGTACTCTTGCACCGCCGCTTCATTACCCAGTGCCTGTTCAATTTTAATGGCCAGTTTCAACCCCAGCTCTGACGGATCTATAACACTGTGAAACCGCTGCACAAACGCCCGCGCCGTCAAGTACTCTTTATTGTCGTAACTGATCTGCGCCATCTGGTAGAGTGATTTTTGCAACTTTGGATTGATCGCCAATGCCTTGCGGAAATAGACTTCCGCCTGAACCGGGTTATTCATTCTCAGCACACAAAGTGCAAGATTTTCATAGGCCAGCTCTGGCGTTTGATAACGGGGCAGCTCTGCGGCACGCAAGAAATATTTTTCTGCATCGGCAAAACGCGATTGCTCACACAGAAACGCCCCATAGTTATTCAGCAACATGGGGTTTTTAGGATCGAGTTCTGCTGCCTTCTCAAAATAGAGATCTGCCAGCTTGGTCTCCTCCATCTGTTTGTATACTTCGGCGATATAGTGGTTAGAGGCGGGGTCTCTGCTGTTTAGTTCTAAGGCGCGCTGCAGCTTCTGCAGCGCTTGGTCAAGTTTGCCCTGACGTAGATACCCCAGCCCAAGATCACTATAAATACGTACCGCTTCAGCCGTTTCCGCCGATCCCTTGGGACCACCCGTCTGAACACATCCCTGCAACAGTAAAACAGCCGTGATCATCACCAGCAGTGTGGGTAGCCTCATCCCCCCAGCTCCTGTAATGCATCACCTGCTTTGGGAAGATTACGCTTGGTACGATCCATCACCTTACCTACCAGTTGGCCACATGCTGCATCGATATCGTCACCACGGGTTCGACGTGTCACGGTGGTCAAACCACCGGCTGCCAATATATCCCGAAAATGTCTGATGGTTTCATCAGAAGAGCGACGATATTGTGACTGCGGGAACGGATTAAATGGAATCAGATTGATTTTAGAGGGTATCCCCTTCAACAGCTGAATCATCTGTCGTGCATGTTCGGGTTTATCATTCACACCATCAAGCATCACATACTCAAAAGTGATTTTACGTTTGTTACCTACCTCAACGTAGTGTCTGCACGCCGCCATCAACTCTTTAAGCGGATACTTACAGTTAAGCGGCACTAAAACATTGCGCAGTTCGTCATTAGGGGCGTGCAACGATACTGCCAGACTTACGTCGCTCTCCTCCGCCAACCGCCGCATCGCCGGAACAACACCGGCCGTACTCAATGTGACCCGCCGTTTTGACAGGCCATAACAGTCGTCGTCAGTCATGATATTCATGGCCGCAACAACATTATCAAAATTCAGCAGTGGCTCACCCATGCCCATCATGACCACATTGGTAATGATCCGTTTATCACGGTGGGTGGCACCATAGTATTGATAGGCCGCACGCAGCTGACCGACAATTTCTGCCGTGGTGAGATTGCGGTTAAAACCCTGTTTGCCCGTTGCGCAAAATGAGCAGTCGAGTGCACACCCAACCTGAGATGAAACACACAGAGTGCCACGCTCCCCTTCAGGGATTAATACCGTTTCAATGCAGTTACCACTATCAAGCCGCAATACCCATTTATGAGTACCGTCGCTGGAGGCCTGATCCAGAACCAACTCAGGGGCGCGTAGTTCCGCCACCTCTTTAAGCTGCTCTCTTAATCCTTTAGCAATGTTGTTCATCTCATCAAAGTCGTTGACCCCAAATTGATGAATCCACTTCATTACTTGTGAAGCACGAAAGGCCTTCTCCCCCATGTTGGTGAAGAAGGCCTCAAGACCTTTGCGATCTAGGCCAAGTAGATTGACCTTGGTATCACTCAAGTTGATTCACCTCTTAACGTGAACAGATTTCGGTAGTGCTGAAGAAATACGCAATTTCGATCGCTGCATTTTCAGCACTGTCAGAACCGTGTACTGCATTGGCATCGATTGAGTCAGCAAAATCAGCGCGAATAGTACCTGCTTCGGCCTCTTTTGGGTTGGTGGCACCCATTAACTGACGGTTCATGGCAACAGCGCCTTCGCCTTCAAGGGCCTGGATCATCACCGGGCCAGAGATCATGAAACTCACCAGATCGTTAAAGAAAGGGCGCGCCTTGTGTACCGCATAGAAGCCTTCAGCCTCTGCGCGACTCAGCTGTGCCATTTTAGCAGCAACAACCTTCAGGCCGGCACTTTCAAAACGACTGTAGATTTTGCCAATCACATTTTTGGCAACTGCGTCAGGTTTAATAATAGACAATGTACGTTCAACAGCCATGGGAGAGTCTCCTTAGTTTTCTAACTCATAAATAGCAACAGGCCCGCGTTTAACGCAGGCCTATACTTACCTAAAAACTTGGCGCATTTTACCTGTTTCGGGCGCTATCCGCCACCGTTAACGGCGTTGGCACTACTCTCGCTCTTCAATCCATGCCATCTGGATCGCCTCAAGAATTTTCTCGCCACAACGCTCTTCAGTATCATCAAACTCCTCCAGCGCCAGCACCCACTGCAAAAGGTCGGTAAAACGGATCCCTTTGGGGTCAACGTCAGGATGGGCCTCATCCAGGGCTATCGCCACATCCAATGAATCAGTCCATTTCAGTCCCATGTTCAGCTCCCCACGTTTATGTTAGTGGCCTTCAGAGACCATGTTAATGGTGTATTTAGGTATCTCTACCACCAGATCCTTACTATGGACAGCCACCTGACAGCCGAGCCGTGATTCAGGCTCCAATCCCCAGGCTTTGTCGAGCAGGTCATCCTCAAGCTCATCTGTTTCATTAAGCGAATCAAAACCTTCACGCACAATAACGTGACAGGTGGTACAGGCGCAGGACTTGTCACAGGCATGCTCCAGCTCAATTCCATTATCAAGTGCCGCATCCAGAATAGTAGTGCCTGGGGCCACGTCCACCACCAAACCTGCTGGGCAGAGTTCGGCATGGGGTAAAAAGACTATCTTTGTCATAATCACTGTTCCGTTTTTCTAAACCATTCACTGCAAAAGCAAGGAACCCACCAATACTAGTCACCCAGCGGGGTTTGTATCATGCCTTAAAGTCATCGAGCCGGTGCCCTGTGAGCACCTTTTTAACACTGGCATCCATGCGTCGCTGGGCGTAGCTATCGGTCACCTGATCAAGATTTTCAATGGCCTGTTTGATAGCCTGGATGTCACTTCCCATACGCGCCTGCTGCAACTGGTTGATATTAACATCAATCACACCACGCTCTGTGGCTGATAACAGCACATCACCATCAGCCGCCAGTGCCGCCGCCAGCGACACCAGCACACGGTCGGCATCCACCTGCTGCTCGCGCAATGCACGCACGCTCATGTCTTCCTTTGCATGGGTGAACGAGTCGCGCAACATCGTTTCAATCTCGCTCTCCTGCAAACCGTACGATGGTTTCACCTCGATGCTACTACGAACACCACTCACCGTCTCTTCCGCACTGACACTCAACAAACCATCCGCATCGACCTGAAACGTGACCAGAATGCGGGCTGCACCGGCAACCATGGCGGGGATACCACGCAGCTCAAAACGCGCCAGTGAACGGCAATCGTCCACCATTTCACGCTCGCCCTGCAATACATGGATACTCATTGCCGTCTGACCATCTTTAAAGGTTGTAAACTCCTGGGCACGTGTCGTTGGAATGGTTGTGTTCCGTGGCACCACCTTTTCCACCAGTGCCCCCATGGTCTCAAGCCCCAGGGAGAGCGGAATGACATCCAGTAGCAACATCTCGTTATCGGGTTTATTGCCCACCAGAATGTCGGCCTGAATGGCCGCACCTATGGCCACTACTTTATCGGGATCGATATCAACCAGTGGCTGGCACTGGAAAAACTGGCCGACCTGTTCGCGCACCAACGGCACACGTGTAGAGCCACCCACCATCACCACATCGGCAATCTCTTCCAACGACACACCCGAGTCACGCAGCGTACGGCGACAAGGTAACAAGGTTTTTTTGACAAGCGGGGTGATAATCTCATTAAAGGTAGACCGGTCAATGTCGCCCGCCCATATCGAACCGTCAGCACGTACAACCTCAACAGCAACCACCAGCTCACTGCTCAACTGCTCTTTAACGGCGCGGGCCTGATGCAGGAGCGCACGCAACTGTTTATGACCCAGGTCATCAGCAATGCCCGCCTGCGCCATCAGCCATTGAGCCAGCAGATGATCAAAATCGTCCCCCCCCAGCGCCGAGTCTCCCGCCGTCGCCAGGACCTCAAATACCCCACGGGTAAAGCGCAGAATCGAAACATCAAATGTGCCTCCGCCCAGGTCATAGACAACATGCACACCTTCCGAACCACGATCCAGCCCATAGGCAACCGCCGCTGCAGTCGGCTCATTCAACAGGCGCAACACATTTATTCCGGCGAGACGAGCCGCATCCTTGGTCGCTTGACGTTGGGCATCATCAAAATAAGCGGGCACCGTAATCACTGCACCACTCAACTCACCGGCCAGACTCTCCTCGGCACGCAGACGCAACAGCTTCAAAATTTCCGCCGAGACCTCCACCGCGCTCACCTCTCCTGCCGCCGTAACAATACGAGGCACGCTGGAATCGGTCTTTGCAAACGCATAAGGGAAACGTTGCGCCTGCTGGTTCAAATCAGCCAGACTACGCCCCATCAGCCGTTTAACAGAGATAATTGTATTCTCGGGATCCTGTGGTGCAGCAGCACGAGCGGACTCACCCACTTCAATACCACCATCAGAATGGTAACGCACCACAGACGGCACCATGGAATCACCATTCAGGCCAGGCAAGGTAACCGCTACGCCGCTACGCACAGTAGCCACCAAGGAGTTAGTAGTGCCCAGGTCAATACCGACGGCCAAGCGATGCTGGTGCGGGGCGGTAGATTCGCCGGGTTCACTAATCTGTAGTAATGCCATAATCAATTGTCATCTTTATCTAAGAAATAGATTCATCAAAGAGTATATATTCATCTTGGATGCATAAAAAACAGGGGTGCCTGGGAGTTAATCTGAGCAGTAAAAGATATGGAGATTTAGAATGGAAAAATAGTCTGCACAACCGCTGCCTTAGTCTGGGTTGCCCAACGGAGAGACTACATCAACGTCTCCTCCAACGCCTCTCCTTCTGCCTGCAGGCGACGAATAAACTGCATACGCTGCACCAGATTTTTTGCCTTTTCCATGTCCACATCTTCAGGCGACGCAAACAACCCACTCAACCCCTCAATATATTCCCGACTCCTGGCATCAAGCCTTGCCATAAAGTCATCCAAAAGGGCGGTCGGATTTTTATCATGGCGGATATCAGCCAGCTGCTCACGCAACCCCATCTGCTCCTCCAGAAACTCCAGATCACTGATCGTGCTGCTCTCATCGTTATATTCAAGCCCCCGCAACCGCAGCAGATAACGCGCCCGCGAAAGCGGATCCCGCAACGTATCGTAGGCACTGTTCACCTGAGCCGCCTGCTGCAACGACAGCCGCCGCTCCTGATCTGAGGCATTGGCAAAACGGTCAGGGTGCAATACCTTCTGCAAATCACGATAACGCTCTGTCAGCGAACCACCGTCCAGACCAAAGCTGACAGGCAGACCAAACAGCTCAAAATAGTTTTGATGAAAATCCACGACGACAGACTAAACGGTAAAGCTTTCGCCACAACCGCACGAATCTTTGACGTTAGGATTATTAAACTTAAACCCTTCGTTTAGCCCCTCTTTAACAAAGTCGAGCTCAGTACCATCAAGATACAGCATGCTTTTGGGGTCAATCACCACCTTAACGCCATGCGCCTCAAACACTTGGTCCTCCGGCGCAACGGCGTCTACAAACTCCAGCACATACGCCATACCAGAACATCCACTTGTCCTAACGCCCAGTCGCAAACCCGCCCCTTTGCCGCGCTTGGCGAAAAAGTTGCTCACATGTGTTGCCGCCCGCTCTGTCAGAGTTACTGCCATGGCAATATCCTATTTCTGCTGTTTCTTTTGATAATCTTCAATCGCTGCCTTGATGGCATCTTCAGCCAGCACTGAGCAGTGAATCTTCACCGGTGGCAGAGCCAACTCTTCAGCAATCTGAACATTCTTAATTTGCGACGCTTCATCCAAGGTTTTACCCTTCACCCACTCTGTCAGCAGGGAACTGGAGGCAATCGCTGAGCCACAACCGTAGGTTTTAAAGCGGGCATCTTCAATTATGCCCTGCTCATTCACCTTGATCTGTAACTTCATGACATCGCCACAGGCGGGCGCACCCACCATGCCCGTGCCAACCGCCGTATCTGTCTTTTCAAACGAACCCACATTACGGGGGTTCTCGTAATGATCCATTAATTTATCGCTATAGGCCATGATCTGTTCCTCTCAAATTAACTAGACGTTCACTTAATGGGCGGCCCACTGCACGCTATTCAAATCTATACCATCCTGGTACATCTCCCACAGGGGCGACATTTCACGAAGCTTGGCAACCTTATCCTTCATCAACTGAATGGTGTAATCCACATCATCCGCCGTGGTGAACCGACCGATACTGAAACGGATCGAGCTGTGGGCCAGTTCATCGTTACGGCCAATCGCACGCAATACATAGGAGGGCTCAAGACTGGCTGAAGTACACGCCGACCCGGATGAGACCGCCACATCTTTCACGGCCATAATCAACGACTCTCCTTCAACAAAGTTGAAGCTCACGTTCAGATTACCATCAACACCATGCTGCGCATCACCATTCAGATAGACCTCCTCCATCCCGACCAATCCGTTCCAAAGACGATCACGAAGCAGGCGGATACGCTTGTTTTCCAGCGCCATCTCATCCTTAGCAATACGGAAGGCCTCTCCCATACCCACAATCTGATGGACTGGTAAAGTACCAGAACGCATGCCACGTTCATGGCCGCCACCATGCATCTGTGCCTCAATGCGAATACGCGGCTTGCGCCGTACATACAAAGCACCAATCCCTTTAGGTCCGTAGATTTTATGGGCCGAAAAAGACATCAAATCAACCTTCAGCTTATCAAGATCAATAGCGACCTTGCCGGCACTCTGAGCAGCATCCACATGAAAAATAATTCCACGTGCGCGGGTTAGTTCACCAATCGCGGCAATATCCTGAATCACACCAATCTCATTATTGACATGCATGATGGAAACAAGAATAGTATCTTCACGCATCGCGGCTTCAAGTTTGGCAAGATCAATCATGCCGTTAGACTCCGGATCAAGGTAGGTCACCTCAAAGCCTTCGCGCTCGAGTTGACGGCAGCTGTCCAGCACTGCCTTATGTTCGGTCTTGCTGGTGATAATGTGTTTACCTTTACGCTGGTAAAAATGAGCCGCACCTTTAATAGCAAGGTTATCAGACTCAGTGGCACCAGAGGTCCAGACAATCTCTTTAGGGTCGGCATTAATCAACGCCGCCACCTGCTGGCGCGCCACAGCCACAGCCTCATCCGCATTCCAGCCAAAAACGTGGGAACGTGAAGCGGGATTACCAAAATTACCGTCCATTGTCAGGCTTGCCATCATCTTCTCAGCAACCCGAGGATCCACTGGCGTAGTCGCCGAATAGTCTAAATAGATAGGTAATCTCATCTTTTATCTCCACAACATCTGTTGTTCATTGCTTTAAACCCATGCCAGCAACGATGCTGATTGCAGGGTCTCTACCTGTTGTTTTAGCGCGGACACCAGCGCTGTGACGTCAGCTTCGCTGCTATCACGGCCAAAACTGATTCGTATCGAACAGCGCGCTATCAACTCATCAACGCCCATTGCCAACAACACATGACTGGGGCCAATCTTACGACTATCACACGCTGAACCGCTGGAGACCTCGATGTTCATCCTATCGAGTTCCATCAACAACGTTTCACCGTCAATACCCGGAATCGCCAAAAACACTGTATTGGGTAGGCGCTGTACCTGTTGGGCAAACACCACCACCTCACCCATCTGGGCCAACTGCTGCTCCAGACTGCTTCGCAAACCACTCACATGTGATTGGCGAATATCCAACTCACAGCCAGCCAACTCAGCGGCCTTGCCAAAACCCACAATGGCGGCCACATTTTCAGTACCAGAACGCATACCATGCTCTTGGCCGCCACCCAGGATCTGAGGCGTCAACTCAACCCGACTATCGCAGATCAAAGCCCCCACCCCTTTTGGCCCATAGAGCTTATGGGCCGACAAAGTCATCAAATCTACGCCCAGCGACTTAAAGTCCAGAACCATCTTTCCAGCAGCCTGCACGGCATCCGTATGGAACAGAGCGCCATGGGCATGGGACAACAGCGCTAACTGAGCAATGTCCTGAACCACCCCAGTCTCATTGTTGGCCACCATCACCGAGACCAGCTGCGGCTGGTGCGTCAACGCAGAGGCCAGCGCGGACTCAGTCACCCGGCCATTATCATCAACGGCGACAATCCCCAGCTTTACCCCTTGACGGGCAACCGCTTGAGCGCTCTCCAGCACAGAGGCGTGTTCCACAGCACTGACAGCCAAAGAGTACATATTAGGGATTGCCCCCCTGATCGCCAAACCATTGGCTTCACTACCGCCGCTGGTAAACACAACCTGAGAGGGGTGGGCATTGACCAGCTGGGCCACCTGCTCCCGGGCGGTTTCAACCGCCTGTCGCGCATATCTGCCACGGCGGTAGAGCGCCGAGGGGTTCCCATAATGCTGCTGCAGATAAGGCAACATAACCTCAAACACCCGCCTATCAACCGGCGTGGTGGCATTATGATCGAGATATACGCTCATAGACCCACCTGCATAACTTGCTGAAAAACCTTAACTAGAGACAGCAAAATCCCTCTCAGTCCCGGCCGCTTTGTACTTAATAGTCTGCTGCCTACTATCCTGACGCGCAGCTACTTCACGCACCGTGCGCCGCTCCACCAGCTGCTGCAGACTAATACTGGAGAGAAATTCATGGATCTGGTTGCTCAGATCGCACCACAGGTCATGTGTCAGACAGGGGTCTCCATCCTGACAATCCGCCTGGCCGCCACAACGCGTCACGTTTACATTCTCATCAATCGCGTTGATAACATGAACTACTGCAATTTCACTCGCTGGGCGGGCCAAACGGTAGCCTCCACCAGGGCCGCGTGCGCTGTCTACCAGACCTTGGCGTCTCAAACGTGAAAAGAGCTGTTCGAGATAAGACAGTGAAATCCCCTGGCGCTGTGAAATTTCTGCCAGAGGTACCGGAGCATCGTTAGCATGTATTGCCAGATCCAACATTGCGGTAACTGCGTAACGACCTTTGGTTGTAAGTCTCATGATTAACCCTCTTGATGTTCATATGGTGGCAATCAAATACACCATATATATGCTTCATCATTATATGAACAGTACTTTATCCAACTAAAATGGTCAAGTATTTTCCTGACTATTTTAATCAGGTATTATCCCGCGCTTTGCCGCCTCCTCCCTCGGCTCAGCCTCCTGTCCACTTCCCTCTTTAATCTCGCACGAATTCAATACAGGCAATGGAGCGCCATCTACCTCGCCCCCAAGCTGTTCAATCGCCTTACACATATCGCCCATCTTCGAATCCATCGCATGAATATGGTCAAGCATGTGGTTAATCGCCTGAACAACCGGATCAGTTGTGCCTTGATGCATGCCGTAGGCATCAAAACCGATCATTTTGGCAACGGCTTGACGCCGCGCATCTTTCTCACTATCCACGTCATTAACAATGCGCCCCGGCACACCCACTACCGTGTTGCCCGGCGCAACGTCCTTTATAACCACTGCGTTGGAACCCACCCGGGCCCCATCACCGAGTGTAATAGGCCCCAGTACCTTGGCACCCGCCCCCACCACCACATTATTCATCAACGTGGGGTGGCGTTTACCTTTGTTCCACGAGGTGCCCCCCAGCGTCACGCCGTGGTAGAGGGTGCAATCATCGCCAATCTCGGCCGTCTCACCGATCACCACCCCCATACCATGGTCTATAAAAAAACGCCTGCCAATGGTGGCGGCAGGGTGAATCTCAATGCCCGTTAGCCAGCGACATAGTGTGGAGTTCATCCGCGCCAGCCATTTCAGTCCCATGTTCCAAAGCGCGTGACTTACCCTATGGCCTATCACCGCATGAACCCCAGGATATGTTGTCAGCACTTCAAACACGTTGCGTGCCGCAGGGTCACGGTCAAACACACACCGAACATCTTCGCGGATGCGTTGAAACACCATTAATGCCCCCATCCTTGACAACGAACTGGTTAAAAAACCCATATTAACGCCATACTGAAAATAAAACCAATCAGCTATACACCCTTGGCGCGGCTAAGCTTACGCCCCTGCGCTGCCGCAAGTACACCACGTAAAATATTCACCTCGGTCTGATCAGGGCGTGCCCGGTTAAAAAATCGGCGTAACCGCCTCATCAGCCTACGGGGCTGGCTGTTATCAAGAAACTCCAGGTCCACCAGGGTCTGCTCCAGGTGGAGAAAGAAGGACTCCATCTCATCCGCTGTTGCCAGGTCACGGCCCTCCTCTTCCGACACCGATTTTGCCAGCGGCGTAGCCACCATCAACTCATAAGCGAGCACCTGAACGGCCGCTCCAAGATTGAGTGATGAGAAATCGGGATTGCTGGGAATGCTCACCAGATAGTGGCAACGCTCCAGCTCCTCATTGGTCATGCCCGAATCCTCGCGCCCAAATACCAGCGCCACCTCGCCCGCTACGCTCTCCTCCACCAACCGCGCGGCGCATTCACGCGGTGCCATCACCGGCCAGCTGAGACTACGATTGCGGGCGCTGGTCCCCACCACAAAGTGGCACCCTGCCAGCGCCTCTTCCAGGGTGGAGCAGACGACTGCTCGTGCCAGCAGGTCATCCGCGCCCGACGACCGCGAAGTGGCCTCAGCACTCGGAAAGTCATTCGGTTCAACAAGATAGAGCCGCTCCAGGCACATATTTTTCATCGCTCGGGCGACTGCGCCGATATTGCCAGGATGGCTGGTATTAATAAGTACAATTCTGATGTTCGTTTTCATGGGGCGTCATTCTAGCCGATTCTTGGCCGACCCTATAAAAAAGGTTAAGCCCTTCACATTCAGGGGCCGTTCTCTGGTATTCTTAGCGCCCCATTTTTGACATCATTGAAGCCTCCGCATGCATCCTATCGTTAACATTGCCATCCGCGCCGCCCGTCAAGCCGGCACTGTGATTACCCGCGCCAGTAGCCGCATGGACAGCCTCAACATCCAGACCAAATCACAACACGATTATGTCACTGAAGTTGACCGGCAAGCCGAAGATGAGATTATCCAGATCATTCGCAAGTCCTTCCCTGACCATGGAATTTTGGCTGAGGAGAGTGGTGAACACGCTACCGGGGATGAGTTCCAGTGGATTATTGACCCCCTCGACGGCACTACCAATTTTCTTCACCAGTTCCCACAATACTCCGTCTCCATTGCCGTAAAGCAGCGCGGACGGCTGGAGCATGCAGTTGTTTTTGACCCGCTCAAAGATGAGATCTTCAGCGCCAGTCGTGGCATGGGGGCGCAGCTCAACGGCCGCCGCCTACGTGTCAGCAAGGCCAACAGCCTGGATGGCGCGCTTATTGGAACGGGCATCCCGTTCAAAAACCAGCGTTTTCTGGATATCTACCTGCAGATGCTGAAAGAGATGGTGATCCCTACTGCCGGCATTCGCCGCGCTGGCTCCGCCGCGTTAGACCTTGCCTATGTCGCCTCTGGTCGGCTGGATGGTTTTTGGGAGCTCGACCTCAAGCCGTGGGATATGGCCGCCGGGATTCTGCTGATTCAAGAGGCCGGGGGCATGGTCTCTGATATATATGGTGGTCACGAGATATTCGAAACCGGCCATGTCATTGCCGCCAACCCTAAGGTTTTCAAGGCGATGGTGCAGGCACTGCACCCTTACGCCAGCGAGCTCCGGGCGCTATAACCGACCCAACCCATTTCCCGCCGGCACCGCTATCAGCGGCTGCCGGTGGGGAACTGTCATACCCCTGTTTTAAACAGACCATTTACCACCTTTTTTACCCTCAACGGGTTCAAGTTCACCCCGGCAAACGCCGATAAAGGGGAAGAACGAGAGTGAGGTTTATGTCATGAAGCTGCATCAGAGAAGCATCTCCGGTACCGCCGAACAAGAGTTATTAATGAGAGAGGTCCTAGAAGAGCTGGAAGAGGTGGCGACCATGCTCACCTACGATCCATGGCCGGGTGATTTTGAGATTATTGCCATCTATCCTCATGAATGGGAAGAGACCACAGTCAAGGAGAAGACCGTGGTCCGATCAGCGGTGACCGCCTCACTCAACAAGTGTGACAATGTGATCTCTTATCAGAAATACAAAGAGCTACACCTTCAACTCTCTGCATAACACCGCCTTCAGCCATGTTGCACTGAACCACTGTTCTTCATAACGCCTGTTTTTTCGCAGTTACACATCAACTTCGCCCAAAATTTCACCTACAGGCAAAGTTAGCTGCGGCATCCATCTTCTGGCTGAGTTAAAATGCCGCTCTCAGGGAGCAATAGTCAGGCAATTTAATGAGTAACAGCGCCAATAAAACCAGTTCTCAACACACCCCCATGATGCAGCAATATCTGGGTATCAAGGCCGAGCACCCCAACATGCTGCTCTTTTACCGCATGGGCGATTTTTACGAACTCTTTTTTGATGACGCCCGCAAGGCGGCACGGCTGCTCGACATTACACTGACCTCCCGCGGCCAATCAGCAGGCGAGCCTATTCCAATGGCGGGCATCCCCTACCACGCGGCAGAAGGGTATCTGGCACGGCTGGTCAAGCAGGGTGAGTCCGTTGCACTCTGTGAACAGGTAGGGGACCCGGCCACCTCCAAAGGACCGGTAGAGCGCAAGGTGATGCGGGTCATCACCCCCGGCACTGTCACCGACGAGGCGCTGCTCAACGAACGCCAGGATAACGTGCTCGCCGCCGTACACCGTCACGACAACAACTTTGGCATTGCCACCCTCGACCTCACCTCTGGTCGCCTCGTTGTGATGGAGGTGACGGGCAAAGAGGCTCTCAACGACGAATTGGAGCGTATCCGCCCCGCCGAACTGCTGGTCAGCGAAGCATTAAACCGCATGTTAACGCTAGAGGCCCACTACCCGGTGCGGCAACAGCAGCCGTGGCATTTTGAGTTCGAGACCGCCGTGCGCCTGCTCACTGCCCAGATGGGTACCCGTGATCTGCACGGCTTTGGTTGCGACACCATGAACAGCGCCCTCTGTGCCGCCGGTTGTCTGATGCAGTACGCCCAGGAGACCCAGCGCGCCGCCCTGCCCCACATTCAGGGGATCAGCGTCGAACGGCGTGAAGATAGTGTGGTGATGGATGCCACCAGCCGCCGCAATCTGGAGCTTGAGGTCAATCTGTTCGGTGGCCGCGACAATACCCTGCTCGATGTGATGGATCGCAGCGCCACCGCCATGGGTAGCCGCCTGCTGCGGCGCTGGCTCAACCGACCGTTACGTGATCACCAGATTCTGAATCAACGCCTGCACGCCATCGACACCCTGCTGGAAAACCACAATTTTGAACCCCCACAGGAGCAGTTGCAGACCATCGCCGACATCGAACGCATTCTTGCCCGTATCGGCCTGAAGTCGGCCCGCCCCCGCGACCTCGCCCAACTGCGTGACACCCTGGCACAGCTGCCGGCCCTGCACCGCCAGATCCAGCCCCTCTCGTCACCGCTGATTGAGGATATCGCTGCACGGATGGGACAATACCCAGAACTACACGCACACCTGTTGCGGGCCGTGATCGACAACCCGCCCGTGATCATCCGTGATGGCGGGGTTATCGCCCCCGGTTACGATGCAGAGCTGGATGAGTTGCGTGGCATCAGTAGTAATGCTGGGCAATATCTGCTCGATCTCGAACAGCGGGAGAAGATCCGCAGCGGCATTCCCACCCTCAAGGTCGCCTACAACCGTGTGCATGGCTACTATATAGAGGTAAGCAAGGCACAGGCCGACAAAGTACCCGCCGACTACATCCGCCGCCAGACACTCAAGGGGTACGAACGCTACATCACACCGGAGCTAAAGGGGTTTGAGGATAAGGCGCTTAGCGCCAAGGAGCGGGCGCTGGCGCGGGAGAAGGCGCTGTACGAAACCCTGCTGGAGTCACTGATCCCACACCTTGCCGACCTGCAGACCAGCGCCGCCGCCATTGCCGAGCTGGATGTGCTAGCCAATCTGGCTGAACGTGCTGACACCCTGAATCTGAGTCGACCCACGCTGACATCCGAACCTCAGATAGAGATCATCGCCGGACGCCACCCAGTGGTGGAGCAGAATCTCGACGGCCCGTTTGTACCCAACGATACCCGGCTCAACAGCGAGCAACGTATCCAGATCATCACCGGCCCCAACATGGGGGGTAAATCAACCTACATGCGTCAGACGGCGCTCATCACCCTGCTGGCCCACATCGGCAGCTTTGTACCGGCAGAGTCGGTGACACTAGGGCCTATTGACCGTATCTTCACCCGCATCGGGGCCTCTGACGATCTGGCTGGTGGCCGCTCCACCTTCATGGTGGAGATGACCGAAACCGCCAACATCCTCCACAACGCCAGCGAAAACAGTCTGGTCCTTATGGATGAGATTGGCCGTGGCACCAGCACCTTTGATGGTCTGTCGCTGGCGTGGGCCTGCGCGGAACACTTGGCAAAAAAGGTCTCTGCCTATACCCTGTTCGCCACCCACTACTTTGAGTTGACCGCCCTGCCAGAGCAGCACGGCAATGTGGTCAACGTACACCTTGATGCAGTGGAGCATGGCGACAGCATCGTCTTTCTGCATGCCGTCAAACCTGGTCCCGCCAACCAGAGCTACGGCCTGCAGGTGGCAGCACTGGCCGGTGTGCCTAAAGCGGTCATTCAGGCCGCCAAGGTCAAACTGCGACAGCTGGAGAGTGGTGCGCCCCAACAGAGCGGGACAAAAAACGCACCGCAGCTGGGGCTGTTTGATTCGCCACCACCGTTAGCGCAACCGTTGCTCACACTGCTGGCAGCGCTGGATGAATTGTCCCCTGATGAGTTCACACCCCGTCAGGCACTCGATAAACTGTACGAATTGAAAAAACTGGCAGACCTCAGTACATAAGTAGATGACGGTTTACGCTTTTACCTTAAAATTGGCCCATAGGAGTTCATCATGACGTTTGTAGTAACGGACAACTGCATCAAATGTAAATATACCGACTGTGTTGAGGTCTGCCCCGTGGACTGTTTTTATATGGGGCCAAACTTTCTCGTCATCGACCCAGACGAGTGCATCGACTGCGCACTATGCGAGCCAGAATGCCCGGCCAAGGCTATTTTTGCCGAGGATGACGTGCCCGACGATCAGCAACATTTCATCGCTCTCAACGCCGAGCTGACAAAAATCTGGCCGGTGGTAACCGAAAAGCAGGACCCACCCGCTGATGCTGCCGAGTGGGACGGCGTGCCTGACAAACTCCAGTTTCTGGAGCGCTAAACAACAGCACATCAAACAGGGGCTGCCACGGTGGCCCCTATTTGATCTTCACCGCCAGGACATCACACACCGCAGCGTTGAGGATGCTTTTAGCCGTCGCCCCCAGCAGCCGTCCCAGACCATGGCGACTGTGGCTGCCGATGACAATCAACGTCACCTGTTCACGCTCGGCAAACGACAGTATTCCCGACTTGGTGGCACCCACCTCCACATGACAACACTCCGGATCAATGCCCAACCACTGTGCCAGGGCCGCCATCTTTTCACGCGCCACCTCTACCAGCTGTATTTCAATAGGTTCCACCGCTGGCATCGCCAGCTCACTGCCAAAATAGACAGGTACCTGCTCCACCACATGGATCACACTCAGCCGACTGCTATAACGTTGCGCCAGCTCTGCCGCCCGTGCCACCACCCCCTCACTATCGTCTAAAAGATCAGTCGCCAGCAGGATATGGGAATATTGCTCTACCATCGCTTCACCCTCTCTATCAGTTCGCACCAAAGTCAATTCCAATAGCCGCTCATCTCCGGCCACATGAGATAAAAACCGCTAACCGTACATCGTCTGAAACGCATTCACAAAGGTCGTGTACTGACTCTCTGGCAACTCATTAATACCCGCTGCCGCCTTGCGCCCGCCCCCGGTGGCAAAGGCGCGGCACAGCTCATCAGCACCCTGTTTGTTGTTTAAGGGGGCACGCACACTGGCCACAAACCCCCCTTGTGGCAACGCCGTCAATAACGCATGGGCACGATTGGGGTGTGCCGTTGCCAGCTCATTACTAAAGACGCCTGATACCCGCCGCGCCCACGGCTCGGCCGGGAAGAGAAAAACCGCCACGTTGTCCGACGCCACTGCCGGGGCCACCGCCCTGGCCCTGGCGGTATCCTGCTCGGCCCCGTTTTGCAGCGTGGCAAACAGTTCCGGCTCCGCCGCCATAAAATCAAACGGCGAGAGATGGGGACGCATCCGTTCAGCGAGCTGCTGCGGTGTAAAAAAGAGGTCGTCAAGCGCCGCGCCGTAACCGTTGTAGTTCAAACAGATCCCCAACTCACACAGGGAGGCAAGCTGCGCCTCTGACAGCTTCAGGTCAGCCGCCGCCTGACGAGCGCTGGTATCCAGGTTATCGCCAAAGGCCCCCACCACTGCCCATGCGCAAAAACGCCCCTTTAAGTAGCCGTTAACTATCAGGCTGGTACAGGTCTCAGCTGCCACATCGATGTATGACTCCATATTGTCATGCTCTGGAATCTCTCCGGCAAAGTGATGATCAAAATAGCGAACCCTCACCCCCTGTTCCAGCAACCGCTGTAGCGCCTCTCTATTTTTATCCAGGGAGATATCAAATACCGCCACCTCATCACCGGCGCTGGCCTGAACACGCTTCAGCAGGGAGATGTCTCGCTTTACACCTGTCACCAGCGTGGCTGAGGCGGGTGTGGCCAATCGAAACTGCTGCAGTGCACACAGGCCATCCGCATCACCGTTAAAAACATCAAACAACATATCCCCACTCCCCAGATTGAAAATTCGTGCCGCCAACCGCGAGCAACAGGATAAGTTTAATCCATTTCGCCGGGCAAACCCTGCCACTGAATAACATTGGTCAGAAGTGGCACGTTCAGCCAACGCACCACTTCTGGTATCATTTGGCGTTTTTCCAGCACCGGATTGATTACCCAGCCATGACAGCCCCCATGAGAGCCAAGATCATAGATGGTAAAGCCATCGCCGCCGAGATCCGCAGCAACGTCAAACAGCGCGTTGATCACCGCCTCAGCCTGGGGCAGCGCCGCCCCGGACTGGCCGTGGTGCTGGTGGGGCTGGATGCCGCCTCCCAGGTCTATGTCAACAACAAACGTAAATCCTGTGCGGAAGTGGGCTTTCTCTCCAAATCCTACGACCTGCCAGCCACCACCACTCAGGAAGCGTTGCTGGCGGTGATCGACCAGCTCAATCAGGACCCTGAGATTGATGGCATCCTAGTACAGCTGCCGCTACCGCCGCAGATCATCTCGGAGGAGGTGATCGAACGTATCCACCCCGATAAAGATGTGGATGGCTTTCACCCCTACAACGTCGGCCTGCTGGCCCAACGTATCCCCAAGCTGCGCCCCTGCACCCCATGGGGGATCATGACGCTGCTGGAACATACCGGTGAAGAGCTCAAGGGCAAAGAGGCGGTGATTGTCGGCGCCTCCAACATCGTAGGCCGCCCCATGGGGCTGGAGCTACTGCTGGCAGGCTGTACCGTCACCACCTGCCACCGCTTCACCAAAGATCTAAAGGCCCATGTTGGCCGCGCTGAGGTGCTGGTGGTGGCCGTTGGCAAACCCGACTTCATCCCCGGCGACTGGATCAGGGAAGGGGCGATGGTGATCGATGTTGGCATCAATCGTCTGGCGAGTGGCAAACTGGTGGGCGATGTCGATTTTGAAGGGGCATCACAACGTGCTGGCTGGATCACCCCAGTGCCGGGCGGGGTTGGCCCCATGACCATCGCCACCCTGCTACAAAACACCCTGTATGTCGCTGAGAGCCTGAGCGACCACTAAAAGCCATCCTCACCACCAATAAAAACGCCGCCCTGGCTGAGCCGGGGCGGCGTTTCTGTTTTTGGACTCTACTCAGCCAGCACCAAAGTAGTAAAGCACCACCGGCACCAACAACCACAGTAACCCCTTGATGAAAAAAAAGATAAAGCCATAAAACCCAACACGCTTCAGCCACGGGCAGCTCAGGGACAATCGGCGGGTAATCTTTTCTACCTTATTGGCAATGATCATGATGAAACAGTCTATATTCCACTTTATATATGCAGATATAGCGTCAACCCCCGTGAACTGTTGAATCAACACACCTCAACCTCGGAAACTGCCGGTCCGCCACCGCTTCGGGTATAATCGCCCGCTTTCAATTCAAGGCAGTAGAGGATCTCATGCAGGATAAAGCGCACACCCAGCCTCAGGTAGCCATCGTCATGGGCAGCAACAGCGACTGGCCGGTGATGCGCCTGGCGGCCGAGATGCTGGCCCAGTTTGGCATCCCCTACGAAGCCCAGGTGGTCTCCGCCCATCGCACCCCCGAACTGATGTTTGAGTTTGCCGACCAGGCCGCCGGCCGCGGCATCAAGGTGATCATCGCCGGTGCCGGTGGCGCCGCCCATCTGCCCGGCATGATCGCCGCCAAGACCATCCTGCCGGTGCTCGGTGTGCCGGTGCCATCAAAACATCTGCAAGGTCAGGACTCACTGCTCTCCATCGTGCAGATGCCCAAAGGCATCCCCGTCGCCACCTTCGCCATCGGTGAGGCAGGCGCGGCCAACGCCGGACTCTTTGCCATCGCCATGCTCGCCAACAACGACCCGCTACTTGCCACCAAACTGAACGAGTTCCGCGAAAAGCAGCGCCAGGCCGTCTACGCCATGGAGCTGGACAACAAGCCATGATTCCCAAGGTGATCACAGGGATGATCCCAGAGATAATCAAAGCCCCAGCCACACTGGCCATGCTCGGCGGCGGCCAGCTCGGTCGCTTTTTTGTCACCGCCGCCCACGAGCTGGGTTACAAGGTGATCGTGCTCGACCCCGACCCTGACGCCCCCGCCGGGCTGATCGCCGACGAACATATTGTCGCCGCCTATGATGATCCCGCCGCCCTGGAGCAGCTCGCCAACCGCTGCGCCGCCGCCACCACTGAATTCGAAAACGTACCCGCCGCCGCGCTGCAGAAGCTGGCCAAAAAGATCCCGGTCCACCCCTCCGCCGAGGCCGTCGCCATCGCCCAGAACCGCATCGCCGAAAAGCGCTTTCTCGGTAACAACGGCTTTGCCACCGCCCCCTTTCTGGTGATCGAAAAAGCCAACGAGCTAACCAGCGCTGGCGACGACATGTTCCCCGCCATCCTCAAGATCGCCCGCTTCGGCTACGACGGCAAAGGACAGGCCCGCGTCAAAAACATCAGCGAAGCACAACAGGCCTTTGCCGAGTTCAACGCCCCCTGCGTATTAGAGAAGATGGTCAAACTTGACCTAGAAGTCTCCGTTGTCCTGGCGCGCAACAGCCGTGGCGAGTGCCAAAGCTTCACCCTGACAGAAAACATCCACCACCACGGCATACTGGATATATCCATCGCCCCGGCGCGCACCTCCACCACTCTGTTAGCCAAGGCCGAAGAGATGGCCAAGCAGGTCGCCCAAGCCCTCCACTACGTTGGTGTGATGGCGGTAGAGTTTTTTATTGTTAACGGTGAACTACTCATCAACGAAATCGCACCGCGCCCCCACAACAGCGGCCACTACACCCTGGACGGCTGCATCACCCATCAGTTCGAACAACAAGTGCGCGCCCTCTGCAACCTGCCACTCGGCGCACCACGACTACACAGCGCTTCCGTGATGGTGAATCTACTGGGTGATCTCTGGTTTCAAGAGAACAGCGACGAAGGCCGTGAACCCGACTGGGCCAAGCTCAACAACATCCCCAACCTCAAACTGCACCTCTACGGCAAAGAGTCCGCCCGCCCTGGCCGCAAGATGGGCCACTTCACCGTCATCGACAGCGATGTCGCTGAAGCGGTAACCACAGCACTGGCGGCGAGGAAAGCAATCGGGATAAAGGACTAAGAAACCTCTGAATAAATCCGTTCGCCCTGAGCCTGTCGAAGGGCTGGTGACGTAACGCGTTGATCGTTAAGCGTCCTCCATTCATGGTTCGACAAGCTCACCACGAACGGGGCACTTATTCTCAGAGGTTCCCAAACAGAGATTCAGCAAACGACACCAACAACCTCCTTCGGCAACCGCGCCAGCCTGCACCGCATCAAACAGCCGTTTTACCGCAACCAAACCCACGGGACACCCCTATTCTTTTGCTTGCAAAAAAATAGCCCTCAAAGTACGTTCCAGAGTACAACAGAGCCGGTATACAAATAGCGCAGCGCACCTCATCTCTCGCGGTCTGCGTCACTCAGGGCGCAACAGGGAATAGTTACGATGCCAGCGAGCTGTACACACGACCGCTTCATCAGCCACAGCTCGAAGGACGACAACCTCGTGCGGGCGCTTCAGCAAGCACTCACTTGCCTGAGACGTCGACCATGAACAGGCCGCCACGTTCTCGCGCCGCCTCTCCTTTGCTCGTCGCCGCAATAGCCGCGTTTGCGGGTTTCCTTCTGCTGGGGGTGATGCTCTGGAGAGCGGAAATGTTGGATCGTCTCGAGCTGACTGGCCATGTATGGTATGTCTTGCTCATACCGCTCGGTCTCGCGGCAGCGATCACCACTTTTTCGTTATTCAACTCCTATGCGGGTTACACCGGCAAGGTTCTCAATGGCACCATTGAACTTGGTGGCCCCGCCGTCATTATGCTGCTTGTGCTCATCCTTGGTTTTTACCTTGTTCCGCCGCCCAGCCAACGGTTTGACCTGACCGTGTTTGTTCACGATGAAGCCGGACACCAAGTCGTGCCACTGCGCGGTCAAGGCAAGCTCTCCCTTGATTTTGGCGCCGACCGTCGCAACGAGTCGATAGGCGATAAAGGTGAAGCCCGGTTTATCGGTATCCCCGCAGACATGCGCGACCGCAAGGTAGCCATTGGTCTGGAGTCTGACAACTATGAAATTGCGGTCCCGGCGGCCACCATCAAGCTCGGTGACGAAGCGGTTTATCTGGCTGTTCGGGCCAAGCGCCTGCATCTCACCGGGGAGGTGGCAGACGCACAGGGCAGGCCGCTGCCCCAGGCGCGGATCAGCATCGCCGGATTCGCCACGATCAGCGATGTAGATGGTCGATTCGACATTCCGCTGCCCGCTGATTTAACGGATCGCAGTCTCACTATCACGGCAACAGGGTTTGAACCCTGGAGAGGCCAGATAACACCGGGGGGAAATCCACTGCGAGTGCGGCTGACCCCATTGCCACCTGACAAGGGAGTAACCCCATGACCACCATGCCCAGCGCCAAGTCCGATCCGATGCCGGTAGTAAAACATCTCTTCGTAGCACTGATACTCACGATGGCCAGCCAGGCGTGGGGCTCGGTCACGCTCAAAGGCATCGTCTCGCTCAACAGCGAGCGTGGTGCGCCCGTCGCCGGGATTGAGATTTTCGCCCCTGGGGCCAATCCGGTCACGACGGGCAACGATGGCCAGTTCGTGCTGATCTTCCGCGAGGGGCTTCCCGGCCAGGACGTGCGTATTGGCGTGAAGCGCGCCGGGTGGAGCGTGGTCAACGATATTCTGCTGGACCATCGCCTCCCCACAAAGGACGCCATGCGGCGGTTCGAGATCATCGTCTGCAAGGAAACCGAGCGCGATTTAAGGGTGGCAGAGTTCTACCGTTTAAAAGGCAACCAAGCGGTTGAACAGACCTACAAAATCAAACTGGCCGAACTCGAAGGACGACAGGCCGCCACGGCGCAGGAGCGCGACCGCCTGTTGCGCGAGCGCGACCAGGCACTCCAACAGGTGCAGGAGTGGGCCAAACAGGCCGCCACGCGCAAACCCGAGGAGATAGGTGGCAGCTACCGCGAGGCCTTGCGCCTGTTCCTCGATGGCAAAACCGATGCGGCGCTGCAACTCTTGAGTGAAGAGCGGCTGGAGCAAGAAGCACTCAAGGCCCAAGAACAACTGAACCAGGCCGTGCAGGGCTGGTTGCTCAAGGGCCAACTGCTGACGACCCAGTTCGACTTTGACGGCGCGGGCCGGGCCTATGCACAGGCGGTCAAGTACGCGCCCAACTCGTACGAGGCTTGGTTTCAGTACAGCTACTTTCATCAGCAACAGAACCATTTTGCCGAAGCAAACAAGGGCTACAAACAAGCGCTGGCGCTAGCGCGACAGGCAGCAGACCCTGGACCGATCGCCACCATACTCAACAACCTGGGTGTCCTGCACCGCGCTGAGAACCGTATGACCGAGGCGCGCAAGGCCTACGAGGAGGCGCTGAACATCCGCCGCGACCTGGCCAAAGCGAACCCCAACGTCTATCGGCCTGATGTCGCCATGACACTCAACAACCTGGGCGTCCTGCACTACGCTGAGAACCGCCTAACCGAGGCGCGCAAGGCGTACGAGGAGGCGCGGGACATCTATCGCGACCTGGCCAAAACGAGCCCCGACGTCTACCGGCCTGATGTCGCCATGACACTCAACAACCTGGGCAACCTGCACAGCGATGAGAACCGACTAACCGAGGCGCGCCAGGCCTATGAGGAGGCGCAGGAGATCTATCGCGAACTGGCCAAAACCAACCCCGACGTCTACCGGCCTGATGTCGCCATGATACTCAACAACCTAGGCACCCTGCACCACTCTGAACACCGCCTAGCCGAGGCGCGCCAGGCCTACGAGGAGGCGCAGGACCTCTATCGCGACCTAGCCAAAACGAACCCCGATCTCTACCGGTCTTATGTCGCCGCCACACTCAACAACCTGGGCCTCCTGCACCGCGATGAGAACCGCCTGACCGAGGCGCGCCAGGCCTATGAGGAGGCGCTGAGTATCCGCCGCGACCTGGCCAAAACGAACCCCGACGGCTACCGGCCTGCTGTCGCCATGACACTCAACAACCTGGGCGTCCTGCACAGCGATGAGAACCGCCTGGCCGAGGCGCGCCGGGCCTACGAGGAGGCGCTGGGCATTTATCGCCAGTTCGCCACAACGGTGCCCAGCCGATATGAACCCTACGTTCAAAAGGTTGAGAGCAACCTTGCCGAACTGCCGCAGTAAAACGTTGGAGCAGGAGGGGAATTGAGCCTGATGTCAGTCAGGAGATGCGCCGTCGTTCCAGGCTCATGGCCCGGCAGACCGTTCCTGGCCGAAACCAGCCTGGCTGGTGCGCGTGACTCAGGGGAACCCAGAAAGCAAAATGGCCACAGATTCCTCTGTGGCCATTGGCAAAACTACCATTTTTTGTAACGCACAAACCTACCGTGTTTACTCGCTCAAAAATCAATCAGCAGAGTGTTCTTGCCCACCCTGCTGTTGAATACCCCCCCGCGACTAGTGGCCGCGTGAGGTGCTTGGCTTAGGCGCCCGGCCTGCGGGGGTGGGGCCGTGTCCCTGTGGTTTTACCACACCACCTCTGTTACCACTGCCTTGCGGTTGGGCAGCGCGACTATTGCCAACATCACCCTGCGGGCGTTGGGGTCTGGCGGTATTGCCGTTGGCCTCACCATGTGCTGGTCTGGCGTTACCACCTGCAGGACGTGGACCACGACTTCTGGCTGGCGCGCCACCGGCCGGCCTGGCACTGCGTGGGCGGCTGGGACGATCGTCGCTTCTGTCGGTCAGGTTGGTGATCGGTACGTTGTGGCTTGGTTCAAAACCCACCTCTGTTTCACGTACCAGCGTCTGTTTGATCAAACGCTCGATGGAGCGCAGAAAACTCACCTCGTCTGCACTCACCAGCGAGATCGCCTCACCGGTGGCGCCGGCACGACCGGTACGGCCGATGCGGTGTACGTAATCTTCCGGCACATTGGGCAGTTCAAAGTTGATGACATGGGGAAGCTGATCGATGTCGATACCACGGGCGGCAATATCGGTGGCGACCAGTACCCGCACCTCACCTGACTTGAACTGCGCCAGCGCCTTGGTGCGCGCCCCCTGGCTCTTGTTGCCATGGATCGCCATGGAGGTGATGCCGTCACGCTCCAGCTTTTCGGTCAGGCGATTGGCACCATGTTTGGTACGGGTAAAGACCAGCACCTGGCTCCACTCATTGCTACGCACCAGCTTGCTCAGCAGTGCCGATTTTTTATCTTTATCCACCTCGTAGACGGACTGTTTTACCGTTACGGCGGCGGCATTGCGCGGGCTCACCTCTACCTGCACCGGATCGTTCAACAACCCTTTGGCCAGAGTGCGAATCTCGTCCGAGAAGGTGGCGGAGAAGAGCAGTGTCTGGCGCTTTTTAGGCAGCTGCGCCAGGATTTTACGGATATCGTTGATAAACCCCATGTCGAGCATGCGGTCGGCCTCATCCAGCACCAGGATCTCAACCTGAGAGAACTTCACGGCATTCTGGCTAAAGAGATCCATCAGACGGCCCGGTGTTGCCACCAGCACATCGACGCCACGACGCAGTTTCATCATCTGTGGATTGATTTTGACACCACCAAATACCACCGTTGAACGCAGTGGCAGGTACTTGCCGTAAATCTCAACGCTCTCAGCAACCTGGGCTGCCAGCTCGCGGGTGGGGGTCAATACCAGCGCGCGAATATGGTTGGGCTGTACCGCAGGCCCGTCTGAGAGACGCTGCAGCAGTGGCAACGTGAAACCGGCAGTCTTGCCTGTGCCTGTTTGGGCGGCGGCCATCATGTCGCGACCGGAGATGATGGCTGGGATCGCCTGAAGCTGTACAGGCGATGGGGTGTCGTAACCTTTTTCGCTAACAGCACGTAAAAGGGGCTCGGACAGGCCGAGAGAAGCAAATGTCATGGATGATTACCCTATGAATAAGAAATGGACTAAAAACTACTTGTGCTTAATTGAAACAGGCCGGAGAGGTAGGTAGATAGTGCAAACCAGCCCGGATGGAGTAAAAAAGTGGGGCCATTATACCCTGCCTCCCAGATTAGGTCTTGATATTTATCAAATGATCGGGCAATATGCGCCCTCTTTCCGGAGCGGTAGTTCAGTTGGTTAGAATATCGGCCTGTCACGCCGAGGGTCGCGGGTTCGAGTCCCGTCCGCTCCGCCAATTTCTGATTTAAGTACGTCCAGCAACATCCAAAGAACCCGCCTAAGTGCGGGTTTTTTATTGCCTCAACACCCACCATGCCCCCGCCATCCAGCCACTGCGATGGAGTGAGGACAAACCGGTCGCCTCTGCAGTAGACTCAACGAATAATTAATAACCCTGTGGCATCGCTTTTATGACAAACCCCAAGATTGTTCTCATCACCGGCTGCTCCAGCGGCATCGGTTACTGCACCGCCCACGGGCTGAAACAGCGCGGCTACCGCGTCTTTGCCACGGCCCGTGAGCCTGAGGATGTGGATCGGCTGCGTGATGAGGGGCTGGAGAGTTTTCAGCTTGATCTTGCCCGCTCCGACTCAATCCGTACTGGTCTGAAACGACTATGGAGTGAAACCGACGGTCGGCTCGATGCACTTTTTAACAACGGTGCCTATGGGCAGCCGGGTGCGGTGGAGGATCTGCAACGTGAGGTGCTGCGTGAACAGTTTGAGACCAATCTGTTTGGCACCCAGGAGCTGACCAATCTTGTGATTCCCACCATGCGCCGACAGGGGTATGGGCGCATTATCAATAACAGCTCCATCCTGGGATTTATCAACCTGCCCTACCGTGGGGCCTACAACGCCAGCAAGTTTGCCCTGGAGTCCCTCAGCGATACATTGCGCCTGGAGCTGCACGGCACCGGCATCCACGTCTCTCTGATCGAGCCGGGGCCGATCAAAACCAAGTTTCGCGCCAATGCCCACGCCATGTACCAGAAAAATATCAACCCTGAAAAGAGCGCCCATCGCGCCTATTACGAGGGGGTTGATAAACGGCTCAGCAAACCGGGCAACAGTAGCAGCCTCACCCTGCCGCCCGAGGCAGTGCTGGAGAAGGTGATCCACGCCCTGGAATCCACCAGACCCAAAATCCGTTACCGTGTTACCACCCCCACCCACATCGCCGCCGTTGCCAAACGGCTGCTGCCCGACCGCTGGCTTGATTGGCTGATGTTGCGTTACAGCGCCAAGGAGAATAGTTAATTCAGCCCCTGCTATCACTACTCGAATTATCTGATAGTCTGTAAGGGTACTGCCTAACCGTAACAGAACTTAGGGTAGCAAAAATGGACAATCTGCTCTCAAGGCATTGGCACCACCTGCCAGACGACGAAGTGGTCGCCCTGTTGGAATCAGATGGTCATAAGGGGCTGGATACCTTTGAGGTGACCCACCGTCAGGGCAGTTTTGGAACCAACCGCCTGACGCTAAAAAAGGGCAAAAGCCCACTCACACTGTTTCTATTGCAATTTAATCAACCCCTGATCTATATCCTGCTCGTTGCAGCGATCACCACCTTTCTATTACAAGAGTGGGTCGACAGTGGGGTTATCTTCGGCGTTGTACTGGCCAACGCCATTATCGGTTTTGTTCAGGAGTTAAAGGCCGTCAAGGCGATTGAGGCGCTGGCGCGGGCCATGGAGGGTACCGCCCTTGTCATCCGCGCCGGTCAAAAGGTGAAGATCAACGCTGCAGAGTTGGTCCCCGGTGATCTGGTATTACTGCAATCCGGCGACAAGGTCCCCGCCGATCTGAGGTTACTGCGTTGCCGTGAGCTACAGGTGGATGAGTCGGCACTCACTGGCGAGTCTGTACCGGTCCAAAAACAACCCGAACGGATAGCACAAACCAAAACACTGGCTGACCGCAGCAACATGGCCTACTCCTCCACTCTGGTCACCTACGGCACCGCCACTGGCATAGTTGTAGCCACCGGTGACGGCACCGAAATCGGCCAGATCAACGCCTTGATCGCCAGCGCCACAACACTGGCCACACCGCTAACCAAAAAAATTGCCCACTTCAGCGGCATCCTGCTCTGGGTCATATTGGCGCTGGCCGGCTTGACTGTGCTGGCGGGGCTGTACCACGGCACACCGCTGCTCGATACTTTTATGGCCGCCGTGGCACTGGCGGTGGGGGCAATACCTGAAGGGCTGCCCGCAGCGATGACCATCATGCTGGCGGTAGGGGTGGGCAAGATGGCAAAACGTCACGCCATCATCCGCCGCATGCCCGCGGTTGAGACCCTCGGCAGTACCACGGTGATCTGTTCCGACAAGACCGGCACCCTGACCCAAAACCAGATGACGGTGCAACAGCTCTGCGCTGCGGGCCAGCGTTACGAATTCACAGGGGTCGGTTACGCGCCACAGGGGGAGATTCACCTGGAGCAGACCGCCATCGATCCTCAGCAACACCCGGCCCTGCTAGAGTGCCTGAAGGCGGGACTGCTCTGTAACGACTCACGGCTGATCGACAACGGTGGGCAGTGGAGTATCGAGGGTGATCCCACCGAGGTGGCACTGATCACCGCCGCCGCCAAGGCCGGGCTTTCAAACACGGCGCTGGAGCAGCAGCTGCCACGCATTGATACCGTGCCGTTTGAATCCCAGCATCAATACATGGCCACACTCCACCACTCTGGTACTGATACTGGCACAGCGCCAGCGACTCTTATATATATGAAGGGTTCTGTTGAGAGCATCCTCTCCCGCTGCCACGATGCCTATGGCGATGGGACGGATACCGTGGCACTCGACAAAAGCAGCGTACACCGCGATGTGGAACAGATGGCGGCCCAAGGGCTGCGGGTGCTTGCCTTTGCCTATAAGTCATCCACTGAACCCGCCCCATCAATCAGCCATGGCGACGTTGCTGAAGGCATGACCTTTATCGGTCTACAGGCGATGATGGATCCACCCCGGCCAGAGGCCATCGCCGCCGTCGCCGCCTGCCAGCGGGCTGGCATTCAGGTCAAGATGATCACCGGCGACCATCTGGTCACCGCCGCCGCCATCGCCCGCCAGATCGGCCTCAGTGGCACCGCTGACAGTGAGCTGGCCCACTTCGCCATCAATGGCCACGCCCTGGCGCAACTGGCCGACCATGAGCTGGTGGAGGTTGCCGAACGGGCGTCGGTATTTGCCCGGGTCTCGCCGGAACAGAAGCTGCGGCTGGTGGAAGCGCTCCAGGCCCAGGGCCATGTGGTGGCGATGACCGGCGACGGCGTCAACGATGCCCCAGCGCTCAAACAAGCCGACATCGGCGTTGCCATGGGGCTGGGGGGTACCGAGGTGGCCAAGGAGGCGGCGGACATGGTGCTCACCGACGACAACTTCGCCACCATCGAGGCCGCCGTCGAAGAGGGGCGCGCCGTCTTTGACAACCTCGTCAAGTTCATCACCTGGACCCTGCCGACCAATATCGGCGAGGGGCTGGTGATACTGGTCGCGGTCTTTGCCGGCCTCACACTGCCCATCACCCCGGTCCAGATCCTCTGGATCAACATGACCACCGCCGTACTACTGGGGCTGATGCTGGCCTTCGAGGTCAAGGAGCCAGGCATCATGGCCCGGCCGCCACGACAGCCGCAAACCCCCATCCTGACCCGCGAACTCCTGACACGTATCGGTCTGGTCAGCCTGATGCTATTAATCGGTGCCTTTGGCATGTTTGAGTGGGCCATCCGCCACGACAGAAGCATTGAAGCGGCGCGCACCGTCGCCGTCAATATGTTTGTCTTTGGCGAACTCTTCTATCTGTTCAACTGCCGCTCGCTGCGCTATTCACCACTCAAACTCGGTCTCTTCTCAAACCGCTGGCTGGTGGCTGGGGTAACCACCATGATCCTGCTGCAACTACTGTTCACCTACACCCCCGCGATGAACCAACTGTTTGGCAGTGCCCCCATCGGCTGGGCCGAATGGGTCTGGATTCTGGCGGGCGGCATGGGGATCTACACCGTAATAGGGATCGAAAAATGGCTGCGCCGCCGTGGCGATAGTGGGGAAAACGCCTAGATGGGGCTGTTTCCCGACATCTTCACCGGCATGGCAGTACTGCTGCTGTTGGCGGCGGGGGTCGGGGCCATTGGGATACGCCTGCGCCAGCCACTGATTGTCGCCTTTATTCTGGTCATCACCCACAGCGCCGATGAGGTTGTCAGACTGGAGCAGGCGAGTGCCTATCTGGTGATGGTGCCGTTTGCAGATGCCGCGCACTCGGCAATGAGGCGCTGACAAGTGAACCTGAGAGTGAACGTGACGTGGCTGTTTAACACCTCACTAAAAATTTTAACCTGATGATTCATGAATGAGGTGAAGCGATGAAAGAATTCAAAAACATTCTCTGCGTGGTGGAGTCCGATCAGCCCAATACACTGGCCCTGGAGCGTGCCGTTACGCTGGCCGAGAACAACCAAGCCAACCTCACCGTCGTCACGGTGATTGAGCGTATCGCCGCCACCAGTGGCATGGCCAAGAGTGACCTGCTCGCCAACGATCTACAGACCGCACTGATCAATGCCCACTCACAACAACTGGAGGCGCTGGTTGCCCCTTACCGCCAACGGCTCACGCTCCAGACCAAAATCTTAAAGGGCACCCCCTTTCTGGAAATCATCCGTGAGGTGCTGCGCAGCCACTGCGACCTGGTGATCAAGATCCCAGAATCCCAGGATTGGCTGGATCAGCTGTTTGGCAGCGACGACATGCACCTGTTACGCAAGTGCCCCTGTCCGGTCTGGCTAGTCAAACCCAAAGCGCCACATGCCTACCGCCGCATCCTGGCGACGGTGGATGTCGACGACGCCGCCCCGGAGGCGGAGCTGGAGCGACAGCGGCAACTAAACAGCCAGATTATTGATATCGCCAGCGCCCTGGCGCTCGCCAACTTTGCCGAGCTGCACATCGCCAACGTCTGGGAGGCAATCGGCGAGAGCGCCATGCACGGCCCGTTTATGGATACCCCCGCAGAGAAGATCAACGCCTATGTCGAACGGGTCCGGTGGCAGCACAAAACCAGTCTGGACGGCCTGCTGCACGAGGTGACCGCCGATCTGGGGCCAGCGGCGCTGGAGTATCTCAAACCCCAGACACATCTGATCAAGGGCAGCGCACGCCGCGAGATTCCGGCGCTGGCCCAACGCCTCGAGGCCGACCTGGTGGTGATGGGCACCGTGGCCCGCACCGGCATCCCCGGTTTCATCATGGGTAATACCGCGGAGACGATCCTGAACCAGATCGACTGCTCCGTGCTCGCCATCAAACCACCCGGTTTTGTCACGCCGGTCACATTGGCGAGACTGGACGATTGAGCAGCGAATGACGACAGGCTCAGGGCGAACGGGGTTATTCAGAGGCTCCTAGCCTTCCAACCACCCCATCCCATCACACTCGCCACCGAAAGGGGGCGCATCATAGGCCACTGAGACCCCGGCCAGCTGCTCCGGTGCGGCAGCGCCTGAGAGATACAGGATCACTGGGCCATCCTCATCAACATAGCTCACCAGGTAATCGGGCTTGCCGTCACGATCCATCTCCCCTGCCCAAAGCAAATAATCTGTCGATAGCTCGTGCGAACAGGGACGCAGCTCGCCCAGCATCTGCCGCTGACCGAGGGCACGCAACTGCAACTGGAATATCCCGCCTTCACGGTCGTAAAGAGGTACAAACCGGGCTTCGCCACCTTCGGTCAGGGGGACGGATATTTCATACGTACCCTCAGTAGGAGGCCGTTTGAGTCCCCCCGCCTTCGATGCATAGGTCACGACTGGCCCCGGCAGCAACCACTGCCGTTGCGGACTCTTGCGAAGCCAGGCGACCACCTCCCCCTCACCTGCGTTCGACCTCTGGAACGTCAATTGCTGGCCTTCAGTCGGCTCATCATCATAGTGGCCTTGCCACGACTCAGGCCGGACCAGAAGACGGGCCGGCTCGAAGTGGCATTGCGCGGGGGTGCAAACCAGCGCCAGCCAGTCGTCACCATCCTGATATCGTCCTCCCGGCTGCCAGACGTCGTTCCCAATGACCATGCTGGCATCATTAGAAAGCGGCACCTCCTCCGCCGACGGTGCACCCCACACTGCAAGCAGCACAACCGCCAACAACAGCAAGACCTTGTTCATCCCGCACCCTCCCTCGTTGCCACGTTTCAGAATCCATCCACCGGAACAACCACCACCTTGCCGTTCGCCAATGGGTGAACGATGACGCGGCCAACATGGTAGCGCCAGTTGTCGGTGGCAGCGGCGCGCCACAGCACCTCCCAGCGGCGAGTCGCGGTGTTGAACCAAACGACCCCGCTCGGCCCGCCACCCGTGCTCAACGACACCAATTCACCGGAGAGAAACAGCTCTCCATCCACCACGAACGGCTTGGTGGAATCGGAGATTCTCATCGGGGCCAGCTCTTCAGCGCGAACCGTGCTCCACGCCGTACCGTCAGCCGTGGAGATTTCGAGCTCATAACGGGGATCGGCTCCATCCGCGCCCGGAAAACGGCTGATCTTGGCGACCCGGCCATCATCCATAATCGTCACCCGTCCCCCGTCGCCGGGTGATGGGGCGGACGCGCGCCAGACCTTGATAACTGGATCATAGATGTCATGACGTCGTGACGGAGAGTAAGGACCGATGCCAACGTACTGATCTGGACCCTCACCGCTCAGCGAGTCGGGGGTGAGGAGTGCGACCTTGTCGGTTTGGATTTCGCCCCCGGCCACGACGACACCCCCAGCGGCCAGCCCACGGACCCGCACCTCCTCGCCATTGGCGGAGGAGCGCCGCGCCCAACCGAGATTCGGCAGTTCGCTCGCTGCGATAGCGGGTTCGTCCGGCGGGTCGAACGTCAGCCGGAGCAAACGCACCGTCCCGTCAGGAGCGACTTCGACCAAGCTTTCATCCGCCGCCTGGCCCAGAGCGCTCGACGGGTGAACAGCTGAATCGGACACCCGAATCCAGCGTGCTTCTGGCATGTTGGCAGCGAGCCACTCCATCGGCAAAGGTTGGCCTTCATCCTGCTCGCCATGCCCACGGGCAACGAGCACACCGTTCCCAACCCTGAAGGCAAGTGCATCGCTACGCGGTTCGTTGAGTGATGGCAGTGCTCGCACCGTTCTGTCTACCCCAATCGCCGTTGCCCCAGCGGTGACGAGATAGGAATTCATCCCGGCATGGGTGGTGCCGCCGATAAGCAGCGCCGGCTCATTGGCCGATGCGGGAACAAACGCCGCGTGACTTTGGTAGGCCACAAAGGAGCCATCCGCACCGAAGTGTGCGGGCATGGCAGGCAGAGTACCGCTCGCCGCCAGCCGCAATGGCAACGCTTGCCAGTACTTCTGTTCGATGCAGTCCTTGCTGGAATAAAAACCTTCCGACCGGTTTGCCGCCCAGGCATACGCCTCGCCGCCGACAAGGAACGGTACGAAGACGCAACCACCCTCCTCGCTGCCCTGTGCGGCAGCCGCCGCGAGATGCCAACTCCCGGTTTCAATGTCATAGGCCTGCACCTCAGAGTTGGTGCCTCCCCCCGCCAGCAGAGTCCCTGTCCGTCCCGGCATCCAGACAAAACGATGGCGTGCCGTGCCCGTCGGCATTGGTGTGATGGCCTCAAAACGATTGGTCTGTGGATTCCAGCGCTCGGCGCTGCGGGAAGGGCCCTTGCCCCAACCGGCGCTTGGCGTCCAACCGCCCGTCACCAGTATGCTGCCGTCAGGAAGCGCCAACGCAGCGTGTTCCGAACGGGGCTCCTGCAGCGCAGGGCCTGGACTCCAACGCTTGGCCCTGGGATCGAGGATATGGGTATCGCGCCGACAGGCGTTGCAGCCGCGAAACCTATCATCGGACCCGCCCAGAACCATCAGACGCCCTCCCGGCATGGCCGCCAGCGCAAAATCGTCGCGAGAGGGCAGTGTCAGATCCGGCATCTGTTCGATCCCCATCCCGCCTGCCGCCGGGTGGATGATAAACGCCCTGAAGTGACGTTTGCCCGGGTCCCGCTTGCGTTGCTCATCACTGTCATCGGCCCCGAACACCGATACCACCGCCACCGCGCCATCGGAGAGCAGCACCATGCGGGCACGGAAAATGGCCCGGGACACACTCGTCACAGTGAGGCTGTTATCTGCACGCAACAGAGCAGCGCGACCGGGATCACCGGCGCACTCCGGGGCAAGAAGAAACATGATTCCCGATGGCGTCACAACCTGAGCCGTCACCAAGCCCTGCAGTGGCAACGCGGCCGTTGAAGCCACACCTGTTGCTGGGTGCCATGAACGCTTGATCACGGAAATACGATAGCACCGTGCTCCAGATGGGGTAACGCTAACCTGCGAGTCGTAACCATTGCTGATCCAGGTGACCTCACCCCGCTTGTCCACGGCGACCGACTCCAGATCGGACGACCGCGCCCACGGCCCACCAGGCAGAGGGGGTACAGTATCAACGGGTTGAGTCGCGGCCAGTGCCTGGCCCATCAGGACAATGACTACAGTGACAAACGATATCTTGCTCAACGCAGGCGCTCCGAACCGAAAAATCAGGGCATCCCTGCACTGGCGACGCTTGTTTAACTCACACTATCAAAATAGGTCCCGTTACGGCCGCTTGAACTTCTTGCGCGCCACCTCAACCTTGCCCCTGATCACACACTCGTGAACATGATCATTAACCAACCCCATCGCCTGCATGAAAGCATACGCGGTGGTAGGGCCAACAAACTTCCAGCCGCGCTTCTTCAGCTCTTTTGATAGCGCAATCGATGCTGCCGAAGTGGAGGCCGTCTGCGGCTCCGCCAGCTCCGATGGCATGAGTTCGTAACGCCAGACAAAGGCCGCCAGCGAGCCCTCTGCCTCGATCAGCTCCTGCGCCCGGCGCGCATTGTTGATCACCGCCTCGATCTTGCCACGATGACGGACGATCCCTTCGTCCTTGAGCAGGCGCTCAACATCGCGCCCACCAAAGCGGGCAACCTTATTGAAGTCAAAGTCATGAAAGGCGGCGCGGAAGTTGTCGCGCTTGGCAAGGATGGTACGCCAGCTCAGCCCGGACTGAAATCCCTCCAGGCTTAGCTTCTCGAAGAGACGCCGGTCATCATCCACCGGATAGCCCCATTCATGATCGTGATAGACCAGATACTCCGGAGTAGCGCTGCACCACTGGCAGCGTGGTTTGCCGTCCGGCCCCTTGATCGTCATACCCATGCTTCCCTCCTTAAACCATCTTGCTCTAGCGCCACAATAATCTGGCCCGTCGCTGCGGCCAAGACTGCCCATTCCGGCTGAAGTTACCCTTTTATGGCGACAAATAGGGTAAAATCATCCCATTCCCGCATTAAAAACTCAACCAAAAGAGGTGTTTAAGTGTTAGAAGCCTATCGCAAACACGTTGCCGAACGCGCCGCCCAAGGGCTGCCAGCGTTGCCACTCAATCCTGAACAGACCGTTGCCCTGGTGGAGCTGATTAAAACCCCACCTGCGGGTGAAGGTGATTTCCTGCTCAATCTACTCGTTGAGCGGGTACCTGCCGGGGTCGATCAGGCCGCTTACGTCAAAGCGGGCTTTCTGACCGCACTGGCCAATGGCGAGGTCACCTCACCACTTCTCAGCGCCAGCCGCGCCACAGAGCTGCTCGGCACTATGCTGGGCGGATACAATATCCACCCACTGATTGAGCTGCTCGACAACAGCACGTTGGCACCTATTGCCGCCAAGGCACTCTCAAAAACCCTGCTGATGTTTGATGCCTATCATGACGTCATCGCCAAGGCCAACACCGGCAACAGCTACGCCCAATCAGTGGTGGATGCCTGGGCCAACGCCACCTGGTTCACCGACCGCCCCGAGATGGCCAGGGAGATCAAGGTCACCGTCTTTAAAGTCCCCGGTGAGACCAATACCGATGACCTCTCCCCCGCCTCTGAGGCGTGGAGCCGCCCGGACATTCCACTGCACGCCAAGGCGATGTTGATTGCCAAAATGCCCGATGCGATGGAGAAGATTACTGAACTGAAGGGCAAAGGCCACCCACTGGCCTATGTGGGCGACGTGGTAGGCACTGGCTCCTCACGCAAATCCGCCATCAACTCCGTACTCTGGCACATGGGTCACACCATCCCGTTTGTGCCTAACAAACACCAGGGCGGCGTGATCCTCGGCAACAAGATCGCACCGATCTTTTTTAATACTGCAGAAGATTCCGGCGCGCTGCCAATTGAATGCGACGTATCCAAACTCAATATGGGCGATGTCATCACCATCCACCCTTATGATGGCAAGATCACCAATGAGGCTGGCGACGTGCTCTCTACCTTCGATCTTAAGCCCACCACCATGCCGGACGAGATCCGCGCCGGTGGCCGCATCCCGCTGATCATCGGTCGTTCACTCACCGACCGTACCCGCGATGTGGTGGGGCTGGAACCCTCCACCCTGTTCCGCCGCCCTGAGGCAGCTGTTGCGAGCAAAAAAGGTTACACCCTGGCACAGAAGATGGTGGGTAAGGCGTGCGGCGTGGCCGGTGTGCGCCCCGGCAGCTACTGCGAACCACGCATGACCACGGTGGGTTCACAGGACACCACCGGCGCCATGACCCGCGACGAACTCAAAGAGCTGGCCTGTCTTGGCTTCTCCGCTGATCTGGTGATGCAGTCCTTCTGTCACACCGCCGCCTACCCCAAGCCGGTGGATGTGACGCTGCAACACGACCTGCCCTCCTTCATCCAGACCCGTGGCGGCGTCAGCCTGCGTCCCGGCGACGGCGTCATTCACTCATGGCTCAACCGCATGGTGTTGCCCGATACCGTTGGTACCGGTGGTGATTCCCATACCCGTTTCCCGATTGGCATCAGCTTTCCGGCCGGTTCTGGCCTCGTTGCCTTTGCCGCTGCGCTGGGTGTAATGCCACTCGACATGCCCGAATCGGTGCTGGTCCGCTTTAAGGGCAAGATGCAGCCCGGCGTCACCCTGCGTGATCTGGTCAACGCCATCCCCTACGCCGCGATTCAGCAAGGGCTGATGACCGTCGAGAAGAAGGGTAAAAAGAACATCTTCTCCGGCCGTGTGCTGGAGATCGAAGGGCTGGAACAGCTCAAGGTCGAACAGGCGTTTGAGCTGTCGGATGCCTCAGCCGAACGCTCTGCCAACGGCTGCACCGTCAAGCTGGCCAAGGAGCCGATCATCGAGTTCCTCACCTCCAACATCACCCTGTTGAAGTGGATGATCGGCAACGGCTACGAAGACAAACGCACCCTCAGCCGCCGCATCGAGGCGATGGAGGCGTGGCTCGCCAATCCAGAACTGCTGGAAGCAGATAAAGATGCCGAATACGCCGCCATCATCGAGATCGATCTAGCTGATATCAAAGAACCGATCGTCGCCTGCCCCAACGATCCTGACGACGTCAGACTGCTCTCGGCAGTGGCCGGCGCCAAGATCGACGAGGTCTTTATCGGCAGCTGCATGACCAACATCGGCCACTACCGCGCCGCGGGAAAAGTACTGGAAGCGTATGGCGGCACAGTCCCCACCCGCCTCTGGATCGCCCCGCCCACCAAGATGGATGCGCACCAGCTCACCGAAGAGGGGTACTACTCCATCTACGGCAGGGTAGGTGCACGTACCGAGATGCCCGGCTGCTCGCTCTGCATGGGTAATCAGGCCCGTGTGGCCGACGGTTCAACCGTCATGTCCACCTCCACCCGCAACTTCCCGAACCGGTTGGGCAAAGATGCCAACGTCTACCTTGGCTCGGCAGAGCTGGCGGCGGTCTGCGCCCAGCTGGGCAAAATGCCCACAGTGGCGGAGTACCTTGCGGCGGTGAAAACGTTGGATACCATGACCGAGGATGTCTACCGCTATCTCAACTTCAACGAGATTGCGGAGTATCAGTCCGTAGCTGATAAGGTGGTCCTGATCCCCATCGCCG
The DNA here is from genome assembly GCA_021731365.1 of Gammaproteobacteria bacterium. GTDB lineage: Bacteria > Pseudomonadota > Gammaproteobacteria > Tenderiales > Tenderiaceae > JAKFXL01. The sequence goes on along the minus strand of JAKFXL010000036.1, from coordinate 14,591 downwards.
CCGCCTGATCACTAGGTGTACCATCCAGGCCCTGCCCTGATTAATCACGGCAGGGCTTTTTTATTCACCCGTCTTTCAAATCAAACGGAATCCTCTTTGGGTCTCATGCCCAATAACAGGACTCATGCAAACATCAGACGTTTTATAGTGGTTGATTTATGTTTGTAAGATGAACTAGTTTAACCATTCTGAGTGTATTTAAAGGAGTCGGCCCCATGTCTGCTATACGCGCTATTGAGCAGTTTGAGTTCCATCAAACCCTGGAAAAGAGCTCTGGCACCGCGATTGTTTTTTTCTCCAGCCGCGAATGTCTCTCTTGCCGCCATTGGCAACAGCTGCTCGAGCACTACTGCAAACTACACCCGGAGGTTCATATTTTTAAAGTGGATGCGGGCATGGATCAGGCGTTGACCGAAGAGTTTAATGTTTTTCATCTACCGGCACTGTTTATCTATCACAATGGTCAATATCACGCGGCATTGCAGTGTGAGGCAAGGCTTGAACCTTTGGAGATTGGCATCAAGGCTACGTTAGCGGCACCTGCAGAGGAGATACCATAGTTAACCGTTCTTAATGGGAGACTTCCACCGCTGGAAAGCTGGCGGCGTAACGTTTGATCCACTCAGCCGCTGCCTCTTCACCACTGAGCGCTCTCCCCTCTTGTTCAAGCATTTCACGTTTGTAATGTTCTATATGGCAGATCTGCTCTACCATGCGGGTTTTGAAGGCCTCTTCCTGATCATCAAAGGCCACACCCACATCAAAGCCATCGCCCCGTCGGTGACACCATTTCACTATCGCCTGGCATTGAAATTCAGGCTTCAAAAACGGGATGGTTATCTGGATAACGGCGCTTACCTCAACAGCGGCTCGTGAACGGAATGAGAGCCCGCCAAAACTGATGTCATTTAAATATTCGCGATCTTTGAGCGATAGCTCTTTTATCAAGAACTCGATGGGGATATCAGATGGGTGACGGATAAATTTACGCATGTTGTCTACCTTTCCCTGGAACGGTTACCACCATTTAATTGGTCGCAGATCACTCAGATCACCATCAAACGCTAGTCGCGTAATTTATAACCTGACTTCAACATTATCAAGGTTGCACACGCCAATGCCAACCATGCGGCCAACACTATCAAGAGACTAATCACCGGGTTGACATCAGCCACCCCAAAAAATCCGTATCGAAAGCCATCGATCATATAGAAAAAAGGGTTGAAGCGTGACAGCTGCTGCCAAAACTCAGGCAGTGAATGAATAGAATAGAAGACACCACTCAGAAACGAAAGTGGAACAACAATGAAGTTTTGAATGCCGGCAATATGATCATATTTTTCCGCCCAGACGCCGGTGATAATGCCGGCGCTGCCCAGCACAGCGCTACCCGCCAGACCAAACAGCAGCATCCAGCCAAAACTATACAGCGGTAAATCAATGAAGAAGATCGCTACTAAATAGATACCCAACCCCACCGCTAGGCCGCGGATGATGGAGGCCAGCATAAATGCCAGGTAAAACTCCAGATAGGAGAGTGGTGTGAGCAGCACAAAGATGATGTTGCCGGTCATTTTTGACTGTATCAGGCTTGAGGAGCTGTTGGAAAATGCGTTTTGCAGGATCGACATCATGATCAAACCCGGTATCAAAAAAGCAGTGTAGGTCACATTGTCGTAGACGTTGATGTGCTCATCCAGCACATGGGAGAAGACCAGCAGATAGAGCAACGCCGTGACAACGGGGGCCATAACCGTCTGCAACATCACCTTACTGAAACGTAACAGCTCTTTGTAAAACAGGGTGTACATGCCGAGCCAGTTCACTGGTTTACCGCCCGGGTGAGTTCAATAAAGACATCTTCGAGATCGGCATCTTCGGTTTTAATATCGCTGATCTCCGCCCCCGCCGATACCAGGGTATTAATCAGCGCCATAATCGAGTCACTGCCACGCTGCAAGGTAAATTCGATTCGATTTTGTTCATGTGTTTTCAGCATCGGCTGCAACGCAACCGGAATCTGCTCCAATGGTTTTGCCAGCGTGATCACCACTTTGCATGTTTTGCCCACGCCACGCTCCAGCAATGCCTCTTTTGTATCCAGCGCCACGACGGCACCATCATTAATAATGGCGATACGTTCACAGAGATTTTCCGCCTCTTCGAGATAATGGGTGGTGAGCACGATGGTATGTCCCTCGCGGTGCAGCCCCTGTACAAACTGCCAGAGTGAGTTACGCAGTTCGACATCAACACCTGCAGTTGGCTCGTCCAGGATGACAACGGGGGGTTTGTGTACCAACGCCTGGGCAATCAATACCCGGCGTTTCATGCCACCGGAAAGTGCCTGCATGTTGACGTCTGCCTTATCGGTCAGTTTGAGTCCCTCCAGCAGCTCATCTATCCAGGGGTTGATCTCCTTTCCTTTGCCAAAGTAGCCCGCCTGAATCTGCAGCAATTCGCGCACGTTAAAAAAGGGGTCGTAGACCAGCTCCTGTGGCACCACTCCCAGTGAATAACGCGACTGTCGGTAGGCCTTGACCACATCGTGCCCCATCACGGTCACGTTGCCACTGTTTTTGCGGGTTAACCCGGCGATGATGTTGATCAGCGTTGATTTACCAGCACCATTAGGTCCCAGCAGGCCAAAAAACTCGCCCTGCTGAATGGTCAGCGACATGCCCCTGAGGGCGTGCACCTTACCGTAATGTTTATGTACGTTATCGATCTGAATAGCGGGAATCATTGGCAACGCCTGACAATCTCCTGTACTAGCTGCGGGCCTCTATATATTAACCCACTATAGACCTGCACCAGTTTGGCACCGGCGTCCAGTTTGGCCTGGGCATCGTCGGCGGAGACAATGCCACCTGCCGCAATGATCGGTATCTTATCGCCCAGCTGTTGATAAAGCGCCTTCACAACGGCGGTGGAGCGTTGGGTCAACGGTGCACCGCTCAGCCCGCCTTGCTCATTGCCGTGGCGGCTATGCTCCACCCCCTGACGTGAGAGCGTGGTATTGGTAGCGATCACACCGTCAATCTCGTGCACCAGCAACGTCTCCGCCAGGGCTGCCAAGGTCTCTTCATCCATGTCCGGTGCAATTTTCAATACCAGCGGCACAGTGCGCTGATGCTGCTGTTGTAACTGCTGTTGCCGCTCTTTTAAGGGGCCCAACAGCGCTGCCAGCTGATCCCTGGATTGTAGATCGCGCAGATTGGCGGTATTGGGAGAGGAGATATTGACGGTCACATAACTGGCAAAGGGAAAGACCTTATCCAGTCCGATCAGATAGTCATCCACCGCCCGTTCAATCGGCGTATCAAAGTTTTTGCCGATGTTGATACCGATAATGCCTCGGTAACGGCTGCTGTTTACCTGATCGATCAGATGATCAACACCAAGATTATTAAACCCCATGCGGTTGATGATCGCTTGTGCCTCAGGAATCCGAAACAGGCGCGGCTTGGGGTTGCCCGGCTGGGGACGCGGCGTGACGGTACCTACCTCGATAAAACCAAAACCGAGCGCACCCAACGCATCGATAAAGTCACCGTTTTTATCCAATCCGGCGGCCAGACCCACCACGGATGGAAAGTGGAGGCCCATCACTTCAACACCCTTACCTGTGGCGACCGCAGCCTCTTTTAACAGCCCTATTTTATGGGCCTTTTTAAGTGCGCAGAGGGTCAAATGGTGGGCACTCTCCGCATCAAGGCAGAAGACTAAAGGTCTGATCAGTGGGTAAAGACCGTACATATATAAGGGTTCTTTTTATATTCTTTTTTATAATAGGGCAGACCCAACGCACCATCAGGTCTGCCAGACGTATTAAAGGGCCGGAATAACGTTCCGCGCCCGCAGTGCGTCGATCACCTGGGCCACACTTACTTCAATCGGCTGCGCGGCAGTATTAACAACAATCTCAGCGTTCAATGGCTCCTCATACGGTGAGGAGATACCGGTGAAGTGTGGAATCTCACCGGCACGGGCCTTTTTATACAGCCCCTTCACATCACGCTCTTCACATACCGACAGGTCACACTGGCAATAGATCTCAATAAAGTCGCCCTCAGCCATCAATGCACGCACAGTGTCGCGGTCAGAGCGGAACGGCGAGATAAACGCTGTCAGCGCCAGCACGCCGCCATCAACAAACAGTTTGGCCACTTCACCAATACGGCGGATATTTTCGGTGCGATCCTGGTCAGAAAACCCCAGATCTTTGCACAAACCGTGGCGTACATTGTCACCATCCAGTACAAATGTACGGTGACCTAGCTGGTAAAGCGTCTCTTCAACGGCATTGGCCAGGGTCGATTTACCGGCACCTGAAAGGCCCGTGAACCAGAGAATGGCGCTGCGATGGCCATTGAGTTTTTGACGCTCCTGGCGTCCCACTACCCCTGCGTGCCAATGGATATTTGTTGCCACCGTCGTCATAACTGTTCCCTTCCATTAAGTACTGCTGATTTATTTAGAATGCCATTTTACACTAGGGGCGTAGGGTATGGCCAAGTGGCAAAACAGCCGCCAGACAATTGCCGGAACCACCCGGCCCGAACCACAAAACTAGCGGCGGGGTTTATCTTCCGGTGGCGGTGCCAAAGAGGTCAATCCCAGGTGCAGCGCCGCTTTTGCCAACAGATGGGCCGATATCGGCGCGGTGATAAACAGAAACAGTGTTACCAGTACCTCATGCAGGCTTATGCCCTCACTCCGCGTGCTAAAAAAGAGCGCCGAGGCAATTAACAGACAACCAACACCCAGGGTACTCGCCTTGGTAGGACCATGCAGACGGGTATAAAAATCACGTAACCGTGCCAACCCTAAAGAACCCACAAAGGTAAACAGCGCCCCGGCCAGGATCAGAAATGACAATAGATATTCCAACATAAATCCGCCCCTATTCGATGATGTCGCCGCGCAACAGATATTTACAGAGTGCCACCGTCCCCACAAACCCCATCATGGCAATCAGCAATGCCGCCTCAAAGTAGAGCGCACTACCCAGATGAATCCCCAGCAACACCAATAGGGCGATGGCGTTTATATAGAGCGTGTCCAGTGCCAGAATGCGGTCCGGCGCACTGGGGCCACGCAACAGACGCCACGCACTCAGCACCACGGCAGCGCCCACCAATACAAAGGCAATGGAGAGTGCCACTGTCAGCATGATTCAAACACCTCTTTCAGGGGCTGCTCATAACGCCGTTTAATTTCGGCGATCACAGCATCACCATCCGCCGCGTCCAGGGCATGTACCAGCAGAAAACGCCGATCCTCACTCAACTGTGCCGACACCGTGCCCGGTGTGAGGCAGATAGTATTGGCCAGCAGGCCGATAGCAAGGTCGCTTTTCAGCACCAGCGGTACCGCCAGGAAAGCCGGACGCAACGATTGTGGTCGCCCCACAATCAGCCACGCTACCGCTAGATTAGCCACCACAATATCCCACAGCACCACGGCAATAAAACGCAGCAGAAGCAGTGGTCTGTTGATACTCACCCGCTCCGGCCAGAAGCGCACGGTAAACATCGGAATCGCCCAGCCCAGAATCAGGCCCAACACAACATGACCTGGGGCAAAGGTATTGTTGAGCAACAGCCAGATACCCACCAACACCAGTGTCAGGAGTGGATGAGGCAGTAGACGATGTCTCATAAATGCTCCCCCAAAACAGCATAAATGTAGAGATCAGGCCGCAACAGCTGCTCCGCGATGGCGGAGACATACAGATGTATTGGCCCGGCAAACAGGGTCATGGCAATCCCCAGCATCAACAAACCAACCACTGGAACCAATACGGGCACCACGGCTGGAGCCACAGGCCGGGCTGCCCCCCCCAGCGGCAGGGTGCGGAAAAAGAGCAGGCTGCCACTCCGCGCCATGGCGATCATCCCCATCAAACCGCCCGACAACACTATCGCCATCACCCAGACAACCGCCACATGCTCCATTGAGGCACGCAACAGTAGAAACTTCCCAATAAAACCGGAGAGTGGTGGCAAACCAATAGTTAACAGCACCGCCACAAAAAATAGCCCGCCTAATAGTGGGGCATGGGCAATAGCCGGGGCCGGCTCAAAACGGTCACCCACCTCACCACGCCGGTTAGCCATCACATCCGTCAACAAAAACAGCGCCGCAGCGGCAAAGGTTGAATGTGGCAGGTAATACAGCGCCGCCGCAATACCTTCAGGATTATTCAGGCCAAATGCCGTCAACAACGACCCCACCGAAGCAACCACCAGATAGGCCGCCTGCTGCCGTAAACCGGTGGCTGCCAATGCCCCCAGCATCCCAACCAATAGCGTCATCATCGCCAAAGGTAACAGCCATGGCTCGATCAGGTTTGCGGCGGGGCCGGCATCAGCGCCAAAAATGAGGCTATAGACCCGGATAATGCTGTAGACCCCCACCTTGGTCATGATGGCAAACAGGGCTGCCACCGGGGCACTGGTATGGGCGTAGGCGGCAGGCAGCCAGAGATAGAGCGGCAACAATGCCGCCTTCAGGGCAAACACCGCAAACAGCAGCAGACCGGCGGCCTTTGCCAGCCCCAGATCCTGCTCCGGCGTAGCCGCCACCTTCAGTGCCAGATCAGCCATGTTGAGTGTGCCAAACACGCCGTAGAGTGTACCCACCGCAATCAGAAACAGCGCCGAACCTGCCAGATTGAGCACCACATAATGCAGCCCCGCCCGCACCCGCGCACGCCCTCCACCATGCAAAATCAGACCGTAAGACGCCAACAACAGCACTTCGAAAAAGACAAACAGGTTAAACAGATCACCAGTAAGAAACGCACCGTTCAGACCCAGCAGCTGCAGCTGGAACAGGGCATGAAAATGGCGTCCGTTAACATCACCGCCCTGACAGGCGTATAGCAACGCAAACAGCGCCAGCAGTGCGGTAATCAGCAACATCCAGACTGCCAATCCATCGGCCACCAGCACGATACCAAAAGGGCCAGACCAGTTACCCAGATTGTAAACCAGGATATCGCCACCACTCACCACTCGGGTCAGAAGCAGTGCCAGACCAATCTGGGCAAGCACCGCCACCACACTCAACAGCCGGTGCAGGCGGATATCCATACGCTGGGTCAGTATCAACACAATACCAACCAGCAAGGGCAATAACAGGGGTGCAATAACAAGGTGGTTCATTGTTTAATTCTGTCCATCTACATGGTCGTTGCCCAGATCCGCCCGCGCTTTTAATGCCAGCACGATAACAAAGGCGGTCATGGCAAAGCCGATAACAATAGCGGTCAGCACCAGGGCTTGAGGCACTGGATCAGCATAGGCGTTAGCGCTAACACTGATCACCGGCGGCTGGCCAATGCTGAGCCGCCCCATGCTGAACAGGAACAGATTGACCGCATAAGAGATAAAGGTCAGCCCCAGCACCACCGGGAAGGTACGCCCACGTAACGCAAGATAAACCCCGCAGGCGGTAAGCAGACCAATCACAAAGGCAAGCAGCGCTTCCATCAGTGTCCTCCCTTGCCACGAACGGGCTCTTTACCGTGCATCAAACCCAGGTGTATCAATATCAACAACGTTGCCCCGACCACCACCAGATAGACCCCCAGATCAAAGGCCATCGCCGATGCCAACTCAAAATCACCTACCAGCGGCCACTTCATATGCCCAAATGTGGAGGTGAGGAAGGGGTAACCAAACACAAAACTGCCCAATCCAGTCAACGTCGCAATAAGCAGCCCCACCCCCACCACCGGATGCATGTTGGCCGACAAGCGGGAGTGGGTCCAGGCCACACCATTGGCCAGATACTGCATGATCAGCGCCACTGCCGTCACCAGACCGGCGATAAAACCGCCGCCGGGCAAGTTATGGCCGCGCAACAGGATGAACACCGAGACCAGCAGCGCCAGCGGCAGCAACAGGCGGGTGAATGACGCCATAATGACCGGATGCAGATCCCAGTTCCAATCACGTCCATCGGCATTCTGGGATGGACCACTAATATGAAGCTTCTCCAGCAAGGCGTAGACCGCCAGCCCCGCCAACGCCAGTACCGTAATCTCGCCCAGCGTATCAAACCCGCGGAAATCGACCAGAATCACATTCACCACGTTGCTCCCACCGCCACCCGAAACGCTGTTCGCCAGGAAAAAATCGCCGATGCTGCTGTGGGGCCGGGTCAATACCGCCCACGCCAGGGCACCCACACCGCCCCCCACCAACAGGGCCAGCAGCCCATCCCGGCTCCGACGTAGCGGATGGGACTCAACAGGCGAGTGCTGAGGCAGAAAATAGAGCGCCAGTAGCAGCAGCACCACTGTTACCACCTCAACCAGCAGTTGGGTCAGGGCAAGATCCGGGGCAGAAAACTTCACAAAAATCAACGACACCACCAACCCCACAAACCCTACCAGAACCAAGGCTGTAAACCGCTGTCGATGCAAAATTACAACAGCAACAGAGATCACTGTCAGCACAGCGGTCACCAACAGACTCATCGCATCCACTGGCAACAGTGGCCGTGACCCAGTCAGCACTGACCGATCACCACTCCAGCCCATCCACCCCAGCAACAGCGCAAAGCCAATAAATACAAAGACCATCCGTTGCAATGAACCAACATCAAGCAGCGCGGTTATCCGCCGGGCAATGACCATTAACCCCTGCAGCAGGGCGTTGTAGAGACGGCGGGCATCCAGCTGGCCTTCAAAACGGTCATGTAAAAGAGAGAACGGTCTGCGCACAAGATAGAGCAACACCCCCCCCACCAGGGCCGTCACACTCATCCACAACGCCGGGTTAAAACCGTGCCAAATCGCCAGGTTATACTCCGGCAACGCCGTCTGCAGCGTGCTCGCCGCCGCCACCGCCAGCAGTGGCGCTACCGTCTGTGCCGGAAACAGCCCCACCACCAGACACAGCAGTACCAGCACCTCCACAGGCACCTTCATCCAGCGCGGTGGCTCATGGGGCGTCCGGGGCAACTCAAGCGGCTTGCCGCCAAAAAAGACATCATGGATAAAGCGTAATGAGTAGGCCACGGCAAAAATACCCGCCACCGTCACCGTCACCGGCAACAGCCAGCCAAAACTCTGCTGCGACGCCATCTCACTCGCCTCAACAAACAACATCTCCTTCGACAGGAAACCGTTAAACAGTGGCACCCCCGCCATCGACGCCGCCGCCACCATGGCCAACGTCGCAGTAAACGGCATAAACTGCCAAAGCCCCTGCATACGACGCATATCGCGGGTACCGGTCTCATGGTCGATAATGCCGGCGGCCATAAATAGTGATGCCTTAAAGATGGCGTGATTGATAATGTGGAATACCCCAGCCACCACGGCCATCGGGGTGGCAATGCCAAACAGCAGTGTAATCAACCCCAAATGGCTGATAGTGGAATAGGCCAGCAGCCCCTTCAAGTCATGTTTGAACAGCGCAACCACCGCCCCCAGCAACAGCGTACACAGTCCCGCCCCACCCACCAGCCAGGACCACTCTGGCGTACCCGACAGCGCCGGAAAGAGACGCGCCAGCAGAAACACCCCCGCCTTCACCATCGTCGCCGAATGCAGATAGGCCGACACCGGGGTGGGGGCCGCCATGGCATGAGGCAACCAGAAATGGAAGGGGAACTGAGCCGACTTGGTAAACGCCCCCAGCAATACCAATATTAGTGTAGGCAGATAGAGTGAATGGCCACGAATAAGGTCTCCCGATGCCAGAATCACCGACAGTTCATAACTGCCCGTGATCTCGCCCAGCAGCAGGATCCCCCCCAGCAGTGCCAAGCCACCAGCACCGGTGATTGCCAGCGCCATACGTGCGCCCATGCGCGCCATCTCGCGCTCGCGCCAATAGGCAATTAACAGAAATGAGGAGAGGCTGGTCAGCTCCCAGAAAATCAGCAGCTGGATCAGGTTTTCAGAGAGCACCACCCCCAGCATGGAACCCATAAAGAGCAGCAGATAGGCGTAAAGACGCCCCATGCTGTCACGTTCCGAGAGGTAGTAACGGGCATAGAGGATCACCAGAAGGCCGATACCCAGGATCAGTCCGGCAAACAGCAGCCCCAGCCCATCCAGGCGGAAGACCAGATCAAGCCCCACCGATGGCATCCACTCAAGGCGCTGCACCACTGTTGTGCCAGCAAATGGCTGCGACAGCAGCGGCGACAACCAGGCCAGCGCAGTCAACGCCACGCCGCCTGCCGCCCAGGCGGCATGAGATCGCCCAAAGCGGGAGGCCCACGCCACCAGCACAGCACCTAGAAAAGGGGTAAGTACCGCAAAAAACAGATTCATGAAAAGTTAGTTCTACCGAGCGTGAAACGTGGTTGCAGTATACCCGAAACACCATTTAGATGCGCCACTTAGGCAGATAGCGCCAACGCCCCACCGCCCATGACCAACATCGGCATTAGGAAACGGGACGGGTATAACCCACCCCTATTCATACGGTACAGCAACACCCACCATACAAGCAGTGGAAACGGGAGGGTAATGCCGTCAACCTGCCTGCACGGCGCAGGAGCAATATATTTTCACGTCCAAAACGGGTATCCTAACCACCACCCTGCCAAGAGATGATCCAACTGTCTCTACCTTGATTTTGTCCCATACAGTAGATAGGTTTTTACCCAATTGAAAAAGATTCAATTTCCCCATATGCAGCGCTACCTGATCGCGGGTGTCATCACCGCTATACCAATCTGGATCACATGGCTGGTCTTTGATTTTATATTTCGCCAGCTCTCCAAGGCCGGTTTGCCCTGGGTTCAAGCCCTGTTTGATGGCATAGAACGCTATCTGCCCGGCCTGAATTTCAGCCAGTGGCTGCTGCACCCCTGGGTTCAACACGCCCTGGCGGTTGTCATTACCATAGCAGCGCTCTATCTGTTGGGATGGTTTGCTACCCGTGTGATTGGCGTCAAGATACTCTCCTGGCTCGATATCCTGATTAACAAAATCCCCCTGTTGCAGACTATCTACGGCTCCACCAAAAAACTACTGACTGTCCTGCAGCAAAAGCCGGAGAAGCTACACCGCGTGGTGCTGATCGAGTTTCCATCCCCTCATATGAAAACAGTCGGATTTGTCACCCGGGTCATGATTGATGAACATACTGGCCAGGAACTGGCGGCGGTCTACGTACCGACCACCCCCAACCCAACCTCAGGTTATCTGGAGATTGTACCGGTGGAAAACCTGATCTCCACCGACTGGACCATGGAGGAGGCGATGACATTTATCATCTCCGGCGGTGCCATCGCCCCGGCAAAGATCAGCTTTTCCAAAAGCACACAGAAAAAGCCACCTACCACTCCAGCAGAGCCGGCAGCGGCTGCTGCAACACCACCGCCTCAGGGGTGAGGTTGGCTCGCCACGCCATCACCTCTACCCCAGCAGTGGCGGCCTGCTTTAAGGTCTCGGCATAGAGAGGGTCGATCTCATAGGCCGGACGAAAGGCCTCGACATCCTCCCGCTGCACACAGAAAAAGATCACCCCACGCCCGCCATCCGCCACCACCTGCATCAGTTCACGCAGGTGTTTGGTCCCCCGTGCAGTCACTGCATCAGGGAAGATCGCCTGATCGCCACGGCGCGCCGTCACATTTTTCACCTCAACATAACAGGGGGGTCGACCACTGCCCTCCAGCAGAATATCGATACGGCTACGCTCCTGACCATAGGCAACCTCGGTCCGCAATCCGCTATAACCACTGAGTGCAGGCACTACGCCATTGCGAATCGCCTCCACCACCAGGGCGTTGGCCAACCCTGTATTCACTCCAATCAACGTACCCGAAGCCAGCTCACTCAACTCCCAGCTGTGGCGATATTTTCGGGTCTCGCTACCGGAGTCACGAATCCAGACATGGCTTCCTGGCTCGGCACACCCCAACATGCTGCCAGTGTTGGGGGTATGTACGGTCATTTCACGGCCATCCTCCAGCAATACATCGCCAAGAAAACGCTTATAACGTTTGATCAGGGTGACACGCTGGAGTGGGGTAGAATATTTCATAATCTATCTTTGCAATAAGGGGTGAGATGAACAATAGCACTGTTTTGATGTTGATCAGCGGCGGCTGGCTAGGCTATTTTTTACTCCATTCACTGCTTGCAAACCCCATGGTGAAGAGCCGGTTTGCCCACTCAAACTGCTACCGATTGACTTACAACCTGATTGCTATCATCACGCTGCTACCCCAAATATGGCTACACACACTATATACAGGAACACCCGTGATCCACTGGCCCGGACCATGGGGTTGGTTGGCAGGATTGATGAGTTTGGCGGCCTTCGTCTGTTTTCTCTGGACGCTACGTTATTACGATCTGGGTGAGTTCAGCGGCTGGCGCGCCTGCCGGGGGTCACAAACATCAACCCCACCGGCGGCGCTGATAATCTCGCCACCACACCGCTATGTCCGACACCCCTGGTATAGCTGCGCCCTGATACTGCTATGGAGTCGCGACATGGATCTGGCACAGCTGCTCACTACCCTTTTAATCAGTGGTTATTTTGTGGTTGGCTCACGCCTGGAGGAGCGGCGTCTGATCGACGAACATGGCAACCGTTACCGGGAGTATATGCAGCAGGTGCCAGGGCTAATCCCACTGCCGTGGAAAAACATCACACCCAAAGAGGCAACACGGCTTATGAGCCAGACACATCCTGATTAGCCGTGGCCAAACGCAGGGTTTCCCCACCAAAACGGTGGTTAAACGGTCTGACCACATCTTCCAGACGGTTCTTGGTATGCACAACATATTTGAAGGACTGTGGCTCATCAATGCGATAAGAGGAGCGTAACCCGACGTTATATGCCACCAAGGCCCGTTCCGTCAGCCCAACACGGTCGCTCAGCTGCAACAGGAATTTTGAAGCAATCCGGATATTAAACTCATCGTCAGAGAGCAGTTTAACAATCAGCTCCTCATCCGCACGAAACTGGCCAAACTCACTGTACTCATTCAACACATCGCGGGATGCCGTCACCTTAACCTGCATAACACCGTAAGAACGTTTGCCCACAGGGGCCGTCATGTGCCCCATCCGCCCCAACAGGCCGGCAATGGTCTCCTGCATCAAAATCGCCTGCACCAGCTCGGCATGTTCATGGCCGCCATCTTCAAAACCGACTTCATAAGCCAGTTTTAACAGTGACATCTGCTCTGACGTCAACCAAGCTTTACTCAATGGATTCCAAAACAGCGGATTGTCGCGGGTAAACTCTGCGGCCGTAGTTGTGAAGTAGGTCCGGTTATAGTGGCCTGGGGCTTTAGTATCATGAACCGCCACATCACAGGCCGCTGGATCGTCACCATTCACACCTGATCCGATGTTGCTCAACGCCATGCCTGACTGGCTAAAGGCGATCACCGTCACACTGGAGGCAACCACCACTCCGGCAAGAAAGAGTGATTTTAAATACCCCACTGGGGCTCGATGATTGTTATCTGTTGTCGCCATACCGGCACCTCTTACAGTAATTAGCTGTTTGCCCACCCTGGCTAACGCGTTTGAAAAACCGGCCTCTCAACATTCACAAAGAGGCCAATCAATACACGGGCAGATGCCTCATTGACCGTAGCGGCATTCTAACACAGATCATTATCCTGACTATTTTATATAAAAATCAATACATTATAAAAATACACCCAGTAAAAATGCGGCTTTCAGAGGGGCCATAAACTTCAAAAAGATTCAACAAAAAAGGTAAGTCATTGATAGTTGCCCGTCGCCATTAACGCCGCCGCAGCTGCCAGACACGCTCCGTCAACGCCGTTAAACCACGTTTGCGGAAATGTTCGTTATGCTCCAAAACGGCAACCGAGGCCAACTGCTCCACCTCAAAACAGGGACCGTACAGCGCCTCAACCTCCGCTTCTGAAACATTAAAGGGGGGGCCAGACATCTCCTGCTGCGGGTACTCCATGGTCACCAGTAAAATTTGCGAACCACTCGGCAACAGCTCTCCCATCTTCGCTACATAAGCCGCTCGCATTTCAGGGGGTAACGCAATCAGGGCGGCACGATCAAATACCGCCGTCACTCCATTCAGGCGGGCCTGTGTCAGCTCAAAGTAGTCGCCGACCAGCAGGCCGATGCCATCCCCTTGAAAGTTGATAAACCCACCCGCTGGCTGACAGCTGCACTCCAAACCATTCTCTTCCCAGAAGGCCAGCACTGCCTGATCACTCAACTCAATGCCAATCACACTGTGTCCCTGTTGACGCAACCAGAGCAGATCGAGACTTTTGCCACAGAGTGGTACAAACACAGACTCACTACCGGTCAGTGCCAGCCGTTGCCAATATTGGGTTAGATAGTCGTTGAACTGCCCTTGGTGAAAGCCTATTTCACCCTTCTGCCAACGATCCAGCCAAAAACCGCTCTTCATGACACCACCTCTGTAAACTCAACCATATACCCACCAAACTTACGGATATTAATCACACCGCTATCCAGTATCAAATATTGCCCCTTAATCCCCTCCAGACGCCCCGCCACCCGTTCGCTTTTATCAAAGCTGAGGGAGGTGATCTTGACTGGGTAATCGGCCACCGGATATTCGATCGGCTGCTC
>JAKFXL010000049.1 GCA_021731365.1 Gammaproteobacteria bacterium | reverse complement strand
AACATTGCCGGGGGTGAAGTTCAGGGCAAACTCCGCCCCCAAGGGCGCAACCATCAGCAGCAAACCACCCAACAGGGGGCCGCGTACCACACGATGTCCAGACAGCCGATTCCCCATAGGCACCTCAAAGCCATTAACTTGACGAGACAACGCTCATGAACAGCAGCATCACTGATTTAATTATTATTTTTTGTACTTACCCGCCACAAACCCACAATCCCAGCATGACTATTAACGTCACTTTATGAACATATGTGTCACATTAGCACGTTATTACATGGTTATTAAATGATTGTTAAAACTCAAGACAGGCAACACTATTCGGCCCTCACTCCCCCACCTGCACGGCACCAATGCCGACCTTTTCCTTAAAGTTTTTAAGTTATTTGACCGATACATAACAGTACCAATGAACATTAGAGTTTTCTTACAAACGAGCGGAGTTCCCCCTTAAATGTGGGGACAGCCCAACACAGACAAAAAGCGTCAGAGGGAGTCCTGACACAAGATCAGCAGGCAGGTGCGATATGCAGTTAACAGAACATTGCGCCATTGAGGGCCAGCTTCACCACCACGGACGAAAAGCCAGGATAGCAACGGGGGTCGCTCTGGCCATCGGCCTACTGCTGCTACCGGCTATCCCCAGCAGCCAGGCGGAGTTCAACCTGAACTTCAGACCTGATGAAAAACTCAACAACGGTACCAGCGGCACCAACGTCAGTTATAGTGGCAATGACGCATATGTCTCCTGTTACATCTCCTATATCTCCAGCGCCAACTGTGGCAACCAGATCACCGGCAGCCACGATGACGCCAGCGGCTTTTACCAACGCATGTTCCTGGATTCAACCACCAGCAAGTGGTATTACCAGGTGATCATTGGCGACTACTACGCCGGAGACAATTTTGCCCTGGAGTACATCATTGAGGCCAGCTCCAGTTATGGCAGCGTCTACGACGGCTCCATTTACCGTTCCGCCAGTGCCTACAACGGCACCACCAGCCAAAATACCAGCAACCAGCTCTATAACATGGTCAAACCCTATGACGTTCCCACCAGTGACTCACTCAAAACCGGTACCGGCACCGGCAACCCGACAAAAGTGATATCTCATATGTTTTTAAAGGATAACGATGCAGAGATGGTCTTCCTCAAAGATACCTTTGCCAACAAACCGCTTATCTCCCAGCGCACCACCAATACCACCACCCCGAATACCGGCATGACCAGCCTGGTGATCCTGGATGCCCGCGCCCTGGGCCATGGCAACATGAACGCCATCCCGGTTGAGGCCACCGATACCACCATCAACTTTGCCACGGCCGCAGGCATTACCTCTGGCGCACGACATACCAATGTCACTAAAAAAGCGGGGGCGGGTATTACCAATACCGTCACTGTCACCGGGCCACTGATCAACGGTACCGCAGGGGATTACAACTACGCCACCGACAACCAGAACTCCAACCCCACCGCCGGTCGTTACACCTATACCAACGGTACCGAGGAGGGGAACAGTAACGGCACCTATGCCTATATAGATGTCGCCAACGGCGACGCCTTCAACCCTGCCAATATCAATTACGCCGACTTCTGCGATCCAACGCAGAACCCCAACTGGTCCGGCCTTGGTGCCTGTAAAAACAGGGATGGTACCAGCGGAGGCTCGTTTACTGGCGGCGGACGGGGCATGGGCGGTGGCAGCAACGGCTGGTAAATAGCCAATAAAAACATAACATTGAGGAAATACCGCGCCGCGCGGGCCAACAGAAGTCACTCTGCTCATATTCAGGGAATGTAAAAAGACTGCCCTTTGTCTAAAGTTGCCTCCACAAATACCCGATAAATAATAGGAATAGCGACATTAAACGCCCCACACCGTGAACGATGTGAGCTGGCGCTGAAAAAACGGGTAGAGATTACTATGTGGCGACCCCCTGCCGGTACCATCAAAACTTCTCAGGAGCTGATCAACCAAGGACGACTGATCTACAGAACGAGAGCAACCCTTCTCGCTCTCTGCCTGTTCCTGCTGCCCGCCGTTCCCAGTAGCCAGGCGGAGTTCAACCTCAATTTCAAGCCGGACGAGAAGAGAAACAATGGGTTGGATGCCTCCAACGTCAGCTATAGCGGCAATGACGCCTATGTCTCTTGCTACATATCCTATCTATCCAGAGCCAACTGCGACAACGAGATATCGGGCAGCCACGATGACGCCAGCGGCTTTTATCAGCGCATGTTCCAGGACTCCATCACCAGTAAGTGGTACTACCAGGTGATCATTGGTGACTACTATGCCGGCGATAACTTTGCCCTGGAGTACATCATCGAGGCCAGCTCCACTTATGGCAGCGCTTACGACGGTTCGAATTACCGCACGGCCAGCGCCTACAACGGCACCACCAGCCAGAGCACCAGCAATCAACTCTACAACATGGTCAAGCCCTATGATGTTGCCACCAGCGACTCGCTTAAAACCGGCACCGGCACCGGCAATCCCACCAAAATGATCTCGCATATGTTTTTGAAAGATGCCGACGCCGAGATGATCTTCCTCAAGGATACCTTCGCCAACAAACCCTTGATCTCGCAGGTGACCAAAAACGGCAATACTGACCAGGATACCACCTACGGCGCAGGCTTCACCGGCAGCGCCAGCGACATGGTCAGCACAGTGATCCTGGACGCCCGCGCCCTCGGCCACGGCAACATGAACGCCATCCCCGTGGTGGCCACCGACACCACCATTAACTTTGCCGCTGCTACCGGCATCACCTCAGGCACTGTCAGGCACAACAACGTCACTAAAAAAGCGGGGGCGGGCATCACCAACACCGTGACCCTGGGCGGTGCCAATATCTTTGGTACAACGGGTGACTATAACTACGCCGCCGACAACCAGAACTCCAACCCCACCGCTGGCCGTTACACCTATACCAACGGTACCGAGGAGGGTAACAGCAATGGCACCTACGCCTATATAAACAGTGCCGTCGGCGACGCCTTCAACCCTGCCAATATTAACTATGCTGACTTCTGTGACCCGACGCAAAACCCCAACTGGTCCGGCCTTGGTGCCTGTAAAAACCGGGACGGCACCGGCAACAGCAATTTTAATGGCGGCAGGCATGGCGGCAGCAACGGCTGGTAGGTGGGTTACTGGGGCGACTTTTGCAAGCGAAAGTTGCCTATGTAGAGCTCATCCATGCCGCTCTTCATGAAGCAGTTCAGCGCCTCTAGCGGGGTGCAGACAATCGGCTCATCCCGCACGTTAAACGAGGTATTTACCACCAGTCCATATCCGGTCAATGCTTTAAAGCGGCTGATCAGTAGATGGTAGAGCGGATTGGCATCTGCGCTCACCGTCTGTAATCGTGCTGAGTAGTCGATGTGGGTGACCGCCGGAATATCAGAACGGACCAGATGGACCTGCTCCACCCCCGAGATCTCTCTTTCGGCCTCACTCAACTCACGCCGTCGGCCAGGCAGCAGCGGTGCCACCAACAACATGTAGGGGCTGGTGGTATTGATATCAAAATAGGCCGTGGCATCCTCCCTCAGCACGGATGGGGCAAAGGGGCGGAACGATTCACGATTTTTGATCTTCAGGTTCATTACCGACTGGGTGCGTGGTGAACGGGGGTCCCCCAGAATAGTGCGGTTGCCCAAGGCCCGGGGGCCAAACTCCATGCGTCCCTGAAACCAGCCCACCACTTTCTCATCTGCCAGGGCCTGTGCTGCGCTGTTGATAAGCGCATCACCTTCGAGACGTTGATAGGTGAGACCTTGCGCCACAAGCAGTTTTTCTATTTCGACATCCGCAAACTGCGGTCCAAGATACCCCCCCTTCATGCCATCGACACCGTGATGTGGAGTACGCGGCTGCTGCCGATGCAGGTGATACCCCACCAGCGCCGCCCCCAGCGCACCGCCCGCATCCCCGGCGGCGGGTTGAATCCAGATATTGCCAAAGATACCGGCGCGTTGCAGCTTGCCATTGGCGACGCTGTTGAGCGCCACCCCCCCGGCCAGACAGAGGTTGTCAATGCCATACTCCTGCCGCAGTGCGGTTGCCAGCGTCAGGATCACCCGCTCTGCCACCGCCTGAACCGAGGCGGCCAGATCCATATCCATCACAGTAATAGGGGAGTCCGGTTGGCGTGGCTCCCGACCAAACAGGGCATGAAAATGGCGATTGGTCATGGTCAGGCCGGTGCAGTAGTTGAAGTAGCGCATGTTGAGGCGGTAGGAGCCATCGTCAGCAATATCGATCAATTCCCGGCAGATCAGCTCCACATAACAGGGTTTGCCGTAGGGGGCCAGCCCCATCAACTTGTACTCACCGTCGTTGACCTTAAATCCACAGTAGCTGGTAAAGGCGGAGTAGAGCAGGCCCAACGAATGGGGAAAGTGGATCTCTTTCAGTAGCCGAATATCACGCCCCTCACCCAGCATCACCGAGGTGGTGGCCCACTCGCCCACACCATCCATGGTCAGGATCAAGGCTTGATCAAAGGGGGATGGGTAGAAGGCGGAGGCGGCGTGGGAGAGATGATGCTCTGAAAATAGCAGCCGCTCACGCAGCGCCACCCCCTCAACGGGTCCCCGCGCCAGGGCCGCCAGTTCACGCTGCAGCAGCCGTTTTTGGAACAGCTTCTCCTTGAGCCAGAGCGGCATGGCGGTGACAAACGAACGAAAACCAGACGGGGCGAAGGCGTGGTAACTCTCCAGCAGCCGTTCAAACTTCAGGAACGGTTTATCATAAAAGATGATGTGGTCGAGCTGTTCAACCGTGATACCCGCCTCCCGCAGACAATACTCAACCGCCTGCCGGGGGAAGTCGGCGCAATGTTTCTGGCGGGTAAAACGCTCCTCCTGCGCGGCAGCAATAATCTCACCGTCATGGATCAGCGCCGCCGCGCTGTCGTGATAGTAGGCCGAGATGCCCAGTATCCACATCTAAAAAACGGTATAGATCAGGGGGGCCAGGGCGCTACCCTGCACAAAGACAATCATGCCCCCCAACAGCAGCAGCAGCACAACCACCGGCAGCAACCAGAGTTTTTTGCGCTGTTTAAGGAACTGCAACAACTCACCTAAAAACGCCATCAGAACTGATCCTTAAAACTCTCTGGCGACCACTGCCGCGCCTCGGTCTGCCAGTAGCTGTGCAACTTTTTCTGTCTGAGATGCAGCGCATCACGCCCACGCCACCGAAACAGCAGTGCCACAGGGGTAATCACCAGAAAGAACAGTAACGCCAAGATGATGTAGCTATTCAAAGTACCCAACCAGTGACCAAGCCGCGACCAACCGTTGGCCAGGGGGGTCAGCCATGCCGGTCGCCACCACGCCAGCAGCAATAGCAACAGCGCCGCCGCCAACCATGGCCAAACCAACATACCACCACTGAAGAGTGGCCAGACCGCCACTACCATCAGGATGGCCGCCAGCAATAGTGCTACCTGTTTTTCCATCCGGTATGTTGCTAACATCATCATGTAACTCATTTTTTCCTGATCAAACTATCGACCGCAGGGCCGCTATCTTAATCGCAATTCAACCCCAAACCCAATCAAGAGATCAACCGCGCAACGATGGCAACCGGAAAAAGGCTCTACCTGTTTTACACCCTGGCACTCTCCATCCCGTTGCTCTTTTTTGTGCTGTTTGAACTAGGGCTGCGCGCCTTTAACTACGGTGACGATCAACAACTCTTCATCGCCGCCCCCGAAAAGGGGCACAACGAGCCCCATTTAATGACCAACCCGCTGGTTGCCCAGCGCTACTTTCCCCGGCAGGGTTACATCCCGGAACCCCCCACGGAGCTGTTCCGACTCAACAAACCAGACAATGGTTACCGCATCTTTGTCATGGGTGAATCGACAACTGCCAGCTGGCCCTACCCGGAAAATGTACTCTTCTCGCGCCTGCTTGGACAGCGGCTCGCCGACGTCTTTCCTGACAGACAGGTTGAGGTGGTCAATACCGGCATCGCTGCCGTGAACAGCTTTACCCTGATCGATTTTATGGATGAGATCCTGGCACAACAGCCCGACGCCATTCTGATCTATGCCGGCCACAACGAATTTTACGGTGCGCTGGGGGCGGCCTCTTCCAACTCTGTTGGGCAGTCGCGCTGGCTGATCACCACCTATCTAAAACTGCTACAGCTTAAAACCGTACAGCTGGTTCGCAATGGCCTCAACGCCCTCATCCATCAGCTGGGGGCACCCTCTGGCAACCAGTTTTCTACCCTGATGGGGCGGATGGTGGGCGAACGCAGCATCCCCTACAACAGCCCGACATACCAGATCGCCAAGGCCAACTACGAGGCCAATCTGCGCCAGATCATGGCCAAGGCCAAGGCTGCCGGGGTGCCGGTCGTGATCAGCGAACTGGTCAGCAACCTGCGCGACCAGCGGCCCTTTGTCTCGGTGGATGATGGTGAACAGCTGCCCGCCGACATCGCCTACGCCTGGGCACAGCAGCTGGAGCAGCAAGAGATGTATGGCATGGCCAACGAAAGTTACCGCTGGGCCAAGGATCTGGATGGTCTGCGGTTTCGTGCGCCGGAGGAGTTCAACGCCATAATCCACAAGGTAGCCGGGGAGTTCAACGCCCCGGTGGTAGCGATGCGCCGCTATTTCGAGAAGGCCTCCACCAACAATATTGTCGGTGCCGAATTGATGCTGGAGCACCTGCACCCCAACGTTGAGGGGTATATGTTAATGAGTGAGGCCTTTTTTGATACCCTGCGTGACAACCGTTTTATCGATGACCACTGGCGTGAAGAGGACATTCTGCCCGCTGCCGCCTACCGTCGTGTCTGGCCCGTCACCGACTTTGACCGCGCCCTGGGTGAGATCCGCATCATCAACCTGACCGACCACTGGCCCTACCCACCCAAGGGGCCCGGTGAACGCACCATCGCCAATTTCAAGGCCAACAGTCAGGCAGAGGCCGTTGCCTACCGCAGTTTTAAAAATGAGATCAGCTATTTTGATGGCCATATCCAGATGGCACGCCACTACGAATCGATGGACAAACCGGCACTGGCCATGCGCGAATACCTCGCCCTCGTTAGCGCGGCCCCGTACAACATCGAGTTTTACCTGCCCGCCATTCAGGCACTGCTGAGCCAGAAACAGTTTGATCAGGCCCTGCCACTCCTGATAGCCACCAACAGCATCAAAGAGAACAGCGAGGCCAACCGCTGGATCGGCCAGATCTACATGTATCAGGGGCGTCCGCCACAGGAGATACTCCCCTATCTGGAGACTGCTGTGCTGCTCCAGGCCGATGATACCCAGTCACTCTTCAATCTGGCCGCCGTTAAACTGGCCAGCAACGATCTGGATGGTGCGCGCCACTACATCAAACAGCTTGAAGCGTTGGCCGCCGACCCTCAAAAAATAGCGCTGCTGCAGACACAGCTGCAGCAACAGACGCAGCAAAATCTGCCATCAACTCCACCAGAACGCTAGAGCCGCGCCGCAATTTCGGTTAAGATGGCGGCGCTTTGCGGGTGTAGTTCAATGGTAGAACGGCAGCTTCCCAAGCTGCATACGAGGGTTCGATTCCCTTCACCCGCTCCAGCCTCCTCTGCAAAAACCCTAAAAACAATCTCTATTCACTTACCGCCACGTCGGCTATGGTGAAGCTGTGTTGCCGCCATGCACCAAGTCTGGCTGGCCAACCCCTAAAAAAGGAACTGCATGGCTTCAGAGGCCCAAACCTCAAGCTTCAACCACTGGCCTTGGGCCGTGCCGTCTCTTCTCGCCAGCCTGCTCATTGCTGTTAGCCACTACAACTACCCGCTCTTTCACACACTGGCGGAGTTTCTTGCCATTGGTATCGCCATCACCCTGGCGGTTGTTGCCTGGAATATGTACCCCTTCACCAAAAACAATTTTTTGATGTTTCTGGGGATTGGCTATTTTTGGGTTGCCATCATTGACCTGTTTCACACCCTTACCTACAAAGATTTTGGCATCTTCGCCCTCACCACCTCGGAATATTCAATACGACTATGGCTCGCAGCCCGCGCCCTGGAGGCGCTGGTACTGCTGATTGCCTGCCGCTATTTAAACCACGCCCTGCGGCGCGAACCGGTGTTACTCATCGTTGGCACCGTGGCCATGCTCATGACACTGCTGGCAATCAGCACCGCCTTCCCCTCTGTATTCATTGAAGGTATTGGCCTAACGCCATTTAAGGTCATTGCCGAATACACCATTATCAGTCTGCTCGTTATTGCCGCACTCCTGCTGTGGCGCAACCGCCATCTGCTTGAGCCAAAAATCCAGACGATGATCTTCCTGGCCATCGCCTTCACCATCGCTGCCGAGCTGGCGTTTACGCTCTTTGTGACATTGGATGGAACGGCCAATCTGGTTGGCCACATCTTCAAACTTTTCTCCTTCTGGCTGATCTTTTTAGCCACCATGCGCACCACCCTGGAGCGACCTTTTCTGGCCATGGCCAGGACCGCCAATACCTATGATGCGGTGCCTGACGCCACCATCGTGGTGGATAACAACGGCATCATTCAACAGGCCAATCAGGCCGCCACCGCTCTGGTGCAGCTCCCGCTCGCCGATGTCCTGGACCAGCACTGCCACCAGCTCTACCATCCCGCCAGTACCGACCATCTACTCTGCCCCATCTGTGAGGCGATCAAACATGGCCGGAGCATCCGTAACGTGGAGCTGCACGCCCCCACCAAAAACCGTTTTTTTGACTACGCACTGTCACCGATCAACATCAGCGCCACACAGCGGGGGATGGTCCAGACCATCCGCGACATCACGCCGCGCAAAGCGGCAGAGAACCGCCTAAAAGAGAGTGAGCAGTACAACCGCATGCTCTTTGAAAACAGCCCAATTGGATTGGTGCTCTGCCGCATGGATGGCGAGCTGGTCGATATCAATGCAGCCTACGCCAACATCATTGGCCGTACCGTCAGTGACGCCATGAAGTACAACTACTGGGATATCACCCCCGAAAAATATTACGCCGCAGAACAGGCGCTCCTGAAGCAGCTCAACCAATCCGGCCATTATGGCCCCTACGAAAAGGAGTACATTCACCGGGATGGCCATCTGGTGCCGGTGCGCTTGAATGGAATGTTGTTAAAAAAAGATAACGAAACCTTTATCTGGTCCAGTGTGGAGGATATTGCACTGCAGAAAAAGACTCAGGAGAGGCTCGATTTTCTTGCCCACCATGATCCATTAACCCACCTGCCCAACCGGCTACTGCTCCAAGACCGCCTGAAACACGCAATACAGGTGTCCAACCGCTCTGGCAACAAGGTGGCGGTCATGTTCATCGACCTGGACCGTTTCAAAAACATCAACGACAGCCTGGGCCACGCCACCGGCGATACGCTGCTGCAACACGTTGCCAACCGCCTTCAGCTCCTGGTGCGGGAGCAAGATACCCTAGCCAGGGTCGGGGGGGATGAGTTTGTGATACTGCTTGAGAATTTACGTGACAATAGCGACGCCATGATCATTGCTGAAAAGATGATGTCGGCCTTTGATGCCCCGGTGCTGATCAACGACCACAGCCTCTACTTCTCCCTCAGCATCGGCATTGCCCTCTATCCCCAGGATGGCCTGACCACAGGGGTTCTGATCAAAAACGCCGACGCCGCCATGTATCTCTCCAAAGAGATTGGTGGCAATGCCTATCACTTTTACACCACCGAGCTAACCGACAACATCACGGAGAAGCTCAGCCTCGAAAATGCGCTGCGCCACGCCATTCACAACAACGAACTGATCCTGCATTACCAGCCCCAATACGACCTCAACAGTGGCCGGCTAACCGGGGCCGAGGCGCTGGTTCGCTGGCAACACCCCAATAAGGGGCTGCTCCAGCCACAGAGTTTCATCGGCCATGCCGAGGAGTCAGGACTCATCATCCCCGTTGGTGAATGGGTTATCACCCACGCCTGCACCCAGATGCAGAACTGGCTGGCGACGGGCATCAACATCGACACCATCTCCGTCAACATCTCGGGGCTACAGTTTCAACGTGGCAATCTGGCAAACGTCATCCAGTCCGCCCTTAAGAAGAGTGGACTGGCCGCCCGCCATCTGGAGCTGGAGGTCACCGAAAGTATATTAATGGCCAAACCGGCCTCCACCATCACCGCCCTGCATGAGCTGAAAACCCTGGGGGTGATGATCTCCATCGACGACTTTGGTACCGGCTACTCATCCCTTAGTCAGCTCAAGCAGCTACCATTAGACAAACTTAAAATCGACCAGTCGTTTGTCCATGACATCCCCTTTGATAAAAGCAACGAGGCGATCACCTGTGCCATCATCGCCCTGGGGCAGAGCCTCAACATCCGCATCAGCGCCGAGGGCATTGAGACCAACGAACAGCGTAATTTCCTGATTCGCCACGGCTGCGCCGAAGGACAGGGGTTTCTCTACAGCGAAGCCCTCACCGGCAACGCCTTCACACACATGGCTCTCAACCAGCAAAACAGCTGCCTAGCCACGGGGCCAGAAGAGCAACACCCCACTCTCCAGCCGTAAAAAAGCCCCACCAAAGGTGAGGCTGGCCACTCAATCCACGCTGCAGCGGCTACTGGCCGATAATGCCCAGCAGGTAGAGCAGCAGTGTAATGGAGGCGGTCCCTCCCACCACCATCATGCCTATAACCATAAACGCCATTAATGATCGCATAATCTACTCTTCACCCTTCACTGCCAAATCAAGGGTTGCATCATACACCAGCTGCAGTGGCTTGTTGCAGGCGGGGCAGTAGGTACGCTTGGGAATACGGTCCCCAGAGTCCAGCGCAATCGACACCTGTTGTTGACACTCAGGACAGCATCCGTCAGCCCTCAACGCCAGTATCGTCACCCGATACTTCTGGTACGCCATCACCGGCCCCGCAATCAAAAACAGCGGCACCAGAACAAAATGGACAATGGGGATAAATACCGCCGCCACCGCCAACCCCCAGCAGAGCGCCAGGACCTTGCCCGCCCGCACCAGCCGCTCCGACGGGTCAGGCAACTCAACATAAAACAGACCGCTGTTCACCCCCGCTACCGCCTTAAAGGCAATAGACTCCTCCCTAATCTTCGCCATTTACGCCAGCCCCCTCCACCCATTAAAAATCACGCACCGCAGCATAACATGGGCGCTTTAAGCGGCCATCCCCTTGGCCCTCACCGCCGTTATCAGGTACCTTACAACAACCTCAACCTTCAAATGAAGATTACCGCCCATGCCTAAGCTACTCAAATATACCGGCATTGCCGTTGGCCTGCTCATCGCCCTGATCATCATTATCCCGTTTATGGTCGATCTCAACGACTACAAACCGCAGATCAGCCAGGCCGCCAAAGAGGCCACTGGCCGCGACCTCACCATCGAAGGGGATATCAAACTCTCACTCTTCCCCTGGATCGGCATGGAGCTGGGGGCGATACAGCTCAGCAACGCGGCTGGCTTTGGTGACCAGCCCTTCGCCCGCATTGAGGGGGCCGACGTGAAACTCAAACTCATGCCGTTGCTTAGGCGTGAAATAGAGATGAAGACCGTCACCCTGCAGGGGCTACGGCTCAATCTGATGGTCACAGAGGACGGCAATGACAACTGGAGCGACCTCTCCAGCGGTGACCGCACCGCCGCCGTCGATGAGACACCCACAGGTGACGCCACCCCACTCACCGCGCTGGTAATCGGCGGCCTCGCCATCAGCGATGCCCAGGTGATCTATGACAATCGCGCCACCGGCTCACGCTACGCCATCGAGTCGCTGGACCTCACCACTGGCCCGGTCGCGCTTAACGCCCCACTGGATATAGAGCTCAACAGCAAACTCAGCAGCAGCAAACCCAACATCAACGGCACACTCGGTATCAAGGTCCGGGTCATCGCTGATATGGAAAAGTTTGAGCAACACCGCCTCGAAAACCTGCACCTCAGCTTTGACTTCAACAGCCCGGATGCCAGCAACAACGGCTTCAACAGCAGTGGCCAGCTGGTACTCAACAGCAACATCGACATCGATCTGGCCAACCAGCGCTACAGCCTCAGCCCCACCACACTCACCGCCAACATCAGCAACCCAAGCCTGCCCGGTGGCAAGGCCGCGCTGGAGCTTGCTGCCGACATCAACCTGCATCTGCAGGAGCAGACCGCGCAGCTCAACAACCTGAAGCTCAGCAGCTATGGCCTCAACATTCAGGGCATGATCAGCGCCAGCAACATCATGGAGACACCGCTACTCAATGGCGATCTACGCATTGCCGAGTTTAGCCCACGTACCCTCTTCAAAAACATGGCCATGACCGCACCAGTCACTGCGGACCCCAACGTACTCAACAAGGCCACACTGGAACTTAAACTTGTGAATACTACCCCCAGCTCCATTCACATCAAACCACTGAAACTCAAACTTGATGAGACCACCCTGCAAGGCAGCATTGACGCTGAACTCAGCGATACCCAACCCCTGCCGGCCGTACGCTACCAGCTCAGCCTGGATGCCATCGACGCCGACCGCTACATGGCCCCGGCCAGCGACAGTGGTGCAACCTCCACCACCACGCCAGCCACACCAACCGCCAGCAGCGGTGCTGCCGCCGCGGCACAGCTACCCATGGAGATGCTGCGTAACCTCGACATCGACGGCAAAGCCAACATTGGCAAACTGAAAATTTCCAACATGCAGCTGGATGATATCCAGACCACCATCAAGGCCAAAGATGGCGTGGTCCGACTCGCCCCCGTCAGCGCCAAACTCTATCAGGGCAGTTACGAAGGCGACACCACCCTTGATGCCCGTGGCGACATGCCAAAGTTCACCCTCAAAGAGTCACTGCACAACATCCAGGCCGGGCCACTGCTGAAAGACTTTATGAACGACGACATGGTCAGCGGCAAAGGCACACTCAACCTCAACCTCACCGCACAAGGGCATGATGCCGATGCGATGACAAAAACACTCAACGGCACCATCAACCTCAATTTTGCCAACATCGCCATGAAGGGGCTCAACATCGCCGGCAAGGCACGTGAAGCACGGGCCAAGCTTAAAGGTGAAAAATTGAGCGACAATGCCACCAAACCCACCGACTTCAGCGAGGTCAACGGCACCTTCCTGGTGAACAACGGTATCGTCACCGGCAACGACCTGGGGGCCAAGGCCCCCTTTGCCCGCGTTAACGGCGCTGGCAACATCAACCTCGTGGAGACAACACTCGACTACCTCATCACCGCCAAAATTGTTGGCAGCTCCGCAGGTGAAGGGGGTGAAGATATCAACGCTCTTAAAGGACTCACCATTCCTGTACGCATCAACGGCCCCTTCAGTGCCCCCAAGTTTGATCTGCAGTATGACGAGATGCTTAAAGAGAAGCTGTCACAAGGCAAGGCGGCCCTAAAAGAGAAGCTGGACCAGGAAAAAGCGGCACTCAACGAGAAGCTGCAACAGGAAAAGGCTAAACTCAAATCCGACGCCGACGCCAAGCTCCAGACAGAAAAAGAGGCCGCCCGTCAAAAACTGGAGGCAGAAAAGCAGCAGTTAAAAGACAAAGTAGGCACCGAGACACAAGACAAACTAAAACAGCTCTTCAACCGTTAACAACACCGCACTCGCGGGTGGGCAACACTCACAGCCCACCCGCCACTTTTGCCCTAACCCCGCCACTGTGGGAAAATGCCCGCACACCCTCCACACCGTTTGAAGGCAACCCTCCATGGCAATACTGGTATTACAAGGTCCACGTTTAACCACCTACGAGGCCGAAGCACTTAACGAGCAGTTCAATGGCACACTCATTAAAAAGAGCGGTTACTACCACATACAGATAGATGGTGAGGTCACGCCTCAACAGCTGGAACAGTATCGAGGCCAGGAGGAGTTCGACATCAATCTGCTGCCAGAGGGGTTTGACCCCAGCGCCGTAAAACTACTCGTCACCGACATGGACTCCACCCTCATCAACATCGAATGTATTGATGAGATTGCTGACTTCATCAACGTCAAACCACAGGTCTCAGCAATCACCGAATCGGCCATGCGTGGTGAGATCGATTTTGAAACATCACTGCGTCGCCGCATCGCCCTGCTCACAGGGCTGCAGGAGGACGCACTGGCGCATGTCTACCATGAACGGCTACGCCCTAACCCTGGTGCAGAACAGATGGTTGCCGGGCTCAAATCGCGCGGCATTAAAATCGCGCTGGTCTCTGGTGGCTTTACCTACTTCACAGAAAAATTAAAAATACGCTTCGGACTCGATTACACCCTGGCCAATACATTAGAGTTTGAAAATGGAAAACTCACCGGCGAAATCCACGGTCGCATTATTGGTGCCGAGGCCAAGGCTGAGTTCCTGCTGGAACAGTGCAAAGCATTAGGGATAAAACCGTCACAGGCCGTTGCCATGGGGGATGGTGCCAACGACTTGATGATGATGAAAGAGGCAGGACTCAGCATCGCCTACCACGCCAAACCAAAAGTACAGCAGCAGGCAGATAGCGCACTTAACCACTGCGGGTTAGAGGGTGTGCTGGGGCTGCTGGAGATTGGTTAATACCGCACCAAAATAAAAAAACACAACTGCGCCCCTACTCACCGCATTAACCCCAGCGAATAGAGGCGCACCATCTTCACACTCCAGTACTCTACTTACAGATCGTTCACAACCTTCACTGCCACCTGATGATGGCGATAGTGTGTTGAGCTGTTATCACTGACAGCCGTTGAGTCCGTGGCAAACAGTTGCAAACTATACGCACACGACTCCCCCCGATAAATTTTCGGATCTGCCGGTGATACATAAGGCGATGGTGCAACACCCGCATCCAGCGTCGTCAAATCCCACTGCGCCAACTCTCCCGCATCGGCCACTGTCGGTGTCACCACCGGTGGCAACGCAGGCAATGCCGGCACACGTGTAGTGGTATTGCCCAACAGCTCATGGCTGGCACCAAACTGCTTCCAGTAATCCAGACGGTAATGGCTGAAATTATCATTTGGCGCAACAGGCGGCCACCACGCCTCATCAATTATCGGATCCCATGCCAGCCCAACAATACGAATCTTGCCAAAACTCAACATCAGATCCATACAGGCGGGAATATCACTCCATACTCCACCGACAAAACGCTGGAACTTAACAATCTGCACCGTATTGTAAATTGACTTGTTATCCAGCCAGAGGTGCTGAATATCGTAGTAACGATGGCCCGTCGGTGCGGCGGTGTCTTCAACCACCAGCAACATGCTGTAACGACCACTGGCAGCGCTGCCCCACTTACCCGCATTCAGCGCATAGTAGGTTGTGCCCCCTGTTGTGAAGGTCTTCCAGCTGTTGACCAAATCCCGTGATGCAGGGCCAATGCGGGTCCACGGTTGATATTGCGACGGCAACGTATACTCCAGCGGTAGAGAGGGGATCACACTCCAGCCAGCAGGGATCGGATCATCGGTCGCAGGTTGCAGCGGCTCTGTCCCCGGCGCAGTCACCTGTTTGATGCGGATATCGTACTTCTTCACCATGCGGTCAACACAGCCATACACATAGGCCGCACCTTCAATGCTCATCGTGCCACCCACAGCCTTTGGCACACCTCCAGCGCGCAACTCAGCGGCGGGATCAAGTGGCTGAGGGTCCGTAGTAATCTTGCCGATCTTATTCATATAGACAATGATTTTAAGCAACGTAAAACCTAACGTCTTTGTACAGACAACCGTTGTACCCACACCCCCAGAGTAGACCGTCAGCCGCACGGTATATGCACCATCCATTAATGGCGTGGTATTGATTTGTCCCAGCTCACCCATCACCACCGGCAGTGTGCCACTGCTACCACCCCCAGGATAGAGAACCGTCACACCGGGAACAACAGAGCCTCCCTGCAACACCTCCAGAATATAACTGCCAAAACCACCACCGCTCACACTCCCCAATACCGGCACAAAACTAAAACCGGCGGCCTGATTCACCTGCTCCGCAGTACACCCTGTAGGCGCAGTCAACTCACAGGTTAATGGCTGTTTAATACACAACTCAACACAGAAACAGTTTGCTGCATTTTCACGATCAGGCGCACGTCCACGCGACTGGCTCTCGGTCAACAGCGGCGCGCCCATGCCATCTTCAATCTTGAAATAGATATCAGGGCCACCAATCAACTCCACATCAATCCAGGTACCCTGTTTAAAATCAATCGATGAGTAGGTGATCATAAACTTACCGGTAGCATCGGTCACCGCAACGCCCAAGACATCATCCGCCAACCAGTCCGCATCAAACGCCTTCACCTTCACACCTGCAATCGGCCGTTTGGTTTCACAATCCACCACACGTCCACAGATCGTCCAGATATCAAACAGCGCCAAAATCGCACACCAGAAACGATGTGGCAGACAGTAGTCCCACACCGCAACATAACCATCATCCTTTTGACGAAAACGGGGCTGCACCGTGGTGATCGTAAACTGACGCGCTTTAAACGCTCTCTTGCTCCGTGGCACAGCATCACAATACACATCCACCTCAAATGGCTCGCCGTTATAGTTATCATCAAACTCAACAACATAACTGCCATTACCGTCGGTATCGGCAACTGCAAGCAGGCGAGACTCTTTTCCCTGAACCTGATCATCATCCAGAATCTCAAATGTCTCTTTAGGGTTTGCCACAGCAAGCGCCGCTACATTACCCCCCCTATCCACACGATAAATCCTAACCTTGACATTAGCCAAAGGCTCTGGGCACTCCGCGCACACATAGCCACACAAACGTCCTTTAAATAGATAAGCCATGACAAATCCTCCTTCATTAGAATTTTCAATACCCGGCTTTTATTTTAAAACCCGAATTCTTATACACCATCAAATCACCCAAAAAGAGAGTCAATATGGCTGGCAACCCCCTCTAAAAAACCGTCGCCACTCATACATCTTCTGTCTGATAAAAATATAACCGACACCGCCAACACCACAACTGAAATTATTGTTTAAAATAATGTGCATATTACCGTGACATAGGTGCAGACAAACGCATAAAAACCCATCAACCACGAGCAATACTACTCAGCACAACTCTTATAAAACCCCTATCAAAACACTCAACAAAAAAACATACCCCCCTACAACTATTAAACCTAGCCCCTTAGGGCAGGAAGTCAAGACAGATAAAAGATTGAAATAAACACTAAAAAGCATCCCCCATCACCATAAAAATAGTGACAGGGTCACTCAATCAAACGAAAAAGGCTACACAACAGAAAGGCAAAAAATAAACCGATACAACAATAGGGAAGACCATGAAAAATCTAATCTACCGATTTACTTAACAAAATGTTAAAGTCGACAAAAATGCTCAACATACCGTTGACAATGCCTGCACTTTAAATGGTTATATGATAGAGAACGCTACCAACAACAGACCCGAAACACCCCACATCCTCATAGTGGATGATGAAGAGTCCTTGCGAAACTTACTCGCCGAACTACTTACCGACCTGGGTTACCAGACAACAACCGCCAAAAGCACTGAAGAGGCCCTGGGACTGTTTGAAAAAACCCCCTACCCCTTAGTAATCACCGACATCCACATGGGCGGACTCAGCGGCATTGAACTCATGCAGATCATCAAGACCCACAACAACGACACGCAAATACTCGTCATCACCAGTCACGCCTCCCTCGACACTGCCCTGCTTGCCCTGCGCGCCGGAGCCTATGACTATCTGACAAAACCTTTTGAAACGTTAGAGCTATTAATCAACGCAGTAAAACGTGCATTAGAAAAATACGCGTTAACAACCAGCAATCGCCAGCTCACTCAACGTCTGAAGGCTGGCAATACAAATATACAAACCGATATCAATAACGAAGAACGAATATTGCTGGTTGATGACGACACATCCTTAAGAGAACTGCTCGCTGAACTTCTAACCGATGCAGGCTACCAGGTCACAACAGCCAAAAGCACAGAAGAGGCCCTCGGGCACTTTGAGAGAACACCCTACCCTATGGTAATTACCGACATCTGCATGGGTGGATTAAATGGCATTGATCTGTTACAAATCATCAAACAACATCGGGAAGATACACAGGTACTGATAATCACCAGCTATGCCTCTTTTGATACAGCCCTGGCAGCATTGCGCGCGGGGGCCTATGACTATCTATGCAAACCCTTCGATGAATTAGAGTTGATTGCCACCACAGTAAAACGGGCGTTTGAGAAAATCCGTCTATTAACAGAAAATCGCCGACTAAGAGAACAGCTCACAAACAGTCCGGCACCAACAAAAAACCAGCCCTAACCAGACACCAAAAACTACCCAAGATGTTACTTGATCATCGGCCAAACATTCTCATCAAATATTTCACGCACAATGTAGAGCCATAGTTAACCTTGTCACCTGGCTATGGGCGGCCACATTGTTCACAAGATAAAAGTGATGGGAAAATGACACAGAATAGAAAGATACTTGGCCCGGAGTTTATGTTGTAAATAGCCCAACAAGCGCAGGAGAAAGGGATTCTTTAGAATCCCCATAAGTACGTGGCCAAGAAAATTTGGCCACTACACAAAGCAGCTATTTTTTAGCCGACTACGGCCCCCAATAGAGCACGGCAAAAACAAGTACTGCAAAGACCAGTGAAGCCACGACCAAAAGTCGGTCCGCAACCCTCGGGCTAAGAGTTTCGACGTCGTCCTTTTCATGCATCTTTGAAGCGGCAATACTGTGATCATACCCATGTTCTTTATCCACAGTTGGGGCATGACCCAACGCAGACTCCACCTCATAAGGGAATGTGCCACAGGCATTTCGCCCCCCAGCACTACATGTACGATAATTAAACAAGGTATAAAACGGATCCCATCCTAAGATAGCCGTCAATGCAGGATAAAAACCAATAAAAATAAGATAGACTTCCGCACCAATAAACTGATCATTCTCCATACTTATGAACGGATAACCGATCGCAATAAACGCAATTACACCGCGGATAATTCGATCATTAAGTCCAATATTTTGTACTGGGCGTAGTTTTGATATTTTAGCAGCCATATACGTGATCTCCTTGTTATATAACATGATGGACATCCATTATTGTATGGACCATTTTGAACGTAAGCGCATATCTACTTATCAAAGCACAACAGAAACCAGAAGAAACACATGCCCTTAGACATCATGCATGAGTGACCAAACCTAACAGTTAAGCATGGTATCCTTTTAAAAAACGGGAGAGGGAAGTTGCGCGGAATTTCTTTTCATTCCGGCGAAGAGGTAGGCCTTCTACAACATATCAACAATACGCCCAGAATGATAGGAATAGATTACTTATCCTCAAAAGAAACAGGGCGCTAATACTCAACAAGCCACCTAACAGCTAAAAACCTCACACCCAAAACCGTTCCATTACAACAGATACGCATCATACAGACGTGCGAAGGGGAGAAAAAAATAACACTTAGATCATCCTTCATAAAAAAGCAGTTAATACTTAACGGCACCCCACGCAACCGCCATTGCAACATAAAATATCAACTCCGCATGTTCATTACTGAAATATATTCTAGTAGCTCAACCCAGAAATTCAAGTATATAAAAAATACGTAATGTAAATTTATAACCCCGTATAAATAGATAAAAAATATCGTCATACCTACTGTCCGGAACTATGAGATTACACAGTCACAACACCACTACCACTCATAAAACAACCACCGCCGACAGCAAACCAATCACACCACCAAATACACCACCCCACACCACCAGCCAGCCTAAGTGTTGTTTGATCATCTGCTGCACCATCTCTTTCACCAACTGCGGCGTCAACTCCTCCAGACGGGCATTAATAATCTCAGCAACCTTTGCCCGAATATCCGCCATTACTTGTGGCTGATCAATCTCATCCTGCAGCAGCTGATGAAACGAATCTTTTTCAGTCATCTCGATAATCGACTCTTTCAGGCTGGCAATAAAAGGTTTTTTCAACGGCGTTAACGCCTTTTCACCACCAAACATTCCCAGCATTTTTCCAAACGAAGAGTTCATAATCACCTCCACCAACCGATCAAACGACGGCGAGAGATCGACCTTCTCAATCACCGGCCCAAGATGCTGTCTTGACTTAACCGAACCGCCGGAGACAAAACGATCGATATTCTCCTGGGTAAAAAACTGCTCCATCATCAACGTCTTGATCGCCGCCTTGAACTCCTCAAAACGCGCCGGGATCACCCCCGACCCCACCAGCCCCGGTACCTTCTCAAAAAGCATGTGAATAGCCAACCAGTTGGTTAACGCACCCGATAACGCAAACAGACCGACCATCATTATCAGGTTGTCTTGCAAACCCCAGCCTACGGCAAGAACAGCGGTAGAGATCAGATTGGTTAAGATACTTTTATTCATTTGGTGACTTCTCTTTTCAATACGAAAAAACAGGATGGCGGAATTATCCTCTAATAACCCCATACATGAAAGGTGAGCAAGAGCAAAGAATAGACTGGATCACAAAGCGCACCATTTGCACACCCAAAACAGATGTCTATCTTATGGCCTTAATCCAACATAACAACAATTAACAGGATGGAATTATTAAATCTGTAGCCTGGATGAGACAGAGTGGGATCCGGGGTAGCAAAAACCCCCGGGGTACGCTATCGCCGCATCCATTGGGCTACTTTACTGCTAGAGACGGAAACAAGCAGTAACGGGCCAATCATCTCATCTATGGTGGTGAAATATAATCGTACCGATCTCGCCCGGTGGGTTGGTCTGGCGCAACTTTGGGTTGCGCCAGAAGCCAGTTTTATAGCACTCGCATGAAGGCAACCAGACCTCTCTTTTCCTCTTTGTTAAGTTTCAACTCCAGCACCAGGTTGAAAAATTCGACACTGTCCTCCAGCGTTAGCAGACGGTCATCGTGCAGATAGGGTGGTGAGTCCTTGATACCGCGTAGTGGGAATGTTTTGATGGGGCCGTCGGCCGATGCCTTGCGGCCGTTGATCATGACCTCCTTGAAGAATCGTTCCGTTTTCAAGTTGTGCATCGAGTTGTCGGTATAGTACGGCGGGATATGACAGGTCGCACATTGGCCTTTGCCAAAAAATATCTCCTGGCCGCGGGTTTTACTCTCGTTGGCTTTGGCGAAATCAAGTTTGCCAAAAATATTGAGTTTAGGCGCAGGCGGGAAGTCGAGCAGCGACTGGAATTCCGCCATGAAATGCACCTGACTGCCACGCTCGAGGACGTTGGTGCCTTTACGCGACGCGTCGGCCGGTATGCCGTCGAAGTAGGCGGCGCGTTGTTCAAACTCAGTAAAA
This sequence comes from Gammaproteobacteria bacterium, assembly GCA_021731365.1. Taxonomy (GTDB): domain Bacteria; phylum Pseudomonadota; class Gammaproteobacteria; order Tenderiales; family Tenderiaceae; genus JAKFXL01. Next base: position 46,553 of record JAKFXL010000049.1, on the reverse strand, counting down.
TCTTCCACGGTTTTCAGGGCGCGCTGGGAACCAAACAGGCGCTGTACATTCACTCCGCGTAATGATGGTGTATCAATTCGGTGGCGATGTTCGTTGGGACGGATATCACCAACGGTGTGAGTCGAGGCAGTGGTATGGCCGTTGGCGTGGCAGTCGAGACAGGCAACCCCTGGATGAGCCTTTGCGCTGCGACGATCTTCCGTGGCATTGAACTGCTGCTGCGGAAACGGTGTGACAAGCAAGCGCAACCCTTCGAGCTGCTTGGGGTTGAGAATCTCTTTGAACAGTGCGTTGAAGTTGCTCAGTGTTACCAGCTTGCCTTGCGAAACGTCACCCAGATCGGGTCGCGTCGTCAGATAGATGGGGGCCGGGAACTCAGGTAGAAAATGGTTTGGCAAATCAAAGTCGAGGTCAAAGCGTGTTAAATCGCGCTCAGTTTGCTCCATTGTCTCCTTGATGAGAAGTTTGGAAAAGATCATGCCGCCCGCTTCATGATGGGGGTGTGGCAACGGTAGAAAGCCAGCGGGCCAGAGCTGCTTTTCCTTGATCTGCTCTGGCGATAAAGCAGAGAGTTTCTCCCAGGTTGTGCCATCAGCCAATTTGACACGTACGCCCTCTTGTACCGGTTTACCACCTGACATGGTTGTTCCCTTGGTTGAACGATCAGAGAGGTCGTAACGCTTTGTGAGCAACGCCTGTTGACGCTCTGCGAATTTTGGTTTTTCCGCTTCAAGGCGTTTTTTCAATGTGGAGAACTCTTCATCTGCTGCCGCTGCGGTTAGCGAGAGGCAGGCAATTGCAGCGACGGGTAACATAGTTAGGAATGAGCGGAGGGGTGATAAATATGACATGGTTAATTCCTTTTAGTGGGATGAATCTGGTTGCCGATATTGGATCGTTATGAGGTCCTGATCTTTACACTGTGTACCTAACTTATTGGTGCGGTTACTCATTGGTGCTGAATGAGCAAACCTCTGTTTGGTTCATTGTATTATTACCCGCCAAGTGTCTGGTCCTGATTCTTAAACCAGGCGAGTGCCTGTTCAAAATGTTGTGGGTCAAAGTCTGGCCAATATTCATCTCTGATATAAAAATTGGCATACACCGATTGCACAGGAAGAAAACCACTCAATCGGCGACCTCCACCCCAACGCACAATTAAGTCCAGACGTGAAACTTCATCTGAACGAAGACCACCATTTTTTAGACCTTCCAGATCCCATTCCCAGCCATAGTTGATGAGCAGATTCACCTTCATTCCGCTTCCTTGGCGCTGGCAGAATTTTTTCAATACGCCGGGAAACTGTTTTGATGTCTCATCACCGACCACCAGCAGCGCGGCCCCACGACGTGCAACCTCAAAAGCAAAGGCAATACACGCTTCGCTGAATGCCTGTTTTTGAATTGAAGAGCGCTTGGTATTGTCCTGGGTAAAGCCGTAGATGGAGATCTCTTTGATCCCGCACTCCTTACAACTTTCGTAGAGCAGCAAGCCAGGGTCGATACCATGCGTATATCCAGCTTCTTTGCTCAGACCATTCTCCACGGCCCACCGGCGGTTTCCGTCAGGAATGAATCCGATGTGACGCGGGGTATTGTTGTTTGCCATAGCAGGCCTTCTTCCAGGGTGGTGTTGCGTGATACGAAGTAACTATTCGGATTCAGGAGTATGGATTCAATGAATAATTTAGCCCTTAATAAAATCCAGCAGGTCAGCGTTAAGCTGATCTTTATGTGTATCAGCGAGGCCGTGGGGGGCGCCGGCATAGATTTTCAGTGTTGCATTCGGGATCAGTTCCACTGAACGCAGAGCAGCGGTATCAATTGGCACAATCTGGTCATCGTCGCCGTGAACGATCAGGGTTGGTACATCAAACTTTTTAAGATCTTCGGTGAAATCCGTTTCAGAAAATGCCTTGATGCCATCAAAGCTATTGATGTGACCGGACCGCATCCCCTGTAACCAGAATGAATCGATCATGCCTTGCGAGACCTTGGCACCGGGTCGATTAGCGCCAAAAAACGGGCCACTGGCAAGATCCTGGTAAAATTGCGAGCGGTCGGTGAGAGAGCTTTGACGAATCTCGTCGAACTTCTCCAGTGGTACGCCACCGGGATTGTCAGCTGTTTTCAGCATCAGCGGTGGCACGGCAGCGATTAACGCAGCTTTGGCCAGTCACTTGGTGCCATGGCGGCCGATGTAGCGTGACACTTCGCCACCGCCCGCAGAGAAACCGATCAGAACGACGTTCTGTAACTCAAGTATTTCGATAAGCTCTGCGAGATCGTCAGCATAAGTATCCATGTTGTTGCCATTCGAGGGTTGGCTTGACCGTCCATGGCCGCGCCGGTCATGAGCGATACAACGATAACCGTTGGCAACCAGGAACAGCATCTGTGCCTCCCAGCTATCAGCACTCAGAGGCCAGCCGTGACTGAATACCACAGGCTCTCCTGAGCCCCAATCTTTGTAATAGATCTGTGTACCATCTTTGGTCGTGATCATGCTCATCATCAGTACTCCTTTTTAGTGGGCGTAAGCCGTTGATAGCTGATGGCCGCCCAACCATAAAATCGTTGAAGATAAAGAACTAGAACTCACTGTAATTTAGATGGCGGAATAGTCGCCGTAGCGATTAACTTCGCCAACAGGAGATCAGTTCTACAACAAAAATATGAAGATTCGACCAATGCGTCTAAAAACGCATATTCTATTTTTCTATTTTGGTGATCTTTGAACCCTCAAACGACAGATCACCTATTAGGCCATTCGCCCCAAAAACGAAGCCGAGGATCGGTTCCTGTAAGGTCTTGCTATCATATTGACCGCCGCCGCCGATAGTCGCTACGGCAATGCCGGCATCGATACCAACCTTCCAGCCATTGCTATTTTTGAATTCGTCGAGTGACTTCTGCGTCATGAACATTATGATCTCACTGCGGCTTGCAATGCCGAGCGTGAGTCCGATTGACGCAGACTCGACCTTGTAGTAGCCCACAGTAACCCCTTTTTCTTGCAGGACGCCCTCGCCAAATTCGCCAGCGATCCCTACACCAGCCTTAGTGATGCTCGGGAAAACAAGCATACCAACGGCCTTCTCGGCAAGATTTTTATTCTTCAGATTATATGCATAGAACTGATCCAGGGTCTGGTTCACACTCGCATTGCTTACTGTTTTACTATCGGCAAAGGTTGTGGTACTGGCGAGAAGGGTGAATATTGTCAGGCCGATAGCCATTAACGGATTTTTCCATTTCATGATTTAAATCTCCATGTTCATTTAATATCATTGAATATCGAAGTTTCAGGATGGCCTTATTACTGCGCTCATAATTGCTGTCACACTTCATGTGCCTTGCAGGCCACATAAGTGAAGCATGGTGCGTTTAATCATTGGCTGAGTCTGTACGGTATCGCACATATTGCCGGATGTGACGGGGTACCCCACCTAACTGAGCTGGTTGCATTGAGGGTGAGGCTTGGTTTTGGAGGAGATCAGAAGAACGGGGTCAAAGAACGGGGGCAGTGCCTTTTAAACGCGGCAAGAACAATAGTGGAAACCACGTTAGTTAAGATGCTTTTATTCATTTGGTTACTTCTCATTTCAGTACGAAAAAACAGGATGGCGATGATTATCCTTGAACAACCCCTCAGTTGAAAGACGAGCAGTGATTAACAGATCCCGATGCAATCTATTGCGACACACGCTTATTCATCAAGCCAAATGGTAGTGTAATATAGGGTGGGCATGGAGTTTGTGCCCACGATTCCGCATAACAGCAATCGATCAGATAGAATTGTTGAATTTGTAGTCTGGATGGAACGGAGTGGAATCCGGGATAGTAAAGAGCCCCGGATTACGCTATCGCTGCATCCGGGCTACTCGCTGGTTTTTACAATCCCGTTGAAGCCAAGCGCTAGAGAGCTAACCGTCGGCTCTTACAATCCGGAAATCAGTTTCGTTTCTTTCAGGGCACTTCATTGTTGGCGTTGTAAGGAAATGCAACTAGCCATCCACGCAAATTCTTAATTACCAGCATGCCGTTATTTTCTGAAACATTAATGCCGCGCTCTACTCGCATATTGTCCCCAGAATGAATTCGATAGCTTTTTTGTATAGAGTTGCTGCTTTTGTATTCGCCCATCAGATCTGCAACAACCATCGACAATGAGTTTTTGTAGAGATTGCTTAGTGTGTTTTTAAGGAGTGCCCCGTCGTTCTCTACAAGATCGTGAGCTATGTCTTCAGATTCAATGGTAGGTGATATTACTTCAATGACATTTTGATAAAAAACGCCCTCATCCTCGAAACGATATACTTTGACGACATGTTTTAATGTTAATGACGCCATATTTTGAGACATGTAGAAAACCGGGTAACTATCTATAATAAAGCCGTCTTCAGTAGGTTCGCTAGCTAGAAATTGATAGCCATATCCATCGTGTCTCAATGATTCCTGAGTGTATTTCAGCAGTATATTTTCAAATGGCTTTAGGATTTGATTTGCTTCTGCCTGTTGTAGTGAAAGCTTGCCTGATTTCATGCTTGAGTTTATTGCGGAATGTGTCATCACCTGAGCTACAAACCCTCCTAGACCAGCCGTTCCTGCATACAGTATTTGGTTTGATTCAATGGTGTTGTTGTTATCATAAGTGCCACGTAATGATATGGGTTCGTCGCCCTTGATATTTACGAACAGGCGTTCTGAGAACACATTTAAAGGTTCACTATTTTCTATGTATTTGGCGTAATCATCATACTTATGCTGGGTGCAAGCACATAGAAATAAAACAAAAACAATAGGAAGAGTCTTCATATTATTGGACTCACCAGTAAAAAGGAAAATATCTGCCTGCCCCTTTCCTCTTATTTATTATTTGAAAAGAGATGAGATTTTTTCCTTGGCCATTTCAATTGCTTGGTAATAGGCGTTGCTTATACCAGGAAATGAAGGTGGCTCATCCCACTCCCCCTGCGAATTCACTTTTATATCAATATCTTCATATAGCTCATATTTATTGGTAGCCAAATCTATCGTATAGGTTTTTCCAGTTACAACCCCAGCCGGATCTCCGGTAGGGATGTAACCGCTGTATGGTCGATAAGCGCCAATCTTAGCAACATCAACAACAATGAGCTTATCTACTCCGAGACTCGCTCTTAGAGGTCTATAGTCTTGTTTGGCAAAATCTTTTTCTTTGCTGTCGAATGTTTTTAATTCTTCGAGGTTGATAACTTTGTTAATAATATTTGTTGTTACCCCTCTTTCTGAGACCAGTTTGGCGATAGTCTTGTCGATGCCTATCATGTCAGTTGTGCTTAAGGTTTGTATATGGCTAGTCAAACTTGAATTGGCCAAGGATGCAATGCCATAGCACAACAAGCAAGCGGCTCCTACAATGTGAGTGTCTGCCTTTGGCAACTCATCCATATAAATGCCAATTACTTTATTATCGTTGCTAGAATAAAAATGTTGTGACAAGGCGATGGGTTTCTGGGGGGTTCCGGCACACCCCGTTATTGCCACGATTATCATGGCCAATGCTGATATTGTAATTTTTTTCATATTTCCGCCACTTACTTTACAAATTCGATCGCGCGTTATTGTCAGGTTAAAATTGGTTTCGCTACTTAAGCAGACTCAGTTGGAGGGGTGCAGCTTAAGCTTATAAGTTGATGATGCTATGATTGCCCCTCTCCCGGTTTAGCCACAAGCAGAAGTAAACAATGGAGAATTATATTACCTGCTTGTGGCAGCTGTTCATTATACCTGCATGCGCTCTGTTGTAGCCATCACTTTAGGCGCTTCCCTAAGGGCCATAAGATGCGCGCCTAGGTTAGTTCAAGGGGTCAGAGCCCTTTAAATGTTTAAATACAGCAGCTGGAATCAGAGAAACTCAACTCTCAATAAAAGCAGATAGCTCTTAGGTCAGAGTAAAACCGAATTTCCCGCACCTTAGTCAACACCTGTCATACGGCCGATCAATGCGATACGTCACTACTATCAACCAAACAGTAAAATAGATCTTCCAGGCGTTTTGTTTAAAACACAGTTAAAACCGGTACTAGATGCCAAGACGAATGGATAGGAATGATCCGCAAGATGTGCGCGATTAGACATGTTCAAACAGCCCCCTGCTTTGCCTGCTGCCTTATTATTTGCTTTGCCATCATAAACGAATGGCTGTTTGTGGCAACTGGATATTAGGGGGGTGCCGATAAATCCCGTTCGTCCTGAGCCTGTCGAAGGGCTGGTGATGTAATCCATGGTTTGTGCTAACTCCCCCGCTCATGGTTCGACAGGCTCACCACGAACGGGGGAGTTAATCAACGACTCTTCAATGCATAACGGTAGATTCTGTGGCTGTGGGTGAACTTTGTGACTGCGGATGAGTTTTATGACTACGGGCGGGCTCTGTCACTACTGGCGGGGAGGTGTGTAGGAGTGGCATTTTTGCCGCGACTTGGCTGCTGATCTGGCTGTCGCGGCAGGAATACCATTTCCATTGGTTCATTTAGAGAGAGAGGATTAAAGCACTGACTCAAACCCTTCAAACTGGGGTGGGCCGAGGTAGATATCTTTGCTTTTACCACCGGCACCGGCGTGGGCTTTGCGGAATGCCTCTGACTCGGTCCAGTTTATAAAGTCCTGTTTTGTGGCCCAGGTGGAGTGGGAGACAAAGGGTGTGTTTTCATCGTTACTTGCGCCACGCAGCAGGTTGAATGTTTGAAAGCCGGGCACGCTGTCGAGATGGGAGTCTCTGTTTTTCCAGATGTCGATAAAATCCTGTTCACTGCCGAGTTTGATTTTAAAACGGTTCATTGCGATGTACATAGTGTTACCTCGATTTAAATAAACTGTTTAACAAAGTGCGTATCCACTTCGCGCCTAATCCAACCTGCAAAACCACAGCTACTGCCGATACAACATTTCAGCATAAGCTGCTTGTGAAAAGAGTGAGTGGGCTAACGCTTTATCTACCAAGGTTTGATTGGTTGCGCTGGACTCCACCAGTTTTTTGTCGACGTAGTTAAACAGTTTTGGCTCCATCTCTTGCCGTAGCAGTACCAGTTCATTGCCTTCCATGTAGGCTTGTACTTTATCAAACTGCATGATGGCGCGGCCTGTGCGGTTGCGGTTTTCTGGCACGGTGAGATCACGGCCGATCATGGGGTGTTCGCCACTCACCCCCATCATGGAGAAGAGTGTGGGGCCGATGTCGATCTGGCTGGCGAGTGTTGGGATGACATCGGGTTTTACCGGGCCGCCGAGGATCAGCGCGGGGATATGAAAGCGATCCACCGGCAGCAGTGTGGCACCGTAGACGCGAGAGTTGTGGTCGGCGATGACCAGTATCAAGGTGTTGTCCCAGTAGTTGGATTTTTTGGCCTTGGCGATAAATTGGCCAACGGCGTAGTCGGCATATTTAACGGCGTTGTTGACGGTCTGTTTGTCACTGTCGTGCAGTGTTATGCGGCCATCAGGAAACTCAAACGGTGAGTGGTTGGACGAGCTGAAGACAAGACCGAAAAAAGGTTTGTCTCCGTAGCTGCTGAATTTTTCGTCGGCCTTTGTAAAGAGGTCTTCGTCGGAGACGCCCCAGGTGGCTTTGAAGACGGGGTTGGCATAATCATTTTGGTCGATAACATAGTTGAAACCGTTGCCCATAAAAAAGCTACGCATGTTGTCGAAGTGCCCTTCTCCACCATAGATAAAACCGGTGTCGTAACCACGCGCCTTCAGGAAGCTGGCAAGGCTGAAGAAATCGCGCTGTGATTTGCTCTGTTTAACAACGCTGATGGCTGGGGTGGGGGGAAAGCCGGTGACAACGGCTTCAATGCCGCGCACTGAACGTGTGCCGGTGGCATAAAGGTTGTCGAACCAGATCCCTTCTGCGGCGAGGGCATCAATATTAGGTGTGAGTGGTAAGCCCCCCAATTTGCCAACAAACTCTGCACCCAGGCTCTCTTCCAATACGATGATGAGGTTGTAGGGTTTGTCGCGTGGTGCGGTGCTCTGTTGCAGATGGCGCGAGGGTGAGTCGGCGGCAGTGAAGCTTGCGGGATCGACACCCATCTCCTGGCGCACTATTTTGACAACCTCTTCAAACTCCATTTTGCCGTAGGGAATGCCGCCCTCTTCATCTTTACCGGAGAGGTAGATGGAGTAGAGCACGGTGTAGGCGGAGCTGAGTGGCAAATCATTCACCAGATGGTCTGCGCTGATGGCGACGGTGGCGGGATTGACGGCACGGTGGTCAAGTGTTGAACGGCCCGCTGCAACAAAGCTGATAAATACAATGGGCACCAGCAGCAGTGCCGGAAACCAGTGAATGGGGCGCTCCAGTACCAGCAGCCGTCGTGTGGTGCGGACAAACCCCCAGCTCACCAGCGGTACTACAACAACGGCCAGCAGCAGTTGCAGTGGATACTCTGCCAGCAGTGTGGAGCCAACCTCTTTGTAATGTTTCAAGTACTCCACAAAGATGTAGTTGGGGCGCGAATCATACTGATTGATAAAGGAGGGGGTAGATAGCTCCATGAAGGCGATAAAGACAAAGCCGATGGTGAGGTAGAGCAGTAAAAAACGCCGCCACTGTTTGAAGAGGGCCAGGTGTGTGCAGAAGAGTGGCGTGAGGGCGGCGGGAATAACCATCATCATCGCTACCAGTACCAGATCAAACCGCACCCCTTGCAGGAAGATGAAGGAGTAGTCCCCTGCCTCGGCAATACGTTCATACTGCCAGACAAAAAAACCAAACCGGCTTAGGGATAAAAAAGCAACGATGAGTCCAAGGGGTGCCAGAATCAGCAGCAGTGGTTTAATAAAGTTGTGACGTAGTGACATAAACGCTGTTGATTTCCGCTGGAGGTGGGTCAATGGTGCTGGCCTGTCAGGCCAAAACAATCTATGCCGTCACACTTAACGACGCCTTAACTCGCTGTTCAGATCCGCTGAAAAATCAGATCCCAAATACCGTGACCAAGACGCTGGCCGCGCTTTTCAAATTTAGTCAGCACCCGGTAGTCGGGGCGCTCGGCGTAGTTGCCCACCCCCGCCACGTTTTCGTAACCCGGTGCCGCTGCCATCTTCTCCATCATCCAGAGGGCGTAATCTTCCCAGTCGGTAGCCATGTGAAAGAGTCCACCGGGTTTGAGTTTGCTGCGGATCGTTTCGATAAATTCAGCCTGCACAATGCGCCGTTTGTGGTGGCGGCTCTTGTGCCACGGGTCAGGAAAGAAGAGCAGCACCCGGTCGAGCGAGCCATCGGGGATGCACTGCTTAAGTACCTCGATAGCATCGTGATTGAAGATACGGACGTTGTCGTTGCCCTGCTCCACCAGCCGTCCCATCAGCCGCCCCACGCCAGGGCGGTGAACTTCAATGCCGATGTAATCCTGCTCCGGCTGCGCCAGCGCCATCTCTGCCAGTGCGTCACCCATGCCAAAACCGATCTCCAGGATGCGTGGCGCATCGCGGCCAAACAGCGCTGTCAGATCGAGCATGCCACTATCAACCTCCACCCCAAAATGGGGCCAGTGGTCAACCAGCGCACGCTCCTGCATACCGGTCATGCGCCCTTGGCGCAATACAAAACTACGGATAGGACGGTGGGCTTTATCGTTAGAGGTCATGGTTATTCAGCAGTTGTTAGTGTGTACGTTGGCAGCGGCGATTAAAAGAAACGGCCATCAATGGGGGACGAGGCGCTGGCGTACTGTTTACGTGGCATACGCCCGGCCAAAAAGGCCTCGCGCCCGGCGATGATGGCGTGTTTCATGGCGGAGGCCATCAGCACAGGATTACGCGCAGCCGCAATGGCGCTGTTCATCAACACACCATCACACCCCAACTCCATGGCCAGCGCCGCATCAGAGGCTGTGCCAACGCCAGCATCCACCAGTACCGGCACTGTCAGCGCCTCAACGATGAAGCGGATGTTGTATGGATTTTGAATGCCCAGCCCGGAACCAATGGGTGCCCCTAACGGCATCACCGCCACACATCCCATGGACTCCAGCTCTTTGGCGATCGTCAGATCGTCGGTGGTGTAGACCATCACCTTAAAACCATCTTTAATCAGAATTTCAGCGGCCTTGAGGGTCTGGATGACATTGGGGAAGAGTGTCTTCTCATCCGCCAGCACCTCAAGTTTAACCAGATCGTGGCCATCCAGCAGCTCACGCGCCAGCTTGCAGGTACGCACCGCGTCTTCGGCGTTATAACAGCCGGCGGTATTGGGCAGGATGGTGTATTTGTCCATCGGCACCACATCCAGCAGGCTCGGCTCATCGGGATTCTGGCCAATGTTGGTGCGACGCACCGCCACGGTGATGATCTCGGCGCCGGAGGCCTCGGTGGCCAGACGGGTCTCTTCCAGGGATTTATATTTGCCAGAACCTACCAGCAAGCGGGAGCTGAACTCAATCCCGGCGATGATCAATGGGTCGTGGGATGTAGCGGCGTGGGGTGTGGACATAACGATTCCTGTATAGCTAATTCGAGATGGCGGCAATTATACCCTGTGGTGCGCCAATTCACCGATGACTATTAGCCACCACCGATGGCGTGCACAATCTCCACCCGATCCCCCGCCTGTAGCTGATGTTCGCCATGACGGCTACGGGGCACGATATCCAGATTCACCTCTACCGCCAGACGACGCCCCGCCAGCGCCAGATCATTGATCAGATCCGCCACGCTGTAGGGCGTGGCCACCTGACGTGGCTCACCATTCACAATAATTTCCATAATCGACCACTCAGTTAATGAAGCGGCAAATTTTACTACATTCGCGTCAACGCCGCAGAGAGACACCCTGTATGTAATTTTTTCACACCCACCCTGTGAACTCCTTGACTGAACATAACACTGCAACACGGTAATTTTAATACCGCAGGGGCGATACCACTCAAGACCCCCCGCAAAGAGGCGCGAGACGGCACGGTGTCATTGGCACCACACCGGTCCCGCACCACATCACGCTGAGCCATGGTGTGTATTGTTCGGCATTTAACAACCTTTATATGGAGATACGATTATGAAGCTTTTCAAAAACAGCCAGGTAAAAAAATCATCTTTTGATGCGTTTAAGTCATCTGCATCGGCCATTGATGATACTGCAGCCCTGGAAAAGATCACTGGCGGCGTACTGTCCGGCTGCCACACCGGCACCCAGCTGCTGGCAGGGGCTAGCCTGTCACGGGTCAACGTCGCCTCTTTCAGCGCCGTCGCCCTGATCTAACCCATCCGCTGCAGTTCTGGGGCGGTGGGGCCCATTCACTCTAATCCCACTGCCCCACTTTTCACATCACGGGAGGCACGTCATGATTAACCACGAACTTGTACAGTACATTGCCAACGCCACCGATGATGGCCAATGTGAACTGGCCGTCACCCTGCACGGCCTGCTATCGCGTCATGCGCCCGAGTTAACCGATCTGATTACCGATGAGGCGGCCCTGCTTGAGCCGGCACTTTTCTCATGGTTCACTGCGCGCCGCCATGATATTGATCTGCAGCAGATCCTCTACAGCTATCTGCCAGAGTCGGCACGCCCGTTACGGTTAAAGCTCACCGCCGATGCACACGGCATCGCTCACCTGCCAAGGATTGGATATATCACAGGGCTGACACCACTGCAGCAGAGTGATACCAACATTCATAGCATTGCTACCCATTGGATGGCCGCACCACTGAATAGCGTCAACGCCATGAACTTTGTTCCGGCCCGCTTCTCTGCCGCAGGTATATTGGAGTTCACCTATCACCTCGACCCCATCGTCTGGCCACTATTCACAGAGACAAAAAATATACACACCGCAACAGTCGCCGTGAATGAGGTGGCTGAACTGCAAAACACCTTTAACCACGCCTTAACGTTAATGCGTAAAATACGGCCCGATATTTATCAACTGCTCTGCATTGCCAACAGGCGGGTGCAACTCTATCAAGCGGAGGCACCCAACTCTTTTGCCACACTCTCTATGCACGGCACCGCTTTTTTAAACCGGGTTGAACGCCCTAGCCCCATCTTCTTTTTAGATGATTTTGCCCATCAGGGCGGCCACGTTGTTTTTAACGCTGCCACCTTGAACAATGAGCGCTTTTTAAACATCAATCCCAAAAGCCTGCTCTGCGATATCGTTAAAAACTGTAGCGATCAGCGCACACTCTACTCGGCGTTTCATGGGCTATTTACCTACAGCCTGATTGTCACTGTTCTATTGGAAGGGTTGTTACACCAACTCTTTACTACCCCACAGGCCGATGAGGCCCGCGCCCGTCTGGGATTTTATCTATTAAAGTTTCAACGTGATCTGGAGAGTCTGGCGCAACCAACGTTTTATACCGCCGAAGGCACACTACTCTATCGCGGCTTTCACGCCTGTTACGAAACCGCCATCGATCGCTACGCCCATGAGTTACAGGGCCTGGACTACTCCAATCAACCCTACGTTTTTCACTATGGCCGCTTCAACGAGTTGAATCAATCCTGTGCGGCTTAGTGTTGTCACCGGAAAAGTGAGTAGATGATGAGACGTTTCACCTTTTTTCGACAGATGGATCAGATGGACTGCGGCCCGACATGTCTGCGGATGGTGGCACACCACTATGGCCGTGTTGTTGATCAGGAGCAGCTGCATGAAGAGTGCGGCATTACCCGTGAAGGGGTCTCCATGGGCGGCATTGCCGCTGCCGCTGAGTCTATCGGTCTGAAATCACTGGCCATACAGATCCCCATCACCACCCTTGATGAGGTGCCACTGCCCTGCATCGCCTATTGGCGACAACGCCATTTCATTGTTATCCACCGTGTCAAAGGTGACTTTGTCTATGCGGCTGATCCCGGCCACGGTTTAATAAAATATAACAAACGTGAATTTATGGAGGGGTGGTTAGGGCAGCGCGATGCCCCGGAGGATACCCCCGGCCTGCTCCTGCTGCTGGAGCCAACCCCTGAGTTTTACGAACATGATGATCCAGGACGTGAACCACGGCGTGGCATCCGTTTTCTCACCCCCTATTTTCGCCCCCATCGCCATCTGATTGGTCAACTGTTATTGGGCCTGTTTATTGGCAGCCTGCTGCTGATGAGTTTTCCCTTTTTAACCCAGGCGATTGTCGACAACGGCATTCAGTTTCAAAACCTGAATTTTGTCTATCTGATTCTGGCGGCGCAGCTGATGCTGTTTCTGTCGCAGACCAGTGTTGATATTGTCCGTAACTGGATCTTGCTGCATGTGGGATCACGGATGCAGATCTCCCTGCTCTCCGATTTTTTACGCAAGCTGATGCGCCTGCCCATGGCCTTTTTTGATGCCAAGATGATCGGTGATCTGTTGCAGCGGGTACAGGACCACGACCGGGTGGAAAACTTTCTCTCCGCCTCAACACTCTCCATGCTCTTTTCCGTCTTCAGTATCGTGCTGTTTGGCATTGTGCTGGCCATTTACAACACACAGATATTTTTTATCTTTCTCGCCGGTACGGTGCTCTACCTGTTTTGGGTATTGGCCTTTATGAAACGGCGCGCCGAACTCGATTACCGCCGCTTTGATCAGGCCTCGGGCAACCAGAGCAGCATGGTGCAGCTCATCAACGGTGTGCAGGAGATTAAACTTAATAATTCAGAAAAACGGCGACGCTGGGAGTGGGAGGCGATTCAGGTACGGCTGTTTCGGGTATCGATAAAAGGGCTGGCGCTGCTGCAGTACCAGACCACCGGCGGCAACTTTATTAATGAGGTAAAAAATATTCTGATCACGGTGCTGGCCGCCAAGGCGGTTATCAATGGCCAGATGACACTGGGGCAGATGTTGGCCGTGCAGTACATCATCGGCCAGCTCAACGTACCGGTGCGTAATTTTGTCTCGTTTATCCAATCCTGGCAGGATGCCCGCATCAGCCTTGACCGTCTGGCAGAGATTCACCACCGCGACGAAGAGGATGCCGGCGATACCGCCAAGGTGAAGGTAATGCCAACACAACGGGACATTGTTATCTCCAACAATCTCACCTTCCGTTACGGTAGCCCACGCTCTGAACCGGTATTAAAAAATATCAATCTGGAGATCCCCCAAGGCAAGATCACCGCCATCGTCGGTGCCAGCGGCAGTGGCAAAACCACGCTGCTCAAACTGCTGCTGAAGTTTTATGCACCGGAGAGTGGCCGGATTCAGGTCGGCCCGGTCCCCCTTGGGGATATCGATACCCAGCTCTGGCGACAGCGTTGTGGGGTGGTGATGCAGGACGGTTACATCTTTGCCGATACCATCGCCCGCAACATCACCGAATCGGATTCAGAAGGGGCGATCGATCGTGACCGGCTGTTGCGTGCGGTACACATCGCCAACCTGGCGGAGATGATCGAACGGCTGCCACAGGGGTACAACACCCGCATCGGTGCCAGCGGCATCAGCCTCAGTGGTGGCCAGCGCCAGCGCATCCTGATTGCCCGCGCTATATATAAGGAGCCGGACTTCCTCTTTTTTGACGAGGCCACCAGCGCACTCGACGCCCATAACGAGCGGGTGATTGTGGAAAATCTGGAAGAGTTCTACCAGGGCCGCACCGTGGTTGTCATCGCCCATCGCCTTAGCACCGTTAAAAATGCCCACCAGATTGTTGTGCTGGACCGTGGTGAGCTGGTGGAGCTGGGCGACCACCCCAGCCTCACCCGCCGCAAGGGGGCCTATTTCAGTCTGGTCAAAAATCAGCTGGAGCTGGGGCAATGATCTCAATCAAGGAGCGCAAACCATGCCACGGTTAGAGATCCATAACGACCTGGGGGAATACAGCCACTACGCCCGCGAGGTGCTGGGGGCCGTCTCGCCCTGGGTATTACGCTGGGGCACTGCCGTTGTCTGCATCGGTATTGCCACACTAATCGGCGTGGCGTGGTGGGTCAAATACCCCGAGGTGGTCCCGGCGCGAGTTGTGGTCACCACCCCCATGCCCCCCGCACGAATAGTCGCCCCCAGTGCCGGCAAGCTACAGCAGATTACCGTGCGTGACCAACAGCAGGTGGCCGCTGGCGACATGCTGGCGGTGATTGAAAACAGCGTCAATACCGAGGCCGTGCTCA
The DNA here is from genome assembly GCA_021731365.1 of Gammaproteobacteria bacterium. Taxonomy (GTDB): domain Bacteria; phylum Pseudomonadota; class Gammaproteobacteria; order Tenderiales; family Tenderiaceae; genus JAKFXL01. Next base: position 31,462 of record JAKFXL010000049.1, on the reverse strand, counting down.
CCCTTGCCACCCAGCTCAACAACAGCAGCGCCGCCCGCACGTGTCAGATTGATGCCGTTCGCACCACCCAGCCACTGCTACGGCTGGGGGCACTGCAAGAGGCCTACTCCTCTTATCAGGTGCGCTGCAGCGAATACCTGGAGTCCCTGCGCCATGACCGCGCCGCACAACAGCTACAGGCGCTGGAGGCGCGGCGGCATGAAACGGCGGCACTGCTGGAGATCCTTGAACGTCAGGGGCAGACGCTGCGCGAGCGGCGCACACTGCTGGAGAAAGATCTGGCCCGATACACCAATCTGCAACTGGCGGGCACCATCTCGGAAAAGATGCTCGACGACAAACGCGTCGAACGGCTGGAGCTACGCCGCGCCGAAGAGCAGCTGGAGTCAGAACGGGCCGCAGCACGTATCGACCTGAGCCGTGCCAACGAAGAGCGGCTGCAACTGCGCGTTATCGACGAACGCCGGGGTGAGCAGATGCGGACCCAGATCGACGAGGCGTACCAGACCCTGCTCGGACGCATCGCCGAATGGGAGCGGGCATACGTACTGCGCGCCCCCACCGCCGGACGGGTAGCGCTCTTCGACTACTGGAGCGACAACCAGTATGTCGCCGCCGGGGACGAGGTGATGAGCATCGTCTCCACCGATGCCGGGGCGATCCTCGGCAAGATGCGTGTCCCCCTCAACAACTCCGGCAAACTGCGGGTTGGGCAGCAGGTCCACATCCGCCTCGCCGGGTTTCCCTATCAGGAGTACGGCCTGGTTCGGGGACAGGTCAGCAACATCTCCCAGGTGCCCCGGCAACAGAGCTACGCCGTTGAGGTATCACTGCCATCCCCCCTGGTCACCAGCTTTGGCAAACGCCTGGCCTTTATGCAGGAGATGGAGGGACAGGCCGACATCGTCACCCAGGAGTCACGACTGCTGACCCGCATCTTCCGTGAACTGATGGCACCCTTTAGTCGCACCCTCACTGATGATCATGCCCCCACCACAACCGTAACAACCAAATCGATAGATAACCTGACTCAGATCGCTCAACCCAGACTTGTAAAAGAAGAGGTCATGTAATTCATTTAATTCGCCAGCCATATTCAGCACATCGAAGACATTGGACACTCTATACAACATTGAAACATACTGTAAAACCATTCATGCAAAGTGTTTTTTAGAGATGTTCTGCAAAGAATTCATTCCATCCTGTCTTTGTTTCCATCGACACGTGCATATCCCTGACAAATTGTGACATGCTATTTAAAACTGTCGAAAAACCTTTATCACTCAGCAGAGCACAGAGCGACTGACAAAAAAATTGATAATCAATAAAATCAAAGCGCTTGCCTTTGTATTCATAACTACCATCCACAACATCAAGCTCCTTAATATCCATCTCCATTCTGCATACAAACGTTACTGAATTATTCAAATGTCCTGTTGATTTAAGAGCATCCAGACTATCATCAAGCCTTTTTTTCGAAACTGGCTTAACCGTAATCTCATATAAATTAGTTGGCGCTCCATTAACCTCCAGCCATATATCAGCTGGCTTCTTTGAAGTTGTGTTAGTCGCAAAAACACTTTCGCCTCCACCAATCACGCCTACCGTTGAAGCATCGAAAACGCCAAGAAGCAATTGAGAAATCAAGAATTGAGGAAGTTTTCCCGACTCAGGATACTTAAGGGTAAACCTAATTATCTTATTACCTAACATTTGCCTAGAGCGGGATGATGGATCAACATCCACAAGCTGATAGTTAGCAATGCTCATCGCATACGCCCAAAGACGGTAAAAAAAATAGTCTATTAACCGCGCACGCTTAACTTTACTCGATTTCATCACTATACGGAGGAATTCAACTACTGCCGTAGCTGCTGTTTGTGGCCTGCGACCTTGCGCCCAGTCTTCGTTTAATTGATTAGCATTTTTTGCAACATTCAGCGGGTCTGATTTTCCACATGGAATACCATTTTCTTGTAAGGCATACCAGATTCCACCTTCAAAAATTGACCGTGGATTACATCCGTAAAAATTATTCAACGGATCATAACCCTCATCAAGATGAATGCCAGTTAACGCCGTCACCACTACCCCTCGAAAGCCTTTTGCTTTCACCTCAATTAAATCAGCGAGCAATTGATGTACATCCGGGCCAAACTCCAAAAAATCCTCCACTTTCCTTGTTTTCGCTACGCCGAGTCTAGTATTAACGTAATACTGTGCCGAATAGTTCCGCTCTGCGATACAGGTCATAAAGGAACACCAGTGAACTCTTTTACGATACTCTGAAGCCGAACATTTTCACCCACCCTAAGAGCCTTCAGAATCATAGCAAACTCAAGCACATCCAAGCGCCTTTCAAATTTTTCAATTTTAGATACATCCGATTGATTCAACCTGACCTGCATCGCAAGCTCACCTTGAGAAATATTCAATCTAATCCGCTCCTGCGTTAACTCAGATATAAGCTTTTGGTATAAATTGTCGTGTATTGATTTATTCATATTTCCATCATTTGGACTTTAACCCAGGGGGATTATCATGCTATGATTCTTAAATTATTCGAAATTGGAATATAACAATGAAGGCTATTTCCCTGTTTAGCGGAGCCGGTGGCATGGACGTAGGCTTCAAAGCGGCCGGTTTTAAAATCATTGCAGCAAATGAAATGGATAAACACGCATGTGATACATTCCGTGCAAATCACCCCGAAACCGAACTTTTTGAGGGTGACATTGATGTATGCGGAACCGCGCTTCATTCATTCAATAATGTGGATGTGGTATTTGGCGGCCCACCATGCCAAGGGTTTTCGGTCGCTGGAAAGATGGATCCTTCAGATCCTAGAAGCAAATTAATATTCAGTTTTTGCAATATCGTTGAAAAAATTCGACCCAAGATTTTTGTAATGGAGAATGTAAAAGCCCTTGGGACACTTGCTAAATTTGAAACTGTAAGGGCCTCTCTTCTTTCTCGCTTCCAAAAAGCCGGATACGCAATAACCATTCATATATTAAACGCCAAAGACTACGGTGTCCCTCAATCGCGAGAACGAGTCTTTTTTATCGGAGTAAAAAGCGGGATTAACCCTATTTTTGCATCCGCCTTTCATAAACATAGAAAATCAGCACCTACGTTGAGAGATACGCTAGTACCGCTAGGGCAGCCAGGCTCAAAAAACAATAGCCATATTTGCAACGCAAAAATTACATTAGCCGCCAAGCCAGTGCTTCGAAAATCCCCTTACGCTGGAATGTTGTTTAACGGCCAAGGGAGACCACTCAACCCTGATGGCTGGGCAAGCACACTACCAGCAAGCATGGGGGGCAACAGAACCCCGATTATAGATGACAATCACCTGTACTATGGCAAAGAGGCATGGACAGAGGAGTACCATAGACATTTGATCTCAGGTGGCAAGCCCCAAGGAATGCATGACGCGCCCTCATACCTACGGAGGCTAACAATCAATGAGGCCGCATTACTTCAAACTTTTCCCCCAAAGTACATTTTCTGTGGGCCAAGTAGCAGAGTGTATTCTCAAATTGGAAACGCCGTACCATGCCGACTTGCAAATGTAGTGGCCAATTGCGTCAAGGAGTCTCTGTCAGGCACTTTAACTACCAAAGCGCCAACTACCAATACTAGAGGTAATTTTGAACTTGAACTTGCTTAAATAGAACAGCACAACAACAGCCCCCCCGGACCACCCCAACCCTATAAAAACTCTTCTAAAAACAACTCAACAGTGACACTATCAGAGGGGCGCACTAACCCATTCACCTTGCAACAACGACAAACTAAAGATGGATCACGGCTACCTTAACGACATCCTTATACTCTTCGCCGCCGCAGTTGCGGTGGTGGTGGTCTGTTTGCGTCTGAAACTGCCGCCCATTTTGGGCTATCTGGCTATCGGTGTTTCGATGGGGCCTTACGGTCTGGGGCTGGTGGATGATACGGAGCGTACCCGCGACATTGCTGAGTTTGGGGTGGTCTTCCTGCTCTTTACCATTGGTCTCGAGTTCTCCCTGTCACAGCTGATGCGGATGAAGGGGGTGGTGCTTGGGCTGGGCGGGGCGCAGGTGATTGTCACCACTGCCATTACCGCTGTGGTTGGGGTCTATTTTGGCATGACACTGGAGGGGGCGCTGATCCTCGGTGGTGTGGTGGCCATGTCCTCCACCGCGCTGGTGATCAAACAGCTTACCGACCAGATCGAACTGCATACCCGCCATGGCCGCAACGCCGTGGGCATTCTGCTGTTCCAGGATGTGATGGTGATCCCATTCCTTATATTGGCTTCCACTTCGGTGAATGCTGAAACCCCCTCCACACTCACTGTCATCAGCGCCGTTGCCAAAGGGGCGCTGGCACTGGGGCTAATTCTGATCATTGGCCGCTGGGTACTGCGCCCACTCTTCCATAGCGTGGCACGCTTTCGCTCCACGGAGCTATTTACCCTGACGGTACTGCTGATCACCCTCGGTTCGGCGTGGTTAACAGAACAGCTGGGGTTATCACTGGCACTGGGGGCCTTTGTGGCGGGCATGATGATGGGCGAGACCGAGTTCCGCCATCAGGTAGAAGCGGAGGTGCGCCCCTTCCGTGACGTGCTGCTGGGGCTGTTTTTCATCACCGTGGGCATGTTGCTTGATCTCAAAATCCTGCCCACCTACTGGGTCTGGATCCTGCTGCTACTGACCGCCCTTATCCTCTTCAAAGTAGTGGTCATCGCCGTACTCTGTCGACTGGGTGGCTGGAACAACGCGGTATCCCTGCGTACCGGGCTGGTGCTGGCCCACGGTGGCGAGTTTGGTTTTGCCATCCTGACACTGGCCATCAGCGGCGGCAATATCGAACAGCACTACGGTCAGGTGGTGCTGGCGGCGCTGCTGATCAGCATGGCGATCTCACCACTACTCATCCGCGCCAATGGCCGACTCGCTGCACGGCTACTGCCACAGGCGGTGACCATGAGCAAAGATGCGGTTCGTGAACATGTGGAGGTGACGGCCCACGGCCTCTCTGGCCATGTCATCATCTGCGGCTATGGCCGGCTGGGGCAGACCATTGCCCGCTTTTTAGAGGATGAGGGGATCAACTTCGTCGCCATGGATCTGGACCCGGTGTTGATCCAGAACGCCGTTAAGGCCAAGGAGCCGGTCACCTACGGCGACGCCTCCAGCCTCGATCTGCTCAAGGCCGCCGGACTGGAGCACGCTGCGGCGGTGATGGTCTGTACCGACGGTACCGGCCCTGCCTTTAAAATCCTGCACAATGTGCGCAGTGTTAACAGCACCATCCCCATTGTGGTGCGTACCCGTGATGACAGTGAGCTGCAGAACCTGCTCGACGCTGGCGCAACGGAGGTGATTCCGGAGATTCTGGAGGCGAGCCTCATGATGGCCTCACACCTGCTGTTCCTGCTCAAGGTGCCCGCCGCCCGCATCTTCAGCAAGGTGCGTCAGGTACAGCGGGGGCGTTACGAACTGATGCACCAGCTCTTTCCCGGCGTCGAGGATAGTCTGATGGCCGGTGGCAACAGCCCTGCAGAGCTGCACGCCATCGACCTGAGCAGTGATAGCTGGGCGACAGGAAGAGAGATTGGTGCCCTGGGGCTAACCGGACAGGAGGTCAACATCATTGCCATGCAACGCAATGGCAAACGGACCCCCCACCCGGCAGACGATACCCGGCTGGAGAGTGGCGATACGCTGATTCTTTACGGAATTCCCTCGACCCTGGATGAGGTAGAGCGCCAGCTTTTGGCCCGCACAACCGAGAGTGAGGTGGTAGTGGATGGCTAAACCTGCCACCACGCTTGGCTCAGGCGATGCGAATCTGGACCACTGTCATCACTTCCATCTCAATAAAGGCAACGGTCTCCACATCCGGATAGTAGGTTAAATTGACCCGCGCCCCTTTCAGCGCCTGATACTCTTTTTTACGCCGGTACTTAAAAGGCACGTCGTAACCTTCAATCATGAGTGTATTGATAATCCACTCCCCTTTTTCCCGCTGCACATGAGAGGTCACCTTCATATCCTCAGAACAGATGAGATTGGGATGGCTGACAAGCTGTTTTTTAACTTTTCTTTTCATCTGACCTGTAAAAACTTATCTGTGTAAACATCCCCACCTGCCCCACTATCCAGCCACCCGTTCAACCATAACAATGTAACAGGCAGGCCTATATATACGGGCAACCACATCGGAGGATGTGTGCCATTCTACGCTCCAAGGCCACTCAGCGCACCCGGCAGCAGCAGGAACCCGTACAATACCTCACCTTTTTGTCTCTAAAACCATAAATGCCCATGCCAATAGATACCTTCAGCAACCTGCTACTCCAATGGTTCGACCACCATGGCCGTAAAGATCTACCCTGGCAGAGAGAGCAGAGTCCATACCGGGTATGGGTCTCTGAAATCATGTTGCAACAGACCCAGGTGAGCACCGTCATCCCCTACTTTGAGCGCTTCATGCAGCGCTTTCCCAACATTGCCGCCCTTGCCAACGCCCCTCAGGATGAGGTACTGCATCTCTGGACCGGGCTGGGCTACTACGCCCGCGCCCGCAACCTGCACAAAGCCGCACAACAGATACGAGATGAATACAGCGGCACATTCCCACCACAAATTGAGGCGGTGGTGACACTCCCCGGTATCGGCCCCTCCACCGCGGGTGCGATCCTCTCGCTATCACAACAGCAGCGCCACCCCATTCTCGACGGCAACGTCAAACGGGTACTCAGCCGTTATCACGCCATTGAGGGGTGGCCCGGCACACCCGCCATCGAAAAAAAGTTGTGGCAACTGGCTGAACAGCACACCCCGCAACAGCGCAACGGTGACTATACCCAGGCAATTATGGATCTGGGGGCGACACTCTGCCGCCGCAGCCAACCCCGCTGCCACGACTGCCCAGTACAACAGGGGTGTGCGGGCTACGCCCAAGGGGTGCAAAATGCCCTGCCCACGGCACGCCCCAAAAAGCAGATTCCCACACGCCAGGTGACCATGCTGCTGCTACAAAACAGCGACAATGCAGTACTGCTACAGCAGCGCCCACCTGCGGGCATATGGGGTGGACTGTGGTGTCTGCCAGAGCTGGAGGGGGAACAGAGTGATGATGCACTGCTTGCCTGGTGCAAAGAGAGGCTGGGCTACCCCGCCACCATCAAAAACCGTATCGCGCCGTTACGTCATAGCTTCAGCCACTTTCACCTCAACATTACCCCCGTGGTGGCGCAGCTCCGAGGCACCGGTACAACTATTCACGATGATGGCAACCAGACCTGGTACAACCCGGCCCGCCCGGATGCCCGCGGATTAGCAGCGCCAGTGAAGCGACTACTGGAGAGTTTGGGCACTAAACCCACCACTCATCCATAACCCAGGAATGAGAATAGCCGCCCCCGCCCCTGTTTGTTAGAATGGCCCACTTTTAATAGAACAGTGGAGTGTGTCCGATGGCCCGCATGGTGATGTGCAAAAAGCTGAACAAAGAGTTGCCCGGTCTGGAGCGTCAACCCTATCCTGGCGAAATGGGGAAAAGGATCTACGAAGAGATCTCTCAGCAGGCGTGGCAGGGGTGGCTAAAACATCAGACCATGCTGGTCAACGAATACCGCCTGTCGCTGATGGATCAGAAAGCCCAAAGCTTTCTGAAAGAGGAGATGGACAAGTTTCTCTTTAGTGGTGGCGACGGTGTTGCCATGCCTGAAGGGTATGTACCACCCGCGCAGTAAACTGCTTTACAGACTCTCCCCGGCGCTGGGGAGAGTTCGCTTCAACTACCCTGCGTTCTGGGCACAACGAAATCCCACATCGGTACTCATCGCCGATGGATCGGCCTGACCACGGCGCGCCGAACGGAAGAAATAACTCAGCGCGTAATGGCCAACCCCCGCACCACCACCCTTGATCACCTTGTGAATATCACCGGCAAAGGGACTCTGATACTCCGCCCCCGGGTAGGCACGATACCAATCATCCACCCACTCTGAGACGTTGCCACCGAGATCATACACACCATAAACCGAACGATCCTCCGCATAACTACCTACATTGGCCAATACCACCTCACCATCGCCAATATTGCTCTTCTCCGGCAGCCACTCGTTACCCCAAGGATAATCACGACCATCACTGCCACGGGCCGCCTTCTCCCACTCCGCCTCAGTCGGCAGCCGCTTGCCACGCCACAAACAGTATGTCGCCGCGTCATACCACTTCACAGCGGTCACTGGCAGGCCATCCTGTTGCTGCTGGATCTTGACCAACTCCGCCAGTAGCTGGGGTTTATCAAGGGTGCTGATATCCATGTCGAGCTGAAAATAGTCTGCCGCAATCCCTCGCAACGGCTCCAGGTCAAACTCTCGCAGGCGCATCTGGCTCACGTTATAACCATTTTGTACCCAGGGCGGCGGTGGCTCAGCGCCGGTCTCAAGGATGAACTGCTTATAGTCGGCACTCTTCACCTCATGCACATCAATATAAAAAGCGTCCACCATCACCCGGTGTTGCGGATGTTCATCCAGATACATCGGCTCGCGAAAACCAAACTCCGCCTGTTTGCCCGAATCGTCCACCTGATTGCTGCCCATCACAAACTCACCGGCCGGCACCAACACCATTCCCGCCGACACAGCCACAACAGGAGGGGGCGCAGTTTTGCCACACCCCAACAGCACCAACGGCAAGACAATCCAGAACGCTCTCATCACCCGCCCCTACTTATCACTGGCACAACGGAAACCAAAACTCTCGTTTTTGGTACGTGGATGAAAAAAGCTCCGGTTAAAGAGCGGTGCCGAAATTCCGCACTTATAAAAAGAGCAGTCCCACCACGACCCACCCTTCAGCACCTTATACCGCTCACCATAGTTCTCAGTAATCCGTTTATTGCCCGGATAGGGTTGATACCAGGAGGAGGTCCACTCCCAGACATTGCCCGTCATATCGTAGAGACCAAACGGGCTTTTACCCCCTTCAAACGCCCCTACCGGGGTGGTATCCCCCTTCAACCCCAGCGCCGCCCAACGCACCGGCGTATTGGCCTTATCAATACTGAACTCCCCGCCCCACGGAAAGACACGGCCATCGCTACCACGTGCCGCCTTCTCCCACTCCATATCATCTGGCAACCGTTTACCGGCCCACTCACAGTACTCTTTGGCATCAAACCAGGAGACTGCCGTCACCGGATGATCAGCCTTACCCGCTGGAAAGGTACGGTTCACAAAATGGTCTGGCGAACGGCGACTGGTCGCATCGATAAACTTTTTATACTGGAGATTGGTCACCTCATACCTATCTATTAAGAACGCTGGCAGCACCATCTCATGCTGCGGCCCCTCATCCGGCAGACGATAATCGGTGCCGCGAATAAACTTACCCGCCGGAACGGCCACCATCTCATTAGGCTCCGCGCCAATACGACTCTTATCATAATAGATCGACACACTCATGCCCGGCCCCTGCCCTTCCGCCCGCTTCAACGGTTTGGCCTTAAGAATCGCCGCCTCCAGCTGCTGCAGCGCCTGAGTCAGATCCGTACGCACCCCTTTACTCTTGTGGCACTCAACACAGGCCGTCGAGGTCGCCTTACGAAACAGCTCCGCATCCCCCTCCTGATGGCAGGCAACACACCCCTTCATATCCTCATGGTGAAAACGGGCAAGCTTCCCCTCTTCCGCCAACGCCACCACCGACGAAAAAAGCACCACCGCCACCACCCAACACAGATTCAACAACACGCCCATCCGCATCATCAACACATCCTAAAAGCCTTAAAAGCAGAGAAGAGTATCACGATCACTTTATTATCCGTAAAACCCCTAAAAGAAACTTGACTCATAAAGAGGCAATTGGTTTAATACACGCCTTCCAGCGCCCAGATAGCTCAGTCGGTAGAGCAGAGGATTGAAAATCCTCGTGTCGGCGGTTCGATTCCGTCTCTGGGCACCACAAATTTAAAAAGCCGCAAAATCAAATTTTGCGGCTTTTTTGTTTTCCCAAACCACTCCTCCCCTCCAAATAACGTTGCTACACCATTCGCAACTTGACACTAAGACAAAAGCCCCTTAATTTGACCCACGGTATAATCCACATCAAAAACAACAAACCAAACAAACATGGGGCTAACAAATGAATAAAATAAAAACTCTCGTCGCTGCTTCTGCCCTTTTAGTGGCGCTGCCTTCAGTCAGCTCCGCCGCAGATGACCAAATCAATCCGTGGACTGAATGCGGCATCGGGGCCATGATATTTTCCAGCACCCCGTGGGCTGCCGCCATATCAAACGTCATTTGGGATCTCGGCACAACTGCCGTCACTTCTGCCGGAGTATCAAAGCAGACCTGTGAAGGCAAAGAAGTTGTTGCTGCCCTGTTCATCAACGAAACCTATGCCAACCTTGAAGAAGAGACCATCAAAGGCAGTGGCCAACACCTGAGCACCGTACTTAATATCATGGGCTGCAACAGTACCTCTCATGCAGACATCGTCAGCACCATGCGTACCGAACTGGGCAATTCCATAATGAGCAGCACCTACATCGAAAAGAACGCCCAGGAAAAAGCCCAGGACTATTACCAAATCCTTCAAAAACAGACAACAGGCACACAGTGCCAAGCTGTCTAAGCGGCCCCTGATAAAACAACACAAAGCCTGCTGGCTCATTCAGCAGGCTTTTTTATTTCCAATAAAATAAATACGCCCCCCTCCACATATGCTCATCAGACACTTACTACAAACCACCATCGGTTTATTGTTTCTCTCTTCGCTATGCACACTTACTGTTCAAGCAACAGAACCCACCCCAAACATTAACCACCTTCTAGAACAGGCCCAATTAAAAAAGATTGCATACGACCCCTACTGGCTCAAACTACTGCACTATCCACAGACAACATCCCTCCTCACAAAAAAAGCCACTAGCGAAATAATTAACCCTGGCTTTTTCCTCTCTGCAACAGGGAAAAAGAACCCCGAGGCTGAGCTTGAAGCAACACTAAAATCGTTTTTCATTGCCCCCGACACCACACCAGACAGTCATGCCCAATGCCGCTTTATTGCCCGCTATCAATGGCTCAAAAAACAGTTAGACTGGAGTCTCTCTCCTCCGCCTGAGGTCTCATGCAAACAGTTTGAGAGCTGGTCTTTAAACGGAAAAATAAAATCCATTAGCCTGATATTTGTAACGGGCTACTTAAGCAATCCCGCATCGTTCTACGGTCATATCCTGCTTAAAGCCAATCCAGAAGAGTCAAACATCCCTGCTGACCTTCTTTCTCAAACCATTAACTACGGAGCCATTGTCCCTGAAAATGAAAATCCACTGATCTACATAGCAAACGGGATATTTGGCGGGTACGACGCCACCTTTTCACACGCACAATTTTACAGATACAACCACAATTATGGCGAAAACGAACTGCGTGATATGTGGGAGTATGAACTTGCCCTTTCGCCCAATGAAATAGAGCAGTTAATTGCACACGCATGGGAACTGCTTGATGCACGATTCACCTATTACTTTGCAAAAGAAAACTGCGCGTATCAGATGTCCGCGCTCTTAGAGCTGGTCACTAATGAACCTCTATTTAACCGTAATACACCATGGCTACTTCCAGCAACAATATTTGACGGCATCACATCCATGAAAAAAGATGGTCAATCACTTATCCGCCGTATAAAAAAAACACCCTCACGTCAAAGCCGCTTTCATAATGGGTTTTCAGCGCTTGATGACCATGAAAAAACCATCTTGAAGTTACTAGTTAAAGATGAGGAAAACTTGTCTACGCCTACATTTATACTTCTAAACGATATTAAAAAAACAAAGATTGTCGATACACTCATCGACTATTATGAATTTCGTCTATTAACCGAAAACCAAGACCGACAATATCAACACAAAAAAAATATCTATCTAATTGAGCGCAGCAAATTACCCCCGCAAACAATACCGACGCACACCATAGCCGAAAAGGCATTCCCCCCGCACGAAGGCCCCTTGCCCAGCATGATTAGGATAGAGGCCCTTAGCAACAATATGTACGGGCCAGGCATACAGCTACAATTTCGGCCCGCATACTATGACATGCTAATGCCAGACGCAGGGCGAATCCCAAACTCAAAGTTAACAATGTTCAATATTCAAGCCACCCACTTAAACGACCAAACATATATCAGAAGCCTGGATCTTGTTGATATAGAAACACTCAACCTATCAAAAACAGGATTACCCGGTGATGGTGGCACTGCATGGCGACTCAAGTTTGGTCTTAATAGTGAAGACCTAGGTTGCATTAACTGCTTAGTGTTTAATGTTGATGGAGGGATTGGAAAAGCTGTAGCACTTTCAGAAAAGAGCGTTATTTATGGCATGATTGGAGGGGTTGTACAAAACAAAAGAGAGAACTCTGGAACATTCGCAGGAAGCGTATCCATTTCATTACTATCTAACCTCACACCCTATTGGAAAACACAGCTGTCAATCAGACAAAAACAGTATATAAACCATACTCAAAAAAGCCATCTAACCACCCACTGGGAAAATCGGCTAGGCATTAGCCGCCACTGGGACATTCTCATCTCTTACAAAAAAGATGTCGCTGCCGAGATAGGGGTAGCAACCTCCTTGTACTGGTAGGGCATTACCTGTAGCTCAATGCCCTACTTACTACTTAAATGGCCTTTGTTTTTAACTCGCCACAACGACAACACTTATAGTGTGTTACCAGCTTGCCCTGCTTAACATCAAACTGCGACTCTTTAACCACTTCCCATTTGTGAAATCCACTCTGGCACAAAGTCTTGCCCCGATGCTTTTCACTCAGCTTAGGGCGCTGAAACTTTACAACATCTCCCATGCTACCTCCGCAAATACACAGCAAATAAAAAACAGCACCGCACCAAAACGACAAAGGCCGGCACATGGCCGACCTTATCAATCCTGAATTCCAGATAAGGATTATTCAGTACGGGCAGTCACTTCCAGCAAGTGATAACCAAACTGGGTTTTCACTGGTCCCTGCACCGCATTTAAAGGGGCAGAAAAGACTACCTTGTCAAACTCGGGAACCATCATGCCAGGACCAAACTCGCCAAGATCACCACCATCACGTTTTGACGGACAGTTAGAGTGCTCTTTTGCCATTGCCGCAAAATCTGCCCCACCCTCTATCTTCGCCTTAATCTCCATGCACTGCGCTTCGGTATCCACCAACAAATGACGTGCGGATGCTTTTGACATAACTATCTCCTTTCAGATGATTTACAAACTAAACGGGTATTTTACACAATGGGGCATCACTAAAAACATACAAACGATACTCATATTCCACATTATGCAACGAACTTAAACTGATGCTTCACTTACCACCACCTTGTGGCACAAGCGCGGATGGGGCCAATATAACGTACACGATACCGTAACAGAAGGTGAAGCCTTACGCGGTATAGTTGCCATTATCCTCAGCCACACTCCTTAATACTACAGGATGCTGCGGATCTGTCTGACCCACGGAAGGGATTGTCTTCCCGGTGATTAACCAATACGCACATTCGGGCCAAAGCTTAACAAGCGCCTCTAAATGCTCTTCTGTCGCTTTTTGTCCCTCTTTGTTTTTTAAGTTTTGCCAACGATACCTATCGATCCCGGTCCGCTCTTCCAGCTGCTTCGGACTGGCGGCCTTTGCCTCGATCAGTATTAGTGCTCTCTCTTTTATGCTCATCTATTTCAAATTATTTATTCAAATTTACTTGACACACCGCTTGCCAGGGCTACAATAGATCAAAATGAATAACTCATAATGAATGAGATTCACGGTGACGGAACACCGGGCATGGGATCACCCTCTGCCGTGGCTCGTCAAGCGAAAAGCCATATTCCAAACGCGGGAGTTACCCAGCTTATGCCTTGCACCACTATCAAAACCACAAACGAGCACTTTATATATCGCAATTCTACCCCAACTACTCACCCGGCAGAACATTACTGAGCGGCAACAACCACCTCATTGTAAATGATGGTTGCACACACTCAGGGCCATACAGATATGTATTTTAACGCATACCACCACTCCGCCCCAACCAACATCCATCCTGTTTGCCCCAGCCCGTTCAACACATGGCAACTACGGCATCCAGACATGACTGATTTTGGCCTAAATAAGCAGGTGCCGCCACCCATCACTCCTGGCGAAAGTATAATTCAATGACAAAAGAACAGATTGCTGAAAAACTTCGCCGACTATCAAGTGAGATGATTGATCTATCACTTGCCATGGAAGAACACGCTATCATTAATCCCGCATTTCGCATCTACTCAAGAGAGCTAATGACGGCTGCATTAATCGCTGACCAAGGAGTAATATTTATAGAGGAGTCACACTGTTATAGCTAGCACTGATATTCTTGGCTAACAGCAGATCGTTGCTACAAGGGGAAATTGCCGAAGAGAGGGGGATAAACAACTGAATTAGTGGAGCTGGCGATCTGATTCGAACAGACGATCGGCTGATTACAAATCAGTACCAAACCCCTGCATTACCCCACAATATCAAGTAAAAACATAGCCTTATAAAATCACTCCATCACTATATTCTGCTATAACTCACGAAAGCGTCGTCACTATGTTGTCATTTTTAGTTTCTTCGTATTAATAATACTGCAACATTGCACACTTGAAATGCATATATTTATATGCATAATAGAGATATGCGTTACATCTGGGACGAAGCAAAGCGGAAAGCCAACCTGAATAAACACGGGCTGGATTTTGTTGATGCTGAGAAGGTCTTTGCCGGGCCAATGGCCGTGTTTGAAGATATTCGTGAAAACTATGATGAGCAGCGCATGATTGGCATTGGCAGTTTGGATTGTCTGGTCGTGCTAATTGTTCATGTTGAACAGAATGAGACAATCCGGATTATCTCTATGAGAAAGGCGGACCGTGATGAAACAAACCTCTTCTACCAAACATTCTCCCACTGATGATGCACCAAAATTAACCGCTGAGGATTTAGCACGGGCAAAGCTGCGTATGGGTGGCAAAGATGTCAGCCGTGAAGAGTTTGTGGCGGCTCTTCATGAAAAGCCTGCCAAGCAACGTGTATCTATCATGCTTGACGCTTCGATCATTGCCTACTTCAAGGCTAAAGCGGGTGATCGTGGTTATCAGACGCTGATTAATCAGGCATTGCATCAGGCCATGGATGGTGAGCAAATTGAAGCCACGTTACGCCGTGTGATCCGTGAAGAGTTGAGAAGATAGGCTCTTGCTTAGATTGAAATAAACCTTGGATTCAACCAAGATGAACCCTCTATTGATGATGATTCAGAGCAATACATAGCCCGCGCTATCACATTTCAAGAGGGCTATCGCCTGTTTTATTTCGCCATCATTGGGCAGGTTCACAGCCTTCCATCTGATTGTTGGAATACCTGCCTCCATTAGTATCTGGTCCCTTGCTTCATCTGTTTCTTTCTTGTGTGATTTATCGTCGATTTCAATCGCTGCTATGATATTGAACGCTTTATCGCAAATAACAAAATCGGCGACTTTTTGCTTGGCTCGTGCAAACTTACTATCGTTCTCTTTTTTTGTCCCGTCTTCAGCTCCTATCATTTGGCTGAAGGCAACTTGGGCAAGGATGATGTGATTAGGTAAGCATAATTTTAGCTTGTGAAACATTACCTGCTCTGGTACAGACAACGGTTGTTTCTTAAAATATTTTGAATTGGATACTTCTGTTTCCTCGATTGGTTTATCCGGCATTTTTACTTCTGTCTTTATCCATTCAGGATCACGTCTCTCTTTTGGTTTTCTTTTATTTTTATCTTTAAGGGCTATTAGTACTATCGCCACCAGAATGATAAGTACAACCCCAATGAGCAGCATCATGTTATTTATACACCGGTACTTTTTCGTAATAGCCGCTGCGACATTGAACCGTATTTTCGTCCATCATTTTTTCAGGCCCCATACATTCATCTAAGGATCGACCTTTTACCCATACTGTTTCGTAACTGGCTGTGCTTGCTGGAGAGTGTGTGTTTAAGCTCGATGATGTAACGGGGTTCTGTTTTATGGCCCTAGATTTATTAATCATTATGAATAATTGTATTTATTCTTTGTTTTATTTCTTCATCATTGGGCAAGTTCACGGCCTTCCATCTGATTGTTGGAATGCCTGCTTCCATTAATATCTGGTCTCTTGCTTCGTCTTTATCTTTTTTATGTGATTTATCGTCGATTTCAATCGCTGCTATGATATTGAATGCTTTATCACAAATAACAAAATCCGCTACTTTCTGTCGTGCCCTTCCGTACTTGCTAAAATCTTCTTTTGATGTGCCGCCTTTTGCTTGAAGCATTTGACTAAAGGCAACCTGGGCAAGAACGATGTGATCAGGTAGGCATACGTTGAGTTTATGAAACATTACCTGTTCTGGTGCAGATAACAGTTGTGTTTTAAGATATTTTGAATTGGATATTTCTGTGGTTTTCTTGTTTTTCATGACAGCTACAAGTACAACCAACCCAATGATTACAAATATAAGTCCGGTTAATTCTATTTTCATGCTGAGCCTCCGCTCTAATTTTTAGCCTAGAACAACATCACTTTATTTATGCACTGGTATTTTTTCGTAATAGCCGCTACGACATTGAACCGTATTTTCGTCCATCATTTTTTCAGGCCCCATGCATTCATCTAAGGATCGACCTTTTACCCATACTGTTTCGTAACTGGCTGTGCTTGCTGGAGAGTGTGTGTTTAAGCTCGATGATGTGGCTTGGTTCTGTTTTATGGCTTCAGATTTATTAATCATTTCTGTAGAGAAGTTCAACATACTGTTGCTGAACACTTGCCATAGGATAAGGAATCCACCAATAGTTATTGATAGCATTCCTAGTTTTATAAGTATCATTTTCATTTTGAGCCCCCGCTCTAATTTGCCTACTGCTCCCTGAACCACCCTCTATCTATCGCCTTCCTTGCGATTACCCAGCTTTGTTTTCTGCCTTCGGGGAGTTTGATCTGGCTATTTCAATTTCTGGGCTGATTTGCCCTGCCTCTGGTGCTACCTGGTCGTTCATTAGCCATAACGTGTACTCCGGCCACACATCGATAATTGCTTTTATAGTTGTATAACTTGGATCGTGATAACCCTGCTCTACTTTTATTAATGTGTTTTTAGGTATTCCTGTTCTGTCTACAAATGCCTGTCTGCCTAGTCCTAGGCCTTCTCTTAATTCTCTAATCTTTATGTTTATTGTGCTTGACATGTGGTGTTTATCTACTATACTGTTTAGTAACTGTGGTGCATCTCTACCATATCCGTGAGACGCCATATTTTCTGAATATAGTTAATCATAGTGGAGCAACAGACATGGAATCACTTTTAAACGTGACCAGTCAAGCAAATGTCCCGGTTATGGAAAGAGAAAAATTCTCTGAACTCGTAGGTGTTGACCTCGGCGTTATCAATGGCTGGATAGATCGCGGTTATCTGCCCTCTATCAAGATGGGAAAACATCGTTTGGTTAACCTCGCGCTCTTAACTAAAGAGTGCATGGAAAAGGAAGGCCAGCTATGACCTTTCACCGCACTGTTGAACTCACCTCTGTTATCTGTGAAGCCTTACAGGCCTGCGCCCTAACCTTTAACCGTGGCCAGTGGGTGGCCATGAATGGCGCTAAGGGCCGTTTTATCTCTAACGGTGGCGGTACCATTACTGTTGTATGGCGTTATAAGGCTGAACCATTCCGTGAATATAACCTTCGCTTTAAACGCGCCTGCCTAATCAATCAACCTGTTTCGCGCCCTGCTCGGTCCCTCCCGGCTGACACTGCTACCCCCTCCCCTAAATTTTTGCAGCAGCAGGGCGCATTTTTATTTGAATCATTCACCTGTACTGATTTTGATGAACCCTCTATTAATGATGATTCAGAGCAATACATAGCCCGCGCCACCACATGGCAAGAAGGCTACCGCCTGCTCATGCAGTGCCGTTCCGCGCTACTGCTGCAAAGTGAAGTGACTGGCCGCAAAAGCATAGTGATACGTGATAGCGCCAAAGCCCGCTCCCTGCTGATCTACCCAAGCCACACCCGTTACAGCGGCTACCCCACCGGCTGGGGGTCTGTATGTCACTAATCCTATTTCTAATGGTATGCCTGTTCGCCATCGCCTTAATCGGTCTTGAGCTAATGGCATACCGTCGCAGCTTAATAGACGCCGCCACACTCACCACGCGCCGCCTTGAATCAATGACCACCCGATCCCATTCGCGGCAAAACCAGCCGTACTACCGGGCCGGTGCAAACCCACTACGGGCAACCACATCATCAGGAGCAGCGCCTTGCACTCAACAGGGCCACACCTTCACTGATGTATCACACCCCTACCCCCACCTTGCAGAACCAAAAAAGGGTTAAAGAATGGCCATCCTAAAACATCGCCGTAACAGTCAATGCCAAGCCCATGACCACAACACGGGCGAACAGTGCCAACTGCAATCAGCCGGTTATCGTCGCTGTTTAAAAGACAGCGGCTTATATCACGCCTGCCTTACCCACATTCACGACAAAAGCTATCAACCCTACAAAAACGACTCACCCTCACCAGATTACCCGGCAACTGGAGAAAGAGGGACTAAAACAGCGCCGGAAAATCACAGGAGATAACAACCATGCAAAATGTAATAACCGCTCAAGTACTCGGTGGCCGTCGCTTTGATATTGAAGGTAACAAAATGGCTTCCCTCTTTGTTGCCCAAGCATCAAAAGAAGGTGATGAAAACAACATCGGTTTAGAAGTGATGAAAATCGGCTGTCCCTATGCTCTCTTCGACACCATCAAGCCCGGCAGTCTGCCCGGTGAATTTGAGCTGCAAGTAAATATCAAACCCGGTGCCGGTGGAAAGATCGCCATGGAAGCTATCGCGTTGCGGCCAGTGACCAAACCCGGCCATCAACCCATATCAAAGGCCAGCTAACTCATGGCCGTCTGTGTCGCACAAGATTCAAATGCCATGTTGTATGTAACAACCATCCCGGTTGAATCATGTGCTGATCTTGTGCTCTTGACGGCCTCAGAATTTACAAGTTACCCAACACTGGTAGACATTTTTACTATGCCCACCGCCAGTGACCTGGGTCAAATGTGGCTGATCTTTTTTGCTTTGCCACTTATCTGTTATCTGACCGCGTGGGGGCTGGGTGTCGTGGTCAATTTTTTTAAACCCAATCAAGAGGATTAACATATGGATTTTTCATCCGTCACATCAGCAGTAGACGCCACCACAATCGTTGCTGCTCTTACCGCTATTGCAGCAATCATGATTTTGCCCGGCGTTGCAAAGTGGGGTTTTAACAAAGTCATTAGCTGGTTCCGCTAAGGCAAAGGGCGGGGTTATCCCCGCCTTTTTTTTTGAGGTGATGTTAAATGATTTTTTTAATACTTTTTGCGTGTCAAGGGATGCTATGCGCGTCACTTGTTGTCAAGGGGTTTACTCATGGCTAGCCGGATTTTATCAGCGTTATTATTGTTTTGTTTTTTAACTGCTTTTACTTCTTCTGTATTTGCCGCCGTTCCCAAACCTAAGTGGTTATCTCGTTGGGATAATACCTTTCATTCATCACCACAAGCCGCCTGTGATTCTCATGGTTCAAAATCCACATATGATGGATGCTATAACGTGACCAATGAGGGGGCTTACGGTTGGTACTATCGTGTCTGGGCTGATTCGAAACGTACTGAATGGCCAATCTTCTATGCTTATCCAACGTTTGGTAATTGTCCTAACTCCACTACATTGGTTGATCCGTCTGGCCCGTCTGACTCTGGTAGTTGCGCTTGCCCTATTGGTAAGGTTTGGGACGATGCGACACAAAACTGTATTGTTAAAGATTTATGCGGTCCAAAAAAAGATCAGAAATTCACACAAACCATAATGAAGAAATTACCGCCAATCGGTACTAGTTTTCCGCCGTCAATGACAAATGAGGAACTATTCCCCGGATTTAGCTTTGAAAATATCGATTCTGATGGGTGCATTTCTTACTCTTCTGGCACTACTTCATGTTCTTCATATACTACTAATTCATCTGGTGGTTTTGGTCCTGGCTGTAATTTTGAGTATGTATACACTGGTACTCAATCACAATCGCCAGTTACACCAACTCCACCGCCAGTTACCATTAGTTCCACCCCAGATTTAATCAAGGTAAAGCCACCAGCCGTTACCACTGCCGGGCCACCTGTTGTTGATGGCAACACAACAACCCAAACTACCACAACTATTACACCAACCACTAATACCACGATATTTGATAATTCTAGTACTACAATCACCATTACTGAATCTTCAGGTGGTAACAGCACAACAACAACGACCACTACCACAGTGACTGATCCTGTCACCGGGATCACATCAACGACTATCACCGGCACCACAACACACACCCCTACAGTGATCACAACCACAA
Source organism: Gammaproteobacteria bacterium (assembly GCA_021731365.1). Classification (GTDB taxonomy): domain Bacteria; phylum Pseudomonadota; class Gammaproteobacteria; order Tenderiales; family Tenderiaceae; genus JAKFXL01. The sequence continues at coordinate 10,954 of JAKFXL010000049.1, read as the reverse complement.
TGCCTAAAGTCCCACCAATAACCCCAACTATTAATATTACTCCGTCTATATCTATGCCATCGACCACATCAACCACCACTACTAATACATCTCCAAACGGCACCACTACATCTACAACAACAGGTGGTGGAACTGGTACTGGCAGCGGTGATGGTGACTGTGTTGGTGATCAATGTGGCAATAGTGATTTTGGCCCTTATGATGGCAGAGGTCCGGGGGACCTTTATTCTCCTGATGAGTCCAGGACATATACGTCTGTTCTTCGGGGGTTTGTTGACCGCGTTTCCGCGTCACCTATATTTTCTGCGGTAACCTCGTTTTTCAAGGTCGATGTTTCTGGCACTTGTCCTGTGTGGTCTATCAATAATGCATACATTGGTACTATTACGTTTGATCAGCACTGCTCCCTAACGATGACTCAAATTTGGCCTTATATTAAGGCAATAGTGTTGTTGGCCGCTTCCTTCTTGGCTTTTCGCATAGCGTTTGGAGATTAGAAAATGTTCGAGTGGTTAAAGAATGCGTGGAATGGTCTTTTTGATTGGCTCGATGAAATATGGACTTCTATTGTTGAGTTTTTCACAGAGCTACCCATCATTGCTCTTGAGGGTTCTTTGGGGGGTGTGGCCGATGTTTTTGACCTAATCCCCGTGCCTGATTTTTTATCGGCTGGTTTGCAATCGTTGCTTTCTTCTGTTCATCCTTCTGTTTCTTATTTTCTTATGGTGTCTGGGTTTTCTGAGGCGCTGTTAATCATTGGTAGTGCTTTTGTTTTTCGTCATAGCCGTAAGCTTTCTACGCTTGGCAAGTGGTAGGAATAAACAATGATCATTGCACATGAAGGTCTTCCACGATCCGGAAAGAGTTATGAAGCAATCATTATGATGGTTGAGTGGTTGAAGGCTCGTAAAAAAATATACACCAATATTGCAGGTATGGACCATCAGGTTATGGCGTCCCTTGCCTGTCTTACCCTTGAGGAGTGTCGACTGTTATTGATTCAGCTTTCGAATAAAGATATACCGCGTATTTATGAAGTTGTGCCGTTGCCTGATGATCAAGGAAATGGCGGCGAAACAGATATCATGATTGTGATAGATGAGCTTCAAGATTATTTTCCAGCCGACCGCTCAAAACTCTCATCTGAAATGTCTACATGGATCGCCTCCCATGGCCATGCGGGATGGCATATATTAATTATGGGACAAGACACCCGCGACTTCCACAACATCTGGCGTCGTCGTATTCAACGTAAAATCATCTTTACCAAGCTCACAGCGTTGGGGGCAGAAAATCGTTATAAGTGGGAAGCGCTAGAAGCAAAACGCCCAGAAAAATTCCAATCTATCGGGTCAGGTACAAAAAAATATGATCCAAAGTATTTTGGAGCTTACAAAAGTCATAGTGATGGAGTAGAACAAAAAGGTGCGGTAATGGATAAGCGCACAATCATTTGGCGTCGTCCTGGCTTTATGTTTGGTATTCCTGCAATGATCATTGCAACATTTTTTGCGATTGATGTATTAATCGATTTTTTCACTCCTGCCACACCTTTAACAGTTTCTAAGAATTCGGTCCAGACCATCCATTCCAATCCACCAGCTGTTCAACAGCGCCCTGTTTACACCGCGCAACCACAGTCGGCGGTTAAAGAACCAACGCCTAAAACACCAGAACAGATACGCGCTGAAAACCTTGCTGCTAACTATAGCCAGAATGAACGGTACGTTATTGGTCTATCTGATAAATATCGCCCTCGTTTAACCGGGGTCATTAAAAACTCTATTCGTGAAACGTGTCTTGTTATGTGGCTTGATACTGCCTACAGGGCGCAAGAGCAATTTACTTGTGAACAGCTTGCTGCCCTTGGTTTTTCTTTAGAACACCTTCCTTATGGCCTTAAGGCTGCTGCCAAGGATGAGTCCATCATTATCACGGCATGGCCTCTTGAGCCTTTTGGCTCTATTGCAGAGGCTAAACGTAACGATCCTGCTGTGGGTGGCAGTTGATCCGGCTGGCGCGTAGCGCCCACGGCATCAACTGCCGCCCATCAGACGGGCCTGTAACACGTCTGACAGAACGACATCGAGAAGCACCGTTTCACCACAATATTCAACAATAAGACATTCAGGGGAAATATCATGGCAACAAGAAAACACTGGGATCGTTACTCACTTGAGTCATTCACCGAAGGCACCACCGATGAACGGGGTAGAGTTTTTATATCTCCTCTTGGTCAGCAGAATCTGGCCTCTGTTCGCCTACTCCGGCTGGGTGTGGATACCATCAGGCAGTTATATACCGGCACTTGTCAGCCTGATGTTTTCGACCACATCAAGGATAAGTACGACAACGGCTTTAAAGAGATAATCGAACTCGGTGATGCTCAATGGCTGCTAGGTTCTGGTGGTGCCTCTGGCTATCGTTACCGCCTCCAGAACTCCGCTTTAGGTCTGATTTGCTTCTTTGGCTCCCGCTATGCTGAACCCGATAAAGAAGGTTCCCACCTCAAGATAGAAGTTTCTCCCCACTTCATTGATCGTCGTTCGGTGGATGAGATTCAGGATGAACTAGACCGTCTTTCGTTCCTTCTACTGGAGTCGCCAAGACATTCAGGGGTCGCCACACACCTTGCACTTGATCTCCAAGGCTGGGAACCGCCAGCAGACTTTGAAAAGCGCTTTGTTTGCCGCTCAAAAAGAAAAGTAAGTTTTGAAGGGCTGGATAGTGTTGAATTTGAAAATGTTTCTGAAATATCAGCCATTTACGGCAACCGGGAATCTTTCCTCTTTGGTACTGCCTCGGCGCTACAGTTCGCCATGTACCGCAAAGATACGGAAGCCAAAAAGCGTGATAAATATCACTTTTGGTCAAATGTCTGGGAGCGTTCAAGCGGTGGCGAACTATCACCTGAAACGGCATTTCAACCTGATCAAGCTGTATGGCGTCTGGAGCTTCGTTTCCACCAGTCAGTGATTCAGGAGATTGGCCTAGGCACCAATCAATCACTACTCTCGTTTAAACAGGTAGCGCCTCACCTTACTGGCCTTTGGCAAAAAGGGCTTGATTCATACCGTCTAGACTCAACCCGCACCTACATTGATCCATTCTGGCAACTCATCAGCGAAGATGTAAACGTCTATCAACCCGCTACCGGCATTCTCTACAAACGAGCCAAAAAACAACCGGGCTTTGGCAATGAAAAGAACCTCCTCCTCGCCCTGGGCAACATGCTTTCAATCTATGCCCGGAACAAATTCACCACCAAACAGGCCTATGATTGCCTCAAAGCCTCCGGCATTTGGCAAGATCTCGTAGATTACTTTTACAGAAAGATGAATGGTGTCGATCAAATCTATGAACTCATAGACAAGGCACTGAACATCAGACGGTTACAAGGTATTGCCGCTTAACCATGATCACCAAAAAAGGTGGTAAATGGCTGGTTGATATACAGCCAGGTGGAAGGGGATCAAACCGTTTCAGGAAAAGCTTTAAAGCAAAACCCGATGCCCTACAGTGGAAAAGCTGGGTAGAGAATCAGGTTAGAGAGAATCCGGATTGGCAACCCACGCGCCGGGATACCCGCAAGCTCTTAGAGCTAATTGAGATATGGTATCAGCTCCATGGCCAGCAACTCCGCTCCGATCAATACCGCTCTCTAAAATATCTCTGTGAAGGCATAGGCAACCCAACAGCCGACAAACTGACCGCCAAGCTCTTCACCGATTACCGTTCCCAGCGAATTACCAAAGGCGTCTCACTCAACTCTGTCAACCGTGAACACGCCTATCTTCGTGCCATGTTTAACGAGTTAAAGCGGCTAGGTCATTGGCACCATGAAAACCCGGTATTAACAGTTCGCCAATTCTCGGTGTCTCAAACAGAACTAACGTACCTTTCAGGCTCCCAGATAGATGACCTGTTATCGGCGCTTAGGGAATCAAAAAAAAGCGATGCCTATCGAGTGACACTATTGGCCCTTGCTACAGGTGCCAGATGGTCTGAAGCTGAATGTTTACGTGCTGAGTTTTTAACCATCACCCCTCCTCTGGTCACCTATACCGATACCAAGAGTGGTCGCAATCGCTCAATCCCACTTCAACAAGATCTTGCTAACTACCTTAAGACAAAGGAAACAGGACGCCTCTTTGTGGGGTGCTATGCAGCTTTCAGGAATGCCGTTACTCGTGCCGGTTTAGAGCTTCCTGGTGGCCAACTCTCCCATGTTTTGCGCATACCTTTGCCAGCCATTTTATGATCAAGGGTGGAAGTATATTGTTATTACAGAGGATACTTAGGCATAGCACGTTGAATGTAACAATGAGATACGCACATCTAGCGCCAGGTCATTTACAGGAAGTGATCGAGCTTAACCCTGTTACCCGTCGACACATTGTTGACAATAGTGGAGTTACAGAAGATTGAGATTCAAGGAGGGGGACGTAACTTATTGATATTAGTGGAGCTGGCGATCTGATTCGAACAGACGACCGGCTGATTACAAATCAGCTGCTCTACCAGCTGAGCTACGCCAGCACCACAGCGGCGAATTATACACACCTGACATGGTGAATGCCACTATTCGCACGTGCGTTTTGTCCGTTTTGTGCCAGGAAATCTCTTTACAACCTGGTTCCATAGATTGGTTGGTATTGTCTGCTGGTTAGTCAACTCAACATCAAGCCAGTATTGGGGCTGTGTACGGAACAGTGCTTCAATATCTGCTTTATAACCATAAGCACGAATTGAGTCACGCCGCTCTTCTGCTTGAGACTCAACGTTATAAACACCCGCCGAGATTGAGTTGGCCTTTGCCCCTTCCGAAATAACCAATACATCCCGAATATTGCGGTTCTGCAAATCGCGCAATACCGCGCGCGCTGCAGACAATGTATCAAAGGGTGGCACGTAAACCCAATAGCCCGCCTGACTCCTCTCTGCGGCAGCGCGTTGCTGTGTCTCTATCCCTTCTACTTTTTCAAACATTTTGGAGATGCTGCTCACATCACTCATCAATGAGATTGGCCCCACGCTGTAACAGATTTTTATACTGGGGGTTTTGGCCTCAACGGGCACAGGTGCCACTACTATTTCTTCCGGTGATGGTTTTGCACTCTCCGGTGGTGACGAAACATCTGGCTCTGGGGATTCCGGGGCGAGCGTTACAAGTTCCGAAGCAAGCCGTAACGGTTTACTGGACATGTTTATGGGTGATGCGGGGGCTGTTGACTCCACCATAAATGGTTGCTGCCAGACAAAGTAGGCAACGTTAATCACAATCAACGTTATTACGATCCATCTCATCTACGACTAACGTCCAAACAATAGTTGCAATCCATGTAATACAAGATACGGTGAATGGTGATACCCACCTCCAATCTCGCCTAAAATCCTATCGGCATCCCCGCCAGTGATGATAGGAGTTAACGGCGTATTTAGCTCAATCTTAACCTTTTCATATGTATGGATAATAAGCCCGGCAACCGCATACAGTGCGCCATACTCAACACCACTTTGTGTATTACGCCCCAATATCCTGGGAACTGTTTTACTGCTGACCGCCACACCACGACGTACACCCTCCGTGCGGGAGAGTAACGCCTGCTGCATCAACCCTGTTCCTGGTGCAATCACACCGCCCAGGTGTATGCCTGACTCATCGACCACATCAATAGTGACTGCTGTGCCACAGCCGATGACACAAACAGCACCTTTATATAGATGGCGCGCCGCAATCAATGCCAACCATCGATCAACCCCAAATAGTTCCGGTTGCGAATAGGCAACCACCAGCCCCAGGCTCCTCTGCTTAACCGCCGCATACTCGACACTTAACGACCATAGTCCGTATATAAAGCTGTTCAACTGCTGTGCAAACTCATCGCCCACCACATTTGCGGCCACAATAGTTTGGGGCTTTGGCAGTACCTGCCACAACTCCGATAGCATCAAAAACAGCTGATCATCACGAACCACAGCACCATGATGAGTTAAATGTAGACCATCACTGTACGCCCATTTAAGGCGACTGTTACCAATGTCCAATAACAGATTCATGAAGTTAGAGCGCTCGCCGCAGGCTAATGTCACCTGAATGAAAGCGCCGCATCACGCCATCCACCTTCACAACAATCGCACCACTGGCATCTATTCCCTGGGATTCACCCACCACCATATCACCCCCTATCTGTATCGCCACTGACTGCCCTGCATACAGATCTGCCTGCTGCCATTCCTCCATAAACTGCTCCAATCCACCACTCTGAAACGCCTGAATCACCAACAGCAGGTGGTGCAATACAACGCCCACAATCTGATTGCGGGACAGCGGCCGAGCTAGCGTCTGGTTAATTGCAATCCACGGTTGATCAATCACAGCCTCATCATCAGCCATGTTGACATTCATACCTACGCCAATCACAACATGGTAGGGGCCACTGCTCTCCCCACTCATTTCCAGAAGAATGCCTGCCAACTTACGCCCCTGCAGCAGCACATCATTCGGCCATTTGAGCGCCGCCCCCTCAACCCCCAACGCTTGTAGTGCGCGAATCAGCCCCACCCCAACCGCCAATCCCAAACCGGAAAGTGCCGCGGGATTCATCTCAAACCGCCAATAGAGTGATAGGTAAATGTTACGGGCAAAGGGCGAAACCCACTCCCGGCCGCGTCTACCGCGCCCAGCCAGCTGCCGCTCAGCAAGACAGGCGTGGCCACTACTCAATGCGCCCAACCGCTCCATCAGATATCGATTGGTCGAACCTATCTCCGAATGTAACTCCAGTGCTGACAGCAACTTACGACTAGAGTCACCCATCGCAGCATCTATTGCTGGCCCATCAAGCAACTCAACCGGGGCGGCCAGACGATACCCCTTACCACTCACCGAATGACACTCAATCCCCAATGACCGCAACGCCCGAATATGTTTCCAGATCGTTGTACGACTAACACCCAGTGTCGCCCCTAGCGCCTCACCGGAGTGAAAACAGCCATCAGCCAAAATAGTGAGCAATGTGAACTTTACAGACATGGCCCAATATTAACAGGGCTATACCACAACTGACTAATATACCCCCCATAAAAAAACCAGGGGCCGCACATGGCAGCCCCTGGTTTTATCGACAAGTGTTATTGCTTACAGTGTCTGAGCGTGTTTGCCCAGGTAATCAGCCACACCTTCGGTGGTTGGCTTCATGCCAACATCACCTGGCTTCCAACCGGCAGGGCAGACTTCACCATGCTCTTCGGTAAACTGCAATGCATCAACCAGACGCACCATCTCATCAACATTCCGACCCAACGGCAGGTTGTTAACGGTTTGAGACTGAACCACACCCTCTTTATCAATCAGGAAAGAGGCGCGCAAAGCAACACCCGCTTCAGGGTGAACAACGTCATAAGCTTCCTGAATCTCATGCTTCACATCAGCAACCATTGGGAACTGTACACGCCCAATGCCCCCTTTGTTAATCGGGGTCTCGCGCCAGGCAAAGTGAGTAAACTGCGAGTCAATTGAAACACCCACCACATCAACACCACGCTTCTTCAACTCCGCAACACGATGGTCATGGGCAATAATTTCAGACGGGCAGACAAAGGTAAAATCCAGCGGCCAGAAGAACAGTACAACGTAACGTCCCTTCAGGTCTGAAAGTTTGAAGTTTTCGTTAATTACGCCATCAGGCATCACAGCGGCAGCGGTAAAGTCAGGTGCAGGACGTCCTACAAGTACGCTCATATAAAATCTCCCTCATTGTGGAATAAAGCAGTGACTAGACTAATTCTAAAACTGACGCTATACACTACCGACTTTCAGCAACAAAAGCAACCAGCGGCAGCTCAGACAAACCAATCCGAACTACAAAATATGTGAGCCATTACAATGTGTTATATATTTACAAAACACCTGATAGCTCTCCACCTAAAAATATCAACTACCTGCCATCCAGCTATTGCGCCATGCAAGCGTACTGGCAGCCACACCCTCCAGCAAACTCAACTCCACCCTATCCATTGGTGCTGCTTGCAAACAGAGTTCAAAACAGAGCAGCTCATCACGCCGAAAGGCGTGCACGATCACCCTGTCGCCCTCTTCATATTGTTCCAACATCACCTCAAGGTTGCTATTTGTCACCCTGATTTGGTCCAATGAAACCATCACATCGCCCGCCGCAAGCCCGGCCCCCTCAGCCGCACCACCACTAAAAATGGTAGCTAACTTTACCCCCAACGGATCAGCAGCACCTTTAGCCCCCAACACCAAACGAGGCGACAAACGCCCCTTTCCAACAGCACGCCCACCTTTATCGTCCGGCGACAGTGCGGCCCTCAAAGAGAACCTCACACCCACCAGCGCCAATAACTCTTCGATAGGTTGATCATCCGTACCATAAAGATATCGGTTAAAAAAATCATCCAGCGGCACACCCGCCACTTCAGCAGCGATCCGCTCCACCTCGCCTTCCATCAGCCCCACGCCCGCTTGGCCATACTCACGCCATAACCGTACCATTACATCGTCCAGAGAACGACTATTTTGCGTCACCTTACGAATCGTTAAATCCAATGCCAACGCAATCACACTCCCTTTGGCGTAATAACTGACAATAGCGTTAACAGAGTTCTCATCCTGTCGGTAAAATTTGGTCCAGGCATCAAAACTCGACTCCGCCACAGACTGCTTAAAGCGGCCCGCACCCATCCAGACCCGACTCATACCTTGGGCCAACAGCTGTAAATAATCACTCGAGTCGATCAGCCCACTACGCAACAAAATCAGATCATCATAATAAGAGGTGATCCCCTCAAATGCCCATAACTGGCGCGTATACGCCTCTTTTGCCAAATCGTACGGCATAAAAACAGCCGGCTTAATCTGCTTCACATTCCAGGTGTGAAAATACTCATGGCTACACAAACCCAAAAAACCTCTATACGCTTCCGACTGCTCAACCTTGCCCAATACGGGCAGATCATGACGGCTGCACAGCAAACTACACGATGCCCGGTGCTCCAGGCCACCATATCCATCCCCCACCACCATCACCAAAAAAAGATACCGGTCAATATCAGGAAGCCCACCAAAAAATGCAACCTCAGCTTCACAGATAACCTTCAAGTCAGCGCTCAAACGGACTAAATCCGTCTTGTGACGGCCTGTTACCGCAATATCATGAGGAACTCCAGCCACCTCAAAGGTTGCCAAAACGAACGTACCCATCTCCACGGGATGATCAATCAGCTCATCGTAATTATCAGCACCATACCGACCAAAACCATACAACTCAGCTCCAGCCAAACGCATCGACGTCGCCACCCGCCAGCCCTCTGCACCTACCGCAGGCGGCAAAATATCCACCGTCAACGCGTGATTTTCCTTGCCATGCACTGCCACAAAAACACTCGAGCCATTAAAAAACCCATGTGTCATATCCAAATGAGCCGTACGCACCGACAAATCCCACGCGTACACCTCATACCGCAACAACAACGGCCCGGCACACGGTGCGGCTCGCCAGGTAGACTTATCCACCTTAACCAACTCAACCGCTACGCCACCACAACTGGCGCTCATCGTCACAATATTTTTTGCAAACTCACGAACCATATAACTGCCCGGAATCCAGGTCGGTAACGAAAAAAACTGGCCGACCAAATCAGGCTCATAAATCTCACACGTCACAAGATATAGATGTGCAGATAAATTCACCGGTTGAATAACGTAATGCATAAGAACCTCAATACTCACAAACCAGACATAGCCAAAAATCTAACATACAAGACCAACATTCATCAGAAAATAAAAAGCCGGCATCAAAGCCGGCTTTTATAACACAACCACAAGTTTTAACTATCGGGTTACGCCATACTCATGCCAAGTACCAACAGCGCAATCAGCGCCACCGTAATAGCAGTAACGATCAAACCATCATCTTGTGTCGCAACTTTCTGAACCTTCATCATCATCTCCTAATCAATATTAGTCTGGTCAACAAAAACAACATGAGATTAACAACACCCAAAATATCAACCCCACATAACATTACCATTATCATGGAATAATGAGAAGCCCTTCAAAATACAAGTTTATTATTTGAAACACAGAAATAGCATGAAAAAACACTAAACCTCAGCGACATTGGGTTAACATCCAGAAAAAGATGTATGGCCACCAACCCCGTGTACAGACCCCATCAATATCAAAGCATAAAAAAAGCCCTTGTCCAATGACAAGGGCTTTGCATTTAAAGCCTGACAGTGTCCTACTTTCACATGGCAGCTGCCACACTATCATCGGCGCTAAGTCGTTTCACTTCCGAGTTCGAGATGGGATCGGGTGGTTCCAACTTGCTATGGCCGTCAGGCAAACCTTACGGCGGACCTCCCGTAGGACGTCCACAACAATTTCGGGGATGATATCATAAAGCGTCGTTAAGATCTAAAACAATCAATCAGTTATTCAATATATAAGCCAAATCTCTTTGGTGTTATATAGTCAAGCCTCACGGGCAATTAGTACTGGTTAGCTTCACACATTACTGCGCTTCCACACCCAGCCTATCAACGTTGTAGTCTCCAACGACCCTTTAGGGGGCTCAAGGCCCCAGAGAAATCTAATCTTGAGGGAGGCTTCCCGCTTAGATGCTTTCAGCGGTTATCCCTTCCGTACTTAGCTACCCGGCGGTGCCACTGGCGTGACAACCGGAACACCAGAGGTACGTCCACTCCGGTCCTCTCGTACTAGGAGCAGATCCTCTCAAATTTCTAACGCCCACGGCAGATAGGGACCGAACTGTCTCACGACGTTCTAAACCCAGCTCGCGTACCACTTTAAATGGCGAACAGCCATACCCTTGGGACCGACTACAGCCCCAGGATGTGATGAGCCGACATCGAGGTGCCAAACTCCGCCGTCGATATGAACTCTTGGGCGGAATCAGCCTGTTAT
>JAKFXL010000004.1 GCA_021731365.1 Gammaproteobacteria bacterium | reverse complement strand
ACAGGTTATCTCTACCATTACGCCTTTGCGATGATTATTGGCTTGCTAGTTTTGATGAGTTGGCTACTGGCCTACGCATAAGAATAAAGGGATTGGATTGAATGTCAGATTTACCGCTCCTCAGTTTAGTTATCTGGCTGCCTATTATTGGTGGCTTGATGGTGTTGGCACTTGGTGCCACCGGCAATAAGGATTTAGTCCGCTGGTCATCACTGGCCTGGGCGATTATTGCCTTTGCGGTCTCAATTCCGCTTTATACAGGTTTTGACCTGACTACACATCAGATGCAGTTTGTTGAGCAGTATTCATGGATACCTGCGTTTAATGTTTTCTATCACGTAGGTATTGATGGTGTCTCTATGCCGTTGATCCTGCTCACCACCTTTACAACTATTCTGGTGGTGATTGCAGCGTGGGAAGTAATTGACCATAAAACCGCTCAGTACATGGCTTGCTTTTTGATTATGGAAGGCATGATGAATGGTGTATTTGCAGCGCTTGATGCGGTGCTGTTCTACGTTTTTTGGGAAGGCATGCTGATTCCAATGTTCTTGGTTATCGGAATCTGGGGTGGTGTACGGCGTGTATATGCCACCATCAAGTTCTTTCTCTATACCTTCTTCGGTTCAGTCTTTTTGTTGATTGCACTGATCTATCTCTACTTCCAGACAGGTAATTTTTCTATTCTGGATTTCCAGTCGGTGCAGATAGGGCTGACAGCCCAGATATTGATCTTCCTGGCGTTCTTGATTGCCTTTGCGGTAAAAGTGCCTATGTGGCCAGTGCATACCTGGTTACCTGATGCCCACGTTGAGGCCCCCACCGGTGGTTCCGTGATTTTGGCGGCGATTATGTTAAAGCTGGGGGCCTATGGTTTCCTCCGCTTTATGTTGCCAATTACCCCCGATGCCAGTAACGAACTTGATTGGTTGGTGATTACAATGTCGCTGGTGGCGGTGGTCTATATCGCATTGGTGGCACTGGTGCAGGAGGATATGAAAAAACTGGTGGCCTATTCATCAATCTCTCATATGGGATTTGTGACGCTTGGTTTCTTTTTGGTCTTTGGCATCTATCAACAGACCGGAAGTACCTCAGGTGCAGCCCTTGGTATGGAAGGTGCGATGGTGCAGATGATATCCCATGGTTTCATCTCCGGCGCGATGTTCCTCTGTATCGGTGTGTTGTATGACCGCATGCATAGTCGCAGGATCAGTGATTATGGTGGTGTGGCGAACACTATGCCGTGGTTTGCTGCGTTTATGGTTTTCTTCGCCATGTCTAATGCCGGGCTGCCAGGAACGTCGGGTTTTGTCGGTGAGTTTCTTGTAATCCTGAGCGCTTTCCAGGCCAATTTCTGGTACGCATTCCTTGCTGCGACCACGCTGATTTTGGGTGCTGCTTATAGCCTGTGGCTGGTTAAACGCGTGGTTTTTGGTGAGATTAAGAATGATAATGTGGCAGCACTGAAAGATATCAATGCCCGTGAAGCATTGGTGTTGGGTTCGTTGGCAGCGTTGATTTTGTTGTTTGGTATCTGGCCTGCACCTTTGCTGGAGGTGATGCATCCAACGGTTGGGCATCTGCTGCAACAGGCAGTGACATCCAAGCTGTAACAGAACAAAAGCACAGAAGGTTAAGAGAATAATCGTTATGGTGAATTTTGAAATACCGAATTTTGTGCCGGCGTTGCCCGAAATATTCGTGCTGACCATGGCTTGTGTCATTTTGATATTTGATCTTTTTATTAAAGATAATGACCGTATAGTTACTTTTGTTCTGGCAATTGGCACCTTGGTGGGTGCAATGATGTTGACTATCAGCCTGTCGGAAACGGGACGGGTTTTAACCTTTAATGATATGTTTGTCAGTGATCCGATGGGTAACGTGCTGAAGGTCTTTATCTATCTGGTTACCGCTGTTGTTTTTATCTATTCCCGTCAATACCTGAAGCAGCGTGGCCTGTTTAAGGGCGAGTATTTTGTACTTGGTCTGTTTGGTGTGCTTGGCATGATGGTGATGGTTTCGGCCCACAGTATGTTGACGCTCTATATGGGGCTTGAATTGTTGTCACTGTCGCTGTATGCCATGGTTGCTTTTCAACGTGACTCATTGAGCGCAACCGAAGCCGCGATGAAATATTTTGTTCTGGGGGCGTTAGCGTCTGGGATGCTCCTTTATGGTATGTCCATGCTTTATGGTGTTGCTGGTACGCTTGATATCGCTGGGATCAGTGCTGTTGTGGCACAGAGTCCGAATAACATCATATTGCTGTTGGGACTTGCGTTTGTAGTTGTTGGTTTAGCCTTTAAACTTGGTGCAGTACCATTTCACATGTGGGTGCCTGATGTGTACCAGGGTGCCCCTACGCCAGTCACCATGTACATTGGTGCTGCCCCGAAGATTGCTGCGTTTGCCATGGTGATGCGTCTGTTGGTGGAAGGGTTGGGCGACCTGCACGGCCATTGGCAGACGATGCTGGTGGTTTTGGCGATTCTCTCTATCGTCATAGGTAATGTTGTTGCTATTGCCCAGACCAATCTTAAACGTATGCTTGCTTACTCAACAATTTCCCATGTGGGGTTTATTTTGCTGGGTATATTGGCCGGGACAGAGAACGGTTATTCGGCGTCCATGTTTTACGTCGTAGTTTACGCGCTGACGAGCATGGGGGCGTTTGGCATGATTATCGTACTCAGTCGTGCCGGTTTTGAGGCCGATAATATTGACGACTTTAAAGGGTTGAATGAACGTAGTCCGTGGTTGGCTGCGATGATGATGATCCTGATGTTCTCGATGGCGGGTGTGCCACCAACCGTTGGTTTTTACGCCAAACTTTCTGTGTTGCAATCCATTGTCCAGGTTGATCTGGTGTGGTTGGCAGTCACTGCAGTAGTCTTTTCTGTGGTTGGTGCGTTTTACTACCTGCGTATTATCAAAACAATGTATTTCGACAAGCCGGAAGATACCGCTAAGATTGAGGCGGGCATGGATATGCGCATTGTGATTTCGCTTAATAGCTTGGGTATGCTGGCTCTGGGGATTTTCCCGGCGGCTTTGATGCAGTGGTGTATTGTTGTTATGTAACAGCGGGTTTGTAGTGGTACCTGTTTTTGTGTTGATAGAGGCTTTTGATGCGCATCTTGGTTAGTAATGATGATGGTTATCAAGCCCGTGGTATACGTTGCTTGGCGGAGGCCCTGGGTAGCATAGCTGATGTTACTGTGGTGGCCCCTGAGCGTAATCGTAGTGGTGCCAGTAACTCCCTGACTCTAGAGTATCCACTTCGCGCTACGGAGGTCTCCCCAGGCGTGACCTTTGTTGATGGCACACCGACAGACTGTGTCCACTTGGCGTTAACCGGGCTGTTGGGATTTGCTCCGGATATGGTGGTGGCAGGTATTAATGCGGGTGCCAATTTGGGCGATGATGTGCTCTATTCAGGGACTGTGGCTGCGGCGACAGAGGGGCGTTTTCTTGGTTATCCGGCGATTGCAGTCTCACTGGCCGGGGAGGCTTTGACCCATTATGAGACGGCTGCACGTGCGGCGATCATGTTGATCAAACAGTTGCAGCGTGATCCGTTGCCTGCGGACACAATCCTTAATGTTAATGTACCTAATATCCCCTGGGAGCAGCTGGAAGGGTTTGAGGCCACCCGTTTGGGGCGACGCCACAAAGCTGAGCCGGTGATAAAAACTCAGGATCCACGTGGCCGTGATATCTATTGGGTCGGGCCGGCGGGTTTAGAACAGGATGCTGGCCCCGGTACGGATTTTCATGCCATCCGTTACAACCGGGTTTCGGTGACTCCGATACAGATTGACCTGACCCGTTATACTGCTCTGGAGCAGGTGGCGAGCTGGTTAAAAGGGGTTGAGTAGCTTGACGGTTAGTCAATTTCGCGGCATTGGAATGACCTCGCAGCGTACCCGCGAGCGTTTAATCACCCGATTAAGCGATGCGGGTATTAGTAGCCGTGCTGTTCTGGATGTGATTTTGAATACCCCCCGCCACATTTTTGTTGATGAAGCGTTGGCCAGCCGTGCCTATGATGATACTGCCCTGCCTATTGGCTTTGGCCAGACTATTTCACAACCGTATATAGTTGCCCGTATGACACAACTGCTGCTTGAGAGTGGTCCGGCAAATAAGGTGCTTGAGATTGGTACGGGCTCGGGTTATCAGGCGGCGGTATTAGCGCAGTTGGTGGAGCATGTGTTTAGCATTGAGCGTATTGGCGCGCTGTTGAATCGTGCCCGGCAGCGGATGCGTGAACTGAAACTTTATAACGTTCGGTTAAAACATTACGACGGCCATATGGGCTGGAAAGAGCATGGTCCATTTGATGCGATTATTGTGACCGCCGCCCCTGCTGAAATCCCGGAAGGGTTGTTGGCACAACTGGCTGAGGGTGGACGACTGATTGCCCCCGTGGGTGTGAATGGTAAACAGCAGTTGAATATGGTCACCCGCACCCTAGCGGGGTTTGATAGAGAAGTGATTGAAGAGGTTAGTTTTGTGCCGCTATTGCCTGGCAGTCGTTGATGAAACTCTTTTCACGTATCTATGATCTGGTGCTCTCCTGGGCCGGTCACCGCTATGCCTCTTGGTATTTGGCGGCCATGAGCTTTGCAGAGTCATCTTTCTTTCCGATACCGCCTGATGTGATGTTGGCACCGATGGCGCTGGCCCGTCCGGCACGTGCCTGGCGCTATGCTGCTATTACAACGGCTGCCTCTGTGCTGGGCGGAGTATTTGGTTACCTGATTGGTATGTTTGCGTTTGAGTTTATTGAGCCGTTGCTGCACCAGTTTGGTTATTGGCAGACGTTTCAAACGGCTGTTGAGTGGTTTGCAGTGTGGGGCTTTTGGATAGTGTTGCTGGCCGGTTTTTCTCCTATTCCATATAAGGTATTCACCATTGCCGCGGGCACCGTGGGAATGGTTTTTATCCCGTTTCTACTCGCTTCGATCATTGGCCGTGGCGGTCGCTTTTTTCTGGTGGCCGGGTTGATCTGGTGGGGCGGGGAGCGGATGAACAGTTTGCTGCGTCGTTATGTTGACCGTTTAGGGTGGCTTTTTGTCATTTTGGCACTAGTGCTTTATCTTGTTATTACCTTCAAATAACTGCGAGTAGTTTCAATTCGTTGTGTTCATGTATGAAAGGTTCAAGGCGTCCCTTACCCTAGGTCTTGCCATGGGGCTGCTGCTTCTGTTTGCCGGTTGTGGCAGTCACGTTTACCATCAGGTTCGCCCCGATGACACCCTCTACTCTATAGGTTGGCGCTATGGTCAGGATTATCGCCAGATCGCGTCGTGGAACGGTATTGCCCCGCCTTATGTGATTCATGCCGGGGATTGGGTGCGTGTGGCCCCGCCCAGTGGTGGGGCGGCAGTGCGGACGTTGGCCACAACCGATCCCAAACCACCCCCTTCAGCAATGGCTGGCGAGAGCGTTAATAAGGTATTACCTGTCAAAGAGCGTGTTGTGCCGACACCGCCAATAGCATCAGGTATTTCAGTCCCCCCTAAGCCTGTGCCCCCAGGCAAGATAGAGCCTGCGTTGAGGGTTGATGTAACGTGGATATGGCCGGTCAAGGGCAGAGTTGTGGCACGATTCAACCTAAACTCGCCGGCCAATCAGGGGCTGGATATTGTTGCGCCATTGGGGGCACCGGTGTACGCGGCAGCAGCGGGCAAGGTGGTGTATAGCGGTAATGGTCTGAAGGGGTACGGCAACCTTGTCATTATTAAACATAATGATAAATATCTGAGTGCCTATGGTCATAATCAGGAAATTCTGGTGGCAGAGGGGAGTGTTGTCAGTCAGGGGGATGTGATTGCCCATGTGGGCAACAGTGAGGCGGAGCGGGTGCAGCTCCATTTTCAGATTCGCATTGATGGCAAGCCTGTTGACCCGTTGCGTTATCTTCCGTAAATTGGTTTGTATTCAGATTGTCAATATTTTGAGGAACGGTTTTATTCAGGTGGTTTTATAATCTTTTAAATTTGGCAAGTCGCATCAGCAATATGAGGGGTCATGGTTGTGGGCAACAATAGTCAGGGTACTGAGGGTGGTGATACGTTAGGTGAGAGTATTGATGGTATAGATTCTCAAGCTGAGTGGCCGGTTGAAGATGATTCTGAAGATAAAAAGGACCCAGCGTTAGCGGACGTTGATGATCCCGTAAAAGGAGTGGCTGAAGACAAGGCTGTCTGGCATACATTAGATACAAATGTTGACGCTACCCGTATCTACCTTAATGAAATAGGTTTCTCTCCTTTACTGACTGCCGATGAAGAGGTCCATTTTGCCCGTCTGGCACTGGCAGGCGATGGGGCGGCGCGCAAGCGCATGATTGAGAGCAACCTTCGGCTGGTGGTGAAAATTGCCCGCTACTATATGAATCGTGGCCTCGCTTTTCTTGATCTGATTGAAGAGGGTAATCTTGGCTTGATCCATTCGGTTGAGAAGTTTAACCCCGAGCTGGGGTATCGTTTCTCCACCTACGCCACCTGGTGGATTCGTCAGACCATCGAGCGGGCCATTATGAATCAGACCCGCACCATTCGGCTGCCGGTGCATGTTGTAAAACAGATTAACAGCTATCAGAAAACAGCCCGCCGTCTGGCCCAGAGCATGGATCACGAGCCGAGTCCGGAAGAGGTGGCAAATAAGCTGGATCTGCCGGTCATGGATGTGCAGAACATTATGGGACTCAGCGAACAGCTCTCGATGCTCGATTCAGCCACTCTTGACAAGGATAAGTTACTGCAGGATGTGATTGCGGATGAGCGCCAGACAGACCCATCAGTACTGTTGCAGACGGAAGAGATACAGATCTGTCTGGCGGAGTGGTTATCCCAGCTCAATGATAAACAGCGTCAGGTGGTGGAGCAGCGCTTTGGCCTGAACGGTGACGATGCGGCGACCCTTGAAGAGGTGGGGGAGCGTATTGGTGTTACCCGTGAGCGGGTCCGTCAGATCCAGGTCGATGCGCTAAGAAAGCTGCGTAAGATCATGGAGCTGGAAGGGGTCTCCGGTGAGCAGCTGCTGGGTTAACAGGCAGCTCTCTGGCCGCTGTTTAAAAATACCGTTCAGGACGCGCCGGATAGATTATTCAAAACTGAGTTGATAATCGATGGCCTCAAGATGATCTTTCTCTTCATCCAGGTCGGCGTGGGTAAGTGGACGCTCACTGAGCCAGTTTTCCGGAAATTGCAGATGTAGCTGATGGTCGCTGGCGATCAGTGTGAAGGCCGGCAGTGGTGTAGTGCTGCGGCTGCGATTAAGAATACAGGCCAGCCGCAACAGTATGGCCAGCTCCTTGGCGTGGCGTTGCCACTGTTTGGGCAGCTCTTTAAAACTCTTGGCGGGAAACTTGCGGCGATGGCTGCGGACCAGGGTGGCTAAAATGCGCTGTTCCTGCTGGGTAAAGCCGGGGATATCGGAGTGGGCAAGTATGTAGGCGGCGTGTTGGTGATGGCTGCTGTGGGCAATGGCCAGTCCGGTTTCGTGCAGGGTGGCGGCCCAGTTTAACCACTGGCTCTCATCCTCGTCATCAAACCCCCAGGGTAGCGCCGCTTGCCGGAAACAGTATTGAGCTGTGAATCTGACCCGTTCAGCGTGGACCCTGTCGAGATGGTAGCGGCGGGTGAGATGTTCGACACTCTGGCTGCGGACATCTTCGTGTTGTAATCTTCCCAGTAGATCGTAGAGCAGCCCTTCGCGCAGCGCGCCATCGGAGACACTCATCTCTTCAATACCCAGTGCTTCAAAGGTGGCCAGCAGGATGATAACGCCACCAACAAAGACGGGTGCACGTTCGGTACTTAGGCCATCGAGTTTGATGTTCTCTATTTTGCCGCTCTCCTCCAGTGCCTCCACCAGCTTTTTGAGTGCTGAGAGGGTGATGCCCCCCTTGCACCAGTCCGCCTTAACCACCACGCTGCGGACAGCGCGAATAGTGCCAGAGGCACCGATGGCCTGTTGCCAGCCCCATTTACGGTAGTTGTTGAGATGGGGTTCCAGCTCCAGGCGTGCATATAACAGCGCTTTTTTGATGTTGCCGGAGCTGATTTTGCCATCACCGAAAAAACGTTGTGTCAGGGTGACACACCCCATCTCCATGCTCTCCATATAGTCGGGGGAGAAACTCTCGCCAACAATCAGCTCAGTGCTGCTGCCGCCAATATCCATCACCAGCCGTTTTTGCGGGGTGGTGGCGAGGCTGTGGGAGACGCCGAGGTAGATGAGGCGAGCTTCTTCGATGCCGGCAATAATGTCGATGGGGTGTCCCAATGCCTGCTCCGCCTGGGCCAGAAACTCTATTGAGTTGCTGGCGTTACGCAGAGTATTGGTACCGACGGCACGTACCGCGCCGTGTGGCAGCTCTTTGATCCTTTGGCCAAAACGTTGCAGGCAGTCGAGTGCTACCTGCTGCACCTCCGGGCGGATTGAGTGGTTCTCATCCAGGCCATCGGCCAGCCGGACCATCTCGCGCATTCGGTCAACGATATGCAGCTGCCCCTCCTGTAGTCGTGCCACGATCATGTGGAAGCTGTTGGAGCCAAGATCAAGTGCTGCAACAAAGTCGGGAAGCTTCTTTTGATGGGGCATGTGATTAATCCTGCAACATATTGATGATAGGGGAAAAGTATAACGGTTTTTGCTGGCAGGGGTGGATCAGTGCGCAGTGAGCTGTTTGGGGCGCATCAGCTGGGCTAGGTGGCAGGTATGTGGTTGAAGGGTCTGCCAGCCATCTGGCAAGGTGAGAATCGCGATGGCTGCTGTGGTTAACAGCTTGCCGTTCTGGGTGCGTGGCGGGGGATTGTTGCAGAGCTGCATTAACAGCTCGTCCAGCCCCGGATTGTGGCCCACGAGCATCAACTGCCGGACGGTTGCAGGTGCTTGGTGAATATGGCTGAGCAGTGTGGTGACGTTTGCATGGTAGAGTGATTTTTGCCAACGAATCTTGGCAGTGTTGAGATTAGCGGCGTGGCAGAGTTGTACAGTTGTCTGTTTGGCGCGTGTGGCGCTAGAGCTGAGGATAAGGTCGATGTTGGTTATCTGGTGGGTTAGCCAATGGGCCATTGCGTTAAGGTCATTGATACCACGGGGTGCCAGGGGGCGGTTATAGTCGTCAGAAACGTTACTCTCCCAGGCTGATTTGGCGTGGCGTATCAGTATCAGCTGTTTTTTGGATAAAGGGTCAATCAACGCCAGTGCAGTGCCGTCAGTTCACGTTCCAGAAGCTCCGGATCACCAATGTTCAGCTCCACCAGGCGGCGCAGATGGCCGGCACCTTCAATATCGATCTGTGTGATCTCAAAACCGATGTGTGTTTCACGAATATGGGCAACGGTGACGTTGCCACTGATCAGGCTGCCGCTGTCGGTAAAAATAACCTCCAGATGAAAGCGTTCGCCGATTACAGTATCCAACCCGGGAGGCGTTTCGATCATCACCCCTTTGAGCGAGATATCGAGCAATTTTGAACGCCACTCCCGGCCATTCTGACTGATTAGCACATTGGCATCAAAACGGATGCGGCTAAAGCGTCTCTTTTCGTGATGTTGGTCAGTCACGTCCTTTCTCCACAGGTTGGTTACAGCTACACCTAATGTTCAATCTATCAGAAGATTCACCAGGATCTGTTCGTATATATCGGACAGTGTGTCCAGATCCTCAAGGGCTACACACTCGTTAAGTTTGTGAATCGTGGCATTCAGCGGGCCGAGTTCCAGTACCTGGGCCCCTGTGGGGGCGATGAAACGGCCATCGGAGGTGCCGCCGCTGGTGGAGAGTTCAGTTTCAATACCTGTCACAGTGCGAATTGCTTGCTGGGTTGCTTCAACCAGTTGGCCTTCGGCGGTCAGGAAGGGGTTGCCGGAGAGTGACCAGTGGATCGAGTAGTCGAGACCGTGGCGGTCAAGCAGTTCATGGATACGTTGACGCAGCCCCGTCTCGGTTGATTCAGTGGAAAACCGGAAGTTAAAGACCACCTCCAGCTCGCCGGGGATGACGTTGGTGGCACCGGTACCACCCTTGATGTTGGAAATTTGGAATGAGGTAGGGGGAAAGAACTCATTGCCACGATCCCACTCGATGGTGGCCAGCTCTGCCAGGGCGGGTGCCGCCAGATGGATGGGGTTTTTAGCCAGCTGTGGGTAGGCGATATGCCCCTGCACACCGCGCACGGTGAGGATGCCGTTGAGCGAACCACGGCGGCCATTTTTGATCACGTCACCCACAAGATTGCTACTGGTGGGTTCACCAACCAGACACCAGTCGATCTTCTCGTGACGGGCCTCCAGATGTTCCACTACCTTGACGGTGCCGTTAATGCTGGGACCCTCTTCATCGCTGGTAATCAGATAGGCGATGGAGCCGGGGTGGTCCGGGTATCGTGCCACAAACCGTTCGCAGGCGGTCACCATGGCCGCCAGACTGCCCTTCATGTCCGCCGCGCCACGGCCATAGAGCATCCCGTCACGGATCTCAGGGGCGAAGGGGGGGGATGTCCACTGCGCCAACGGTCCGGTGGGCACCACATCGGTGTGGCCGGCAAAACAGATAAGGGGTCCGCTGTTGCCACGGCGGGCCCAGACGTTATCCACATCCTCAAATCGTAACGGTTCAATATTGAAGCCGATGGCGGCTAAACGGTCGCACATGAGTCTCTGGCAACCAGCATCCGTCGGGGTAACAGAAGAGCGACTCATCAGATCAATGGTCAGTTCAAGGGTCGGGGAGAGCGGAGTTTTGGACACAGTTAGCCTTTCATGAATCATCTGGGTTGGACGTTGGGGGTTTCAGGGCTGGATTATACATCTGAAAAAGCGGATGGGGCTGATCTCCCCACCCGTATGGTTGGTCTGAATGTTCTGCTTATGCCAGTCGGCGGCCGGGCAAAATCGGTTGAATTATTTCTCGTTAAAGACGATTTTGGCCTCTTTTTGCAATTCACCCAGGCGCTGGCTGACGATCTGGTCCTGTATCGCTTTAATGAGTTGGTCACGTACCGATTCAAAGGTGGGCGGCTGAACGGGGCGGTTGGCCTCCACATAGATCACGTGCCAGCCGTAATCGGTCTTGACGGGGGTGGTTGTATATTTGCCAGGTTTGAGACTGGAGAGGGCAGCACCAAAGGTCGGGGGCATCTTTTCCGGTTTGATCCACCCCAGATCACCACCACGGGCAGCGCTGCTGTCTTTGGAGGTGGCTTGTGCAACCTTGGTAAACTCCTCACCCTTTTTAAGGCGGCTGATGGCAGCAGTGGCGTCATTTTCTGTGGCCACCAGAATGTGACGAGCGTGGTACTCAGCCCCAGTCTGGTTGCCAACCTGTTTGTCGTAAATGTCACGGGCCATCGCTTCGGTGACGGGTTTGTCACGTAGCAGCTGTGAGACATAGGCCTGTGCAAGTACGGCATGGCGGGTCTCTTCCAGCACGGCCTGGACGGCGGGCTGCTGATCGACTTTCTGTTTCAGTGACTCTTGATAGAGCAGCTCGCGGCCAATAAAGGTCTGCAAAAGCTGGGTCCGTGCGGCCTGATCCTGCAGGTTGACCTGAGGGGCGGCAACACGTGCATAACCAATCAGTTGCCCCTGGGTCATTGGCGCGCCGTTAATGGTGCCAACAACAACATTCTCTTGTGCCATGGCGGCTGTGCCGATGGCTACGCTGGATATGCCAAGGCAGATGGCTGCAATTGGAATACCTGATTTTTTTATGGGCATCGCTCTCTCCGTGTGGATGTAGTATTTTTTTAATAGGTCCGTCAATCTAACATTATCGCTACTGTGTTGACTACTTGGGCGCGCTGGCCTGGATGCTAAGGGCGTGGATGTCGGTTTGCATCAGTGCCGCCAGTGCCTCATAGACCAGCCGGTGGCGCTGGAGGGGTGTTTTACCCTCAAAGGCAGCGGCACAGATGTGGACGGTGAAGTGCCCCATACCCCCCGCCCCGCTGTGGCCGACATGTTTGTGGCTGTCGTCGATGATCTCCAGCGACTGCGGGGTCAGGGTCTGTTCAAGCTGCTGGCGAATCATCTCAATACGGTTGTTGCTCATTAGGGGAGGACCTTTTTGAAGGGTTTGACGGTTACCTTGGCGTAAACACCGGCGCTGATATAGGGGTCGGCATCGGCCCACTGCTGTGCCGCCGCCAAGGATTCAAACTCCGCCACAATCAGGCTGCCACTGAAGCCAGCCGGACCGGGATCAGGGGAATCGATGGCCGGGAAGGGGCCTGCCAGTATCAGCCGTCCCTGATCGCGCAGGGCAGTGAGCCGTTCAACGTGGGCAGGGCGGGCTGCCAGCCGTTTTTCCAGGCTGTTCTCGGTATCTTCAGCCATGATGGCGTAGAGCATTATAAGTCCTCTTTTTTATCTTTGATTTCAGGCGTCTCTGGCGTACTTGGGTCGGGGTCTTTAATGTAACGACCGATGAACAGGGCTTGGATGAATATGAAGAGTATGGTCAGGCCGAGCATGCCAAACATCTTGAAGTTGACCCAGGTATCAAGGTCGTAGTTGTAAGCGACATAAAGGTTCAGGAAACCAGTGGAGATGAAAAAGAGTGCCCAGACACTATTAAGGCGTGCCCAGATCTTTTGTGGCAGCTCTATGGAGGCCTCCATCATGCGCTGGATAATGGGCTTTTTGCCGATGAATTGGCTGCCCAGGAAGGCAATACCAAACAGCCAGTTGACAACCGACACCTTCCATTTGATGAAGGTGTCGTCATGAAAAATCAGTGTGGCACCGCCCAGTACCGTGATCATCAGCAGGGTGATGATATGCATCTTTTCGAAACGGCGGTGCTGAAGCCAGAACCAGCCTACTTGAATAAAGGAAGAGGCGATGGCGACGGCGGTGGCGACATAGATATCAAAGATCTTGTAGGCGATAAAAAAGAGCAGTATCGGGAAGAAGTCAAACAGAAATTTCATGCAGCACCTGCGGGTTTGGCGAGTATCTAACAACAGCGACTCGCGTTATAAGGTTGAAAATTCTATCATAGGCGGTTTAGCGATTGCGCCATTAACAGATGATTACTCAATGAATCCAGCAACAGAGCGAAATTACGACCTCCACTGCCACTCCACCAGCTCCGATGGAGAGCTGTCGCCGACGGCACTGGTGCAGCACGCCGCCCGTCAGGGGGTACAGGTGATGGCACTGACCGACCATGACGTCACCGATGGGTTGGCGGAGGCGGCGGCAGAGGCAGAAAAGCTGGGTATCGGCTTTATCAGTGGCGTGGAGATATCAGTCACTTGGCAGACACATCTCATTCATATAGTGGGGCTGAATTTTGATCCGGCCAACGAGGCGCTGCAGCAGGGGCTGGCCGGGTTGCGGCTGAAGCGCCAGACGCGGGGTGATGAGATTGCACAAAAACTGGCCAAGCTTGGCATTGAGGATGCCCTGGCTGGGGCACAGGCCTATGCCAATGGTGAGATTCTCAGCCGTACCCACTTTGCCAAATTTCTTGTTGAGTCGGGGCGGGTCAAAACCTTTCAGTCTGCCTTCGACCGTTATCTGGCTACCGGCAAACCGGCCTACGCTGCCTGTGAGTGGTGCACACTGGAAGAGGCGCTGGGCTGGATCCAGGGGGCCGGTGGGGTGGCGGTGATTGCCCATCCCGCCCGTTACAAACTCTCGGCCACCAAACTGCGGGCGTTGATAGGTGATTTTAAGGCACTGGGCGGATTGGGGTTTGAGGTGATATCCGGCAGCCAGGGGGTGCAGGAGAACCATAACATGGCGGACTACGCCAGACGCCATGAGCTACAGGCCTCCGTGGGGTCTGATTTCCACGGTCCGAGCCAGACCTGGCTGGGCATGGGGCGCATCGGGCCGTTGCCAAAAGGGCTGGTACCGGTTTGGCATGACTGGGGTATTGCCACTGCAGAGATGCCAGCGTGAGCCCACTGTTCCAGATCCACCCGGATAACCCCCAGCAGCGGCTGATTCGTGGGGCTGTTGAGCTGTTGCGCCAAGGGGGGGTGATCGTCTATCCGACGGACTCCTGTTATGCGCTGGGTTGCCAGATTGGCGATAAAGATGCCCTGGAGCAGATGCGCCGTATCCGTCAGGTGGATGATAAACACTACTTCACTTTGATGTGTCGTGACATGGCGGAGATGTCGGTCTACGCCAACATCGATAACGTTGCCTACCGGTTGATCAAAAACCTGACCCCCGGCCCTTATACCTTCATCATGCCGGCGATGAAGGTGGTGCCCAAGCGGCTGCTGCACCCAAAACGGAAGACGGTGGGGGTGCGCGTTCCGGATAACGCCATCTCCCAGGCGCTGCTGGCGGAGCTGGGTGAGCCGATTTTGAGTACAACCCTGCTACTGCCAGGGGAGGGTGACCCTATCAGCGATCCCTATGATATCCGCGACGCCATCGGTAATCAGGTGCAGTTGATTATCGATGGTGGTTTCTGTGGTCTGGAGGCTACCACCGTGGTGGATCTGACCGGCGATATGCCTGAGGTGGTGCGTCAGGGGAAGGGCAGTGCTGATCAGTTACGCTGATTCTGTACTGAAGCCTACTTTCTCTAAAGTTAATGTAGAAGATTAATAAACGTCCATAACTTCTGCTAAATCAATTAGGTAATGGCTGGTTTTGGGAAAAGGGTTATACTCCGCCGATGAATGAGTTGAGCTTGATACAGAAGGTAGTGGTCTGGTCACTGCCGGTTTTATTTGCCATTACGGTGCATGAGGTGGCCCACGGCTGGGTAGCCAAACGGCTCGGCGATCCAACGGCGATGATGATGGGGCGGTTGACACTTAACCCGCTGAAACATATCGACCCTGTTGGTACAGTGGTGGTACCTATTATCCTGCTGATGCTGGGTGGTTTTATCTTTGGTTGGGCCAAGCCGGTGCCGGTTACTTGGCGTAATCTGCGTAATCCAAAACGGGACATGGCCATTGTGGCGCTGGCGGGGCCGATTGCCAATCTGTTGATGGCGCTAATCTGGGCGCTGGTGGTTAAGATTGGCATGTTGACTATTGCCACAGCCCCGTTTATTGGTCAGCCATTGATCTACATGGGCGCAGCCGGGATTTTCATCAACATCGCGTTGATGGTGCTGAATCTTCTGCCGCTGCCACCGCTGGATGGCGGTCGGGTGGTCTCAGGGCTGTTGCCCGGCCCGCTCTCTTATAAATATGACAAGATTGAGCCGTACGGCTTTTTTATACTGTTAGGGCTGCTGGCGACAGGGTTTTTGTCTGACATCATGAATCCGCCCATGGGGGCATTAATCGATTTGGTCTACAGTCTCTTCAGTATCTGAAGGGAAAGATGAACGTTTAGGGAAGGTTTTGACTTGAATACGGTACCAGCTCAACATCAGCGCGTCCTCTCAGGCATGCGTGCCACCGGCAGGCTCCATCTTGGCCACTATCACGGTGTGCTTAAAAATTGGGTCAAGCTCCAACATCAGTATGAGTGTTTCTTTTTTGCTGCCGACTGGCACGCACTGACAACCGAGTATGACAACGTCGGCGGCATCGCCAACAGCGTCTGGGAGATGATCATCGACTGGCTGGCCGCGGGGGTGAATCCCGGCTCGGCCAAGATCTTTATCCAGTCGCGGGTGCCGGAACATGCCGAACTGCATCTGCTGCTGAGCATGATCACACCGTTGGGGTGGCTGGAGCGGGTGCCTACCTACAAAGATCAGCAGGAAAAACTCAAAGAGAAGGATCTGGCCACCTACGGTTTTCTTGGCTATCCGCTGTTGCAGAGTGCCGACATTCTTATATATAAGGCGGGGCTGGTACCGGTGGGTGAAGATCAGGTCTCCCATATTGAACTGACTCGTGAAGTGGCGCGCCGTTTTAACCACCTGTATGGTCGTGAACCGGACTTTGAAGAGAAGGCCGGTGCGGCGGTGCGGAAGATGGGCAAAAAAAATGCCAAGCTCTACAGTGAGTTGCGTAAACGTTATCAGGAAAAAGGTGATATTGAGGCGCTGGCCACGGCCCGTGCACTGCTGGAGAGCCAGCAGAACGTCACCTTGGGTGATCGTGAGCGGTTGTTTGGTTATCTTGAAGGGGGTGGCAAGATCATCCTGCCAGAGCCGCAACCGCTGCTGACACCGGCGTCAAAGATGCCAGGACTGGATGGTCAGAAGATGTCCAAATCCTACGGCAATACCATCAGCCTGCGTGAAGAGCCGGCGGATGTGGAGAAAAAACTGCGCACCATGCCTACGGACCCTGCCCGGGTGCGTCGTACCGATCCGGGTGATCCGGACAAATGCCCGGTCTGGCAGCTGCATCAGGTCTACTCTGATGAGGAGGTGAAGGCATGGGTGCAGCAGGGGTGCCGGTCTGCCGGTATCGGCTGTCTGGAGTGCAAACAGCCGGTGATCGATGCGGTGATTACCGAACTGGCACCGATGCGGGAGCGGGCCGCCGAGCTGACGGCCAACCCCAATCTGGTGCGCAGCATTGTGAATGATGGCTGTGATGCCGCCCGCGAAGTGACCCGTAAGACACTGGAAGAGGTAAGGCAGGCGATGGGGTTGGAGTATCGTTGAGCCACGCTTATGTGCGGATGGTTAGGCATGTGATCCCCATCCTAACTTTTCCCTTGCAAAGAGGGTGGGAATTTAACTTCGGATTGACAGTAAACCAATGACCGAAATCAACACCACACCAGAACTAACGTTACAGCAGGAGATACCTTTCGCCTTGGTGCATGGCGAGGCGTTCACCCAGCTGCCGCAGGATCTCTATATCCCGCCCGATGCGCTGGAGGTGTTCCTTGAGGCGTTTGAGGGGCCGCTTGACCTGCTGCTCTATCTGATTCGCCGTCAGAATCTCGATGTGCTCGACATCCCCATCGCTGAGATTACCAACCAGTACATGTCCTACATCGATATGATGCAGGATATGCGCTTTGAGCTGGCGGCGGAGTATCTGCTGATGGCGGCGATGCTGGCGGAGATTAAGTCACGGATGTTGTTGCCACGCCCCGAGAGCATCTCGGAGGATGAGGAGGATCCACGGGCTGAGCTGATCCGGCGGCTACAGGAGTATGAGCGTTACAAACAGGCGGCTGAAGAGATAGAGGAGCTGCCCCGTGTGGGTCGCGATATCTTTGAGGCGAGTGCCAAGGGGCCGGATCTTACCGTGGTCAAGGCGCAGCCGGATCTGGAGCTGAAGGAGCTGTTGCTGGCCTTTCAGGATGTATTGCGCCGCACGGATATGTTTGCCAGCCATCAGATTCAGCGCGAAGTGCTGTCGGTGCGGGAACGTATGACCAATGTGCTGGCAGCGCTGAATGCCGAGAGTTTTACCGAGTTTACAACGCTGTTTGAATATAAAGAGGGGCGTATGGGGGTGGTGGTAACGCTGCTGGCCATCCTTGAACTGATCAAAGAGAGCATTATCGAGATTATTCAAACAGAACCTTTTGGCCCAATTTATGTAAAGACACGTCAACATGTCCATGAATCCTAACCCTGACCGTTTGAAACAGATCATTGAGGGGGCGCTGCTGGCGGCAGGCCGTCCGCTGGGGATTGACCAGATCCTGGCGCTCTTTCTGGATGAGGAGCAGCCGAGCCGTGATGATATTCGCGCCGCCATCGAGTCACTCCAGGGCGATTGTGCCAGCCGCGGTGTGGAGCTGGTGGAGGTGAGCAGTGGTTACCGTTTTCAGGTGAAGTCCGATCTGGCGCGCTGGATTGCCAACCTTTGGGAAGAGCGGCCAACACGTTACTCCCGTGCCGTATTGGAGACGCTGGCGTTGATCGCCTATCGTCAGCCCATCACCCGTGGTGAGATTGAAGATGTCCGTGGTGTGGCTGTTAGCACCAATATTGTTAAAAGCTTGCTGGAACGGGAGTGGGTGCGAATCATCGGCTATCGTGATGTGCCGGGCAAACCTGCGCTCTACGGTACTACCCGCCAGTTTCTCGACTACTTTAATCTTAAAAGCCTGAGTGACCTGCCGCCGTTGGCGGAGATCCGCAATATTGAAAGCATCGAACGGGAACTCGATTTTGGCCTGTTTGATACCAAACCCCCAGTCGCCGCCCCGTTGCGCGTTGATCATGAAGATGATCAGCAGGATGAAGAGGGGGATGAGTCTGACGAGACGATTGTAACTGCCGCCGTGGCCATGGCTGACATAGATGAAGAGACTGGATTGCCTGAAGATAGTGGGTTGCCAGAAGAGCTGGCTCCAGAACAGATCGATTTAGCACAAACAGATTCAGAACAAGTAGAACCAGAACAAGTAGAACCAGAGGAGGTGGAGTCACTGGCTGAACCCGCCGACGAAGAGCGTGATAATAAAACAGTGGCAATACCCTAATGAGTGAACGTATACAAAAACTGCTGGCAACTGCCGGGGTCGGCTCGCGCCGCGAAGTGGAACGCATGATCGAAACGGGGCGCATCACCGTTAATGGTGAGGTGGCGACACTGGGTGGCAAGGCCCACTGGGGTGATGCCATTGCCCTGGATGGTAAAGCGTTACGTCTGGAACAGCGCAGCGAAACCCTGCAACGGGTATTGATCTACCACAAACCGGAGGGGGAGGTCTGCACCCGCTCCGACCCTGAAGGTCGCCCCACCATCTTTGCCAAGTTGCCGCCGATACGGGCTGGGCGCTGGATTGCCGTGGGACGGCTCGACATCAATACCAGCGGTGTCATCCTGATGACCACCGATGGTGATCTGGCCAATCTGCTGATGCACCCCTCCAGCGAGATCGAACGTGAATATGCCACCCGGGTATTGGGGGATGTGGATAACGAGCTGTTGCAGCGACTCACCCAAGGGGTGGAGCTGGAAGATGGCATGGCCCGTTTTAATACCATCACTGATGCGGGTGGGCAGGGGGCCAACCACTGGTATCACGTCACCCTGAATGAGGGGCGCAACCGTGAAGTGCGCCGTCTCTGGGAGTCACAAGGGGTGAAGGTGAGTCGCCTGATCCGTGTCCGGTTTGGTTTTATCACCCTGCGCCGTGGTCTTAAGGCAGGGGCTTGGGACGAGCTTAATCGCGATGCCATGAATGAGCTGCGTCAGCTGGTGGGCATGCCCAAGATCGCCGAAGTGGCCAGTACCAGAGGCAGTCGTGACACACCGGAGAACAAGGGGGCAAGGCGTCCCTTTGCCGATAAATCGCCACGCCGTAGTGATGGTGACAGGGCCGCGCCGCGTTCTGATAACGCCAGACCACCCCGTCGTGCTGAGGGTGATAAACCTGCCCGTCGTCCGGAAGGCGACAGGTCGCCACGCCGTAGTGATGGCGATAGAGCTGCGCCGCGTTCCGATAGTGCCAGACCACCCCGTCGTGCCGAGGGTGATAAACCTGCCCGCCGTCCGGAAGGTGACCGGTCGCCACGCCGTAGTGATGGTGACAGGGCCGCGCCACGTTCTGATAGAGCCGCGCCGCGTTCTGATAACGCCAGACCACCCCGTCGTGCCGAGGGTGATAAACCTGCCCGTCGTCCGGAAGGTGACCGGTCGCCACGCCGTAGTGATGGTGACAAGGCCGTGCCGCGTTCTGACAGGGCCGCGCCGCGTTCCGATAGTGCCAAACCACCCCGTCGTGCCGAGGGTGATAAACCATCACGCCGTCCCGACGGCGATAAGTCAGCACGGCCACCCACTGCGCGCCAACCAAAGCGGCGTCAGACACGTAAGTGAGCGTAGGGGGTGTTTATACCACCCTGTTTGACCACTACGGTCCACAGGGGTGGTGGCCGGGGGATACCCCTTTTGAGGTGATGGTGGGTGCGGTGCTGACCCAGAGCACCGCTTGGCTGAACGTTGAAAAGGCGATTGCTAATCTCAAACAGGCCAATGTGCTTGATCCTCAAACCATTGCTGTACTGGAGACAGCAGAGCTGGCTGAGTTGATTCGTCCTGCGGGCTACTTCAACGTTAAGGCGCGACGGCTACAAAACTTCTGTCGCTGGCTGTTGCAACAAGGGGGGGAGGCGGCCCTACAGTTGTGGGACGATGCCACGCTGCGTCATGGGCTGCTGTCGGTCAATGGTATCGGGCCGGAGACCGCGGATGATATGTTGCTCTACGCCTTTGTCCGCCCGATCTTTGTTATTGATGCCTATACCCGTCGTATCTTCATGCGGTTGGGGTTGATCCGGGGGGATGAGCGTTATGAAGAGTTGCGTCAGCACTTTGAAGGGCAGTTAAAGGCAAACCATACCGAGCGGCCAGAGCAGACGCAGCTGTTTAACGAATATCACGCCTTGATTGTGATCCATGCCAAGCAGTCGTGCCGTTCCAAACCGTTGTGTGGCGAGTGCTGTTTGAGAGGGTATTGTGCGACGGCACAGGGTTAATGCGCTTGTAGTGGGTTATGCACATTTGCTGTGGATAACTCTGTGTGGAGTTTGGGTGTGGTGTTGGCAAAGCCATACCCAATACCGTCTGGCGCGACTGCTGCAAAATTGCCCAACTTTATTCGGTGGTGAACCGGTGTGGTGAGGCTCGCCGCTTATTTATTCTCTGGTCTACTGCGTGGGATGCTGCTGTGCAGTGTTCTGTTGAGCGGCTGTGCCAGCAATGGTCCGTCGCCGTTGAGTGTGGGGCAGGCGCGGTATGATTTTGAGCGGGTTGTGGCGAAGATTGAGAGTCACTACGTGGAGCCGGTTTCGGTGGAGGCGCTGCTGGACGATGCGATTGAGGGTATGTATCGCTTTACCGGCATGACGCCACTCTCTGAGGCCGAGCTGATGGTGCAGGGGGGGGTGGTAGATCCGGTGTTTGATCCCGCCGATCCGCTGTTCCGCTTTTCACTGACGTACAGTTATTTGCTGAACCACTATCCGCCCCCCGTGGTCCATGTTGCGCCTGTGCCGCAACCTGAGGTTGTGTTGGAGTCTTCTGAACAGGTGGGGATCGGCATCACCCTGGCCCATGATGGTGAGTGGATCCGGATTGCGTCGGTGGTGATTGATTCGGCGGCGGAGCGGGTTGGGCTGAACCGTGGTGATGGCATTATTGCCATCGATGGTCATCCCACTGCGGGCAAGTCCCTAGCGTGGTGTTATCAGCAGCTCACTGGTGCGGTGGGATCCAAAGTAAAAGTGAAGGTGAATACTGAGGAGGGTACGGTAATCGATTATCAGATCACCCGTATCAGACCCTATATTCCAATAATTGTATGGCTGGGTTTGCCGCCGGGGGTGGGTTAAAAGTGCTCCCCTCGTCTGCACAACTCGACCGCTATTGTGGTAATGTGCTGCCCCATGTTTAAACCCCTCTCAATTTTCATCGGCCTGCGTTATACCCGTGCCAAACGGCGTAACCACTTCATCTCTTTTATCTCCTTTATCTCCATTGCGGGGGTGGCGCTGGGGGTGACGGCACTGATCACGGTGCTGTCGGTGATGAACGGTTTTGAGCAGGAGTTGCGGACCCGTATCCTCGGTGTGGCCTCACACTCGACTATCACCGGGGTGGATGCCGGGATGCGTGACTGGCAGTCGCTGCCCCCGTTGTTGACACGCTATCCGGAGATTGAGGCGCTGGCACCTTATGTAGCTGCGGAGGGGATGTTGAGCTACAACGGTGTGGTGAGCGGTACGATGATTCGTGGTGTTTTGCCGGACCAGGAGCCCAAGGTCTCAAACCTGGCGGACAAGATGTTGCTGGGTGAACTGAGTGATCTCAAACAGGGTGAGTTTGGCATTATTCTGGGTAAAGATCTGGCCAATCGCCTGGGGGTCTATTTGGGTGACAAGATCACCCTGGTTACGCCGCAGGCGAGTGTTACCCCGGTGGGGATTGTGCCGCGCCTGAAACGGTTTACCGTCACCGGTGTATTTGAGGCGGGCATGTATGAGTATGACAATGCGCTGGCACTGATCCACCTTGAGGATGCGGCGCGACTGTTTCTTCAGCCCGATGAGGTGACCGGGGTGCGTTTAAAACTGACCGATATGTTTGCCGCACCGATGTTGACCCAGACGATGGTGGGTGAGTTGCCCCGTGGTTACGTGGTGACGGACTGGACACTGCAACACGCCAACTTCTTCCGCGCTGTGCGTACGGAGAAGATCGTGATGTTTGTGATCCTGATGCTGATTGTGGCGGTGGCGGCGTTTAATATTGTCTCGACCCTGGTGATGGTGGTGACAGACAAACAGGCCGACATCGCCATTTTGCGGACGCTGGGGGCAAGCCCTGGGCGCATCATGCGTATCTTTATTGTCCAGGGGGTGGTGATCGGTCTGTTTGGCACACTGCTGGGGTTGGCAGGGGGCATCACACTGGCCAACAATATCGATGTGCTTGTGCCTGCCATTGAACGTATGTTGGGGCTGAAGTTTCTGGCACCGGATGTCTACTACATCAGTAACCTGCCATCGGAGATGAAGGTCTCAGATGTGGTATCCATCAGCCTGATTTCATTTTTCCTGAGTCTGCTGGCGACACTCTATCCCGCCTGGCGCGCCTCACGAACCCAACCCGCGGAGGCGTTGCGTTATGAGTAACGTAGTGTTGTCTTGCAGCAATCTATCAAAACGTTTTATGGATGCGGGTCTGGCGGTAGATGTATTGACCGGTATCAACCTCTCTATCAACAGAGGTGAACGGGTGGCGATTGTCGGGGCCTCCGGTTCTGGCAAGAGCACGCTGTTGCATCTGTTGGGTGGGCTGGATCTGCCC
Source organism: Gammaproteobacteria bacterium (assembly GCA_021731365.1). Lineage (GTDB taxonomy): Bacteria > Pseudomonadota > Gammaproteobacteria > Tenderiales > Tenderiaceae > JAKFXL01. The sequence continues at coordinate 46,889 of JAKFXL010000004.1, read as the reverse complement.
AGCAGTGGTGAGGTGCAGGTTAATGGCCACTCCCTGCCCCGCATGGGTGAAAAACAGCGTGGTGAACTGCGTAACCGCGCCCTTGGCTTTATCTACCAGTTTCACCACCTGTTACCTGAGTTCAGCGCGCTGGAGAATGTGGCGATGCCACTGCTGATCCGTGGCGACTCGCCGGAGGTTGCCAGCAGTGCCGCCGTTACACTGCTCACACGGGTAGGGCTGGCACATCGCCTGAAACATAAACCGAGTGAGCTATCGGGTGGCGAGCGGCAGCGTGCTGCCGTGGCCCGCGCCCTGGTGACCAAACCGCAGTGTGTCTTGGCGGATGAACCTACCGGCAACCTTGATCAGCAGACAGCGGCGCAGGTCTATGAGTTGATGCTGGAGCTGAACAGCGAGCTGGGCACCAGCTTTGTGGTGGTGACCCACGACATGGCACTGGCGGCCAAGATGGACCGTATATTAAGGATCGAGAGCGGCCACCTGCTGCCGTTTTAGGGTTGCGTTAGTCTTCTCTTTTTTGACTGGGCGGGGGCGTGTGGTTGGCGCTCTGTTTACTGGCCCTGTGTTGTCGCCGCTTCTTGATGTGGTTGGCGATGTAAATGCGCCATACCAAACGGATCGAGATGTACCCCGCCACGGCCAGTACCAGCCCTACAATCAGACAGCCAAGCAGAAATGGCGCCCAGATTGCCCCCAGTTCTGCCATTAACCAATCATATGAGAGTTCGAAGTTGAAACCGCGAGGTTCGACGTGCAGAATCCAGGTACCCACCTTGTAGGCGAAGTAGAAGACTGGCCCTATGGTGAACGGGTTGGTGATCCAGACCAGTGCTGAGGCAATGGGTAGGTTGACACGGGTGATGATGGCAAAGGCGGCGGCTACCACCATCTGAAAGGGGACCGGGATCAGTGACACAAACAGGCCGACGGCAAACGCGCCGGAGACGGAGCGGCGGTTGAGGTGCCAGAGGTTGGGGTCGTGCAGCAGCGTACCAAAAAATTGCAGATATTTGTGTTCGCGAATCTTGCGGGGATCGGGCATGCAACGGCGAATGAATTTTTTTGGCATGCTTGAGTAGTCTTCAACAACATTCTTTGGGATGGGAATAGTACCCATAAACTACCGGAAAACAAAAGTATGCGTACAAGGATTGTCGCATTTCTCTTAGGTATCTTACTGCTGCAGCAGTTCCCACACCTGCCGGATGGGCGCTGGGGGTGGCTGTTACTGCTGTTATTGCCACTTTCGGTGGTTTCTTTTCGTTTTGTTGCTGTGCTCTGGTTTGTAAACGGGTTTCTCTGGGCGTTGATGCACGCCCATCTGTTGCTGGGTTCGCCACTGGCCACTGCGCTGGAGGGGGAGGATCTGCTGTTGAGCGGTGTGATCGCCACGATCCCTGAACAGCGTGACCGCCTCTGGCGTTTTGAGTTTGAGGTGGAGCAGGTTTTGACGCCCGGTGTGGGGCGCTCTCAGCTCCCTCAGCGGATTCGCCTGAATTGGTACAACCGTGTCCCGCCACTGGCCGTTGGTGAGCGCTGGCAGCTGCTGGTGCGGTTGAAGCAGCCGCACGGTTTTATGAATCCAGGGGGCTTTGATTACGAAGGGTGGCTCTATCGCCACGGCATCCGTGCCACGGGCTATGTGCGTGATCAGGGCGAGAATCATAAAACAGGTGAGGCGGGGCTGGGGTATCAGGTGGACCGCTGGCGGGCGCTGATCTCGGCGAAGATTGACGAGGCGCTGCCTGATGCGCCGTTTCGCGGCATTATCAAGGCGCTGGCCATTGGTAAGCAGGATGAGATCAGCCAGCCGCAGTGGACCACCTTTTTAAAGACCGGGACCAACCACCTGGTGGCGATTTCGGGGCTGCATGTGAGTATGGTCTCCGGCTTGGCCTTTTTTCTCTGGCGCTGGCTCTGGGGCTGTTCGGCGTGGTTGACGCTACGCTGGCCGGCGCAGAAGGCCGGGGCGGTGGCGGCGATTATGGCGGCCCTGGTCTACGCCGCGCTGGCGGGGTTCTCCATACCCACGCAGCGCACATTGATTATGGTGGTGGTCTTTATGGTGGCGCTGATTTTGCAGCGCTACCGCCGCCCCAGTGATGGCCTGTTATTGGCGCTGTTGCTGGTATTGCTATTTGACCCCCTGGCGGTGATGGATGCCGGCTTCTGGCTCTCGTTTGGTGCGGTTGCATTTATCTTTTTTGGTATGGGTGGCCGTCTTGCCTCGCGGGGTGTCTGGTGGAAGTGGGGACGTATACACCTGCTGATGGCCGTGGCGCTGGCACCGGCTACGCTGTTGCTGTTTCAGAAGGCGTCGCTGATCTCGCCGCTGGCCAACTTTGTGGCGGTGCCGTGGGTCAGCCTGTTAGTGGTGCCGCTGGTACTGCTGGGCAGTCTGTTACTGCTACTGATCCCCGCCGTAGGTGCCTGGCTGCTGGTCTTGGCTAATGGCTGCCTGGCATTGCTCTGGCCGCTGCTGAATGGCTTTGCAGAGCTGCCAATGGCGCAGATCTACCACGCCTTTGTGGGTGGCTGGGTGGTGATCCCCGCCACCATCGGCGTGGTCTGGCTGCTGGCCCCCAAGGGTTGGCCAGCGCGCTGGCTTGGCGGGGTGTGGTTAGCGACGGCGTTTCTACTGCCACAGACCCGTCCTGCGGCAGGTGAGTTCTGGTTTACCCTGCTGGATGTGGGGCAGGGGTTGGCTGCGGTGGTGGAGACGGAGCACCATCTGCTGATTTTTGATACTGGCCCACGGTTTAGCGATACCTTTGATACGGGGGAGGTGGTACTGCTCCCCTACCTGTTACAGCGTGGTGTGGCGCAGGTTGATACGCTGGTGGTGAGCCATGGTGACAACGACCACATTGGTGGTGCAGAGAGTCTGCTGGCCTCATTCCCGGTTAAGCAGCTATTGACCAGCGCTGCTGAAAAGCTACCCCAACAATTATCTGAACCTTGCCGCTCTGGCCAGCAGTGGCGCTGGGATGGTGTCGATTTTTTAATGTTGAACCCAACGAATGAGTTGCAACGCAAAGGGAACAACAACTCCTGTGTATTGAAGGTGAGCGCGGCGACCGGGTCACTGCTGCTGACAGGGGATATCGAAAAAGGGGCGGAGCGTGCGCTGCTGAGTCGTCATGGTTCAGGGTTGCGTGCCGATCTACTGGTGGTGCCGCACCACGGCAGCAAAACCTCTTCCACTGAGGCGTTTATCACGGCGGTGTCGCCACGTTGGGCACTGTTTCCGGTGGGGTATCGTAACCGCTTCAACTTCCCCCGTCCTGAGGTGGTGGAGCGTTATCAGGCGCACAACATTGAGTTACTGGACAGTGCGCAGATGGGGGCGATATCGGTGCGCTTTGAGGGCAAGGGTATTTCGATACCGGAAGGATACCGGGAAACGGCGCAACATTATTGGACACATCGTCCGTAAATCAGCCATTTATGTAAATCAACGTTTGGCAGTCAGCAAAAAATCAGTATGATTAGCGATTCATTTTGATAGGAGCTTTGAACAGTGTTAGAGATTGTAAAGTCAGGTGGCTGGTTAATGTACCCCATCATCCTCTGTTCCGTGATCGCCCTGGCGATTGTTGGTGAACGGTTCTGGGCCTTGCAGCGTAACAAAATTTGCCCACAGCACCTGTTGGCCGAGATTTGGGGCTGGATCAAAAATAATGAACTGGATAATAGCCGCATTAAAACCTTGCAGTCAGGTTCACCGCTGGGACGGGTATTGGCAGCAGGGCTGATTAATCGTCACCACGAACGTGCAGTGATTAAAGAGGTGATTGATGAGACCGGTCGTCAGGTGTTGGTGGAGATGGAACGTTTCCTCAATACCCTGGGCATTATCGCGCAAATTGCCCCGCTGTTAGGGCTGTTAGGCACTGTGGTGGGGATGATCCAGGTCTTTGCAGCCATCACTCTTGAAGGGGTGGGCAATGCCTCGCCTCTGGCGGGTGGTATCTCCGTGGCGCTGATTACTACTGCCGCAGGTCTGTTTGTGGCGATTCCTAGCTTGATCGCGCACCGTTACTTTGAGCGCAAGGTTGATGAACTGGTGGTCTCCATGGAGCAGGAGTCGGTGAAGCTGGTAGAGGTTCTGTTGGGCATGCGTGAGCAGGGCCAGCGGGAAGGGGTGTAGCCATGAGCTGGCGCAAACATCGCCGTGAGCAGATCTCCATCGACATGGCACCACTGATCGATGTGGTATTTCTGCTGCTGATCTTTTTTATGGTGACAACCACGTTTCGTGAAGAGTCCCAGATTGAGATTAATCTGCCGCAGGCCTCCAACGAACCGACCGAGTCGGTGGGACAGCCGCTGGAGATACTGATTGATAAAGAGGGGCGTTACTATATTGATAACGTTCTGGTGGTCAATACCCAGCTTGATACCCTTAAACGGGCACTCCGCAAGGCGATGGATGGGCGGGATGCGCCGCCTGTGATTGTGAGTGCGGATGCCATGTCACCACACCAATCGGTGGTTACTGCCATGGATGCGGCACGTCAGGTGGGGTTAATTCACCTCTCCATTGCTACCCGTAATGTAAAAGAGTGACGGTGTCTGCTACGTTTAATGCCCGTGCATGAAACGGCTGGTGCAGCATTGGTACTCGCCACGTGCGCCACTCTGGCTGGTGCCGTTCTCCTGGTTATTCCTGTTACTGGTCACGCTGCGGCGGTTGGCGTATAGAGTCGGTCTGTTGAAAAGTGCAAAACTCCCGGTGCCCGTGGTGGTGGTGGGTAACATCAGCGTTGGTGGTACCGGTAAAACACCGTTAGTGGCCTGGTTGGTTAGACTGTTGCAACAGCATGGCTACCGCCCAGGCATCATCACCCGTGGTTACGGTGGGCAGGCGCAGCAGTGGCCACAGTGGGTAACGGCTGAGAGTGACCCGGTGCTGGTGGGGGATGAGCCGGTGCTGCTGGCGCAACGTTGTGGTTGCCCTGTGGTGGCAGCGCCAGATCGGGTATTGGCGGCCAGGATGTTGCTGGGGCAGGGCAACTGCACCATCCTGATCAGTGATGATGGGTTGCAGCACTACCGTCTGCAGCGTGATGTTGAGATTGTGGTGATCGATGGTGTGCGCCGTTTTGGCAATGGCCACTGTCTGCCTGCTGGCCCGTTACGTGAGCCGGTGACACGGTTGAAACAGGTTGATTATCGGGTGGTGAATGGTCGCGCCGGTGATGGTGAGATTGAGATGACGCTGCTGCCAGAGAGATTGGTCTCGTTGTTTGACGGCAACAGTGAGACCGCCCTTGCCGATCTTCATGGACAACAGGTCCATGCCGTGGCGGGTATCGGCAATCCGGCCCGTTTTTTTGAGCTGTTGCGACAGAATGGCCTGACGGTGATTGAGCATGCCTACCCAGACCATTATCCGTTTAAGGCGGGTGATCTCAACTTTGCCGATGAACTCCCCATACTGATGACCGAGAAAGATGCGGTAAAATGTCGCCACTTTGCCACCGCCCGCATCTGGTATTTACCGGTGCAGGCGCAACTGGACGGCTCGTTTGCTGACCGTCTTATGCAACAGATAAAAGAGTTAACAGGAGAGGGTGCGTAACAATGGATAAAAAACTGCTGGATATTCTGGTCTGCCCGGTGTGTAAGGGGACGCTGTTGTATAACAAAGAGCGCAAGGAGTTGATCTGCAAGGCGGATCGTCTGGCGTATCCGATTCATGATGATATCCCCGTCATGCTGGAAGATGAGGCACGCCGCCTGTCACTGGAAGAGGTGGGGCGTTGAGATTTAGTGTTGTGATTCCGGCGCGTTTTGCGTCGACTCGCCTGCCGGGCAAACCGCTACTTGATATCGGTGGCAAGCCGATGATCCAGCACGTTTATGAACGGGCGCTGGAGAGTGGTGCCGAGCGGGTGATTATCGCCACTGATGAGGCGAAGATTGAAGCGGTTGCCCAAGGGTTTGGTGCACGGGTCTGCATGACAGCGGCGCACCATCGCTCCGGTACCGAACGGCTGTCAGAAGTGGTACAGACATTGGCGCTGGAGGCCGATGAGATTATTGTCAATCTGCAAGGTGACGAGCCGCTGATGCCACCACAGCTGATACGCCAGGTGGCGCAAAACCTGAATAATCATCCGCCAGCCAGTGTGGCTACCCTGGCAGAGTCAATTCATGATGCGGCTATGCTGTTTGATCCCAATGTGGTGAAGGTGGTCAGTGACGGGCAGGGGTACGCCCTCTACTTTAGCCGTGCCCCGATCCCCTGGAATCGTGATGCCTTTGCGCTCACTACAACGGAGCTGCCGGAAGATACCCATTATCTGCGCCATATTGGCCTCTACGCCTATCGCGCCGGGTTTATCAATGAATATGTCCGCTGGCCGACTTCTCCCCTGGAGTCGATTGAATCCCTGGAGCAGCTGCGGGTACTGTGGCATGGTCATAAAATACATCTTGCGGTGGCCCAGGTTGCCAGTGTTGCCGGTGTTGATACGGCCCAGGATCTTGAGCGTGTGCGGCAACTGCTAGAGTAACCGTTCAAGCAGATTCAAGGCGCTGAAGTCAGCGTTTAACGCCGCCCCCTGTGGATCGTAGACCGGCACCGTAATGGTGCTGGGGACCCGGCGGTGGGCCTCTCCATGTTGGTCAGCCTGGATGGTGCTATGCTGGTGGCAGTGCTGCAATATCAGCGCCGGACCATCCTCGAGGATCTCAATAATCTGGCATGTGGTGCCATCAAACTCCACCTCATGGCCAATCAGGTCGCGCAGCTTGGAGACATTGATTACGGTTTCCTGCATGGTGTTTAATCCTTTTTCCCTTGGGTACGTTTTTTAGTTTACGCGTAAATTCCGATTTTAGAACTATGGAGGCGTGAAACCAACAAAGGTTTCATGGGTAATGTGAGATGGTTAAAGTATTGTTTGTCTGTATGGGTAATATCTGTCGTTCACCAACGGCCCATGGCGTGTTTGTTAAAATTCTGGAGGATCAATCGCTTACATCTGTTGTGCAAGTTGATTCTGCGGGCACACATGCTTATCACATCGGTAAAGGGGCTGACGAGCGCTCTCAGTTAGCGGCTTCTCGTCGTGGGATAGATTTAAGTGCATTGCGCGCACGGCAGGTTAAACCGGCTGATTTTCATGAGTTTGACTACGTATTGGCGATGGATGACGATAATCTTCAGCATCTGGAGATGATCTGCCCGGTAGAGCAACGTAAAAAATTACAGCTCTTTATGACGTTTGCCCCGCAGATGAAAAAACGTGAAGTGCCTGACCCCTATTATGGTGGTGGTAGCGGGTTTGAACAGGTATTGGATCTGGTGGAGGCAGCCGCTGAAGGGCTGTTGCAGGATATCAAGGAAAACCATCTTTAACGGATAAAAAACCCCAGGACCCGTTACCGGATCCTGGGGTTGCGACTCAACTACTCCGGAGTAGAGTCCGGTGTTTTGGTTGGTTGCACAGGCGTTGGGGTCTGAGCAGGCAGATCCATGGTCCGTTGCACAGGCGCTGAAGGTTTGGCTGCTTCAGGCTCCGCACGGGTTGTTTCCTGTGGCGCGGAGGCAGGTTCGTTACGAGGCTCCTTTGTCTCAGTACCTTCGCTGGCCTCACTGTTGCGTGGTTCACGAGGCGGCCGTGGTTTACGCGGCGTGCGCGGTGGCCGTGCTACCCGTGGTGGCATATCCTGTGGCGCAACGGCAGCCGGAGGAGGGGGTGTACTGTTCTCTTGAGCTAAGGGGGCGCTGTTGCTCTGAACGCTCTCTGTGACCTTGGGGGCCTGTTCAGCCTTAGGTGTTGGCTCAGTCTGGACAGCAACGTTGCCGTTGGCCTCTTGTGGCTCAGCTGTCGCTACGCCCTGCTCAGAAGGTTTCCGACGACGACGTCCATTTCCACCACGTCGACCACGACGCCCCTCGGTATTGCGACGCTGGGCGTTAGCGGCTGTTTCGGTAGCCTCGTCACTGCCACTCACCGCTGTGGGTGCTGCTGCCACGGTGGTGACAACGGCTGGTGTGATGGGTGCTTCAACGGCGGCCTCAGGTTTGTCCTGACCTTCCACTGTGCCAGTGCGACCACCACGACGGTTACGCTGATTGTTACCACCTCTGCGGGATGAATTACGGTTACGGCTGCCGTCACGCTCACGGGCCTGTCCCTGACCGCTGCTGCGGGGTGATGCTGAAGCAGATGTTTCCTGTTCCGCTTCACTGTCATTGGTTGTTGTTTCGCTGGTTACAGCGGTACCCGGTTTTCCAGCAAAAAGAGAGGTCCATAGACGCTTGATAAATCCAACTTCCGCTTCGCGCTGTGCCGTTGATGCCTTGGCCGCCTGAATGGGGGCCGGGGCGGGAGCGGTGGGTTGAATCCCTTGAACCGCTGGGCGTTCCACCTTGGTGGGACGCGGGATCATAGTGGTCTCTTCAGGCTCAATCTCCTGAACTATCTGATAGCTGTTGGTGCCTTCAAGGTTTTTCAGCTCATCAGCCTTGACCCGTTTCACCTCGTAGTTGGGGGTCTCCAGCGAGGGGTTGGGGATCAGAACAAGGTGAATGCTGTGGCGTGCCTCGATGGCGCTGACCGCCTGGCGCTTCTCGTTGAGCAGGAAGGTGGCCACCGAAATTGGCAATTGCGCCTCGATGCGGGCCGACTTCTCTTTCATCGCCTCCTCTTCAATGAGGCGGAGTATGGAGAGTGCTAGTGATTCCACATTACGGATCGAGCCTTCGCCCTTGCAGCGTGGGCAGGCGACCTGGATTGACTCGCCCAGTGAGGGACGTAGCCGCTGGCGTGACATCTCCAGTAATCCAAAACGTGAGATACGGCCAATCTGAACACGGGCACGGTCAACCTTCAGTGCGTCGCGGATGCGGTTTTCCACTTCACGCTGGTTGCGTGCCGGTGTCATGTCAATAAAGTCGATCACAATCAGACCGCCCAGGTCGCGCAGCCGTAGCTGGCGGGCAATCTCATCCGCGGCTTCAAGATTGGTGTTAAGAGCGGTCTCTTCAATGTCGCCACCCTGGGTAGCGCGTGAGGAGTTGATGTCGATGGAGACCAGCGCTTCGGTCCGGTCAATAACGATCGCGCCGCCCGATGGCAGACGTACTTCGTGCTGAAAGGCGGTTTCGATCTGGCTCTCTACCTGATAGCGGGAGAAGAGCGGCACATGGTCATCGTAGTGTTTGAGCCGTTTCAGGTTGTGAGGCATCACCTGAGTCATGAAATCATGGGCGTAATCGTAGACCTCTTTGCAGTCGATCAGGATCTCGCCAATATCCTGACGGAAGTAGTCGCGAATGGCACGGATGATGATGTTGCTCTCCTGGTAGACCAGGAACGGGGCGGCTTTCTCTTGGCTGGCGATGTCGATAGCAGACCAGAGACGCAGCAGATAGTCTAAGTCCCACTGTAGCTCCTCTACACTTTTGCCAACACCCGCAGTGCGGACGATGACCCCCATGCCTTCAGGTATGCTGAGCGCAGCCATCGCCTCGCGCAGTTCGTTACGCTCATCACCTTCGATACGGCGCGAAACTCCACCGGCACGGGGATTGTTGGGCATGAGAACCATGTAGCGGCCTGCCAAACTGATAAAGGTGGTGAGGGCGGCTCCTTTGTTGCCACGCTCTTCCTTATCGATCTGAACAACGACCTCTTGCCCCTCTTTCAGCACCTCCTTAATGTTCAGGCGGCTGTTTTCATCGCTAGGCTGATTGGCAAATATGATGGGGTTGACCTCTTTCAGCGGCAAAAAGCCGTGACGGTCAGCACCATAATCAACAAAAGCAGCTTCCAGACTGGGTTCTATGCGGGTAATTCTACCCTTGTAAATGTTGGCCTTTTTCTGTTCGCGGCCAGGCAGTTCGATATCGAGGTCGTAGAGTCTCTGACCATCAACAAGAGCAACACGCAACTCCTCTTTTTGAGTTGCGTTAATAAGCATTCTTTTCATTTTTTACTATTCTCCGAGGCGTAACTGCACTTTTAACCGGCAGCACGGGGAGGCTGAAGCTATGGGGTTTTATTGCGCTGAATGCGCATCTAAAACACCGCCACACACTCGGGCAGAGTCAGGATGAGACTGGTCGCAACGTTCAACTTAATTTCTTAGCAGGGCGTTATCACCTAGCTAAGGTGTTTGAATCCATTTAATTGAGCTGACCAACTCTCGGTCCACATGCCCCAGACAGATTGGGCTTGTTCAGCTTCCGCGCCACACAGGGGCGGGAACGCCATATGTTCGTTAATTAAACACTAATAAAATGGCCTGTAGGGCCGTGCGCTTATTCAGCCGCTTCTCTATGGCCTTTCATCGAATCACCATAGAGTGGTAAAATTTGCTTCAGGGCAGATACGGTCTCAGTATCGGCACTATTCCATCAGATGACAGCGTGTTTTTAATTTGGTTCGGCTGCGACCACTAAAGTTCGCATCTAACCGGAACGAAAAAAGCTGTTGCTATCTGCGGTTAGAATCGTTAATCCATGCTTGCTAGCACGGCTGGCCGATTCGACGCCATTCCCAAATATAGCATGTTCTCTAGAGCCATAGAAGCTATTATAGCGCCCTAAAATGGTGACAAATGACTGATTATTCTGAAAATGACAAAATGGAAGCGCGTTTCCTTGAAATTGATGCTGAACGTGCGGGGCAACGTATCGATAATTTTTTGATGGCGCAGCTGCGTAATCTGCCTAAGAGCATGATTTACAAAATATTAAGGACTGGGCAGGTACGTGTGAACAAAGGGCGTATTAAACCGCTCTACCGGCTTCAGGCGGGTGATGTTGTGCGTATTCCGCCGCTTAAAACTGCTGCCGTTGCCGAAACGGTATCACCCAGCCAAGGGGTGTTGCGACAGATTGAGGAGAGCATCATGTTTGAGGATGATGCATTGATTGTGCTTAATAAACCCTCTGGCATTGCTGTGCATGGTGGCAGTGGAGTGAGTTACGGTGTGATTGAGGCGATGCGAAAGCTGAGGCCTGAGCTGCAGGGGCTGGAGTTGGTTCACCGGCTTGATCGTGATACCTCGGGGTGCCTGTTGTTGGCTAAAAAACGGTCTGCATTGCGCCAACTGCATGAGTTGATCCGTAACGGTGAGGTGGGAAAGCACTATCTGGCGCTCTGTCAGGGGAAGTGGAAAGGGGGTGCGCGGGATATTGATGCCCCGCTGCTGAAAAATACTCTGAGTTCGGGGGAGCGGATGGTGCGGGTGACACCGACCGGCAAGGAGGCGCTGAGCCGGTTTGCACCCCAACTGCGTTTTAAGGCGGCCACGTTGATGGAGGTGGAGTTGATGACGGGGCGTACCCATCAGATCCGTGTCCATGCAACCCACTCTGGCCACCCACTGGCGGGGGATGAGAAGTATGGTGATAAGGAGTTTAATCAGCAGATGAAGGCGTTAGGGCTGAAGCGACTATTCCTCCATGCCCAGCGCATCTATTTCATGTGGGATGGGCGGCGTCTGGAGTTTCAGGCACCGCTGGGTGAGGATCTAGAGGCTGTTTTGGGTCAATTGGTGTGAGTGGAGTAGGCATGTCCAGAGTGTTTGAATTGGTTGTTTTTGATTGGGATGGCACGTTGATGGACTCTGCCGCCCGGATTGTTGCCTCGTTACGGGCGGCGGGTCAGGATCTCGGTTTTGAGGATCTGACTGACACAGCCTTTCGTAACATCATAGGACTGGGTATGCAGGAGGCTATTCGTTTCCTCTATCCTGCCATTAATGATCAGGATGTTTGGCAGTATACCGACCGGTATCGGCACCATTTTTTGGGAAACTGCCCGATGCCCGAGCAGCTGTTTGAGGGGGTCCCAGCGCTGCTGGCGGGATTGCACCAGCAGCCTGTTATGTTGGCGGTGGCGACGGGCAAGAGTCGCAAAGGGTTGGACAGGGTTTTGCGCCATACTGATTGTGGCCGTTTTTTTCAGGCGACCCGTTGTGCCGATGAGACCACCTCCAAACCGCACCCCCAGATGTTGCTGGAGTTGATTGAGGAGCTGGGTGCCAAGCCTGAAACGACGCTGATGATTGGTGATACCGAGTACGATATGGAGATGGCACAACGGGCTGGAACCGCCGCATTGGCGGTGACCTATGGTGCCCATGAGCCACACCGTCTGCATCAATATCAGCCTTTGGCCAGCCTAGATAGCATTCCTGCGTTAGGGGAATGGTTTGAACGTAATTTGAAGTTATAATCCAGCAGCGTTTACAACTAACGGAAATAATATGACAGATCATGATAACAGTGGTCAGGTGAAAGATGCCTGGACCCAGGCACCGCAGGTAAAAGAGCAGCAAGACCCTAATTGGGAAAAGGAGCTGATCAGCAAACTGGCGCTGGGGGCGTTGACGGAGCAGCGACGTGCGCGGCGCTGGGGAATTTTCTTCAAGTCAATCATGATCATCTATCTGCTGGTGATTGTTGGATTTATGTTTGTGGGGCAGGACGGTGCCAGCATGGGCGTGGGTAAAGAACATACCGCCTTGATTGAAGTGCAAGGGGTGATAGCGGCGGATAGTGAAGCAAGTGCAGATAATATAGTCAGTAGCTTGCGCCATGCCTTTGAGAATAAACATACCGCAGGGGTTATTTTGCGCATCAATAGCCCTGGTGGCAGCCCGGTTCAGGCGGGTTATATCAATGATGAGATCAAACGGTTGCGGGAAAAATACCCCAATATTCCTTTGTATGCAGTGGTGACTGATCTGTGTGCCTCTGGTGGATACTATATAGCCGCTGCTGCGGATGAGATCTATGTTGATAAAGCCAGTATTGTTGGTTCAATCGGCGTGGTGATGGGCAGTTTTGGTTTTGTTGATGCCATGGGCAAATTGGGCATTGAACGGCGGATGTTAACGGCGGGAGAGAATAAAGGTTTCTTAGACCCATTCTCACCACTGAAAGAGAAAGATGCGACCCATATTCACGGCATGCTCGACAATATCCATCAACAGTTTATCGAGACGGTAAAAACAGGGCGTGGTGATCGGTTGAAAGAGAACGATGATCTGTTTACAGGGCTTGTCTGGACCGGTGAGCAGGCCATTGAGATGGGATTGGCCGATGGTCTGGGCAGTGCCAGCCATGTTGCACGTGATGTGATTGGTGAAGAGAACATTGTTGACTACACCGTTAAACCAGACCCTTTCCAGCAGTTTGTGGAGCGGTTTGGTGTGGTGATGGCGGAGACCTTTGTGAAAGTGCTGGGCATGCAGAGTGGCACTATTCGTTAAAACCGGGTTGTAGTGGTTGCAACGTGGCCTGACAGTGACCCCGGAAAACGGGTGGCTGTTGGGTTGCTGCACTAACATTGCTCCTGGTTGTTTTCTATACCTTATATATTGTTGCTGTATGCAGCGGGGACTCCCCGCTGTCCTCCTCCCATATTGATGAATGTCTGCTTCAGGTGGACTCATCTGCGCTAATTGTCCCTGTCCCTTTGCAGTTTTCACAGTTGGCCAAACCCCTTGCCCTGCCAAAAACCGATAGTGTTACTAAAATTGTAATTAGTGCTATTGATCTTCCGGAGAGGGCGGTGTTACTATTTAAAAAAAGATAGCACAGGAGGGATTCTGTGTAACAAGGGATAGGTGTGAGGTGAAGCAGATAAGGGGGATGCGGCTGCGTGCAGCGGCTGCTATGACCGTGGCCTTGGCAGTGCATCTGCTGCTGGTGGCTATTTTGGTATCCCCCGTGTCACCACATCCGTTAGAAGCTAAGCCTGAGCCTCTGTTTGAGCTGGTGGCGTTACCCGAGGTCGAACCTCGTGCCACCCCTCTGGTGAAAAGTGTTCCGGCGCTCCCCGTATCTTCATTGCCTGTTGCCCCCGATCCCTCTGCCTTGGCACCGTTAGAGCAGATGCCTGTGCCTGTGGCGCTATCGGCAGAGGTGTCACGGCAGGTGGTTGAAGAGGAGAGTATGGCTGTAGAGCCGCTGCCGGTTGTTGTGACCGCTGTTCCGGCAGCACCTGATGTGCCGGAGTATACAGCGCCGGATTTGGCGGCGGCCTATCGTGATAATCCAGCGCCCCCTTACCCGTTGGTGGCGCAGCGGCGGGGGTTGGAAGGGGTTGTGGTGGTGGCGGTTTCACTTGACGTGAAGGGTCGCCCGCAGCAGGTGGCTGTGAAGGTGAGTTCTGGGCACGGCATTCTTGATCAGGCAGCGCTACAGTCGGTGCGGAAATGGCAGTTTGTGCCTGCACAGCGCGGTGGACAGCCTGTGATGGCAGAGGTTGAGGTGCCGTTACGTTTTGCGTTGAGGTGAGTTATGGAAAATTTGCAGGGATTGGCGTTGTGGTGGCGGGAGAGTGATTTTGTAGTCAGCACTGTATTTATTCTGCTGGTGGTGCTGTCGCTGTTGAGCTGGACGGTGATGATCTATAAGGCGTGGCAGTTCTGGCGGCTGGAGCGGCTGGAACGGCAGGTGGTGACGGCGCTGCGTGGGCGCGGGGATAGTGATGAGATGGCGCAGTGGCTGGCGCGGGATACCCTCTCATGCCTGGCGTTGAAGGAGGCGTTGGGGCTGTCACCAGAGTGTCGTGAGGGTGGTCAGCTGGCCCGGATTCGCCATCTGGAACACCACGCCCAGCGGTTGATCCACGAACAGCGTGTGGAGTTGGAGAGCTATCTCACGGGGTTGGCCACGATTGGTAATTCAGCCCCATTTATCGGCCTGCTGGGGACGGTCTGGGGCATCATGAATGCACTTCAGGGGCTGGGCGAGGGGGAGCAGCTGAGCATGGATGTGGTGACCGGGCCTATAGGTGAGGCGCTGGTTGCCACTGCCCTGGGGCTGTTTGTTGCGATTCCGGCGGTGGTTGCTTACAACCTGCTCTTGCGGCGGTTACGCCAGTTGAGTGTGTTGACGGACAGTAATCTGTATCGATTAATTCAGCTGACGGCGGCGGGCAGGGGCTGACATGGCGGGTGGCAACTATTCTCCGGACTCCGGGCAGCCACTGTCTGATATCAACGTTACGCCGTTGGTGGATGTGATGCTGGTATTGCTGGTGATTTTTATTCTGCTGGCACCTCTGTTTGTACAGGCCTTGAATGTGGATCTGCCCAAGGTGGCGGCACCACAGAGTCAGGAGCCAAGGGTGGCGGAGTTGGTGTTGGAACGTGAGGGGCGGCTGTTACTGGATGGTGAGGTGATCACTGCTGTGGCACTGCGACAGGTATTGATGTTGCGATTGGCCGAATCCCCGCAGCTGGTAGTTCGGCTGCATGCCGATGCACGGGTGAGTTATGGCGAGGTGGCGACGTTGATGGGGGTGGTGCGTGAGGGGGGCGTGCAGCGCCTGGCCTTTGCGACGGGGGGTGCCCCCGGGACGTTCTGAGTCCCCCTGCTCTGTTGTTGTGGTATCCCATTCCCATTTTGGCTTGATGATTTGGGATTTTTGCGTCCGTTTAGTGCTACTAAAATAAATTTCGTAATACCCTATAGGTAGGGATAGTTGTGTTTGGCCCCGCTGCGGGTGGCTTGGTGGGCCCGCATTCCGTTCTGCCACTGGAAGGCAGGGATTATCCGGTTTTGGAGATATTTATCATGCTTGAAGCTCAATCACTTACCAAAATTTATCAAGGGGTTCCCGCGCTCGATAATTTGAATCTGCTGATTCCGGGAGGGGAGGTTTTCTGCCTGCTTGGCCCTAATGGCGCGGGTAAAACAACCACTGTGAATCTGTTCCTCAACTTTGTGCAGCCCACGTCAGGGGTGGCGCGGGTCTGTGGTATCGACAGTGCCGCATCGCCGCTGCTGGCCCGGCAGCAGCTGGCCTATATCCCCGAAACGGTGATGCTCTACGGCAATCTTACCGGGCTGGAGAATCTGGACTATTTCAGTACGCTCTCCACAGGCCGCCGTCATCCCCGTCAGGCACTACTGGCGCTGCTGCGTGAGGCGGGGTTACAGGAAGAGGCACCGTTGCGCCGTGTCTCTGGTTATTCAAAAGGGATGCGCCAGAAGGTGGGTGTCGCTATCGCCCTGGCCAAGAGTGCCAAGGCGTTGCTGCTGGATGAGCCGACCTCTGGCCTCGACCCCCTTGCTGCCAATGAGTTTGCGCGGTTGGTTGAATCATTGCGCCAGCGGGGCATGGCGGTATTGATGGTGACCCACGATCTGTTTCTTGCCAAACAGTGTGGTAATCGTGTGGGCATTATGCAGCAGGGGCGGTTAGTGGCGCTGTTTGATACCTGTGATACCGACCACGTGGGGCTTGAACGTGCATATCTTGAGATATCCCGGCAGACGGTGGCGGCATGAACAGCTCAGTCGTGGAGATTGGCACGGGCAGTGTTGTGGCGGCGGGACGCTGGTGTGTGGTGCGTACCATTGCGGCCAAGGAGTGTCTGGATATCTATCGTGATAGCCGGGTGCGCTGGTTGGCAGTGCTGGCGCTATTGCTGATGGTGTGTGGACTGCTGTTTGGTATTGATCAGGTGCAGAGCAGTGCCCGTGACCAGGCGGCGGCGGCTCAGGGTGATCGTCAGCTCTGGGTTGGGCAGGGGAATAAGGATCCACACGCTGCGGCCCATTTTGGCCAGTATGCTTTTAAACCACAGAGCCCGCTGGCGCTGGCCGATCCTGGGGTTGATGCGTATCTCGGCACGGCTGTCTGGCTCGAGGCACACAAACAGAATGAGGTGCAGTTTCGTCCCGCCCGCGATAGTGGCATTGCGGCACGGCTGGGTAATGTGTCGCTGGCGGTTATATTGCAGACAGTGGTGCCGCTGCTGGTGATTTTACTCGGTTTTGCCACCTTTACCGGGGAGCGTGAGCGTGGCACTTTGCGTCAGCTGCTGAGCCTGGGGGTAGCTCCGCTTGATCTGTTGCTGGGCAAGGGGCTGGCTATGGCAGGGGTGCTGTTGGTCTTTATGTTGCCGACGTTGGTGGGGATTGTGGTTGGTACGCTGTTGTCCGTTGATGGGGCAGGTGCTGATCAGTGGGCCAGACTGCTCTGGCTGGCGCTGGCCTACATGCTCTATTTGGGTGGCTTTGTGCTGCTGGCACTGGCGGTGTCGGCCTTTTTTTCCACATCCCGTGCGGCGTTGGTGGTGCTGCTGGGATTTTGGTTGTGCAACTCGTTTCTGGTACCACGGCTGATGACCGACTGGGTCCGTATAAGCCAGCCCCTGCCAACCGCCCTGGCCTTTCAGGAGGCGGTTGCCGCTGACAAAAAAAAGGATTTTGGCCATGACGAGGGCCATCCTGCGTTTGCTGCCTTTCGTGATGGTGTGTTGCGTCAGTATGGTGTGACACGGGTTGAGGATTTACCGGTCAACTTCCGTGGCCTGGCGTTACGCAAAAGCGACGAGATCGGTTATGCCATCTACGATCGCCATTTTGGTGCCTTGCAGACGCGTTATGAGCATCAGGATCAATGGCGCGCAGTGCCGGGGATGGTTTTTCCGTTTCTGGCTATTCAGCCATTTTCAATGGGGATGGCGGGGACAGACAGCCGTAGCCATGCCCACTTCTCCCATGCTGCGGAGCAGTACCGCCGCCATTTGCAGACAGTAATCAGCAGCGATCTGACTGAAAACAGCCGGTATGGCGATGTGGGTTATGTTGCGGGTCCGGAGCTCTGGGGGCGTATGTCTGGTTTTATCTACTCACTGCCGCAGAGTGGCTGGGCGCTATCGGCGCAGATTGGCAACCTTATCTCCCTGGTTATCTGGAGTGGTGGCGTGGCGCTGTTAGCGCTGTTAGCAGTGCGGCGTTTACGCCCCGTTTAGGAGTCACTCTGATGTCAAAAAATACGGTATTGATGGCCGCAGCACGGTGTGAGTGGCGCATCCTGCGTCTTGATCCGGCGGCGTGGCTGGTAATGGGGTTGATGGTGGCGACAGTTGCCTATGCCTTTTATAACGGCTGGACGGGCGTGGTGCGCCATCAGAATAGTGTTGTGGCGGCGATGGCTGAAGAGTCGGGGCGTGTGGAGTCGCTACGCCTTAATCTGGTTGCAATTGAGGCGGGCACGGTGCCAGCGCCGGACAGACCGTTTCGTGATCCGCGTAACGCACTGTTTATGGGGAGTGGTGCGGTGGCCACAGTGGCCACGTTGCCACTGCAACCGTTAGCACTGACGGCGGTGGGGCAGAGTGATCTCTACCCCCCGGCGCTGATGGTCTCGGCGGGCAGTCGGGATAGCTTCTTTTTTAGTGATGAGATTGCCAATCCTGCCCACCTGCTTAGCGGTTCGTTTGATCTCGCCTTTGTGCTGGTATTCCTCTATCCACTCTTTATCTTTGTCTTCACCTACAACCTGATCTCTGGTGAGCGCGAACAGGGCACGCTGGCGCTGACGGCGGCCTGCCCGGTGTCGTTACGTCGGGTGATGGCGGGTAAGTTACTGGTACGTGCCGGGCTGCCCATTCTGTTGATGTTGATGTTGGTAATGGGGGGGGTGGCACTGGTGGTGGGTGGAGCGCTGCTGGGTACATTGCCGGCGCTGCTGCTGTTGGGGATTGTGGTGGTTGTTTATGGTCTCTTTTGGGCAGCGCTGGCGACGGTTATCAACGGTCTGGGGCGTGACTCTGCCTACAACGCCCTGTTGCTGGTGGCCGCCTGGATTGGGCTGTTGCTGATCGCCCCCGCGCTGATCAATGGCTGGTCAGAGTTCCGTTACCCATCCCCTTCGCGTGCCGAGATGGTGCTGGCGGTGCGTGCTGCTGCCATTGATGCCGATCGTGAACACGATGCGGCCTTGGCCCGTTATCAGGATGAACATGGCCATCAGCATGGCGGAGATGGGTTGCGGCGTGGTGATTATCGTGAACGCACCTTACGTCGTCTGGCTGTGCAGCAGGCGGCAACAGAGCGGGTTGAGGCGATTATGAACGCCCATGATGAGCGGTTACAGCAGCAGCACACCCTGGCTAACCGTCTGGCCTATCTGTCACCTGCACTGCTGATGTATGGCGCGCTGGCTGAGATAGCGGGTACCGGGCCGGGGCGCTACCAACTCTTTTTTGATCAGGTAGAAGATTTTCATTTGCGCTGGCGTGACTTTTTTATCTCACGGGCACGGGCGGAGCAGTGGCTGACAGCAGCGCAGTATGAGCAGTTTCCACGGTTCAGTTTTAGTGAGCAGGGTAATGGTCCTTTTTGGATGCGGATCTTGCCATCACTGCTGGGGATTGGCCTCGCCCTGGCTTTGGTTGTAGTGGCGGCTGTACGGGGGTTACGTCGTTGCCGGGTGGTGGGTTAGCAGCGGTTAAAAGGGTTGGCTGAATGTGTGTGGCCGCCTCGACAGGAGTCGGGATGGGTGGGGTTTTATATCGGTAATTAATAATATGGAAAGGGAATTTAAGAGATGAATAACGTGAGTTTTAAGCGCGGGGCTATGGTTGTGGCGCTGTTTGGTTGCAGCGTGGGTAGCCAGGCGCAGGAGCGTGGTGCGGAACCGGTGAAGCTGGATGAGATTACGGTCAAGGGTGAGGCGATGAAGGGGTCGGAACGATCGTTTACCGTCAATACCATTTCGGCGGAGGAGATCAAGTCGCAGCACTGGGAGAATCCGTTGGCAATCGTTGAAGAGATACCGGGGGTGGAGGCACGTTCGCTGCAGTCGGGCAGTGTTGCGGACCCCATCACTATTCGTGGCATGACCAGTGGTGGCCATGGCGGGGATGTGGGGTTATCGCTGGATGGTATTACCCTGAATGAGGCCGAAGGTCATGCGGATGGATATGCCGATACACAAGTGGTGATACCACTGGAGCTGGAGGGGTTGTCACTCTATAAAGGCCCCGTCTCGCCGCTGTATGGGAATTTTGCCCGTGGTGGTGTGATGGCTTTTACAACACGCAAAGGGGGAGAGTACGCTGACCTGCATCTGGCCAAGGGCTCCTACGCCACCACCGATGCCCAGGCGGCGTTTGGTAACCGCGTTGGTCCACTACAGATCAATGCTGCACTCCAGAGCTACGACAGTGAGGGGTGGCGCGATAACTCGCGTTTCACCAAAACCAACACTGCTTTTCGTGCGGCTTATGAGATTGATGAGCGTTCCGAGGTGGCACTCTCGTTGCGTAGCCACGGCACCAGTTTTGAGGGGCCGGGGAATATCGGTTTAACACAGTTTCAAAACGACAACATCAGACATCGACAGGCCCCCAGCGTGGACGGTACCCATGATGGCGGCGAGAAGAGCTACTCATCACAGCGTGTCGACTTTAACCACTTGATCAGCGAGCGGCTTAAGCTGCTGACGTTTGCCTATACAACTACGATGACGCTGACCCGTTTTGAGTCAAGCACTCCCAATCCACCGGCCAATCAGATTGAACGTACCCATAATCGCGATGTTGTTGCGGTGGGTGCCAGTCTTAATGGCATCCATCAGATTGCCGGGGTGAAGAGCCACTGGGTTGCCGGTACTGAGTATTATGATGAGGCAACCCACGAAGATCAGTGGTCGACCACTACCCGGACCCGCGGTGCCAAGTCCCGTGATCGTGATTTCAGTATCGCAACCACATCGTTTTATGGGGAGATGGATTTTGATCTGCACCGCCGTTTCCGGCCAACGGTGGGGTTCCGCTATGACGATATTCAGGGGTATCTTGATAACCGTCTGACAAGCACTAAAACAGATATGAATGATTTTAGCCGTGCCAGTCCGAAACTGGGGCTGCGCTCAGAGATAGATGCCAATTGGGAGCTGCGTGCCAGTGCTGTTAATGGTTTTGCCCTGCCCAACAGTGTGCAGAAGTATGATCCGGCGATCAATGTCGATGCTATCGATTTCTGGCAGTATGAAGTTGGCATTAATGGTGCCCCTTCACCACAATGGTATGTTGATTTTGCCGCTTTTGTTCTTAACAGCTCGGATGAGATCCAGCAGGTTTCGGGCAGCGTTCCTGCGGTATTTATCAATGCCGGTCGGTCGCAGCGCACTGGTCTTGAAGGTGAGGTGCGTTACTCCCCGGAGCAGATCAGCCATCTGGAGCTATCCACCGGTTTTGGTATTTATGATACCGAGATAAAAGCAGGCACTGATGCCACCATTATTGGCAAGGAGTTGCAACGGGTCCCTCGCCATGTCGCTAACATGAGTATCAAATATGCACCACCAATGGGCCTGGGTGGCAGTTTGAAATGGCGGTCATTGGGGGGGTATTACACCAACAATCAGAATAGTGGCCGGTATGATGGTCATGATGTGGTGAATGCCTCACTCTTCTACAATGTCCGTGGTGAGCAGGGTCGTAATGTGCGCTGGTACATGGATCTTAACAACCTGACTGACAAGGTGTATGCAGATAACGTCTCTGGTGCCAATGCCCAGGGTCAGCCCACCAGCTTCAATCCTCGTCCTCCAGCTAATGTGATGGTAGGTCTTATACTCTCGCTGAAGTAACTACCGGCAGTGCCACCCTGTATCAATGTTGCAGGGTGGCAGGCTGTTTACAGTGGGGGATTCCCAGTCGGTTGTCAGTAGTGCGTGGGCGGACGGTCCTGCCGTTCTGCCTGTTGGTTACTCTATCTGGCTGACAATCTCATCAAGCCGGCGGCGTGTGGTTGGCTCTGGCAGCTCAGCCGGATAGCCGAGGCTGAGCATGGCGATGGGTGTGAGTGTGCTTTCAATCTGGAGAATGTCGCGGACCTTCTCCTCATCAAAATAACCGACCCAGGTGGAACCCATGCCCGCAGCCACAACGGCGAGCTGGGCGTAGGCGGCTGCAATGGTGGTGTCCTGGATGGCGTAGAGTTTTTGGCCCCGTTCACCATATTGTGTGGCTGAGCGTTGTGGTTCGGCACAGAAGATGAGTGCAATGGGCGCTGCGGAGATAAATGTCTGTCCTTCAGCGGCATCGGCAAGTGCCAGACGTTTCTCTTGATTGCTGACAACGATGATTTTATACGCTTGCAGGTCGCCAGCGGAGGGGGCGCTACAGGCCGTCTCCAGGATGGCGTGCAACTTCTCTTTTTCTACCGGCATATCACTCTGGTAACAACGCACGGAGTGGCGGTGGCGTACGGTTTCAAAAAAGTCCCACATAACGATTCTCCTTAGGGGTGAATTGCACTGATTTTGTCAGGGTAATTGAGCTGTATTACCTGGCGTGTATCGTTAGCCAGATCGTGAATGCCTAGCTGCTGGTAGGCCTCTGCCATTGTCACCAGTGCATCGGGGATGGAGGGGGTTTGTGGGTAGTTTTCCAGTATGTTTTTGCAGCGGTTGACGGCGGAGAGGTGGGCACCACGGCGCATATAATAGTGGGCAACATGCAGCTCATAGGCTGCCAGACGGTTACGCAGGTCAACCATCCGCCGCTTGGCATCATCACCATAGTGGCTGTCAGGATAACGTTTAATCAGCTCTTCAAAGTAGATAAAGGCATTTTTGGCGGCCTTGGGTTCACGTTTGGTGATATCCAGCCCAAGGGCCAGATCGAGCGTGCTGAGGCCCCGTTCAAAACTGGCCAGACCCCGCAGGTAGTAGGCGTAGTCAACGTTGTCAGCGCGGGGGTAGAGTTTGATGTAGCGGTCGGCAGCGGCGATGGCGGAGTCCGGTTCATCGTATTTGTAATAGGCGTAGCCGATCTCAAGCTGTGCCTGCTGGGTATAGGGGCTGAAGGGGTGGTGGATCTCCAGATCCTCGTAGCGTTTGATGGCGATTTCGTAGTCGTTGTTGTCAAGGGCATGTTTGGCTTCGTTGTAAAAGCGTTCAGCGGCCCATTTGGTGGGGTCGAGATCGGCAGTGGCGCAACCACCTAACATAAGGGTGATGAGCAGCAGTGGTGTAAGTGATTTTATCAGTGACATTGTCTGTTTCGGTGTTGTGAATGGTGTAGGTTAAAGGTGCCGTAGCCTAGCATAGCTGGGTTGGGGTTGTCGCAGCATCAGTGGCCATCATCAGCATTAAGAAGGCTTTTTTGCAAGGTTGCAAATGGTTGTACCCACGCTTCATCAATGGCAAAGAGCGCTTTGAGTGCGGGGATGGCCGCCTCTGCCTCGGCAGCACTGCCGTAATGACCGTAGAGCAGGGTATACCAGAGCCGCCCCTGTGCCGGGCGCTGATACCAGATCAGCTGTTCAGGCGCACGGGCGATCAGTGCCTCAAGCCGTTCTTGGTCGCTGGTGCCGGCCATCTGGAGGGTGTAGTGGTCAGGTGCCTGTTGTAGCAGCCACGTTGTGTGCTGCTGACTGACTGTCTTGTTATGGTTGTCACTATGCAGGATGACCAGGGCAGCGTTGGCGGCAGTGGTATCGGGATAGTTCTTGGCCAGATAGGCGGCACGTTCGCGGGCCCCTGACTGGTTGCCCTGTTGCAACAGGGCATGAATGGTCTCGAGTTCGTGGTCAGCCAGCTGGAGACGGAGTGGCTGGAGCTGTTGCAGTGCTTCGTTCCGGTACTGGCTTGCCGGAAACGTTTGTGCCAGCGTTGCAAAGCTCTGGTAGGCAGCACGGCTGTTGTTGGCATCAAACTGGCCGTTCTGGTGGGTGAGTTTGAGGTGGGCGATCCCCTTCAGGTACCAGGCGTAGTCAAGGCTACCGGCATCGGGTTGCTCGGCGATCTGTTGATCTGCTGAGTGGATGGCCGCCAGATAGTTTCCGCTCTGGTAGTGGGCATAGCTGCTCTCAATGGCCACCAGTCTGGCGTATGGGCTCTCTGGGTGGCGCTGTTTAAGATCGGCCAGCTGCTTTAATGCATCACTGTAGTCGCCGCTGGCCTGTGCCTGACGGGCCGCATCGTAATAATGTTCTGCCGACCATGGCTCTGGCAATGGTGTGGAGGGAACGGTAATACATCCGCTGAGCAGAACGGCACTGAGAAAGAGTGGGGCCAATCTATACAGGTGGCTATTCACGGTTTGTTGCTGCTTTCGATTTCGTTCTGGACACCCTGAAAGCGCCTGATCCAGGGCTGCTCAATGCCAAGGGCGATGCCCATCTGCTGTGCCGCTTCAATGGCCGCCGTTTTATCGATATAACTGCCGTACAGCAATGAGAACCAGCTGCTGCCATCTTTGCGCAGGCTGCGGTAGTAGGTGGTCTGGTCTGCAAGATTGTGCTCGTTAATGAAGGCATGTACGGCGCGTTCGCTGCCTGAACCCATTAACTGTACGGTGTAGGCCATGGGGTTTTGGGTCATCAGCCAGAGTTCGGTGGGGATCTGGATGCTGCTTTTAGGTGTCGACTCTGTGGTACGGACTGATTCAGTGACGGACTCTTCTGATGGGTTGTCTGCGATCTTGCGGGATACATCCCCCGTAATCTCTGTCTGCACGGAGGCCAGCTCACGTACCAGTGGCTGGGCCTCAAGAATGGCACCGGGCAGATTGCTGCCTGCCAGGAGTGCCTCGCCCTTGCTGGGATAGACACCATAAAAGAGGGTGAAAAATTTGCCCTCTTCGCCCACGGTTTCGATGATGATGGCCTCTTTTTCTAGTTTGTACTGGAGGGAGATCATAAAGACGGTGTCGTAGTCGGGGCTGCGGACCAGCTGTAGGGTGTATTGGTCGGCGGGCTGTTTGAGCAGCCAGACAATGGCCTGATCGCTTTCAACCTGAATCTGTTTTAAACGGCTGCGGCTGGCGTTCAGCTCCTCCAGCTTGATGCGATGAGTGACCAGTTTTTCCAGCAGGTAGGTGGTCTTTTTGCGGCTATCATCGCTGTATTGGCTGCCAGGAAACTTATCCACCAGCTGGCCAAAGTAGTCGATAGCCTGCTGGGTACTGGCACGGGCGCTGTTTTCATCTTCGTTGGTCTTGGCGTTCTCTATGCGCCCAAGGGCCTCCTGATACTTGGCCAGACCGGCAAGGTAAAAAGCATAAGGTTTATGTGGATGTCTGTTCTCGGCAGTTAAAAATCCCTGGAGTAGCTCAATGGCATCATCCGCCTGTTCCAGTTTGTAGTGGGCGTAGGCACACTCTAAAAGTGCCTGAGGGATGTAGGGGCTGTCGGGGTAACGCTTCTGCAGGTTGGTAAAATGGGTGATCGCCTGCTGATAGTTTCCGGCATTGAGCTCAATCTTGCCCGTTTCGTAATAGTTGTACTCGGCCAGAATCCCTTCATCGGCGGCATGGCTGGTCAAACTTAAGCCTGCTGCAAGGAGTAAGGCGAGTAGCTGTCTGCGTATCTGCATATTTAACATAACCATCAATGGTGAATCAGCATCACGCTAGTATGCCACTATATTTGTGAGGGGGTAGCGGATTGAAATCTGTTAGCATGTTTACCCCTTTTCGTGCGGCATATTGCCCTGTTTTGTAAAGAAACCGATGCCATCTTCAGAATTATTAACAATTAAAGTTCCCGTTGACCATTCAGGGCAGCGGTTGGACCAGATACTGGCCCAACTGTTCCCCGACTATTCACGCGCCCGTCTGCAGCAGTGGATCAAGGCGGGCCAAGTATTGGTCAATGGTAAACAACGGCGCGCCAAAGATAAAATGGAGGGGGGCGAGCAGATTGAGCTGGAGGCGACCTCTGAAGAGGAGGTGAGCTGGCAGGGGGAGGATATCCCACTCTCCATCGTTTATGAGGATGAGCATATCATCATCGTCAACAAACCTGCCGGCATGGTAGTGCATCCGGCGGCGGGTAACTATGACGGTACCCTGGTCAACGCCCTGTTGCACCATGCCCCGGAACTCAACGAGGTGCCACGTGCGGGTATTGTACATAGGTTGGATAAAGAGACCAGCGGCCTGCTGGCGGTGGCACGTAATCTTAAATCACAGAAACATCTGGTGGATCTTCTACAGGCACGGGTGATGAAGCGGCAGTATCAGGCGGTTGCCTGTGGGGTGATGACCGCAGGGGGCACAGTTGATGCCCCGATTGCACGCCACCCGGTGGACCGCAAACGGATGGCGGTGGTGGAGAGTGGCAAACACGCGGTGACCCACTACCGGGTGATGCAGCGGTTTCGTCTGCATACCCATATCCGGGTCGATCTGGAGACGGGCCGTACCCATCAGATACGTGTGCACATGGCCCAGATCCGCTATCCGCTGGTGGGCGATCAGGTGTATGGCCAGCGGTTGCGGTTGCCGCCCGACTGCAGCGATGCGCTGGCGGATATGCTGTGTAACTTTAAACGCCAGGCGCTGCATGCCGCCCGCCTGGGGCTGGAACACCCCAGCAGTGGTGAGATGATGGAGTGGGAGGCGGCGCTGCCGGAGGATATGCAGCAGCTGGTCGCCCTGTTACAAGAGGATGGAACCGATAATGAGTGATCAAACCGTTGTGGGGTGGATGGTACCCGACTGGCCAGCCCCCGCCGCTGTGCGTGCCGGGGTCACTACCCGACAAGGGGGTGTTAGCCAGCCGCCCTATGCCAGCCTCAATCTGGCGGGCTATGTGGGTGATCTGCCAGAGGCGGTGGCTGAGAATCGCCGCCGTCTCTCTCAACAGCAACAGCTGCCCGGTGAGCCACTCTGGTTGCAACAGGTGCATGGCACGGTGGTGGTGGATGCGGCGTCAACGGCTGCGCTTCCCGTTGCCGACGCCAGTTTTACCCGGTTACCCAATACCGTGTGTGCGGTGATGACGGCGGACTGTCTGCCACTGTTGTTGTGTGATCGTCAGGGTAGCGTAGTGGCGGCAACCCATGCCGGTTGGCGTGGGCTGCTGGATGGGGTGATCGAAGCAACTGTTTTGAGCATGGGGGTGGCCGCCGCTGAGCTGCTGGTCTGGCTCGGCCCGGCCATCGGCCCCACCGCCTTTGAGGTGGGGGATGAGGTGCGCGACGCCTTTATTGCCCACCATGCGGATGCCCGCCTGGCATTTAAGCCAGTGGCCGATGGCCATTGGCTGGCAGATATCTACCAGCTGGCGCGGCAGCGGCTGGCGGCACTGGGGGTGGTGGCTATCTATGGTGGTGGCGAGTGTACCTACAGTGACGCGGAACGGTTCTACTCATACCGGCGTGACGCGGTGACAGGCCGGATGGCGTCGCTGATCTGGATTGCAAAAAACTGATTAATATTTGAGGAGTGGTTATGTCTCACTGGTACATCCTATCCCTGGTTGGTAAAGACCGCCCCGGCATTGTTGCCCACGTTACCCAGGCCCTTTACGACGGTGGTTGCAATCTGGGTGAAGCCTCCATGATCCGCATGGGTGGTAGTTTCACCATTATGTTGATGGTCGGCCACGACGGCACTGTGAAGTCACTGCAAAATCTCTTAAGCACGGTGGCGGACTCCATGGGGCTGCAGATCCATATCGATAAGATGGCGGGTGATCTACACCATCATGTTGAACCCGACGTGCAGATCACGGTGTACGGTGCCGACCGTCCTGGCATTGTCGCCCACGTCACGGGGGCGCTGGCAGAGGCGGGGCTGAACATCGTCAATCTTGAGTCTGATGTAGGGGGGACGGCAGCCAAGCCGATCTACATCATGCATATTGATGGTGTGGCGGGTGAGGGCATTGCCGCACTGGAATCGGCCTTGCAGATTGTCATCAAAGAGGGCATTGAGGCCAAACTCACCCCCATTGAAGCGATGGTCGGGTAGCTCGGATGGCAATGTTGGAGATTTTGACCTACCCCGATGAACGGCTGAAACAGCTCAGTGCAGAGGTCACCCTGTTTGATGCCGAGCTGCAGCAGTTTCTTGCCGACCTTGAAGAGACCATGCGCGCCGGTCCCGGCGGAGTAGGCATTGCGGCCCCCCAGGTGGGGCGTTTTCAGCGCATTGCGTTGGTGGATGTTTCAAGCAAACCTAAGATTGAGCAGCATGGCTTTTTAGCACTGATCAACCCCGAGATCGTCGAGTACAACGGTTTTGTAAAAGGGCGTGAAGGGTGTATGTCGGTGCCCGACTTTACCGGCAATGTGATGCGTGCCGAGACCATCACCCTGGAGTACCGAGATGCCCAGGGCGAAAAACAGACCATCAAAACCGGCGGTTTTGAGGCGCGGGCGATCCAGCATGAGATGGACCATCTCGACGGCCTGCTGTTTCTCGACCGGCTGGTCAGCCGCCGTAACGACCTGTTTCGGCGCAAGGTCTATCAGAGCAAAGAGTAATCCGGTGCGGTGTTATGGCTTATCCAGCAGTGGTTTCAGCTGCTGCCAGACGTTGTTCAGCAAAATCGGTTGTGCCGCCGCAGTTGGGTGGAGATTGTCGGCCTGAAAGTGGCGTGATGAGTCCTCCAGTCCGACAAACAGAAACGGCAGCAGTCCGGTCTGGTAACGTCTGGAGAGTTCGTGGTAACTCTCTGCAAAGGCGCGGGTATAGGCGGGGCCGTAGTTGGGCGGCAGGCGTAATCCGACCAATAGTACCTGGGCCTTGATGGCCTGACTCTGCTGGATCATCTGCGCCAGATTTTTTTGCATCTCTTTGATCGGCAGACCGCGTAGACCGTCGTTGGCCCCCAGTTCAATAATCACAATATCCGGCTGATGCTGTTGCAGCAGCGTGGGGAGCCGCGCTGCGCCTCCAGCCGTGGTTTCGCCGCTGATGCTGGCGTTGATCACCCGCTGCTGGGGTAACTGCTGTTGTAACAGATTGACCCAGCCTGACTGTTGAGCAATGCCGTAGGCGGCGCTGAGGCTGTCGCCCATTACCAGAATGGTGGTGGCAAAGGAGGTGCCGGGTGCGGCCAGTAGTAGGGAGAAGGTGAGCAGGAGCTGGTATGCTGTTTTCATTACGGGTACTTTTGCCTCGGTGGTCGCTGATCAGATTCCATCTTACCTGAGACAATCAATATGAATAGAAATGCCGTCCTGATGGTGCACAAGCTTAGTAAACAGGTTGTTAGCCCCGAAGGGGTGCTAACGCTGTTGCAGGATATTAACCTGGAGATTATGGCGGGTGAGACCGTGGCGATTGTGGGTAGCTCCGGTGCCGGCAAGTCGACCCTGCTGGGGTTGCTGGCGGGGTTGGACAGCGCCAGTTCGGGTGAGATATCGCTGGCGGGGGAGTCGCTCTCTGCCCTGGATGAGGATGGCCGCGCCCGGCTGCGTGCCGCCAAAGTAGGATTTATCTTTCAGGCGTTCCAGCTGTTGCCCAACCTGACGGCGCTGGAGAATGTGATGTTGCCACTGGAGCTGGCGGGGCGCGACGATGCGTTGCCAATCGCGCAACAGGTGTTGGAGCGTGTCGGGTTGGCGGCGCGGGCACGGCACTACCCTAAACAGCTTTCTGGCGGAGAGCAGCAGCGTGTGGCTATCGCCCGCGCCTTTGCCAGCCGCCCCGCCGTGCTGTTTGCCGATGAGCCAACGGGCAATCTTGATAGCAAAACGGGGGAGCGCATCATAGAGCTGCTGTTTCAGTTGAATGCCGAGCAGGGCACAACCCTGATTCTGGTTACCCATGATGCCCAGCTGGCCAGCCGTTGCCAGCGTACTTTGGAGCTGGAAGAGGGGCGTCTGAAGGGCGCGTCATGAGACAGGCGCTACGCATGTTACGGCGTGACTGGCGCGCAGGTGAGCTGCGAGTGCTGCTGCTGGCGTTGATTGTGGCGGTGGCCAGTGTCAGCTCAGTTAACTTTTTTACCAGCCGCATTGATCAGGCTCTATCAAACCAGGCCAGTGACCTGCTGGGTGGGGATCTGGCGCTGCTGGGCAGTGCCCCCGTCAGTGCTGAACGGCAGGCGCAGGCCACCGCCTTAGGGTTGCAGCTGGCTGAGACGGTGGAGTTCCCCTCCATGGTGGTGGCAGGTGAGAAGAGTCAGCTGGTGGCGCTCAAGGCGGTCAGTGGCCACTACCCACTGCGGGGACAATATAGTATCGCCAGTCAGCCATTTGTGGTGGGGCAGGCGGTGGCGGGTGGCCCGGCAGAGGGCACAGTCTGGGTTGCTGCACCGCTGTTGACGGCATTGTCCATCGGTGTAGGTGATGCGATTACAGTGGGTAGCACTCAGTTGACCGTGGCAGCCCTGCTGGTGACGGAGCCAGATGCCTCTGGCGAGATGCGCTTCAGCATGGCCCCACGGCTGTTGATGAATCTGGCCGATCTGCCCTCCACGGCGCTGGTGCAGCCCGCCAGCCGTATCCGTTGTGCATTACTGCTGGCGGGAACGCCATCGCAGATTGCGGCCATTCGCAGCGCCTGGCAGGGGTCACTGCTGCCCGGTGAGTCACTGCGTGATGTGCGTGATAGCCGCGCTGAGGTGCGTACCGCACTGGAGCGGGGGGAGCGCTTTTTGGGGCTGGCGGCACTGGTGAGTGTACTGCTGGCAGCCACGGCGGTGGCGATGGCGGCGCGCCGATTTGTCAGTCGCCATCTCGATAGTTGTGCGGTGATGCGCTGTCTGGGGGCGGAGCAACGTTTTATCAGTCGGCTCTATCTGCAGCAGATGGTGGTATTAGGGTTGCTGGCCAGCAGCGTGGGCGTCGCAGTGGGTTACGGCGCGCAGTGGGGGTTGGCCGCGCTGCTCGGGCCGTTGGTGGGGGTGGAGCTACCATCCCCGACGGCGCTGCCTATCCTCTATGGACTGTTTACCGGTCTGGTGACCCTGCTGGGGTTTGCGATCCCGCCGATCCTGCAGCTGAAAAATGTCTCAACACTGCGGGTATTGCGGCGTGATCTGGGCGGACTGCAAGGGGGTACGGTGTTGGCCTACGGGGTGGGTGGTGCAGCCTTTCTGCTGTTGGCGATTGTTCAGGCCAAGAGTGTGGTGCTGGCGCTGGCCGTGGTGGCGGGGATTGCAGCACTGTTATTGGTGTTGACACTGTTGACCTGGGGGCTGCTGCGGCTATTGCGTCTGGTGCGTAGCAAGGGTGGCTCGGCCTGGAGACTCGGATTGGTCAATCTGGCACGGCGCGGCAACCATACACTGGTGCAGATGGTCGGTTTTAGTATCGGACTGATGGCGTTGCTGCTATTGGCGGTGGTGCGGACCGATCTGCTGGATGGTTGGCAGGAGCGGCTGCCGGAGGATGCGCCGAACCGTTTTTTAATCAATATTCAGTCGGAACAGCTGCTGCCGCTGCAGGATTTTTTTGCCAGACAAGGCGTGGCCGCGCCGGAGTTTTATCCCATGGTACGGGCGCGGCTCACTGAGATTAATGGTCAGCCGGTATCAGAAGATGGCTTTGAGAGTGATCGGGCCAAACATCTGGTGAGCCGTGAGTTCAACCTCTCATCAGCCGCGCAGCTGCAGTCAGACAATAAGATCGTGGCTGGGGAGTGGTGGCCAACGGATAACAGCGCGGGCAATCTGCTTTCGCTGGAAGAGGGGATCGCCAAGGAGCTGGGTTTAACCGTGGGCGATACCCTGACCTACAACGTTGCCGGGATGTTGTTGACGGCGCAGATCAGTAGCCTGAGAAGTGTGGAGTGGGACAGCTTTCAACCCAATTTTTTTGTAGTGACGCCGCCGGGGTTGCTGGCGGACTATCCTGTCAGCCACATCACGGCGTTTTATCTGCCACCCTCTCAGCCAGAGTTGCTGAACCAGTTGGTACAACAGTTTCCCAATATCACGGTGATTGATGTGGCCGCGGTGCTTGATCAGGTGCGTACCATTATTACCCGTGTTACCCAGGCGGTGGAGTATGTTTTTATCTTCACGCTGTTTGCCGGATTGATGGTGATGTACGCCGCCATTCAGGCGACCCTGGATGAACGGACCCAGGAGGCGGCGGTGATGCGAACACTGGGCGCACGCCGTGGCCAGCTGCTAGGCACCATCATGGTTGAATACGCCGGGCTTGGGCTGCTGGCAGGATTGGTGGCGGCGCTAAGTGCAGGCGCGGTTGGCATGGTGGTGGCGCGGCGCTTTTTTGATCTTGCCTATCTGCCCGGGCCAACACTCTGGTTAACGGGCATGGCACTGGGGGCAGTAGGTATTGGAGTAGTGGGTACACTGGGGCTGCGCTTTGTGATTAACCGGCCACCGCTGTTGACGTTAAGGGGGTAGTTTAAGTGTAACGTTTGGCATAGACACTTACCTCAGTCGGTTTCAATTTTTAAATAAGGTGTCGTACCTGGCCTATGAGTTCGGCCATTTTTACAAGCGAGGAAAACTGTATGGCAGGAGACGATGATAAGAAAATCATTCAGTCGTGGCATAAAAATGCAGCAGCATGGATTAGCGCCATTCAGAATCAGGCGATAGAAAGCAGGAACTTGGCTACCAATAAAGCAATAATAGATGCCGTGATGGAACGTGCCCCCTCTACGGTACTGGATGTGGGGTGTGGTGAAGGGTGGTTATCACGGGCACTCATTGATTGTAATGTGAATGTAGTGGGTATTGATGTAGTTCCAGCGCTGATTGAACAGGCAAGAAAAACCTCTTCCGGGACCTATTATCTCTGTTCCTATGATGAGATAGCAGAGAGTCAGATCAGAGATTCAACATTCGATGCAGTGGTTTGCAATTTCTCGCTTATTGGGAAGAAAGATGTAGATAGTTTGATAGGCACAATACCAAGGCTGTTAAAGAATAAGGGTGTTTTGTACATTCAAACCTTACACCCTTTAATGTATTGTGAAAAAGAGCACTCCAAAGATGGCTGGAGGGAGGGATCCTGGGATGGTTTTGGCGCGGAGTTTAGTGACCCAGCGCCTTGGTATTATCGTACTAAAGCATCATGGGAACGGCTGCTTGGCGAAAGTGGGTTTGTGAACATTGAGTGCCGTGAACCCAGATGTCCTGGAAAAGAAAACCCAGCATCCATGTTATTTGTATGCGAGTTAGCGGGTTAATCAAGCATGGCTTCAACAGATGTTTGAGTGCGGTTAACGCTGCGGTTACTCATACCTTGCCGACTCCCATGTATGGATCGCCTGTTTGCGGGTTTCACCCCAATGGTAGCCGCCCAGTTTTCCGCTCTGTTGAATAACGCGGTGGCAGGGGATCAGCAGCGCGACGGGGTTTGCACCTATAGCCGTTCCCACTGCTCTTGCAGCGTTTGCATGGCCGATTGCGGCTGCTACTTGGGAATAGCTTGTCACCGTTGCCGGGGGGATCTGTAACAGCGCTTTCCAGACACTGATCTGAAAGTTGGTTCCGGAAACATGCAAAGAGAGAGGTAGCTTCAAGCGCTTTTCTGCGCCGAACATGGCCTTGATAACCACCAGTGTTTGTTGATGGTTTTCATGCACCAGCGCATGGGGCCACTTTTTGTGTAAACCAGTTAGCTCCCTGTCGATCTCCGCATGCTCCAAAAATGTAAAACTACAGATCCCCCTGGGAGTGGTGGCAATAAACGCCTTTCCAAAGGGGGTGTCATGTACAGCATATTCAATCGTTAACCCCGCGCCGCCCATTTTGTACTCCCCAGGGGTGACAGCTTCCAGATGAATGAAGTGATCATACAAACGCGAGCCGCTGCTCAACCCCAGGGAGTCTGATACCTCAAGCAGCGGTTTCGCTTCGCTCAGCAGTTGCTTGGCACGCTCCAGCGTGAGTACTTGCAGGAATCTTTTGGGGGTCACACCGGCCCAGCGGCAGAACAGACGTTGGAAGTGAAAGGGACTCAGATGTAAGTGAGCCGCAATTTCATTCAGAGTCGGTTGGCTCTTTAGCCGGCTGGAGATAAAACCAATTGCTTCAGCTATGCGGTCATAATCAGACATCTATATTCACCATTATATTCTCCATGGACCTATTGACTGTACCTGTTCAGATTCGATTGATGGAGACCCCGCCGTCAGCAAGAAGCGCCGAACCGGTGGTGAAGCTCGATGCATCGGATGCGAGGTAGAGGGCCGATTTTGCGATCTCTTCCGGTAAAGCCATACGCTTCAGGGCGTGAAGACCCTCGACAAAGGCCAGGGTGTCCGGGGTGTTGGCGAAGGCCCGTCCCATCGGGGTATTCGTGCCGCCCGGCAAGAGGGCGTTCACCCGGATACCCTTGGGGCCAAACTCAGCGGCGAGCGCCTGGGTGAGGCCGATTAGCCCGGCCTTGCTCGCGGCATAGGCTGCCATGCCTGGCAGGCCGATGGTGTAACCGACAAATGTCGACGTGAAGATCAGGGACCCGCCGTTGCGCTCAAGCATCGCGGGAAGTTGATACTTCGCTCCGAGGAAAGCACTTGTCAGATTTGTCCTGATGGTCTCCTCCCACTCTGAAAGCGCCACCTCTGGTGTGGCCCCCATTTCACCCATTGTGCCGGCATTGTTGAATGCCACATCGAGGCCGCCAAAACGCGCTATAGCCAAGTCGACCAAGGCTTTTGCGAATGCCTCATCCTTGATGTCACCGGCAAGCGCGACGGCATGACCACCCGCCTGGGTGATCTCTTCAACGAGTGCGTCAAGTTGCGGTTGGCGGCGTGCGGCGACGACCACCTTGGCGCCCTCTCGGGCGAACAGCTGGGCTGTTGCATAACCGATCCCTGAACTTGCCCCAGTGATAATGGCAACCTTGTTTGATAGTGCAGACATTGTACGAAACCTCTCATAATTTATTTTCCGCACAACAAAAATGTGTTGTACCGATTAAATATAAAAAGTTAAACACGCATCCGCGACCCGGATCTTGCTGTGTTTGAGCGGATGTCGATGGCGAGAATAGCCTGGCGATACTCTGGCTGGGTATTCCCCCGTCAGGTCCACGCCAGCCCGGCGCCGGTCTGGTATTCGGTGACGCGGGTTTCGAAGAAGTTTTTCTCTTTACGGATGTTGGCCTGTTCATCGAGCCAGGCGAGTCGGCACTGCGCGCCGGGGAAGGGTTCGCTGATGCCGAGCTGATGGGCGCGGCGGTTGGCGATGTAGCGGAACTGTTCGCTGTGGTCGGCGGCGCTATAGCCGAGTATCGGGCTGGGTAGCAGGTAGTGGGCGTAGTCGCGTTCGGCTGCTTCGCACTCATCCCACATCTCACGCAGGGCCTGGGGGTCGAGCGTGACCGGATTCTCTACCATGATCTGTTTGATGGTGCGGATGCCAAAGCCGGCATGCATCACCTCGTCGCGCATGATGTATTGCAGCTGTTCGGCGGTGCCCTTCATGAGGCCGCGCCGCTGCAGGGAGAAGATGGGGCTGAAACCGTTGTAGAACCAGCACCCTTCAAAGACGGCGGCAAAAAAGAGGTAGGAGATGACAAAGGTGTTGAGTTCGTCCGGATTGTTGAAGTCCATGTCGGGACGCATGATGGCGCTGAGGCGACGGTTGGCAATCTGGATCTTGCGGTTGATTTCAGGCACTACACGGTAGCGGTTGTAGATCTCTCCCTGGTCTAGCCCGAGGGTCTCGATGCAGTGTTGGTAGGTCCAGGTGTGCAGCGCCTCTTCGTAGACCTGGCGGGCCTGGTAGATCTGTAACTCCGGTGCGCTCATCTTCTCCATCACCGCCAGGCCGATGTTACGCATGGCGAGGATGTCGGA
The DNA here is from genome assembly GCA_021731365.1 of Gammaproteobacteria bacterium. Classification (GTDB taxonomy): domain Bacteria; phylum Pseudomonadota; class Gammaproteobacteria; order Tenderiales; family Tenderiaceae; genus JAKFXL01. The sequence goes on along the minus strand of JAKFXL010000004.1, from coordinate 11,630 downwards.
GGTGGTGAGGTAGGCGAGTACATTTTCATAGACATGCCGTTCTGCCGGACTCAGTTTGTGGTGATAGTCCTGAATATCTTGCGCCATGTTGATGTCGAGCGGGGTCCAGTGGTTTTTGTTGGCGTTGAGAAAGTAGTTCCAGGCCCATGGATATTTGAAGGGTGCCAGCTGGTTGATATCGGTCTGGCCATTCAGGACCCGTTTGTCACTGGCGGAGACGGGGGCGGTGAGGTTGGGTTGCTGCTCCAGTGGCGTGACTGTGGTGATGGTTGGGCTGACAGCTGGCGTGATAGCTGGAGGGGTGAGGGTGTTGAGAACGGGGTTGTCCCAGTTGAGCATGGTGCTTTCCTTAATATGAATATGGGTGGCTGATGACGCTGGCCCTGCCGGGCAGAGACCAGCGTGTGGTGGTTAATAAAATGCTACTGATATGTCTTACTGGCACGCCTCGCAGGAGGGATCCAGGATCGAACAGGCCGCTGCTGGTTCGGCCACCGTCTGACGGTTATTGCCCTCCATCTTGGTGGCCCCCAGTGTGCGCAGGTAGTAGGTGGTCTTCAGACCACGCCGCCACGCCAGTTTGTAGAGCTTGTCGAGTGTGGGGCCGCTGGCTTCCGCCAGGTAGAGGTTGAGTGACTGGGACTGGTCGATCCACTTCTGACGTCGTGAGGCGGCCTCGATCAGCCAGCGCTGGTCGATCTCGAAGGCGGTGGCGTAGCGCTCTTTTAATGTGGCGGGAATACGGTCTATGGCCTGTAGGGAGCCGTCGAAATATTTGAGATCATTGACCATTACCTCGTCCCACAGCCCCAGCGCCTTCAGCTCCTTGACCAGATAGGGGTTGACCACGGTGAACTCACCGGAGAGGTTGGATTTTACAAACAGGTTCTGGAAGGCCGGTTCAATCGACTGCGAGACGCCGCAGATGTTGGCGATGGTGGCCGTGGGGGCGATGGCGAGACAGTTGCTGTTACGCATGCCAACGGTCTGCACCCGCTGCCGCAGTGAGTGCCAGTCGAGCTGGCTGCTGCGGTCCATCTCCAGCGAGTCGCCACGGGCGGCGGCCTGTAGTTCAATCGAGTCGAGCGGCAGGATGCCACGGCTCCAGAGCGAACCTGCAAAGCTGGAGTAACAGCCACGCTCCTGCGCCAGATCGGTCGAGGCCTGGATGGCGGCGTAGGCGATCAGCTCCATAGAGTGGTCGGCAAACTCGATGGCCGCCTCTGAGGCGTAGGGGATGTTCTGTATATAAAGGGCATCCTGAAACCCCATCAACCCCAGACCCACCGGGCGGTGGCGCAGGTTGGAGTTGCGCGCCTGGGGTACGGAGTAGTAGTTGTAGTCGATGACGTTGTCGAGCATGCGCATGGCGATGTTGATGGTCTGTTCGAGCTTTTTGCGGTCGATGCCATGCTCACCGGTATGGGCGGCAAGGTTGATGGAGCCGAGGTTGCAGACCGCAATCTCGTTGTTATTGGTATGCAGCGTGATCTCGGTACAGAGGTTGGATGAGTGCACCACCCCGACGTGTTGATTGGTATAGCGCAGGTTGCAGCTATCTTTGAAGGTGATCCAGGGGTGGCCGGTCTCAAACAGTTGGCCGAGCAGCTTGCGCCACAGCGTCAGGGCGGGCAGCCGTTTCCAGATCTTCATCTCGCCGCGGTCGGCCTTGGCCTCGTACTCTTCGTAGCGTTTTTTGAATGGCTGGCCATAGAGATCATGCAGGTCGGGGGTCTCATCGGGGGAGAAGAGGGTCCAGTGCGCTTCGCTGTCGACCCGCTCCATAAACAGGTCGGGCAGCCAGTTGGCGGTATTCATGTCGTGGGTGCGCCGCCGCTCATCCCCGGTGTTTTTACGCAGATCCAGAAACTCCTCAATGTCGATGTGCCACGTCTCCAGGTAGGCACAGACCGCCCCTTTACGTTTGCCACCCTGGTTGACGGCCACGGCGGTGTCGTTGGCCACTTTGAGAAACGGCACCACCCCTTGCGAGGTGCCGTTGGTCCCCTTGATGGCGGCGCCCAGACCGCGCACGGCGCTCCAGTCGTTGCCCAGACCGCCGGCAAATTTTGACAGTAGGGCGTTATCTTTGATGGCGCTGTAGATGCCATCCAGGTCGTCGGGTATGTGGGTGAGATAGCAGGAGGAGAGTTGGGGACGCAGGGTGCCTGAGTTGAACAGCGTGGGGGTTGAGCAGATGAAATCAAACGAGGAGAGCAGCTCATAGAACTCAATGGCCCGCGCCTCGCGGTCGATTTCGTTGATCGCCAGCCCCATGGCAACCCGCATGAAAAAGGCTTGTGGCAGTTCAAAACGGCTATTGTTGCCGTGGATGCCGGCGTGAATAAAGTAGCGGTCATAAAGGGTTTGCAGTCCCAGATAGGTGAACTGCTGGTCACGCTCCGGCTGTAGCGCCGCACCTAACCGCTTCAAGTCGTAACGGGTCAGGCTCTTGTCGAGCAGCTCCAGTTCGGCGGCACGGTGGATGTAGCTGCTGAAGTAGTCGGCGTAGCGGTTTGTCATCTCAGCCTGGGTGGCGCGCTCGGCGTGGCCGGCAAGAAAGCTCAACGCCTCCTGGCGCAGGCTGTCAAGCAGTAGCCGGGCGGCGGCAAAGGTGTAGTTGGGCTCCTGTTCGATCAGGCTGCGGCCACTCATCACCAGCACTTGAGCCAGCTCTTTTTCCGTGATGCCATCAAAGAGGTTGTGCAGGGTCGCTTGCAGAATCGGGTCGCTGGAGATATCGGCCAGGCCGCTGCACGCCTCATCGATCAGTGTGGTGAGTCGTGCCAGGTTGAGAGGGGCGCGGCTGCCGTCGGCGTTTGTGATGTTGGGTAGGGTGGCCGCTTGCGCCGGGGGCTGTTGCGTGGCGCGCTGGCGGGCGTGCTCCTCGCGGTAGAGCACGTAGGCGCGGGCGATCTTGTGGTGGCCGTTACGCATCAGCGCCAGTTCGACCTGGTCTTGAATCGCCTCGATGTGCAGGGTGCCGCCCTGCGGCAGGCGGCGAAACAGTGCGGCGACAATCTCGTCGCTGAGCTGTTCGACAATCTCATGGATGCGCCGTGACCCTTCGCCCTGCGTGCCTTCAACGGCAAGAAAGGCGCGGCTGAGGGCGACGCTGATCTTGTTGGCATTAAAGTGGGTGAGTGTGCCGTTGCGGCGAATCACCTCGCAATGGCAGAGCTGTGCGCTGTTGTCCGGGCGTGGTTGGGGGGTGTGGCGGGTTGTCTGTTCTGTCTGCATGGTTCCCTCGTCAGTAAGTTAGGGGACCGCGCAAAGTGAGAGGGGAGAGCAAAAAGGGGAGGGCCCCGATCAGAAGGTGTGGCTGCTCTCCACCCTGTGACCTTGACGCGAGATCCGGGTGTTACATCACGGTTGTGATGACGGCCTCGGCAGGTATTCGGACTTAGGGGCACGAACCACTGATAGTGATTCACCTCGGACCACAGCTTGCCGTCTATTTGGACGGTGCCTGGCATAATGCCGGTGGTCTCTGTTCCCCTTTACCGCTGCGCGACAGTCCCGGATTTACACCGGGTTCCCTATGGATATGAGCACAACATCTTGTGTCTCAACCGAAGCCTTGGCACAAGATATACGATAAAAAAGCGGGGGGCAAGTGCTATTTCAGGGCTGTTTATGGGTTGCCTTGTTGCGCCAAAGCGATGAAGTCGGTGATAAATCTGGCGTGCTGGTCACTGCTGCGAACGGCCGCGTAGAGCTGCCCTGACATGCCGTTTTTGCCCAGGGGTCGGGTGATCAGGCTGTTTTTTTGTAGTGACTCGCGCAGCACCCAGTCGGGCAGAACGGCGACGCCGCGCTGGCTGGCCACCAGCAGCAGGATCACGGCGGTGAGTTCGCTCTGGCGGATGGTGGCGGGTTCGATGCCAGCGGGTTGGAGAAAACGGGTAAAGATATCCAGACGCTCCCGTTTTACCGGGTAGGTGATCAGGGTCTGGTCGGCCAGGTCCGCCGGTTCGATGAATTTTTTGCCGGCCAGCGGGTGGCCAGCGGCGGCCACCAGCAGCGGGGCGTAGGTGAAGAGTGGTTTGAAGACGATATCGGGGTTAGCGACCGGGTCGGAGCTGATGAGCAGGTCGATCTCGCCCTTCTGAATCGCGGGGATCGGGTTAAAGCTGACATCGATGCGGATATCCACCTCGACCTCGGGCCACTGCTGGCGGTAGCTGTCGAGCACCGGTAGCAGCCATTCAAAGCAGGCGTGACACTCGATGGCGATGTGGAGCCGTCCCGCTTCTCCTTTGGCCATGCGGTGCAGATCGGCCTCCAGTGTGGTGATATCGGGCAGCACCTGATGGGCCACATCCACCAGCTTTTGCCCGGCATGGGTGAGCTTGAGCGGCTTGGTGCTGCGAAGAAACAGCGCGGTATCAAAGTAGTTTTCAAGCGCTTTGATCTGGTGCGAGAGGGCCGACTGGGTGAGGTGCAGGGTCTCGGCAGCCCGTGCCAGACTGCCGCTCTGCTCGATCGCCTGGAGGCTACGCAGGTGGCGAATTTCGATAAACATTATTAGATTCTCTAATGATAATTACAAGTATTGTGAAATTGATTCAATTCTAACGGCGCTCCATACTCACTGCAACTTAATCATAGCCATAGGAGCAGGGGATGACGATTCAACACAATTTGGGCTTTCCGCGTATTGGTGCACAGCGTGAGTTGAAGCGGGCGCTGGAGCAGTATTGGCGTGGCGATAGTGAGTTTGCCGAGCTCGAGCAGCTGGGGCAGCGGTTGCGGGCGCAGCACTGGCAGCAGCAGGCGGCGGCGGGGGTGGAGCTGCTGCCGGTGGGCGACTTCTCCTGGTATGACCAGGTGCTGGATATGTCGGCCACCCTGGGGGTTGTGCCGCAGCGTTTTCACTGGTTTGGCGCGGAGGTCGACATCACCACCTATTTCCGCATGGCGCGGGGTCGCGCCCCGGGTGGGGAGCCGGTCAACGCCTGCGAGATGACCAAATGGTTTGATACCAACTACCACTACATTGTGCCGGAGCTGGTGGCTGAGCAGAAATTTAAACTCTCATCCAACAAGCTGTTTAATGAGGTGGCGGAGGCGCAGGCGTTGGGGTTTCGGGTCAAGCCGGTCTTGCTGGGGCCTTTGAGTTATCTCTGGCTGGCAAAGGGCAAGGGGGCGGATTTTGACAAGTTGCAACTGCTGGAGGCGTTGCTGCCGGTCTATGGCGAGATCCTGCAACGGCTGGAGCGCAGCGGTGTTGAGTGGGTACAGATGGATGAACCTATCCTGGCGCTGGATCTGCCGCAGGCGTGGCGCACGGCCTTCGAAGCAGTCTATACACGGTTGCAGTCACGCGGGATAAAACAGCTGCTGACCACCTATTTTGGACCACTGCGTGACAACCTCACCACCCTCTGTCGTCTGCCGGTGGCTGGTATTCATATCGATGCAGTAAGGGCGCCGGAGGAGGTGGCGGCGGTATTGAGTTGGTTGCCCAACTACAAGGTGCTCTCGCTGGGGGTGGTGGATGGTCGCAACATCTGGCGCAGTGATCTGGCGCAGCTGGTGCAGTGGCTGGCCCCGCTTAAGGCGCAGCTCGGGGAGCGGCTCTGGATCGCCCCCTCTTGTTCGCTGCTGCATGTGCCGGTGGATCTTGCCCATGAGGTTAAGCTGGAGCCGGAGATCAAGTCATGGCTCGCCTTTGCACTGCAGAAGCTGGATGAGCTGGCGGTGATCAAACGGGCCTTGTGCGAGGGTGTGACAGCGGTGGCCGAGGCGCTGGACCATTCAGCCCGCCTCTGCCAGGCACGCAAAGCGTCGAGGCGGATCCATAAAACTGAGGTCAAGGCGCGGCTGGAGGCGTTTGATGAGGCGTTGACCGAGCGTGATTCACCCTATTCTGTCAGGAGCGTTGTGCAACAGGCGTGGCTCAAGCTGCCGCTGTTTCCGACCACTACTATTGGCTCCTTTCCGCAGACGGCGGCGATACGCCAGATTCGCCAGCAGTACAAACAGGGGGGTATCACACCCGCTGTTTATCAGGCGAGCATGCGTGAGGAGATCGCCTTTGCTGTGGGTGCACAGGAACAACTGGGGCTGGATGTGCTGGTCCATGGCGAAGCGGAACGTAATGACATGGTGGAGTATTTTGGCGAGCAGCTGGAGGGGTTTGCCTTCACCCAGAACGGCTGGGTGCAATCCTACGGTTCACGCTGTGTTAAACCCCCCATCATCTATGGTGATGTGAGTCGTCCCGCTGCCATGACCGTAGAGTGGGCGCGTTATGCCCAGTCGCTGACCAAAAAGCCAATGAAAGGGATGTTGACGGGGCCGGTGACGATCCTCAACTGGTCCTTTGTGCGTGATGACCAGCCCCGCGCCACGAGCTGTCTGCAGATTGCCTTTGCCCTGCGTGATGAGGTGGCCGATCTTGAACGGGCGGGCATCAAGGTGATTCAGATCGATGAGGCGGCCCTGCGCGAGGGGTTGCCGCTACGTCAGGCGGACTGGCAGCACTATCTCGATTGGGCGGTGCGGGCCTTTAAGGTCACGGCGGCGGTGGTGGCCGATGAGACGCAGATCCATACCCACATGTGTTACTCGGAGTTCAACGACATCATGGCGGCGATTGCGGCGATGGATGCGGATGTGATCACCATCGAGACATCACGCTCTGACATGGAGTTGCTGGAGGTGTTTGAGCGGTTTCATTATCCCAATGGCATCGGTCCGGGGGTGTATGACATCCATACGCCCAATGTGCCTACAATCGCTGAGATGGTTTTGTTAATGCAAAAAGCGACCGCACACATCGCGGTGGAGCGGCTCTGGGTGAATCCCGATTGTGGTCTGAAAACGCGGCAGTGGCCCGAGGTTGATGCCGCGCTGCAACGCATGGTGGCGGCGGCCCATAGTTTGCGCCAGGAGTATGGTTATCAAAAGGTGGGTTGATTGGGAAGCGGGCGGGTGCATAAACACCCGCCCGGCCGGTCTGTTTTACGGGGCTGTCAGACAGGCGTTGATCTGTGCCGGTGACAGGGGTTGGAACTGGCAGCCAGTATCGGTACAGCTCAGATTGTCCCAACCGTATTTGTTTTTATCGCTGGACAGCCCCTTCATCCACTCCAAAAACGTGGTACCGCCCACCGTTTGGCTTGAGTACATGGTGGGTGAGCGCAGGATAGTGTGTTGGCAGCCAGGGGCGATAAAAAAGCGATAGTTGGGTGAGGCGGCCTGGGTATAGCTGTTGGTCAACATGCCGGTGGTCCAGGTGGCAAAGGTAGCAGGTGTCAGATTATTCCATTGTGTGATGTCACTGCTATTGGTCATGACATTGTGGAAGAGGGTCTGGATCACATCATGCACCGTGGTGTACTGGGCAAATCTGTCGTCAGGATAGTGGTTGGTGATGAGTGAGTAGACTGCTGGTGTGAAGCCGTTGGCACCGAGTGAAGTGACACTGCTCAGGCCGGGCACCGATGGGGAGAGATTGGCATCAAAGTTCCAGGAGGAGTTAGGGCCACGGATGGCCGCCTGTAACATGCTGTCAACAAATACACCGCTTCCGCCATCGGCGAGCACATAACCCTGGGCGTCAGGGAAGGCATCTTTAATGTAGGGATAGTTAAGGATCGCGCCGTAGGCCCCGGCACTGGATCCCACCACTAAAACCTGCTCTATACCCTGCTCTTTATCTGCTTTTTCGTTGGATTTGGCACCATGACGTCGTTTTTTCTCGTGGTGACGTTTTTTAGAAGCGTGTTTATCCTCCAGTCGGCTTTTAAGCCACTCTCTGGCGTACAAAAAGTTATCAAAACCGCGGTGGCGGATGGTCTGACCGCTACTGGGACCTGTTGGGTAGAGCGTATCCTTGGAGCCAAAATGGATGTCGCCAGTGCAGTAGGGGAGAAAGGCGATGTTCCAATCTTTATAGGGATTGTCAGGATTGCTTAGATTTAACATACCATCCTGAAGTAGGGGATTGCTGTTTGCAAACTCATCAGAGGGTACGTAACTGGGTGCGGGTGAGTTAAGTGAGGCCAGACATGTTGTGCTGTTCCAGCAAGCGCCACCACCGTTGAAGAGGATGGCGAGCTTGTCACTTTTGCCCTTTTTAAAGTAAAAGGAGTAATCATCACCGGCAAAGGCACAGCCAGGGTGGATCTCTCGATCAACACCGTTGAGTTTGACGGTGGCATGCTGTGGTGCGTTGATACGCTGCCAACCATCGATTGTCTCGTGGGCTGAGATGGTGGGTGTAAAAAGGGTGGTGGAGAGAGTAATAAGGGTGAAAACTGCTGCAAATTTGTTCATGTAGAGGCATCCCTTTCCCGTGGTTGTCCGGTCTGAGCTGATGGTGTGTATGGCACTGCTGGCAGACTGTAGCACGATTAAGGTTTAAATAATCTAGCTAATAGATGGGAAATCTGCAGGCATATGGTAAGTTGCAATCCTGGGGAATAGTTATCTGTTTTTTGATGGGGTCAGCCTCTATTGTGGGAGATTCTTAAATGTTGCGAACGGTGTTTATATGGGGTCTGCTGTCTCTTTTTCTGCCTTTGCAACTGGTGCAGGCAGCAGAGGGTGGTCAGCCGGTGACGCTGAATACAGCCATTGGCACCACTTTGCAAGGGTATGTGGCGGGGCCTGAGGATTCTGGCCGGGCGATCCTGCTGCTCCATGATCGCTGGGGGTTTGATGGCACGATGCGACAGTGGGCCGATCGGTGGGCAGCGAAGGGATACCGGGTGTTGGCGATAGATGTCTTTGATGGCCGTGCATCAGACAAGATGAAACTGGCCACTGAGATTATGAGCAGTGTTGATCCCGAGTGGATTAAACAGGATGTCCTGGCAGGGTTGAAGTATCTGGCAGCACCGCGGCGCGCTATCGCCACGGTTGGCGCTGGGTTGGGGGGGTGGCAATCATTTCAAGCGGCGCTGTTAGCACCGGAACAGGTGGCCGCGACCGTGGTGTTGTATGGAAAAATGGATTTAGATGGCAAAAATGTGGATAAACTGCGTGCGCCGATTTTGGGTGTTTTTGCTGAGCATGACGCTGAAATCAGTGCCGCCACCGTAAAGGGATACCAACTGGCGCTGAGAAAATCGTCCGCAATCAACCGGTTTATTACCGTGGGTGCGGGGCATGGGTTCTTGGATCCGCGTTATCCAGGTTACAACCAGGCCCGGGCGCAGGAGGCGTGGGAACAGGTGGAGCAGTTTTTGTCGGCCAACATTGGGGATCTATAGTCTATTGGAACGTCTCACCATTCCAGCCCCAAAGGTGGGAGGCGGGGCTTGAGAACTCTATATATATGCGCTCTTGGCTGATCTCCAGCTGCTGTTCGATCAGGCCACAAAGCGTCCGGGAGAGTGAAGACGTTGTGGTTTCCGCCAGGCCGATGTTTTTTAACTCAATGTAGGCGGCTGGCTCAGTATTGCCGGCAAACAACATGGGCCGACTGCCTTCCAGCGCAACCATGACATAACTTTCGGGTTTGCCCAGGGCCTTGGCGACGGTAGTGGATAGGTTTTTTAATAGGGTTTCTGCGCCATCGGAGGGGATCTCAACATTGGTTTGCAGCAGTAAATAGGGCATACAGGTTCCGTTTGCGGTTAGAAGCACAGCCTGTATTATAGTCGTGCAAAATTTCTGAGGTGGCCGTTTTTTTGGAAGTTCTGCTATACTTGACCCCTTATTTTCTGTGTTTGCACCCGGCATATGCTTTGCCGGGATTGTCTTGGTGTTGAGGACAAAGTGTCGTGTGTCATAGGTGCCGTATATCGGAGCCTTTTTTGTTGAGAACGGGATTTTTAGGAGAGATGTACGTGGAACTGACTGGTGCCGAAATCATCGCCCACTGTCTGAGGGATGAAGGTGTCGAATATATCTTTGGCTACCCCGGTGGGGCTGTGCTGCATATATACGATGCGCTGTATCAGCAGGATGCGGTGAAGCATATTTTAGTGCGTCATGAGCAGGCGGCAACCCATGCTGCGGATGGTTATGCCCGTTCGTCTGGCAAGCCAGGTGTGGTGCTGGTGACCTCTGGTCCCGGAGCCACCAACGCGGTAACGGGTATCGCTACTGCTTATATGGACTCCATTCCAATGGTGGTTTTTACTGGCCAGGTGCCCACTGACATGATTGGCAATGACGCCTTTCAGGAAGTTGACTCTATTGGTATTACCCGGCCCTGTGTTAAACATAATTTTTTGGTTAAAGATGTCACGCTGCTGGCTGAGACCATCAAGAAGGCGTTTTATATCGCCACTACTGGTCGTCCCGGCCCTGTTGTGATTGATATACCCAAAGACGTTACTGCGGACAGGTGTGAGTACCACTATCCGAAACGGGTCAAAATACGTTCTTATAGTCCGGTAGAAAAAGGCAATAAACGTCAGATTCAGAAGGCAGTGGAGTTGATGCTGTCGGCTAAACGGCCCATGGTTTACACTGGCGGTGGCGTTATCCTTGATCGTGGTGCCAAGCCCCTGACGGAGATGGTTCGTAAGTTGGGCTATCCGATCACCAACACCCTGATGGGGTTGGGCGGCTATCCGGCGACTGATAAGCAGTTTCTGGGCATGTTGGGTATGCATGGTAACTATGAAGCCAACATGGCGATGCACCATTGCGATGTCTTAATTGCGATCGGTGCCCGTTTTGATGACCGTGTGACGGGCAATATTGAAAAATTCTGCCCGACGGCGCAGATCATTCATGTTGATATCGATCCGGCCTCTATCTCCAAAAATGTCAAGGTTGATGTGCCTATTGTGGGCGGTGTCAGCAGTGTTGTTAAGGAGATGCTGGCCATTTTGGATGGGACCGACGTGAAGCCTGATAAAAAGGCTCTTGCCGAATGGTGGAGGCAGATTGACGAGTGGCGCGCAGTTGACTGTTTGAAGTACGACCAGACTGGCGATGTGATTAAACCTCAGTATGTGGTTGAGAGCCTGTATAAGATGACTAAAGGTGATGCCTTTGTCACCTCGGATGTGGGCCAACATCAGATGTGGGCGGCACAGTTCTATAAGTTTGATAAACCATATCGTTGGATTAACTCAGGTGGTTTGGGCACGATGGGTTTTGGTCTGCCAGCAGCGATGGGGGCCCAGTTTGCCAATCCCGGTGCTACGGTTGCCTGTGTGACGGGGGAGGGTAGTATTCAGATGTGCATTCAGGAGCTATCCACCTGTCTTCAGTACGGTTTGCCAATTAAGATCATCTGCCTTAACAATCGCTTTCTCGGCATGGTTCGCCAGTGGCAGGAGTTTTTCTACCAGGGGCGTTACGCCATGTCATATATGGAGGCGCTGCCTGACTTTGTTAAATTGACAGAGGCCTATGGCCACATCGGCATCCGTGTTGAGAAAAAAGAGGATGTGATACCAGCGCTGCAGGATGCGGTGGGTAAGTATAAGGATCGTCTGGTCTTCATCGATTTTGTCACTGATCAGTCCGAAAATGTCTACCCGATGATTCCAAATGGTGCGGGTTTGAACGAAATGATTCTGGTGTAATTTGATGCGTCATATAATCTCAATTTTGATGGAAAATGAATCGGGTGCCCTCTCTCGTGTTGCGGGGCTTTTCTCTGCCAGGGGTTACAATATTGAATCGTTGACGGTTGCGCCAACAGAGGATCCAAC
>JAKFXL010000006.1 GCA_021731365.1 Gammaproteobacteria bacterium | reverse complement strand
ATCAAGGTAATAGTCTCGCAACGGGTCATGGCGGGTGATCGCCATTGAGTCAGAGCTCCGCATCGGAATCAGCCCAATCTTGAGGCAGTGGATCTCAACATCATGTGTGCCTGCCTGCCGCAACTCATCACGCAGACGGTAGAGTGTGTGAAACAGCACAAAGTGACACTGGAACATGCTGAGATCCGTGGCATATACCGCTGCCACCTGCTGCTGCGCCTCCAGCGCCGCCAACAACTCAAACTCGCTGATACCGGCAGGATACTGCTGCAGGATGTTGTAAACCGAAAGTTGCAGGTGCGCAATCTGTCGTTCTATCTCTACCATCTATAGTATCCGCCCCTGACTACTCACGCCCCGGGGTGTCGTGGGTATGATGATCATGCCCCTCGTCATGGCTGTGCGTATGGCCGTCATCATGGTGATGGTGGTCACTGTGCGGCTCACCCTTCACCACCTGTTTACCAATCGCGGTGACCTTAAACGATTCATGCACATGCTGACTGCTCACATCGCCGTGCATGTGCTGATGTTCATGGGGGTGAAAATGGATATGGACATGTTCATGCCCCTCCGGCCCGTGGGAGTGGCGGTGGGCATGTAAAAAGCTGGCAATAATCCGTTTGTGTTCAGCATCCATCTTGCCGCTGCTCAATTTTTCGTGCAGTAGTTCGTGGGTCATCAGCGCCAACGGCAGCTCCAGATGGTTCACCTCCAGCAATTTACGGTCATACAGAATCTCGGACGCCTTGCCATCCGCCACAAAATGGCCATCCGCCAGCACCAGGCAGCGGTCACAGACATCCAGGGCGATATCAAGATCGTGGGTGCAGAGTAGAATGGTTTTATCGGAGTTGGTAAGCCACTGAATCAACTTACGGCGGTTGAGTGGATCCATGTTAGTCGAGGGCTCATCAAACACCAGAATATCGGGCTGATATGAGAGCACTGTTGCCATCGCCAACCGTTTACGTTCGCCAAATGAAAGATGAAACGACGAGCGTGTTTCAAAGCCGTTCAACCCCACCGTATCCAGCGCCTCGCTGACACGTGCCTCAATCTCGTGTCTGGGCAGCCCCAGGTTCAGCGGACCAAATGCAACATCATCAAATACTGTGGGGCAGAAAAGCTGGTCATCCGGGTCCTGAAAAACGATGCCCACCTGGCGGCGAATCTCTTTAAGATTATCTTTTTTAACCTCTTTACCACTGATCACCACCCGTCCTTCAGTCGCCAGCGCCACCCCATTCAACAGACTCATAAAGGTCGATTTACCGGCACCATTTGGACCGATCAGCGCCACCTTCTCGCCATAACGAATATTACAGCTGGCCCCTTTTAATACCTTGTGGCCGTCGGGATAACTGAAGTGCACATCGTCGACCTGAATGGCGTACTCATTGCTCATCGTTCAAACTCCTAATACCAGGATTGCTCAGCAATCTGGAACAGCCCCGCCAGATCGAGGGCCAGCAGCGCAACTGCCACCACAATCACCAGCGCCGCCTTCATGAAATCTTTTGGCACCGCACGAAACTCCACCAGCGTATGCAGCTCCCCCTGATACCCCTTGGAGAGCATCGCCTTATAAATACGGTCCGTGCGTTCAAAGCTACGAATCAATAACGTACCCACAAATCCGCCTAATACCTTTAACGTATAAAAGTTGGGGCCTTTAATAAACCCCCGCGCCTTCATGGCAATATCCATCCGCTGCATCTCCGCCATAAAGAGAAAGATATAGCGATAGGTGAAAAGCAGCATCTGCACGATAATTGAGGGACATTTCAAACGCTGCAGCGCCACCATCGCCACGTCAAACCGGACTGAACCAAACAGCGTCATGGCAATCATCACAATCACCAAGGATTTAACCACTATCAACAGCGCCAGACGCACCCCCTCCATCGCAAAGGGGATGCCAAACAGATGCAGCTCTACCGTTCCCGGATAAGTAACGGGGAGTAATATGAAAAATGGTAATAGAAAGAGCACAATCCATTTGACTGTGTGTGCAACAAACCCCAACGGTATTCTCGACAACAGCAACAACGCAGCCGCCACCACAAAGGCAAGCAGTACCATGGGGAGGGTTTTGAGCAGTGCCGTGGCAAAGATCAATACCATTAACGCCACCAACTTGATGCGGGGATCCCAGCGCTGAACCGGAGAAGCCGTCTGGGCATGACGATCAATATCTAAGGGCATAGGGAAGCGCTAACCTGCTTGAACTTTACGCTGGCCAGCCAGCAGATCGGGTTTGACCTTGGCCAAAAACCCAACACACGCACCCGTCACCGCCCCCTCCAGCACCATGAGCACCAAATGGTATTGAATCACCAGTTTAGCCGATACCAGAAAGGCCTCCCCGGTGGTCACCAGCGCCAGCGCCAATACACAACCTGAGAAAAATATGCCAAATGCACCTGCCAATGCACCAAATACCACCTCTTTGTTAGGCAAGGAGACATAGTGGCGCAGCTGCCACACACCATAGGCAAGCAGCGCTCCACCCCCCAGCATGACTGCATTAACACCAATCACGGTCACCCCACCAAAACCAAAAAAGGATTGCAGGATGACCCCGAGCATAATCGCTACAAAGGCGCGTTTGCCCAGAATCACCCCCACCAAACCATTCAGGATCAGATGGATACTGGCCACCACTAAGGGAATATGGATAAAACTGGCGACAAAAAACACCGCCGCCGCCACTGAAAGCTTGGGGATCTCATCCATCTCAACATTGCGCATGGTGGCCGCAGCCAACAGCGCCATTCCCGCAAAACCAGCACCGATCACCGGCCCGGAAACTATTCCGTCAGCAATATGCATCTATCACCAAACTCCTGAAATGGGCGGTCTAAGGTCTTGACCTGACTAAATTTAACGCCAAGAGTAGCACGATCATTATATTGTGACTATCAAGCTTATTCAGCCACTTTGGGTGACTTTTCCTTGCCTGCTATCTGGCGCGCCTTATAAAAGGCAAATACCCCCAACAGGCCAAATATGTATCCGATGGCCCCCACCAGCTCTGAAACTGATGCACTTTGCCGTGATACCTCAAGCTCGCGCACCAGGGGTTTAATCGCTTCGTTAACGGCATGATGGACTGCCGCCTCAAGCTCACTGCCCACTACGGGGGTTACGGCCTCTGTTGCCAGCACATGACCGGCTTTGCTCTCTGCAGCAACCGTCGCAACAGGTTCGGCTACAGATACAGGTACAGTATCAGGCACGACAACCTGACCACCACCCAACTCAGCCTTGCTCATTTTAAACTCGCCCCGGTGCCCCATACCCGCACTCAATACAATGTTGATATCCTCTCGCTTCGGTATCTTGAACAGGTACTTACCCTCATCATCGGTGACCCCCTCAACCAGTACAGCGCCACTGCTGTCCACCACTTTGACGGTACTGTTCTGGGCCTTTTTACCATCCGCAAAATACCCCTCTACGGAGACCGTATCACCTTCAGCGTAAGCAAACAGGTTGATTTTATGGGCGGCAACCGGAGGGCTCATGGCAATAGTGGCCAATACTATCCCCACTGCCAGGCCACGTTTTAATGGCGGATTTAACTTCATCGACACAACCTCTACTCAATACACAAAAAGACACATACCCGACCCATCCAGGCCACACAACTACTTCATATCATGGGTCCGTACCCACAGCACTGCACCAATCTCCACCGGATACTCTTTGCCACCCTGCTTCATCTTTTTACTATCTTCATTCAGCGCTGCAAACCCCCACCAACCCGCCTTAGGCATGGCGTAGGTAAAAACACCGTTGGCATCAGTCTTTACAACTTGGGTAATCATCGGGTCAGCGGGGGCCTTTATTGACCCTGACTGGTTGTAATACTCCACCTCCACCTCACTGTTGGGGACCGGTTTACCGTTCATCTTCACCACCCCCTGGAAGATATTGTTGGTCCAAAGCCCGTACGGACGGGTCAGCGGCACAATCTCTGCCTTCAGACCAATCTCACTGTCCCACCCCTCTTCCATTCCAAAGGCATTCACCATCACCTTTGTGTAGTGAATAATAAACCGCTCCTCTGCCTGCTCCCAATACGGCTTTGGCTCGACAAAAAAGAGGTGGTTTCCGGGACGCTTAAAGCTATATTCACTTTGAAAGGCGGGAAACTTATTCCCTGCTTTATCCTTCAAGGTCACCCCTTTCAGGGTCGGCAACAGGTTTTGCGTCTCCCCCTCCACTACAACACCATAACGCACTGGCTTCTCCATCGGCATGCCGATCCCCTCAAAAGGGTGCCAAAACTGTAGCTGAAGGTTCACACTGCGCGCCTCACTCTGCATCACCATGTCGTCAGAAGGAATAATCATCTGAAAGTGGGCGGCCGCACTGCCGCTGTATAGAAACAGACTAACGGCCATCGCTGATAACTTGTGGTAAAAACGCATCATTCAGACTCCTTAAGATATAAAAAGAAGTGGCACTATAATTTATTACGTGTCACCATTTCAAGAAAACATCATACTCACAACTTTATTGTCGATGATTAAAAAATGAAAAGACTCAAAAACCTCTGCCTTACCCCCCTGCTCATCCTGCCCTTAAACCTGTATGCCGCTGAACCGATCAAGATCAGCGGCATAATGGAAATTGATGCCTCCTACAGCAAGGATTACAACCAGAATAGCCGTAGCGACATCACCGTCTCAAAAATAGAGCTGGCTTTTGATACCAACATCAATGCAGAGACCGTTGCACACGTATTAATATTACACGAGGATGACGCCACCGAACCCCTGCAGCTGGATGAGGCCACACTCACCATGCAGTTAGGTGGTGGCTGGTATCTCAATGGCGGACGTATGGTCGTACCGTTTGGAATCTATGAAACCCACTTTGTCGCCGACCCCATCACCGCCGGGCTTGGCGAGGCCAGCGAGGCCGCACTCCAGATCGGCTTTGAAAGAGATGGACTCTATGGCTCGTTTTACGCCTTTAACGGCGACACCATCAACACATCATCAGCACTTAAAGGCGACGACCGTACCCAACACTTTGGGGGCAACCTCGGTTATATCCTCACCCATGGCGATGCAAGCCTGAACCTTGGGGTCGACTACATCAACAACCTGGCCGATGCTGACGCAGTATCCGGGATGCTCTCCATCAATACCGACACTGACGGAGATACCATCGCCGACAGATCCACACTCAACCGCTACGTCAAAGGGGTATCCCTTCACGCCGTGTATAACAATGGCCCGTGGACAGCTATCGCAGAACACATGAAAGCTGACCGGTTTGAAGCAACAGAGCTCGCCTTTAATGGTAACGGCGCAGCCCCATCAGCCACCAACATAGAAGCCGCTTACAGCTTTAGTTGGGGCACAGTGGCCACCGCCTACCAAACCACACGCGATGCATTGGCTCTCGATCTACCCAAACAGCGCACACTAATAGGATTTTCCATGAGGCTGCTCGAAAACAGCACATTAAATATTGAACTCAGCAAAGATAAAGACTACAGCGACACCGTAGGTGGTACGGGTGCAAAAGGCACAACCTCCACCGTCCAACTGGCCGTTGCCTTCTAAATCAGATCAACAGCCTTTACCAATCTCAATCATGGGCATGTTCATCTCCGTCATGGTGGTGATGCCCACCCTTGGTGGGTATCGCATTACCCGTAGTGGTCATTGTCAGCTTGCCATGTTTGACCCCACGTGTGCTCACCAGCTGGTCAGCAAACTGCTTAAGCAGATGCCCTTTTCCCTGCACGACCAGCACCTCAAGGCAGTTATTGTGATCCAGATGGATATGCAGCACTGACTTGATATCCCCCTTAAAAGAGTGTTGCAGATGTGTCAACGTCGATGAGAGCTCCCGTGTATGGTGGTCATAGACAATGGTAATGGTCCCCACCGTCTCCACGTCAGACTCCCACTCCTCCTCTACAATATTGTCCCGAATCAGGTCACGAATCGCCTCTGAGCGGCTTGCGTACCCTTTTTTCTCGATCTCAGCATCAAAACGTTTAAGCAACTCATCTTCAATCGACACACCAAAACGGACCAACTCACTCATTTAACACCTCGCACAATCAAAATTATTACTATATTAATAAAGTGGTTTACAACCTGATAAATACCTCTTAAAACAAGAGGTTAATATCCGCACCAAAACACTTAACTATTTTAAAAAGCTGTAGTATGTTTATCCGGCGGTCGTCCATTACAGCCGCATTGTTCAACAATAAAAAATATTTCTTGGAGAAAACTATGTCAAACAGTACACGTAAAGGTGCCAGTGATACCGATTTGTTGATACTTGTCCCACTGGTCTGCATCGTATCCATCGTAGCCTTTGTTGCCACAACCATCATCAGCTAAACGGAAATACGTGCAACCAAAAGCCCATGCAGCAATGTGTGGGCTTTTTTTATGATTACAAACGTAGTATCACCCATACCCCTTACGGCGCTATACTATCGCCCCCTCGATCCATTCAGGAGTTTCTAGTGACTGATTTCATTGCTAATTATGGCATGTTCCTGGCAAAAACAATCACCTTAATAGTGGCGCTCCTGCTCGCCGTAGGCGGTGTCCTGCTGCTCGCCTCCCATGGACGAAACAGCGCTAAGGAACGGCTGGAGATCAAAAAAATAAACGACAAATACGAAGAGATGGCAACCACGGTCAAAGCCGCCATCCTCTCAAAAGATGAGCTAAAAAAAGATTTAAAAAACAGCAAGCTGCAAAAAAAGGCTGAAACAGCCCAACTTAAAAAGGGGCAACAACAAACACCCAAAAGGGTATTTGTGCTCAATTTTGACGGCGATATCAAAGCGTCCGCGCTCGCCTCACTGCGTGAAGAGATCACCGCTATACTCACCGTGGCAACCCCGGAGGATGAGGTTTTTCTGCGCCTCCAAAGCGGTGGCGGAATGGTTCACGCCTACGGTCTGGCCGCCTCACAATTAATGCGAATCAAAGATAAAAAAATCCCCCTGGTGATCTGCGTTGACGGCATCGCTGCCAGCGGTGGTTACATGATGGCCTGTGTTGCCGACAAAATTATCGCCGCCCCCTTTGCCATCATCGGCTCCATTGGCGTCATCGCACAACTACCCAACTTTCACCGACTCCTGAAAAAACATGATATTGATTTTGAACAGGTCACTGCTGGCGAATTTAAACGTACCATCACCATGTTTGGAGAGAACACCGATAAAACACGCCAAAAATTCAAAGAGGAGCTGGAAGAAGTCCACATATTATTTAAGGAATTTATTCAACAGCATCGCCCGGTTGTTGATATCGATCGTATATCCACAGGAGAGCATTGGCTTGCCACCCGCGCCCTGGAACTCAATCTTGTTGATGAGCTCAAGACCAGTGACGACTACCTTCTGGAACAGAGTAAAAACAAAGCGTTATACGAAGTTTGCTACACCATCAAACAATCTATTGGCGCACGAATGGGGGGATTTATTCAAAGCAGCGTAGACAAAATTTTCCGTACCCAATCGTTGCGTTAAACACAAAACAGCCAAACTTAAATCTGTATTTAAAATATACATTTACACTCAATTTCAATACATTTTATAAGGCAAATAACAAATAAAAGCTCATTCAATGTTAATTATTAAATTAACCATTGGAAAACCACACTTCGTGTGCCAGACTAAACCACTGACTGGGTTGGTATGTATATACCCATCAAGCCAAACAAGGAGACTGGTCAATGAGAATATCTACAAAAGGACGCTATGCCATTACGGCGATGCTGGATTTAGCATTAAATGCCAAGGATGGCCACAAGGTAACACTTGCCGATATTTCAGAGTTTCAAGGCATATCCCTATCCTACCTGGAGCAGCTGTTTGCCCGACTGCGGCAAGCCAAACTGGTCCAGGGCACACGCGGACCGGGCGGCGGTTACCGCTTGGCACGGGCCGCCAATGAAATTTCCATCACCGATATCGTTATTGCTGTTGATGATAAATTTGGTCAAGCAGCCCCGCTCAACCAAATTGATATCCGCCACCAAAGAACCCAAGAGCTGTGGGACATCCTGAGCGATCAGATTCAGACGTATCTCAGCAGCGTAACCTTGGAAGCACTGGTTGAGAACAATCAGGACTCCTTCTCTGCCATCGCTGGCAGTGACGCCCAAACAGCTGACGAGTGGAGCGACTCACCACTCAAACGCGCAGGTTACAGCAATGCCTAACCTGCTTTAACACCCCAATATGGGGCTGCCGTGCTGGTCAGCCCCATGGTGTAACCCTCCTCCTCTACCACATGCGGTCTGGTTCAATTATCCACCAAGAGATCAGTGACAGCGGCGTCGCTGAGGTTTTTCAGACAGACAACCACCGCACACTCTATTTTGGCAACAGTGTCAAACAGAGCGAAATGGATCTATCCCACCCGGAAACACTCACACTCGCCTATACCCAGACGATGATGGCTGCACTGCTTTTTTGTATCAAACCTCGCTCCATTTTATTAATCGGCCTGGGCGGTGGCTCATTAGTACGGTTTTTACTTCACCATTTCCCGGACTGCCGAGTCGATGCTGTTGAGTCCCGCTCCGACGTTGTCAGTCTGGCCTATAACTATTTTTTGTTGCCTCAGGACGGTCGGCTCCACGTTACCGTTGGTGATGGATTGAAGTTTTTAACAGCCAATCACGTTGCCGACAAACAGTATGAGCTAATCCTCATTGATGCCTTTGATCACAACGGCATTGCGGACTCCATTAAATCAACCCGGTTTTTCAGCGCCTGTCACACAGCGTTGCATCCTCGCGGGGTTCTAGCCATCAATCTGTGGGCCAGTCAACAAGACCAATACAGAGAGACCCTGGCCAACGTCGAATCTGCGTTTGACCATAACCTCTTAAATATTCCAGTAAAAGATAGAGGAAACAGGATTGTATTTGCCACACACACCCCGGAGGTTTTTTCATCATTCAAAACACTTAAGCCCGTGGCAGAGCTATTAGAACAGAAGCTTGTCTTGCCTTTTGGGACCTATCTACGCGACATCAGGCGTCACAACCGCTGGCGCGGCTTGAGCAGACTATTTTGAAGGGGCTGGGTCCACGTAAGCATCCCCAGATTTTTCATGGGGGACACTATGACAACGCTCACACGTCCACAGGCTGAATGAAACCTTGTCGTGGCAACGGCCACAAAACTGCCCTTTAAGTATTTTCTCCATGGAGACAGGATTAGCACCCGCCTGGGGTATAAAGATCTTTGGATGGCAATTGTTACAGGTTAACCACTCTGTGTGTGCCAGGTGGGGGAACCGCACATTGGGCATATTGGCCGTACGTTTCATAATGATATCCATGTCGGTCTCAATCATTATCTCGCCGTCATACTCGCCACCATTCAAACTGCGACGCGGATTTACCTTTTTACTGCGGATCGATTGAACCCAATCGATTTGACCCCGACGATCCATGGGGAAGTCGATCATCGACTCGCCCGGCTCCTGCAAAATCTTGATCGCATCATTCTCCGGGTCGTGAATGCCATCCTCTGCCAGACGTTTTGTCGCATAGGTCTCCGCCTGGGCCAACGTAGTCCCCATAACCATTAGCAATAAAATGACAAAACCATACCGCATAAATAATAGATCCCAAAAATGGTGGCTCACACACTGGCACAGCACCAGAGATCAGAACCTTACGAATTTTTCAACGTAAAAACAAGCATTTTGCCCGGCGAGTTGGGAAGATCCCCCGCTATCACCTATAATGGTGCTCTTTTTTTCAGATGGATTACGCCTTTATGTTACGCCACTATCTACTCCTGATCCCCCTCATACTCACCACCATACCAGCGGGTTATGCTGTCGATAAGCAACTCCCCACCGCACAGCTTAAGGCTATGCAGCAGAAAGCAGCCAACAACGACCTGCAGGCCCAGCTAGAGCTGGCTGATCGCTACTATAAAGGCGATGGTGTGGCACAAAACTACACACAGGCGGCACACTGGTACCAAAAACTGGCCGCACTGGGGGTTGCCAATGCCCAGCTGACATTAGGTTTGATGTATGCCAAAGGCGACGGCGTGAAGAGGGATGATACCCAGGCAGTGCACTGGTTAATGCAAGCCGCTGAACAGCGCATGCCGATGGCCCAATATCTGTTGGGCGTTGCTAACGCTGAGGGGCACGGTGTCAAGCAGGATCTCATCAAGGCCTACATGTGGTTTGAAATCGCCGCCGCCGTAGAGAACGAGAATGCCATCGCCGCCCGTCAGGCATTAATCAAAAAGCTGACGGCCAACGATATTGCCGTTGGCGACCAGATGGCGACTGACTGGTGGATGCGCTTCCATAACTAGGGAGCCTCTGAATAAGTCCTCCGTTCGTGGTGAGCTTGTCGAACCATGAATGGAGGGCGCTTAACAATCAATACGTCGCGTTGTCGGCCCTTCGACAGGCTCAGGGCGAACGGGGTTATTCAGCGGTTCCCTAGGTATTTACACACCTGCCGACAGAACACTTAATCCCTGAAGTTATTGTATTGCAACGGCATATCCAGCTCGGCGGCACGCAGCATGGCGATAACCTCTTGCAGTTCATCACGCTTTTTCCCCGTTACCCGTACCTTATCGCCTTGAATTGAGGCCTGGGCTTTCAGCTTGGCCTCTTTGATACGTTTAATAATATCTTTGGCGAGTGGCTGATCGATCCCCTGTTGCAGGGTGACTGTCTGACGCGCAACCTTGCCGGTTGTCTCTGCCTTGCCCTCATCCATGCAAGTAATATCAATCCCACGTTTGGTGAGCTTGGCACGCAGGATATCCATCATCTGCTCCAGCTGAAAATCAGAGCCCGCCTCCAGCAGGATCTTACTTTCATCCAGCGTGAACTCAGCACCACTACCCTTAAAGTCAAAACGGGTCCCCACTTCACGATTTGACTGGTCAAGCGCATTGCTGACTTCGTGCATATCGACCTCTGAAACAATATCAAACGACGGCATCACAACTCTCCCTGAAAATAAGGCCCGTAATATAACACGCCCCAACCACGCTTCTGTACCCTGCTCTCGGAGCACCAGCCAGAGTGACTGCCCCTGGAAACCCGATAAAAATCATCATTAAAAACGTTTGATTATGTTGACGTTTGAGGAAGTTGCCATTAATATGTGCCCTCCTTAAAGCAGCACCATTCCCCGGTAGCTCAGTCGGTAGAGCAAATGACTGTTAATCATTGGGTCGGCGGTTCGAGCCCGTCCCGGGGAGCCATATAAAGTACCAAAACCGCCTTAATGGCGGTTTTTTCGTTTTGCGGTCTTGTGCCAACAGCAGTGCTAGAATTCCCCTTATGGCCAAAGACCCTAAAATCAGTGTTGAAGATAGTCTGCTGTTCCGTGAATCGATCGGGGCTGTCCGGCGTCTCAAGCAGGATAAGGTGGCCATCAAACCTGCCCGACCCACAGCCAAGCTACGGCGCACCACTCACAGTACACAGGACTCTGCCCTGCTTCACGACCCGATCTCTGAGGGTTACCAGTCCGCCGAGTCTGAACTGAACGGTGCTGCCACTGAGTTTGTCCGCCCGGGGGTTCAGCAGGGGGTATTACGCAAACTCCGACGCGGCCAGTTTGATGCTGAACTGACCCTTGATCTACATGGGCTGACGGTCACCGAGGCCCGTACTACCCTTCTTCACTTTCTGCACCATTGCCGGGAGCAGGCCATCCGTCATGTCAGGATTGTTCACGGCCAGGGCAACAGCTCTCACCTGGGGCGTCCGGTACTCAAAGGCAAGGTGCCGCTCTGGCTGCAGCAGCTTGAGGCTGTGCTCGCCTTCTGCCCGGCCCGTACTGAACATGGTGGTGCGGGGGCGCTGTATGTATTGCTTAAGCGCTATCAGAAGTAGCGGAACAGCTCCAGCTGGAGGTAATCATCCATGCGGATAGGATAGAGGCGATCGGTGGCATCAACCGCGTTGTTGCCACGATACTCCAGCGAGACCTTCCAGTTTTGTCCCAGACGACGGCTCGCCTCAATATTGATACTGTTCGCACCATCATCCAGATCACGTATCATGCCGACCAATATTTCACTGCTCTGTATGTCATTGAACACCCAGCGCAACCCCACCATCAGGTCGTTGGCAAATGGGGTGGGGGCCGTCACACCACGCTCATCATAGAGATACTCCGCCAGCATCCCCAGATCCATCTGTGATCCCAGCAGCCCAACATGGGTGTATTCAAAACCAGCAGTCGCCGCCAGGTGGCGCTCTTGACGCTGTGCTGCCGAGACCGCCTCCAGCTTCCAGGTCCAGGCCCCTGCCAGCGCCTGTAACGACAGGCCGGTCTGCTGCAACAGATCGTAATGGGGGACGAGCACTGGCTGCCCCTGGCCGTTAAAGCCCAGTTCCAGTCGGGGCGCACGCGCCGTACCCGAAAAATGGGATAGGCCAATATCAACATTGCCGATGTAGTGCGACCAGCGCACTGCCCAATCCAGATGGCGATCTTTGTCGGGAGACTCATACACCGTCTGATCAGTATCAACCAATAGCGGGCCACGTAGCCGCCCCTCCAGCCCCGCAAACGTCCGTTCCCGGAAGCCAGGCAACGCATACAGCTCCAGTGTGCCCCAGGGGCTGCTGCGGCTCAGGTTAACCATGGGCTGGCCAAGTTTGCTCTCGCCATCCAGATCTTCGACCATATCAAGCTGATTGATCACATCAACCAGATGCTGGGACTCTGTCACCCCCCAAAAAACACGCCCAACACCTAGACGAAGGTCCCAGTCCCCCAGATTATTGGACCAGATCAATTCACGCACATCGGCATGATTACGTTCGTCATCTACATCACCTGCACGCACAAAGGGGGTAAACGTCAGTGTGCTGTCACCACCGCGCCACGCCAAATAAAGCTCCGGCTGCAACACCATGGAGGCGGTGGTGTCGGACTGTTCTGGATAGAGCGCCTCTTCACGGAAGTAACGACCATCCAGCGTGGCATAACCGGACAGACGCAACCGTCGCTGTTTAGGGAAAACGCTACTCTCCTCCCCCACATCGTCAGGCAGCGCCATTCCTGGCAATGGTGCCACTGAATCGGGTGCTGTTATTTTTGCCATCTGTGTAGCGCCATCAGCCCCCAATTCCGGCGGACGCTCAAGCTCCACCCGACTTTCAGGGGCGACAGGCTCTGGAGGGTGCTCCTTGGCAGGGCGTAACGGCGGGGTGATCGAATCAAAGTGCTGCAAAACCCCCTTCCAGCCCATCTCATTCAACCGGTTAAGCTGCTCACGGGCCTTATGCCCCCCATCAAACGGCCCCACCAGCACCAGTATAGCGGTGCGCTCTGCCGATACCGGGACCAACCGCTCCACCACCGGAAAACCTTCCCGCTCCAGCCGCTCACGCATCTGCTGGCTATCACGCACAGTGGCATATTTACCAATGCGCACATACTCCGCCGCCTGTCCGACCAGCGGCAGCCCCAACATTAGCAGCAGTGCTACAGACCCCAAACGGCCCATTTTTACCCCCGCAACTGTGAACACTAGCGTGCCCGTTTCAGGTCATCAACCTGAAAATCTTTTTCCACCAGTCCGGTATTAAACCGGTAGTGTTTCCAAAGAATACGGGTTGTTTTACCGTTCTGAACGTTTTCCATAAACATCTCGTCAGGACGCCACTGATGTTGCAGATATCGTTTATACCCCTTGTTGGTCAAGGTTTTCAACAAGGCATCTTTACGGTCATAAAAGTCAGTTTTTAATGGCCGGTACTCTGCTTTATCCAGCCAGACGATCTGGCGTTTATAACCGGAGTTTTCATCCACCGGGATGCGCTCAACCACAAAGCAGTCGGCCCCCTCAAAAACCTCGTCACGCAGGTATTTATAGGTGTATTTTTCCAGCTCCTGTGAAGCGATATCCTCATAGGCAAACTCACTGCCCATATAGGGCCCCGATTTATTATCAGAGGCGATCCGCTTCACACGTTTCAATGCCGGCATGTAGAGCCACTGATCATCCGGACCGACTTTGTGTGAATAGGTCAACATGGCTGTCCCGCGTACATCGGCGGGTTCATCAAAGATTGAGAGGCTTTTATCACCATCCCCTTTCACCTCCAACCCCATGATACGAATATGGCGGGTACTGGTATCCCCCTGCTTGTTTTTAAGGATCATCTCCATGGTGGCGGTAAAGTCACCAAAACCATCCCCCCTCAGCTCCGCCTCTTTGGCGATGGCCAACCCCTTCTCAACACCAGGGTCAACCGCCAGTGCCGGGATGCTGACCAGCAGTGCCAGGGTGATGGCCATCAGCCGTTCAGGAAACAGGATCGATCTTCCGTTCATTTTGGCGCTCCTCAAATTTCAACAGCAGTGTCGGCAGAAGCAGGAAGTCTGCCAACAGCGCAGCCACAATAGTAATAGCGGTCAACAGCCCCATCCCTGAATTTAACTCAAAGGCGGAGAGTGACAACATCAAAAACCCACATACCAGGGCCACCGATGTGACCCACATGGCATTGCCGACATTGGCAAAGGCGTAACGCACCGCATCTTCTGCCGACAGCCCCTCTTCACGGCGGGCACGCAGATATTTACTCAAAAAGTGTACGGTATCATCAACAATGATACCCAGCGTCATGCCCACCACCACTGATAGTGATAGCCCCACCTGCCCCACAAACAGCCCCCAGAGGCCAAACGCTATCGTGGCTGGCACAAGATTAGGTATCAGGCTGATTAGCCCGATCTTCAGAGAACGCAGGGAGATGATCAGTGTCAGCGAAATCAAAGCCAGCGCAATCACACTCCCCTTCAGCATGCTCTCGATATTACGCTGTCCGATGTGGGCAAACATGATCGCCGGACTACTGCCATCCGACAACATCGCTGCTGGCGCGTTCGCTTTCAACCACTGCTGCGCCCGCTCCTCCAGCGCCATCAACTCACGGCTTGAGAGAGAACGCACCGTCACATCAAAACGGCTGGCCGATTTATCCACGTTAATCTGGTTGTTCAGATCCAGCCCATACGGAAGGGACATCTCATACAACAGCAGATATTGCGCCGCCAGATCGCGCCGTTCCGGAATGTGGTACTTGTCGGGGTCTTCATTGTGCAGATTCTTGTTGAGCCGCTTCATCACGTCGGCAAAACTCTGAACATGGATCACCTCCGGCTGCGCCCGATACCAGCGGCCAAACGCATCCAGCGTGCCCAGATAGTCAGGGGCACTAATGCCATTGCTCTCACCTGAGTGCAGCGAATAGCTGATCCGGTAAATGCCGGTCAGATTTTCAGTGGTGTAATCAGTATCTGCGCGAAATTTGATGCTCTTATCAAAATATTTCACAAACTCATCATTCAGCTCGTTGCGCGGGATAAATGCCGCTAAGGCCACCACCACCAGTATCGAGCCATAAAACAGCGGAGTCCGACGTTGAATCACAAACTCTGCCAACACCGCCATCACACCGCTGCTACGTGCCAGATTAACCGGACGTTTTATCTTCACCACCATCAACAGTGCCGGTAACAGCGTCACTGAGAGCAGGTACCCCGTCACCACGCCTATCACTACGATATTGCCCAGATCGCGCAATGGTGGTGAGTCTGAGAAGTTCATACTCAAAAAACCCATAATAGTCGTGATGTTGGTAATAAAAATCGGCACCATATTGATACGCAGACTCTGCACCAGCGCCGCCTCTTTATCGCCATGCTGGAAATAGTGTTGCTGAAAATTATTCAGCAGATGTACACAGTTGGCCACCACAATCACCATCATCACCACCGGGGCAGAGGTAATTGGTGGTGAGATCTGTATCCCCACCCATCCCGTCACCCCCAATGCCGAGAGGATGGCCAGTGCAATCACCGTCATGGTCAGTAGGGTGCCTGCCACCATCTTCATGGTGACACCGATCAGCAGCACGACCACCATCAACATCAACGGCACCAACGTCTTCATATCGCTCATCCCGGCCTCGGGAAAAGCGTTGTTCATCATCACATCCCCCGTCAGGCGAATCTCCATATCGGGATACTTCTTTCTAAACTGCGCCGCCAGCTGTCGGGCAGAGGCCACCACTTGCGGTGCCTCAGCCTGCGGATCTTTGCCCGGCAGATGCAGGGTGACGTTGACCCCCGTCACATTGCCAGCGGCGGTAATCAACCGGTTCATCAATACCGGTTCACTCATGGCAACCGCCTTAATGCGAGTGATATCCTCAGAAGAGAGTGACAGCGCATGTTCAACCAGCGGCTCCACCACCAGATCATCATCCTGACCATAGGTGTGCTGAAAATTGGTGAGCGAATCCACCCGGCTTGAATAGGGGGTCTGCCAGGCGGCAGTGGTCAGCTCCTCCACAATCGAAAGCGCCTCCGGTGTAAACAGCTTGCCCTCCTTCGCCGTCAATACAAACAGCAGATTGTCGCTCTTTGTATAACTGTTCTGTAGCGCGTCAAAGGCCAGCAGCTGCGGATTGTCCGCACTGAAAAACACCCGGTAATCATTACTGAAATTGAGCAGACGGCCACCCAAGGCAGCCGCCACCACCCAGACCAGCGTCAACATCACCACTGCCCAGCGCCAGCGAATCAAACCGCTCGCATAACGTTCAACCATAAACACACAATCCCTTCTAATGTTATTACGCCCGCAGCAACTCACTGTGCAGCTGGCTTTAACTATCGGTTTTAACAGCACAACCTAAAGCAGGAGTCCCCTTAAACAGGGCGCACTCAATCCTGAAAACAGTCGCAGCAACCTCCACCAACGCGGCAAAATATGCCAGAATGACCGCCCGTTATAGACTCATCATAAACCAACTTATGACTCAGCCAGCCACACAGCCACTTACCGTTACCCATCACGACCCCTTCAACCCCCCGCTGCCCGGTGCAGATCACCCACACACTACCTGGGCACGGCTCCACGGTAGCAGCTTTGGCATGGTACTGGGCCAGGGGGCGCGACAACACGATGGGCTGCTGGTGGTAATCACCGCCGACTCACTGATGGCAACACGGCTGGAGTATGAGCTGCGCTTCTACCTCGCCAACGAGGAGGAGCGGCCCGTCATCGCCTTTCCTGACTGGGAGACACTGCCCTACGACATCTTTTCGCCCCATCAGGATATCGTCTCGCAGCGGCTCGAGGCGCTCTACCGTCTGCCACAGATCAAAAAAGGGGTGCTGATCATCCCCGCCGCCACCGCCATGCACCGGCTGGCACCGCGCGAGTATATCGAAGCCCACAGTCTGATGCTCGACATCGGCGACAAGCTCAACATCGAGGCACTGCGGATGCGGCTGGAGCGCAACGGCTACCGCTGCGTCTCACAGGTGATGGAACATGGCGAGTACACCGTGCGTGGTGCGCTGGTAGATCTATTCCCCATGGGCAGCAAGATCCCCTACCGCATCGACCTCTTTGACGATGAGATCGACACCATCCGCAGCTTCGATCCCGAGACCCAGCTTTCTATAGAGAGTGTCACCACGGTACGGCTGCTGCCCGCCCGTGAGTTCCCCCTCACCAAAGAGGCGATCACCCAGTTCCGCCAGGCCTATCGTGCCGAGTTCGAAGGCGATCCAGCCCGCTCCACTATATATAAGGATGTGACCGAAGGCATCGCCGCCCCCGGCATCGAATACTACCTGCCACTCTTTTTTGAACAGACCACCACCCTCTTCGACTACCTGCCCAACAATACCGTAGTGGTTTTGGAAGAGGGGATCGAAGAGGCCGCCAGCGCCTTCTGGAAGGAGTCCGAAGAGCGCTTTGAACAACGCCGCTACAACAAAGACCGCCCCATCCTGGCACCCACACGGGTCTTTATCGAGAGCGGTGAACTACTCAGCCGCATCGGCACGTTCCCACGCATCAATTGCCACCACTTCGAAGTGGAAGAGGCCCCCGGCGTCTACAACTTCGCCACCCAGGTCGCCCCGGCACTCAACATCAACGCCCGCATCCCACAACCCCTGGCACCGCTGCGTGACTTCATCAACAGCTTTAAAGGGCGCATCCTCTTTGCCGCCGAAACCAGTGGACGGCGTGAAGCCCTGCTCGAAATACTCAAACGCGACGACATCCACCCTCGCACCTACCCCGACTGGCTCAGCTTTCTGGATGACGACGCCGCCCGCATCGGCATCACCGTCGCACCGCTGGAAAAAGGGCTGCTCCTGCCAGGATCAACCCAACTCCCGGCCATCGCCGTCATCTGTGAACCACAGCTCTTTGGCGACACCGTCATGCAGCGCCGCCGTCGCAAGGTCACCAAACGGGATGATGACGCCATCGTCCGCAGCCTCACCGAGCTGATGCCCGGCAGCCCGGTCGTCCACGAAGAGCATGGCGTTGGTCGCTACCTCGGGCTGCAAAACCTCGACATCAACGGCATGACCACCGAATACCTGACACTTGAGTACGCCGGTGGTGACAAACTCTACGTACCGGTCTCATCACTGCACATGATCAGCCGCTTTACCGGCACCTCACCCGAGAGTGCACCACTGCACAAACTCGGCAGCGACCACTGGCAGAAGGCCAAACGCAAAGCCGCCGAACGGGCCCATGACGTCGCCGCCGAACTGTTAGATATCTACGCCCGCCGCGCCGCCCGCCGTGGCCACGCCTACGCCGAACCGGACGAACACTACCGCACCTTTGCCGCCGCCTTCCCCTTCGAAGAGACCCCCGATCAGGAAGAGGCGATCCACAACGTCATCAAAGATATGGTCAGCGACAAACCGATGGACCGCCTGATATGCGGCGATGTTGGTTTTGGCAAGACAGAAGTCGCGATGCGCGCCACCTTCCTCGCCGTACACGGTGGCAAACAGGTGGCTGTATTAGTCCCCACCACACTGTTGGCACAACAGCACTACCAAAACTTCCGCGACCGTTTTGCCGACTGGCCAGTACGCATCGAAGTACTGTCACGCTTTCGTTCGCAGAAGGAACAGAACGAAGTGCTCGCCGCACTCGCCGAAGGCAAGGTCGACATCATCATCGGCACCCACAAACTGCTACAAAGCAACGTCAAGTTCACCGAACTCGGCCTGGTCATCCTCGACGAAGAGCACCGCTTTGGGGTGCGCCAAAAGGAACGACTCAAATCGTTACGCGCCGAGGTCGACATCCTCACCCTCACCGCCACGCCAATCCCACGCACATTGAACATGGCACTCTCCGAGATGCGCGACCTCTCCATCATCGCCACCCCACCGTCGAAACGCCTCGCCATCAAGACGTTTGTCCGTCAGTGGGATACAAACCTGGTGCGCGAGGCGTGTCTGCGTGAGATCAAACGTGGTGGTCAGGTCTACTTCCTGCACAACGAAGTGGATAGCATCGAGAAAAAGGCCAACGAACTGCGCGAGCTGATCCCCGAGGCACGTATTGTTGTCGCCCACGGTCAGATGCGTGAACGCGACCTGGAACAGGTGATGCTCGACTTCTACCACCAGCGCCACAACATCCTTGTCTGCACCACGATCATTGAAACCGGCATCGACGTGCCCACCGCCAATACCATCATCATGAACCGCGCCGACAAACTCGGCCTCGCCCAGCTCTACCAGCTGCGCGGCCGTGTCGGCCGTTCATACCATCAGGCCTACGCCTACCTCGTTGTTCCGCCCCAGCGCAGCATGACCACCGATGCCGTCAAACGTATGGAGGCGATCGAATCACTCGAAGGTTTAGGCGCAGGTTTCACACTGGCCACACACGATTTAGAAATTCGCGGCGCCGGCGAACTGCTCGGCGACGAACAGAGCGGCCAGATTCAAGAGGTCGGCTTCACCATGTACAGCGAACTGCTGGAGCGCGCCGTCAAGGCACTCAAGGCCGGCAAGGTGCCCAACCTCGACCAGCCGCTGGAGCAACACGCCGAGATTGATCTCAAGATCCCCGCCCTCATCCCCGCCGACTACCTGCCCGACGTCCACACAAGATTAGTGATGTACAAACGCATCGCCAACGCCGCCAACGACGACGAACTGCGCGAACTGCAAGTAGAGATGATCGACCGCTTCGGCCTGCTGCCAGACGCTTTGAAAAACCTAGTGCGTGTCACCGAGCTAAAACTCAAGGCCCAACCGCTCGGCATCAAAAAAATCGAAGCCGGACCACAAGGTGGCCGTCTGATATTTGCAGCACAAACCAACATCGACCCCATCAAGATCATCGACCTCATCCAAAAACAGAACAAAACCTACAAGCTCGACGGCCAGGACAAACTGCGCATCATTATGCCGATGGTGGAGACGGAAGAGCGAATTGCAGCGATGGAGAAGATATTGGGATTACTGGCGTGAAACAACGCACCCTATGAGACTAAATATGCGCGTAGCTTTACCATCAGTAACCAATATGACTGACAATGTGAAAGCTCACACATTTCCGTTGAAGATTGCCTATCAAACCCACGAACTAATGCAAGCGACACTGTTTCACGCCATGCTAGCTGACGAAGCTGCCGGTCAGCGAATTCGACAACCCAATGCACTGGAAGAGATCGAGGAATCTTTGATGCAAGCTGGACTTAAAAAAGATCTGTGGGAAGAAGGATGGAAATACTTGATAAAGTATCAAAGCCTTATCGAAAAAATGGTGACCCAGAATGTTCTTATCGCACTTCGAAGCCACTGGGACTGGTACATACGCAACCTCGGCGCATTTGTTGAGGCCAGCATAAAAGCAACTGCCACAGAATCGTTGGCGAAACATGCGGAACTCACTAAAATCGGTTTCAAAGACATCCTGAAACAACTATCGATTCTGGAGGAAAGCGCAACCATCGTATTTAATATACCTGAAGTGGTGAAAGCCTCTGTACGTGAAATGTCATTAGTACGAAACCTGGGCCTTCATAACCGCTGGGAGGTCGACGATTATTACCTTCAAAAGACTAAATCAACTGGATGGGAAATCCGACAAGTACGAGTTTTTGAACTCCCAGAGTTACAGGAATGGCACCGAGCACTGGCACTTCTAATCAATGCAACTTGGTCACCACTCGCTGTAAAATTCAAAAATGCACCCTCTTTCGAACTGGACGGCTCGTAGTTTGTAACCCGCAAGTCCGATTAGCGCAGCCCGACTTAAGCTCGTTTCGAGCCACATTGCCACAGTTATAAGCAGGACGCCCTCCAGACCTTGAATTGGTATCCCATATTAAGTGCGGAACAGCCCAATAGTAGCTGATGACCTGATCAAAACCATTATCTGTAGTAGTCGCATCATTAATTCCCTGCCCGTCGAGCGGATTGGGGTGTCTGGTGCGCTATCGTGTTTATCACGCATCTGCGTGGGCATAGAGGCGGCCATGCGCAGAAGAGTGCGTGATGGCGATCACGGCCAGGTTGTCCGCGCGCTATACGATGCTGGCGGCAACAAAACCCTCGCCGCACGGGTGCTGGGGATGAGCAGCAGGCAGCTGCACTATCGGTTGAATAAGTTGAACATTGATGTTTTCCGGACTCTGCATACAAAGCCACTGTCGGGGTTGGAGCGCAGTTTCCAAGCGCAAAAAACTGCGCCTGGAAATACGATTCCACTTTTCTATCAGCGCCAGCGCATCAACACGATCATCAGGCGACCGTAACATTCACTGTCACACTGCCGCAGTTATCGGTTAATCCGGCGCCGTATAACCCATTCAAATCATCATTGATGCACAGTTGCAGAGGACCGCTCTGGCCCGCCGGGATAGAGACAGGGCCATCTCCCACTAGGAACACAGGATTGTTCCCAATTCGTGCAACTAGCGCCCCCATATTCGCACCGATCAAGGGGTAGCCCGATTGCGTCACTGGCAAATTGGGACAGCCATTGGCGTCATATAAAGAGCCGTTATTGGTCTCCGGATCCGCTGTCCAGTTGCCTGATTGATAAGCGATGGTGATCTTGCTGTTGGCGGCCGCTTGAATTCCCGTGTTCTGCCACGGTTGAGTCGCACTCACTGTAAAAACCTGAGTCAGAGCCCCTAAAAAGAGATTTACAAACCCTACAAAGGGATAGTTCTGGGTAGGTTGGCCAGGAATCACGGGGGGATTGGTGGTGTACCAGTATGTGTCGGGATTGCCATACCCTTGGAGTCGATCAGTAAAGCCGCTCGAATAGGCGTAGGTGTATGAAGATATTGCATAGAGATACTGATCGTAGTGGTTGCTGTTGCTATCGAGCGCCTTGCCTATCCAGCCCGGCAGCATCCCTTGCGCCGCCGCCAAAG
Source organism: Gammaproteobacteria bacterium (assembly GCA_021731365.1). GTDB lineage: Bacteria > Pseudomonadota > Gammaproteobacteria > Tenderiales > Tenderiaceae > JAKFXL01. The sequence continues at coordinate 47,910 of JAKFXL010000006.1, read as the reverse complement.
AGAGCAGGAAAAAGAGTTCGCCAGTGCTGATCCCTGAGATGGTCTCGGCGCTAAAGGTGACCCCATATAAATTTGTACCAGTGCTCGTGGCGTTTACAACGATATTGACTGAACTCGCCGCCCAACCAAACACCATGCCCGCCATCAGATCACCGACAATCCTGCCGCTAAGATCATTCGTCACGCCATTTGTCAGATAGGCTGCGCCTTGTGTTTGGCTATTGCTTGGTGTGACCACATAAGAGGGGTTGTTGCCGTAGATCCCTGTCCCCGCATTCATATTGTCCTGAGTAATGTAGATGTTGAAGGCCCCCGACACTGTCGCTGAACCGCTGATAATAACGCCCGGCGTGCCCTGGGGAATCCCAAAACCGGTCAGTGTCGCATCACTGTCAGGATTGATGTCGGCGGAGAAGGTTGCGCCCATCGTGTAGTCCTGTTTTTTGTCAAAGCCCGCAAGTTGTTGTGTGGTCAGCTCGGGCGCCCCAGAATAACCGTAAAGATCGCCCCCTACGCCATAGCTGACGGGAATGTTGGCGCTGGGGCTGGTGTAACTGCAAATATTGAGCGGTGCTGTTGCAGTGCTGCTCTGCAAGGCGGTCATTAAATCGGCCCAATTGTGATAGGCGCCGGGGGCGGCGGCGGCGGACATCACTCGCACCGTAGTGTCGTTGCTGGAAATCGCAGCGGCGGCAGGCGTCATCGACGCCACATTGGCCATGATGTTGACTGGAGTCGCCACAGGATTGACCGAGGTCGCCAACAGCGCAGCGCCGCTTGTCGCATCACGTATCATCGTGTCCGCCGTAGCGGAGATCCCATCGACGTACGACAGATCCATATTGCTCGCGTTGCTCCCCAGCACTGTTGTCTCAAAAACAATGTAGGGGCTGACGCCAGGGCTACCTGGATTAGGCGCTGCGGTCAATGCGGCAGGGCCATAGTTGATATAGATCCGTCCATTAAAACCGTTCAGCGCAAACGTATATTGCATTGAATCACCGCTGAAATAGGGGAGAGCGACCTCCGCCGACAGGCTGCTCAATTGAAACGATTGCCAGCTGGCAGAGGTGAGTTGCGTCTCGCCAGCCGTTTGTGGCGTCCCCGTATCGGTTAATCTTCCGGCAAACGAGACCCAAATCTGTTCAGGTGTATAGGTAGTCTGATTATTGGTGATGATGAATGTGGTCGTTACAACAGAGGTGGACATTTTTATTCTCCTGTTTCGAATGATGAGCGATTGATTGGCGTCAGCCAACCAATAAATGGTACGCATAAGAGCCAGAGGCGGATATACCACGTCAACAACACTAGCGACCCGGCATAGCATCCGAAGGGTAAACAACGAAAATTAGAATCAGCAGAATCTGCAACCGCTTACATCCCTGCGCTTCCGGAGTTGATGCTCTATCCACCGGAAGGCGCACAACTCTGATTCTCATGATCTCCCCCCAACTGCTTATGGCGAAGAAATATCGGCTCGACCAAAAAAAAGATGATGCTCACTTATCGAGCGAGATGGGATATTAGATTCCATGGGGGCTGGCTCAGATAGAGCACCCTCTTTTCCGGATGGCGCGCTTCGTAATGTGGATACGAAGACAAAGGAAGGCCTGCTGCGCGTTGACCATGACTCACCCAATAACTGTGTGGATGTACCATTATCATGGTCCGCGGATTCAACTCGTAAATACAACTCACAGGTCAAGGTAGAAGGGCAAGCTGCGGTATTATCGTAGCCCCCCACCGACCAAAGTATGAGGAGCACCAATGAGACAACAAGGACAGCTTGCCCAAGAGGAACGATACCAAATTTACGCGTTGGCATTGCTAATCACTCCTTTTGATTGCTTCAATGGGTTATGTAACAGTGACCGTTAATCGACTATATCCGTCATACTTGAAGCTGCGGCTGCATTGGCCGCGCTCGCTCGCCGCCTACCCACATCTTCAATGATTTTGGGTCCATCGGCTTCGATCAGTTCGACTTCTGATTGAAATCCAACATTCTCGAGAATATGATCTATGATGTTCCATATTTCCGGCGGAATCGAAGCACTATGGGGCTAAGTTTTTCCTTTTAATAAACAAATAGCATTAGAGCGTGATCCCGAATCTCACGCTTTTAATCGGGCCGCGCCACGCGGGGCCAATGCCTGTTATGGCAAAGGCCGCAGACCGGTTATCCCTGCCAAGAGCTCAAACAAGAGGCAATTTAGCTGGAAGGTACCGACTCTCACGCAAAAAGCAAAAAAAGCTGACATAACGTCAGCTTTTTTATTGTTGCTATTGCCGGGACGTTCAGTTACCTTGCGACGCTTGTAACATTCGGGCAATTGCAATGGCGTCGGAAATAGTATCGACGCTGTAAATCTGCATCACGCCTTGGGTCGTAGCCGCCTGCGACAGAATGTTTTGCTGGTTTTGCGCATTTACCGAGTTTTCAAACATCATGCCGGTAGAGTGCGACATGGCCTGGTAAAGTGTCCCCATCGCCATTGCCGGCGATTCTGCAACTACTTTGACATTGGCCTGAGTGACTGCGTCGGTAATTTGTGGACTTACTGTGCTCATAGATTTTTCCTTTTATCAATGTTGAACTAGCGTGTATTCAGGGCTGCAGAACCAACTCGGCATCCCGGAATTTGGTTTTTGATGGACTCGCGTCGCCGCGACCATCCAATAGAAATTTATTTCCCTTGCATTTGCCGGATCCGATGCGTGACCCGGTCTTCCAGACTTTTAAGCTTCATTTGGGCCATGGTTTGTAATTGCTGTTGTAGTTGTTTGGCGGCAGTTTGCTCTGCGGACATTTTCACGACCGGAAGGTCTGTGGTCTTGTTAATTTGCTCAATTTTCTCCAGCAGCGGGATGATTTTTTCCATCACCGCACTGAGTACCAGACTACTAATTGCCTTGAGGTCCTCTTCATGCAACAGCCGCGTACTGTTGATGTTTTGACTAATTCCGGGACGTGCTCCAGAGCTTGTTCCGCGACTTGTTTTTGGCTCAGTGTTAAGCACGGCCTCTGGCACAGCTGCTACTTGCCGCTGTTGCGCCGGTTTTCTGGCCGCTTTTTTTGGCGCTGATGCTGGAGTTGTATTTGCTGTTGCAGTCGTCGTGGCACTATTCATTAGATCGCTCCTCGTGATTAATTAAGCTTAATGATGTATTCGCGCGGCATTGCTTCACTACGTGTATCTGTCAAACTAATCCGATCGCCATCCAGAATCGGCGGGGCTGACGGCAGGTCTGACGGCTGCACTGTCGACAGTCCGACAACATTTCGACCGACAGCTCCTAAGGCTGACAACACCGTACCACTTAACGAAAGCATGGGGCTGACCGTGGCAATGCCAATCCCCGAGAGGACTGCGCCAGCCGTTGTCGCTACTAAGGTAGTGCCAAGGATCACTGTTTTTAAACAGCTGGTGATGACACAAGTGAACGATGTCACCTGTAATCGGCTAGCGAGTTGGGCCTGGGTTGTTTGAGTTTGTCTTAACTTAGCGCTCTGATCTGGCATCGTTTGCTGTGGCGGAGTTGGCGTCAGCATTTGCGACACATAATGCGCAATCGTCTTCGCTGCGCTGAACTCCAATCTGGCTTTCAGTTTTAAGCGGTCACCGTCCGAGAGATCATCCAACGTGATTTCTGTTTTATGGGTTTGATATAACACTTCACCGACATTGGAGGCCTTGAGGGTGATGTTTAGTTTCATAATATTGCTGGTCGGCAGTTTTATTTTTAACAAGCCAGCCTTTGACGCCGTAGGGTTGAGCAATTGCTCCAGTGTGCTAAAAGGCAACAACCGCACATTACAAAATACCGCCCCTTCACTTTCTTGCAGCATCACCAGGGTTAACCCGGTGCAACTGTCCTGTAACTCAATCAGAAACGATTGAAAATCAGTTTTTCCAGCCACATCAACAGGACGGATCACTGGTTGCACATTGGCTTGCAGCGTGTCAAGCCGGAACAACGAGTTAAGGTCCTGTTCGGTCGGGTTAGTGCTGCTATAAAGGACTGGCATACCCGCCGCGTCATAACCTTCTTTTCGCTCCTGCAAATAGCTGTTGTTCGCGAACTCATTTAACGTCTGAGCACCAAGAATTTGCGCCGGTTTAAATTGTTCTGCATAGCCTGAAATGACTGTTCTTCCATTACGCGTCATGGTTATATCCTCAACTGATCAACTTTTGAAAAATTTAAATTTTCTTTTTTGCTCGCCTGTGGCTGGTGTTGCCTGGCTTTTTTCGGATGACTCATAACGATCATTATCGGTACCGGCATTACTGACCGGCGAGTCATACGCCGCCGATGCGGTGGCAGAAAAAGGCGATGCTTCAAATGAAGTTGACGCTTTGGCCGCGCTACCAACAACACTAAATGGTGTAATAATGCTACCCGCCGAACCGGCGATACTCGTCGCATAAGTCGGTAATGCGGTCATCGCATCTATAACGGACTGAATGGCAACTTTGCCTTCGGCCACTGTGGCCTGGTTGGTGGCCAGCGCCGCCGCTTTGGCCATCGCAACAGTCAGAATTTGTTCGCAACCTTGTAAAAATGAGCGCATATCTTCTACCATCAGCGCCGCAGCTTGGTCCGCAATCATTTTTGAACCGCCGTCGATTGGTTTGCTGACAGGCTGCAATACTTGTTGATTGATAAAGGCCACATTTTGCTGAAACGGTGTCAACGCTGTTGTCGTGTCTGAGGAGTTGTCTGCCATGGTGCTCTATCCTTATTTGCTATTGATAATGGCGATAGCCTGCGCCACGATACTACTGTTGAGCTGATTCAAATTGTGTTGATTGGCCACCGCGTTTTGCATCGCCATGCCATTGGCGTGCGAGGCCACTTGGTACAAAGTCCCCATCGCTTGCGCTGGCGCTTCTCCCAGAACGACAGCGTTCGTTTGGCTGACCGTGTCGGTAATTTTTGTGTTCACATTTGAATCTGACATCTTTTTTTTACCTTCCTGGATTCGACTGTTGATTAATCTAGACTTCTTCAGAACCATTCGCCTTTGCTGCCGTCCCGAATTATATTTCTAGCGTCCGGTTTTTCCGGCTGGCACTTGGGGATCGCTGAAAATGCTGTCGATAGCATGTTGCGAAGTTGGCTGGGTTGTCATATCCCACCTCATAAGCAATTTGCTGAATTTGTAAATTGGACTGCAGCAACAACGACTCTGCCCGCATCATGCGATGTTGGCGCAACCATTCGAATACCGTCATGTTCAGCATGGATTGAAATAACTCCGCCAATTTCGTACGGCTGGTTCCGGTCTGTTTTGCCACTAAAGCCAAGGTTAAACGCTTGCCCATATTGGCCTGCATATAAGCGCAGGCTTTTTGGATCAGTAACTGCTGCTGCCCGATCCTTACTGCAGAATTCTGAGTAAAAGCGAAGGACAAAGAAGAAGTCACTGCATCGGTCAGCGGGTTTGTAAAATTCGGTACCGGGGTGATTGGTAACCATGATTGTGCTGGGCTGACAATATTGGGAACGGAAAAATGTGCTGAAGTTCCAGCGGCCGAGGATTGTCGGATGGAGGTGATGATTCGGTACAGCACTTCTTCTTTAACAAAAGGGTGTAATAAATAATCTTGAAATCCGGCTTGATAAATTTGATTTCGGCTCAGTCGGTCAGAGTGCAAAATGGCAATTTTGGGGAGTTGACGAAATTCGTCGGTCAAACTATCAGTGATCCGGCATAAATCAGATTCTGCTTCGATAAGTAATAAATACAGTGTTTTTTCTGCGATAGGGATCTCCGTCAGCGCAACTAATTCAACATTTAAATCTAGTAGTACATCTTGTAATTCTGCATAAACCTGTTGGTTTTGGAAGGAAGCGAAAATTTGATAGTTCATAATAGATCTCTGAATTTATAGGATAAAATTCAGATAACTGCGAATACAAACACCGCATGACTATCAAATACCACTCGGTGATTTTTGTATTCACATTTGAATCTGACATCTTCCTTGTAGATTCCTAATGGTCCATGCGGTTAATTGTGTAACGAATTTCTTTCATGCTCAGCCGAAGCAAAATGAGGTATACGCATTTACGCATCATATATAGAAACACTATTAATCACATAACTTTCCGCATGAACCACTAGATTCGACTGTTGATTAATTTAGGCTTCTTTCGAACCATTCGCCTTTACTATCGTCCAGAATTCTTTTTCTAGCGTCCGGTTTTTCCGGCTGGCACTTGAAGATCGCTGAAAATGCTGTCGATAGTATGTGGCGAAGTTGACTGGATTGTCATATCCCACGGCATAAGCAATTTTCTGAATTTGTAAATTGGGCTGCAGCAACAACGACTCTTCCCACAACATGCGATGTTGGCGTAACCACTCGAATACCGTCCTGTGTAGTGGTCAATGGATTTCATGCACGACCAGCTCACCGATGGCCGAACCTTTCGTCTATTTAATGTAATTGATGATTTTAATCGGGAAGGCTTGACCATTGACGTCGATTTTTCGCTGCCTGCGATGAGAGTAATCCGATCACTCAATCAAATCATTGAGTGGCGTGGTAAACCAAAGGCCATTCGTAGTGATAATGGGCCTGAGTTTATAAGCCACCAGATGAAGGCATGGGCTGAGCAGCATCAGATCAAGCTTGAATTTATCCAGCCAGGCAACCCGCAACAGAATTCCTATGTTGAACGTTATAACCGCACAGTGCGTTACAGTTGGCTGAGTCTGAATCTGTTTGAATCGATCGGTGAGGTTCAGAACTATGCAACCTCATGGTTATGGTTTTACAATAATGAGCCGCCTCATACGGCTAATGGTGGATTGCCACCAAAACATATGTTGGCAGTAGCCACATAACCTCTACTTTTGGCAGACGCTAAAAATGAGGGGATTACCGTAGCTAGTGGTTCATGCGAAAAGTTATATAATTAATAGTGTTTCTATATATGATGAGTAAATGCGTATACCTCATTTGGCTTCGGCCGATCGTGAAAAAAATTCGTTACACAATTAACCGCATGGACCACTAGCCGTAGAGTCATTGTGGCAGCTATGTTGAGTGCAACGAGAATGAACAATGTTGTACGAAAACGTAGCGGACGCAGGACGGTCCGGGCAAAAGGAATCAGCTGTCGCACAAGCGAGTCAATTGATGTGTATTAGTTCAGACTTGATCTGCTGAGGCTGCATCTCTATATCCAGCGGGCTTAGTTGCCGTAAGCGTTGGCTATAGAGTGCTGCCTGATCAGGATTGCCTTCCGCAAGACTCAGTCGCCACAACTCACGCAACGTTTCCACATGGTCCGGACGAATGACAATAATCGTCTCGAGGACTCGGCGTTTTTCTACCTCTTGCGATGCCAGCTGCTCAACACTCACATACATACGGTCAGCAATAGCACCCGTCACCCAGCGATCCTTGGGATTGGCTTGATACGCAAGGCGCAACAATCTTTGCCCTTGCTGCTCATCGCCCTTGAGTGTTGCTATCCATGAGCGTATTGATAACTCTGTAGCGACATAACCACGCTCAAACAGTTCGACACTCTCTGCGTTCACCGCCAATGCTTGCTGCGCTTGTGTAACATGAGGGCGCTGCTGCAATAACCACTCAAGCAGTTTCACCAGATCCATATCACCCCGATAACGCGCCCGTGGCAGAGAAAACTCAATCACAGGTGACCACTCATCCTGTATTGCGCCCGCTGGGAGGTGTATCCCCCCCCAATAACGCCCAAGCCAACTCCATTCACCCTCACCACCCGTTGCCTGTTGTTGCTGCTCAGGGGTGAGCTGTTGCAGATTATGTTGCATTGCCTGAACAGTCGGTTGCCATCCATTACCACCTATCAGCGCCAGGCGAAAACCATCCACAAAAATCACGGCATCAGGAAATGCTTGCTGAAACGTACGCATCACTACTTGTAATGAATGTGGATCGAACTGGTTCAGCGCTAACCACTGTACAAAGATACCCTTTTCCGTCAACAACGCACGGGCACGTTCAAACTGCTGCAGTGACAGCAGAGAACTGCGTCCCACTAAATCAGGATGAAACAGATCCCCAATAATCACATCGTAGTGCTGTTGCGAAGTTCTTAGGTAACGGCGTGCATCATCGCGCACCACTCGCATCTGTGCGGTTACACCGCCATTTACCGGTACAAAGTAATCGCCCGCCGCCAAAATCGACCCTTGAGACAACTCTACTGCCGTACGTTGCAATGTTGTCCACGGGGTCGATGCAGCAGCGGATATTCCTGTCCCCAAACCAAGAAAGAGTACCGTTTTGGGCGACGGGTGCAGCAGCAGTGGCAGTCGTACCTGATTCTGTTGTGAAACAACTGCAAGCGGTTCAGATGAAGCATCCATCCGCTGCAGATCTGCCAATAACAGACGTTGCCCATCCCGGGTTGCCACCACATGGGTGATGGACAGGGCATCTTCATGAACCATAAGATCGCGGCTACCCTTCTGAGTTTCGGGCAATAGTTGGCTCACCGGTGGTAACTCGTATACCGGCCAGGCGATCACTACAAGCACCGGCAGTAACAGCCAGAGACGTGGGCGCGCCCAAACCATTCCAGCCATAAACAGCATAAGTGCTGCCAGCACTAACGCCCCCGTTGTGCCCAACCAAGGGATTAAAACAAATCCAGCCAGCAGCGCCCCCAACGCCGCACCAATAGAGTTGGCACCATAGAGCCACGCTCCATTCGACTTTACTCCACCCAACCGCAGATTCAGTAGTGGCAACCACGCACCCAGCAACAAAGTCACTGGCAACGTCAAGAGGGCAACCGCTCCTCCCTGAATCAACATGGCACTAAAAAGCGAGTCGAAATGGGCACGCTCAACCCACGCTGCTAATAGAGGGATCGCCCACAAACTTAACAGGGCAAACAGTGCCGATAACAGCGGCAGCAACTCCAACCAGTAACGTGCACGCATGTACTGCGCCAGCAGGCTACCTCCGCCAATCCCAAGAAGGAATGTCGCCAGAATGACTGCCATCACATATTCAGTACGCAACAACAACATACCAAACAACCGGGTCCAGGCAATTTCTAGCATTAAAGCCGAAGCACCAACGATGGCGTAAGCAACTATTGTTGAAAGAGGGATATTACTGACAGGATTTGCAGCAACTCTGGAAATCGTTAACGCTGGCATCACAACAGCGAGTCGCCACGCAAAAAGGGTTACGGCGGCACCAAGCGATGCAACCACAAGCACGGCGTTACTCCAACCGATTACCGGTAACAGCCATAAGGGCAGCAACGCCCCCAACGCACCACCGAGGGTGTTCATGCCGTATACACGGCCAAGTGATACCTTCTGAGACTCCAATGATCGCAATACCATCGGAAACCCAATCCCCAAAGCCGTTGCCGGCAACGCAATCAACAGTAACGCCGCACAGAACTGCAAACTGTACCAACCTGCCAAACTGCCAGGCGCAACGGCGGCAACACCGCCATCGAGCAACGATAACAATAACGGCAGCAATAATGCGTAAAGAGCCACGCCCCCTTCAAGCATCGCAAAAAAACGTAACGGTCTTGCATTAAGGCGACTGAGTGGGCCACCCAAAAAAGAGCCAAGCCCCAAGCCAACCATAAAAGCAGCGGCCGTAATCACAACACCAAAAATGCTAACACCAAACTGAAGCGATAACATCCGCGCCCACAAAACCTGGTAGGCGAGTCCAACAACACCTGAAAAAAAGTAGAAGTGCACAATGCGCCTGCCATAATCATCAGACGTCTGTTTTAATACTGCGGTATCTGTAATATGGGGAGGAGTTGACATGATGATCCGTTCTTATCTGTCAGGCAACCACATGAACTGTACCGTCAATAACAGAACAACGTGCCATCACAATTTATATGGAGTACAGGCCCTAAAATAGGAGTCCATCTGAATAACAAGAGTTAAAAAGGAAAAAACCAGACCACTGCCGTCACCGCATGCGCTAGGCCGAGTGTCACAGTCAGACCCGCGGAGACCATATGGGCAACAAAGACCTCTTTATTAAACATCACCATAGAAATGCCAAGATAGGCTGTTGTGCACAGTAAAATAAGCAGGGCGACCCCCATAAAAAAGAGGACTTGATGTTTCTTCTTATCGGCAACCCCGTACGCCTTTGCATCCTCGAGCGCATTATCATTAAAACTCTGCATCACCTCAATCGAGCCATTCACGGGTGAGTTCTGCTCGCTTGCATACAGCCCCAGAGGGGCAACAAGAAACAACAGCAAAACACAACACAGACGAAGTATTTTCATCCGCTACTCCTCGGGCTTGCCACTAACATCAGACTTGGCCGCCCGAATATCATCTTCAGCATTACGACGAAAAGCGGTGCGCCAATAAAGAATGGCCATCAAAATAAATGGCATCATTACCGCGCCAAACAGAAACAGGAATATCATCCAGGGAGTATCAATGGTGACATGCATATAACGATAGGTATCCGCTGATACATGTGGAGTAAACAGCAGCAGTATCATCGCCAGAAGGTGTTTAGTATATGAAGTCATCCTAATAGTAATCTCTGATTAATTTACGTCAGCCGCACAACGAAAACCAAAAAAGTCCGACGCATAATTTGGCCATGAATAATTACGATGATAGGTCGCCGTTGAAAATGGGTCGCTTTTCCATGAACCACCACGCAACACTTTATACTTGGCGTCCACCCCAACAAGGTCGACCACCTTCATAGCCCGGTCCTGTGGTGTATTTGCCACACCAATTTTGCCTTGAAACAACTCGCCCGGGGCAGTCGAGCCATCATATGGCAAGAAATCATCCTCAACCCATTGAAACACGTTGCCCGCCATATCCATTACACCATACGGGCTGGCACCATCCAGATACGTAGTAACATCGGTGGCAGAACCCACACTATAATAAGTATTTAGCCGTTTTGCATCCATATCATTGCCCCACGGCCAGCGGCGACCGTCTACACCACGTGCGGCCTTCTCCCACTCAGACTCTTTCGGTAATCGCTTACCCGCCCATGTACAATAGTTACTCGCGTCATACCAGGAGACCATGGTCACCGGACGCAACGCCTCATTTTTAGGCAACTTACCACCCTCCCAATCGGCAGGTGGGCGATATTTAGCTTCCGCAACAAAACGGGCATATTGAGCATTGGTTGTAGGGTACTTATCGATACTGTATGCAGGAAGTAACACCTTGTGCTCCGGGCTATTTTGAGAGCTGGTGCGTAATTGATCAGACCCCATCTTAAACTCGCCCCCCGGAATCTCAACCAAAGTATCAATCTCACGCCACTGCTCCGCGGTCAACATGCCCGCCACAACAGACAACGAATCCGGCTCCGCTTTATGAAGGCCCGCCTCATTCATTTTATTACGTGTTGAGTCCTCCCCAGCTGCCCGGATACGATCCTTCATATTGTCCAGGTCATACGTCGCCTTATTACGCATCTCTCCAAAAACACGACCATGGCCAATATCAATGACATGCATGCTGCCCCCCACTACCGCCAACGCAGCACAGGTAACCAGCGTGGCGGAGAGGTAGCGGCTGCGTTTAGTCCGCTCTAACTGACTCAGCGGCTTGGACTTTTTAAGATTACTAGCCATTATTTTTTTGAACTACTGCCGGATGACCGTTTGTAAAGCAGATGTTTCGGTTGGCGACCATAGACCTTTTTAATCAAAATCTCACCAAACACACCACCAAAGGCAGCCGCCTCAACTGCCACAATCAGTATTAATACCCAATACCCCAACGGAAGAAGAGTTACCCCATCAGGAAGACCTTCATAATTGGCCATCTGAATATAACTGATTCCACGCACAAGAATCGGGGCAAAATAACACAGCAACTTCCCCCCTAAGCCATAAATCATGGAAACAACCATCCCGGCAATAAATGGCACCACAAAAAGATCTAAAGACCAGAGAGGCGAAAAGGTAGAAACACCCCAGAAAAGTTCTAGCCGGATCCCCAATAGCCGGTCACCCGCATAGTTAACCAGCGCACCAGCAGTAATCGCAACAATCGCCATCAATGCCGGCATAAACTTACTGCTGATCTGCACGTTCATCTCCGTCCGTATACTCTTTTCCAGTCAGTTTCTCATACTCAGTTTTACGCACCTCAGGCAGGTACCACTCCTCAACCTTAAGATGAGACAAGTATTCTGCCAACATACGCCGCTCAATCTCAGGAAGCGTCGAATAAGAAGGCATTTGATATTCTGCCTTAAGCCGCGAAGGCACTATCGTCTGGGGGTCTGCTGCTGACAAGTAGTTATAAAACCACTCCTCATCATATAACGCACCAATACCATCTAAAGAAGGTGAAGGCACAGACTGCATAGGGTCACGAATACCCCATAATGTATGACATTTACGGCATTCTAAGTCTCGAATCAGCTGGGCACCACTATCCTGCAACTCACGAGAAGCAGTAGTGTAAAAAGGGATCCCTTTATCAGGAGACTTATCCTGGCTTTGCCGGTACATATTAATCACTGTAAATGACACAATAAACACCGCTATCACGGCCAATATACCCTTCTCACCTTTACGCATTATATTAAGGTTTTTCCTGCTTTTCTTTCAGAATTTCTTCACGACGTTGCAGCTGCGCCTTCATTACTTCCTGACTCTTCTTAAATTCCTCAGGCGACATCTTATCCTTATCATTTTCATCAAAAACCAGATACTTGATGTCCTCATCAAACTGCTCGTTCTTACTTGCCCAGCGCAAAGCAACAATCGCAGCCAGGATAATCATTGCCCCCGCAATCAACCAAATATAGATAGTCCAACCATCCTGCCAATTATCCACATTCATATCCAAACTCCTTTAAAAGAGGTACCCCTGAAGTAACTGCATCGCAGCCATCACAACTGCACCCGCAATACCCAAGAAGATCCAAAAAAACATGACCTTCTCGCCAGTTTTAAGCTTTTTTTGATTGCCACCAGCCACAGTACCACTACTGGAGCCACTTACCATAAACTTTATAACAATAATGGTAAAAACCACGATACTGATCATTAAAAAAACAAAAATCCCAACACTAAACTGCTGGCTATAAAGCCCTTCCACACCCCACTGGCCATCAGTAATTGAGCCGGCATTGGTAGAAACAGCAATATTTATCGACATCATTGCTTCAAGAGCATCTAATAACATGTAATCCTCAACACCCCAGCCAAAGTAGGTAAGTCATTATACAGAAAAAAAATGCCGCTCAATGAGCGGCATTCAAATAGATCATAGATCACAGATCACGAGTCCAACTGACCCGCAAAAAATAGGTTATGACTTAACCTGCGGCTTACCTTTATCATAGTCATCTATAAAGAAGCTGTAGATAAATGGTGCAACAAACACCACTATAATAATCCCTAGCAGAACTAGAGGCGGGTTATCAATATCAATCATGACTGACTCCTTTATTTGTTAGTGGGCCACACTATGATCAGGCTTCCAGCTGTAATCTGGCAACCGCTTAATGACTATCAACATAGCAATACAGAAATAGGCTACATAAAATATATCAATCGTGTATCCCTTATCCCAAAAAGGTTGCTTACGTGATGGAGTACCATCAGCCTTAGGCTCACCCTCAAAGTTTGCCAATTGAACATAAGGACCAATAATTGTGTACTCTTCAAGATCTACACCCTTATTTTCCAGCTCAATAATTTGGTCTTTGATGACATGCAGGTCGTCCATTGTCAAAGGATGGCGATCTTGCAACCCCAAGGTTCTGGAGTCACTAGACTTGGCATTATTAACGATGTACTCCATCTTGCCTTTGTCCGTGGCAATTGCCTGCACTTGAGGAGAGTCCATCAACTTTACATAATCAACATATAAAGATGCTGTAGGACGCTGCCCCCACAATGGATTAGTCACGGCAAATGCCGTCACAATCGTCATTACCATCAGCCAAATAACGGCACGTGGAACACGGTTGTTATTTTCAGCAATGCCACCCAAGCTCTCCCCTTCCCATACATCACAAGCCTTTTTGTTTTGCTCAGCATCAGACATCGAGTGAAGCGGTTTATCAAATTTCCACGCCATAATTGTATCCCCTCTTACTTAAGGCTTAGAACAAAGTCTATCAAGTAACGAATCTCGCTATCAGCGGCATAATCCGGTACTTCTGGTGGGTAAACTGTTTTGCCTTTTTGATACTCAGTGTATGCAGTTCTCCAAGCAGCAAAATCGATACTCTTACCAGAAGCGTCCTTCTCGCCCCACAAATAGTCATACCGTGGCATGATTGAATGCGGCTGCACCAAACGTGGATTAAAGAAATGCATCATCATCCACTCTTTGGAGGAGTTACGAGAGCCAACATGCAGCAAATCAGGAGCCTTACGGTCCGAACCAAACGCAGTTGGAGACTCACCATTGAAATCCCCTAAACGAGGAGGTATACCAAAATACTGCCAGTCCTGGGTCTGCTCAGGCAACAGTGTATGACACCACCAACACCCTTCCCGCACAAACATGATTTTACCGGAACCAACCAACTTGGTATTGGCATCACCAGCTGTTGTTAGCACATCACTAGGTTGCCAGCCGCGTGTCGCGCTGGCATTTTCAATGTAGGTAACAGTCTCACCTTGGCTGGTCCCACGACTAACCACAAAGACAGCACCTGCACCCTTATTGGCTTCACCTATCATGCCTTTATCAACACTTAGCTGAGTAACACCGGGTCCAAGTGTACGGGGATGATTAATCCCGCTCGGAAAAGGAACCCCTGCTTCATAGACATAAGCCTCTATGGGGTCAATTTGAGCACCCGTCTTTGGATCTGTGTCTAGCATTACAGTCTTTGGTTTCCCTTCCCCCCGAAGAAAAGGATCTTCGTAAGAGAAACCACTGATACGTCCATAAGAAAGCTGCTTCTTCAAACCAATCTCGGTAACCGCCACCGAGGTCATATTTACGGTAGGAAAATACAGCGTTATCACCATGGAACCGCCAAGAGCTACCCCAAACAACCTCGCTCCGATTTTATACTCTCTAAAAGCCATTTAAAATTCCTCCCCTACTACTATTAACGTTCGTAAGCCAGCTCGTGAGGCAGACGACCTTCTGGTATCTCAGTACCGGCCTTAGCAGTCATGTACATATTGTATAACCACACAATATTACCCGTGAATACCATCGTGCCTCCAACCCAGCGCGCAATCATGTACGGGTGTTCGGCAATTACAACGTCGATGTAGGGAACCTCATAAATTTTACCTGCACCTTGGATCAGGCCGGCGATAGTCATGGAGACCCAATAAATTGAGAACCCTATCAGCAAGAACCAGAAGTGGAAATTGGCCAATGCCAACGAAAACAGTTTACGGCGCAAAATTGTCTGAAGACCGTAATATACAGCTGCCGCTTCCAAGAATGTTGAAAAGCCCAATAACGCCAAGTGTGCATGGGCAACAATCCAACCCGTACCGTGCACGTACCAGTTAATCGCACGAGTTTGCTGAAAACCACCCTGCATATTTAACGGGATAGCCATCAAAACACCGGTGATGGTGAATTTGATTTCAACGTTTTCCACGAACATATGCCACTTGCCCTGCATAGTGAGTAGCAAGTTAGAGACGAAGGCAATCGCAGGCACAAGTATCAACACACCTTCTACCGATGCAAAAGATTTCAGCCATTCAGGCAATGGAGCAGACATCAAGTGATGGGCCGCGGGAGTAGAATAAAACACTACAACTGACCAGAAATGAAGATGTCCAATACGATGTGAATAGAGCGGATTACCGGTCACTTTTGGAACCGTATAATATGCAATGGCAGCCGCAATTGGCGTAATCCACAGCCCCAGCACGTTATGAGCAAACCACCACGTCAGGTAAGCCTCACTCAAACCGGTCAGGTTGAACCACTCAGGACTGTTGCCAACTATGAACACAATGGCAATCATGAACACACCGGCACCAAAGAACCAGTTAGTTGTGTATATACCCTGCGTACGGCGGGTCAGAATGGTCATCCAGACGTTGATCGCCATAGGCAGCGCAATAAACGACGCTATGTACAAATCAATGAACCATGGGAAGTCTGAGTATTCACGCCCAGAGGTCACACCAAACCACAGCAATGTCAGACCAGTTGACAGCCCAATATTCCACAAGAAGCAGTTCCATACACCCAGCTTTTCAGACCACAGCTTGGTATTACCCAGAGCTGGGGTGATGTACATCATCGCCATCGCAAACGCCATGGAAATCCAACCAAAAATTACTGCCAATACGTGAACTTGACGCATATGGCCGAACGAAAACAGCTCGCTTCCTGTTACAAAGTCAGGAAACGCAAGCTTGGCTGCGTTAAACGAGCCTAAACCTGTACCAATAACGAACCAAAGAATCGACGAAAAACCAAAATAGACCGCCGCTGTTCCTGGCGGAATATCCTCGTTTTTCGCAAACAGATATTTAAACATGGTTTACAACCTCCCCTATCTTATTACAAATAAATCCAAAATCCGCTGTTCAACGCTTAGTTGTGCTCACCGGGCATCAACAGATACCAAGAAAACCACATACTAGAAAGTGCAAGGAGAATCCCCAGGATTGTCGCTATCATTACCATAACCGTACCCCTCCAAAACGTATATATTTCATATCCAACATAAATATGCGGCGTCGCTGCTGTAATTATTTATACAGATTTTTTTAATGCTCTTTACGCGCAGCTACAGCTTCCAACTCTCCATGACGGTTAAGAGCCACCATCATAATGACAACATAAGCCGCACCAAACACAAGCATACACCAGTCAACAAAACCCTGGAAGGTCGTAGGGTCGTATGCTTGTGCACCCCAGCCACCCCAATCCTCAAATCGAGCACGCCCCAGCGCGCACATCAAGGCCGCACCAAAAACGCTCCCATTGCCCATTCCTGTGACAAACCCAGAGATTAAACTCAGAATAAACGTTTTACCCGGCGTCAGGTTATTAACCATGATTCCCCTCCTCAACAAATTGACAGACTAAAAAATATTTATAATGCCGTTTTGACCTATCTACTACTCCCCATCCAACCCAAGCCCCCTTGGTTAGACACATCTGGGAAAGCTTTCATAGAAGCCAACTCCGACTGGAGATGTTTGCATAAAAAAACAATGACCGTCAAGTCTTTTTAAGGTGTTTACTTTAATTCCTTAGAACAATAAAACGCCTACATAGCCGCCCAAATCAATCAACTATACATCACCATACCTAGCCCGCAAAAAATGTTACAAACCAAAGGTGAAAATCGATAGAATGAAGACTTGTCATTTTTCATTCCATGAATACAACACAAAGCAAATTCGTGAAAGAAATAATAATCTACACCATCGCAGCAATCGCCGGCCTGACTGTTTTTGGCTATTCAATTCATATGTTTATAGGAGGACTTGTCAGTCCGGAGACAGAAATTGCTACCATCACAATAGGCTGCATTGTTGCCGCCGTCACCATGGCGCTTATGGCATGGGACATAGTTAGGCAGCGTAAAAAACCTCGCCAGTGATAACATCCCTACTTATAAACGGCCAGACGAGACCTAATATCATTAAAGTTAGATTCACCACCAAACTGCGCCTTATGGAAGACAAACTGCTGCTTTTTCCCCGATAAATCGACGCCCGTCAATCCAAATGACTTTCCGGCATAATCGGAAAAATAGCGTAGTTCCCTCACCAGCTCAACCCGTTCGCCATTCCGCAATATGACCACAACCAGTTTTTTGTCTATTTCAAAAGACCTAGGCGCACTTGGCAGTATCATTAGACGGCTTTTCAACACTCGATTCGCGCCAATAAGAAAGATAAAGCTCGCCGCAAAAACAAGAACATATGAAAAGTTTTTGTACGTACCTCCATACCAGAGCTGCAATGCCAGCGAGGCCAAAACAACCACTACCGGGACATACATCACAACATCCCACAAGGCTCCTTGCTTGTCCGGTAGCAACTCATAGTTTTCGCTCTTAGCCATTGCCAGTCTCAACTTTCAAGGCCCGTTTAATCACAGACTCGAGCTCACCATAAAGCATTCTACCCGCTTGTTTGTATTGCACTTTGCCCTCACCATCAATGATGTACGTCCATGGGTCCCCCATCACCTTGAACGCTTTAAATGCTTCAGGGTTCTGATATTGATCCATGTGAAGAAATATTACCTCCTCCCCGTACTCAGCCAACAAGCCCTTTAACATCTGCAACTGTACATCACACACCGTACAATGCCCTGGGGTTGCAAACTCCAGAACTATCGGCCTGCCTGTCTTCAAAGCGTCATCTAAAGAATATTCATACATGCGCTCATCTGGATAACGATAACTAGTAATGCGACTAAAGTCTCCATCCACATCCGCCAGTGTTTTCGTTTTAATGCGCGGGGCCTCTGACCCTACTTGCAACATGCCTACAGGTGCCGCGCCACAACCCATCAGGAACGAAACCAACACCAAAGAAAATACACTCATTTTCAGCATTAATCTTTCTCCCATCCAAAACAAGTTCTGGCCAAGTTGTAAGCCCATATTAAATTAGCGATCAACACCACGGTACCAAACAGGCCCATTGCGGCCAACCACGGCTTCACAATTTTTTCCACTTCATCCGGCGCCATTGCCACGCTAGCCATGCCACCCAAGACACCTGCGATGGTAAACAGCAAAACCATCCCAATCAGACCAATATTATGCGTCCAAAAATGAACCTTAACCAAAGTAATGCTATATATGGGACGCCGTACCAAACGTGGAATTATGTAGTAAACAGCAGCAAAAATTGCCATTTCAACCCAACCCAACAGATTGATATGGGTATGAGCACGCACGATCAAATCCCCGTGCAACCGGTGATCAACAAAGTGTCTAAACTCAGAGATCCCTCCCATCAAGGCCCCCCAGGAAAACCCAATAATGCTATAGATTATGCAGCAATAAACAAACCACAATGTATAGCGAATATACACCTTATCCTGCGCCCACGGCTCATTCACCACATCACCTCTCTGTTGCATTTTTTTCTACATCCAATATTTCCACGCCACCTTGCTCACGCACGTCTTTATACTTATCCTTCCAATCCGGAGGGGCAACCATTTTCAACGCACCATCAATAAATCCCGACTCACCAGACGGAGGTACTGGAGAAGAAGGCGAACCCTGATCTGATATTAGCTCAGAAAGAAATACGGCAATTAGCTTCAACTCGGTTTCTGGCATTTTTGCAACATAGGCAGCCTCTTTTGGAAACTCCCCATGATCAAGCGTAGTCGAACTATACATTTTTTCGGGGTCGCGTAAAAAGGCATATATCCAGTCAACCGTGCGCTTGCTGCCCAAACCATCCAATGAGAGCCCCATATTTGTGCCATTACGCATGGCCCGATGACACGCAGTACAGCGCCCTTCACGAAACACTACCGACCCCTTCAGTCCGTCATCAGACAACGCGAAGTGGGTTGTTACCTGATACATGGGCTTATCAAGATTGTAGCGCACAACCTCCAGCACAATATAACCGAGCACCGCAGCAACTATAAAAGCGCCAAAGATACCAAACAAAACCTTCTCACCCTGCTTTAACGCCTGTTTACCAGCCATACCTTCTACCACTCATGTAACAGCTTTATTGCCAGAGAAAAAAAAGGGCGGCCAAGGCCGCCCCATTATTGTAAGTCACCAAGATATATTGCACCTCGGCAAAACTTCTAACCTATGGCAAATGCTCAACCGGAATACGGCTGTTGCCCATTGTAGTCTGAGGAGCCTGAGTCAGATATGTTGCAGCGTTGAGGATATCTTCATCAGTCATTTTGCCTGCGACAATCTGCATCTGTTTCATAGGGTCGTTGGCACGACTGCCGTCACGCCACTTTTTCAACTGACTGACCAGATAGACAAATTTCTGCTCACCTATACGTGGATACATCGGTTCCACACCACGACCTGCATGGCCATGACAAGAAAGACAAGCAGGAATGCCACGCTCGGGCACACCAAAATTAACTATAACTTTTCCAAGATGGCTCTTGCCAACCTCGGTGCCTGACTCTTTTAGAGCAGCCATATCGGAACCACCAGAGGTCTCTTGCAAGTGTTTACCTTCGAAACTACGACCCAACGAATTAAGGTAGCCCGCAACATCACGACGATCCTGCTCACTCAACCCTTTTGCGTTAGCGTTCATGACGTACATGGTTGTATCCTGGCGTTTGTCAGAGGCGTAATCGTGCAACTGCTTAACCAAAAACATGTAAATCTGACCAGCCAACCGAGGCGTACCCATATCATCGTTGCCCAGACCATCAGCACCGTGGCATGAGTTACACGCTGGCACATCCCCTTTACCATTTTCAAAAATCGACTGTCCATTAACACGATCAATATTGCCTGCGTTACCGCTTGCATGTGCTGATGGAGCCAACATCATCGACAGAGCGACCACTGAAGCCGACCCCAACTTAATCAAATAATTGCGCATAACAAAGACGCCCTCCCATTTCTTATCTTTCTTCAAGTAGTTCTTGGCACCGAACACTACACCCACGCACAGCGCCACGTCAAGAACACCCTAAATCCCCATTTATCTAACTTCCCTAACATCCAGGCACTATGCCAAGACTTCAGGAATTCTTTTTAAGAACAAACCCAGCCAACGCAAATGCAAATACAAACCAAATCACATATAGCGTGAGCACATCACCTGTTTCTACCATGTTTGCCTCCCCTTAGAATTAACGAACCAACCATCTAAATCTATTTTATATTATTAACAACATTTCATTGCTAAACCGGATATATAGCATGACCACAAACTTTAATGCAAGCACTACAGCCAGCGAGACACGCAGATAGGACGCTACCCCTGCCGATTATTTTTTACTGGTGACATCCTACCACATCAACGCACCATTATTAATAGTCTGATCGGGGTGCAGCGACTATTGATTTACGTTATGATCCTGCGCTTGATTTTTTGTGTGCTATCAGTCCTCTAGACAGAGAGATAATAATGGATGTTTCAAAGCTTTATCGTTATTGGGGTGTAGCTGTCCTGTTGGTTTGGGGGGGGCTGGCGCTTGGCTTTAACCTATTGCGCTTTGATGCATATGGCATCGATGAGTCTGCGGCACGTGCATTATTATCGAACTGGAGTGTTTCTGACCGCGTAGTAAATCCCATTGTCACCTTGGGAGTACCTGACTTGCGCGCGCTGTTATTTTTGCCGCTGGGTGCCTATTGGACAGGTAGCTTTATAGCAGTCAAGGTCTTTATGTTGGCGGTGCTGTTTGCAGCGACCACACTGCTCTACCACTGGAGCAAGCAACATCAAGATGGCGAGGTCGCACTCATCGCATCGGGGCTGTTGCTGATCGCCCCGCTGTCATTTATGCAAATAAACTCCGTGGGTGCCGGGCCCTTTTTACTGCTTGGTTTTGCGGTCGGTTTTTGGCTCAACAATAAGTACCGCACCTCTGGCAAACCGCTAAGTGGCTGGTATTTCTGTCAGCTTCTGCTGGTTCTTACATTGGTTAGTATTCACCCTGCTGGGCTCGCCTATCCGTTGGCCCTTGCCTGGGAGTGGCGCACCAATCCTGTCAATACCACCCAGAAACGTCAGTTTCACATCGGTATTACATTGACAGTAATTTTTACGCTGCTCTTTAGTTATCTACTGGGCAGGCCGGCACTGGAGTGGCTACTCAACCCACTCACCACACTGGGTGCGGCATCCCTGGGCAAAACACCCGGAGACCCCGAGCCTGTTGAGTGGATATCCGGCATTATGCCCGCCCTGCTTGTATGTGCTGTTGTTTTTTTCCAGCGCCGACAGCTGGTATCCAATCTTTTGCCAAGAATGCTTCTGCTGGCCACGCTTGTTGGGTTGGTTGCGGCTGACTACAGCTGGGCGCTGATTGTGCTGGCGTTGACGTTATACTACGGCGTACAGCTGCTGATTGCTGCCAATGACAAACTTGGCGGCCAGGGTTTTGCCGGACAACGGGGGCTAGTTATGGCCGCCGTGTTTATTGTGGCGACACTGTTTATGATGGGTGATCGCAGTTACCGCAGCGGCGTTATCAACAATACACTTGAACCGCACGACGACATTATCCGCTCTCTGGCGATTGAAACCGAAGAGCTCAAAGAGAATTTTTATACCATCAGCCAGTGGCCTGCGCGCACCATGCTGGCGCTCAAGCGCCCGGTGTTTCCACTCCCGCCGAACTTCGACACCGCTGAGGAGCTGCTGAAAAACATCGGTGCCATCGACTTTATCGTCTTTGACCCGTTTGACCCCAAACACAAACAGTTCCGGGATCAGGTCTCCACGCTGAATAAGGATGTTGAAACACTGATTCAGCAACCCAACGGGGTCATTCTTCGGGCACTGCACAAAGAGCAGGGCTCGGCCAAACAGGGTAGCCCAATACTTTAACGCTGGCAGTGAGGGCAGTAATAGGTTGCCCGCTGCCCCTGACGTAACTGCTTGATTGCCGTGCCACACTGATGGCACGGCTCACCTTCACGACCATATACATTGAGTTGCTGCTGAAAATAGCCGGGACGCCCTTCGCCATCAACAAAATCGCGCAAGGTTGTGCCGCCCTGCTTAATGGCCGCTTGCAAGACCTGTTGAATCGCAGCAACCAACTGCTGGCAACGTGGCCGAGTCACCTTACCTGCGGCGGTCTGTGGCCGGATGCCCGAGAGAAATAGTGACTCACTGGCGTAGATGTTCCCCACCCCCACCACCACATGGCTATCCATAATGAACTGTTTGATCGACTGTTTACGTTTGCGGGAGCGCTCGTACAGGTAATCACCATCAAACCCCTCCTCCAGCGGTTCTGGGCCCAGGGTGGCCAGCAGGGCATGTTCAAGGACATTGCCACCGCACCAGAGGATGGCACCAAAACGGCGTGGGTCATGAAAACGCAAAATTCTTTTAGAATCAATCACAATATCGACGTGATCATGTTTTTCCACCGGGGTGGCATGATCAACCAGACGCAGATTGCCAGACATGCCGAGGTGGATAATCACCGTACCCTCCGCTACACAGAGCAGCAGATATTTACCCCGCCGCTCAACCCGCTCGATCACCTTGCCCGGCAAGTCGGTCAGCAGCGATGGTGGTATGGGGTAACGCAACGCACGACGGCGCAAGACCACATCAGTCACCACACCCCCTTCAACATGGGGCGCTATGCCCCGCCGGGTCGTCTCAACCTCTGGCAACTCCGGCATTACTGTTTTTCCCCATCTATTGCAGGTGCAGGGTCACTCCATTTAAACAACATGGCATCCTGTTGCAAAGCCATGTGGTACTCAATACCCAGGCTCTCAGGTCGTAGTATCAAGGTGTCATCCGTTCTGCTCAGCATCAACAACAGCGGCGGACGGTCATCGGCAAACGTGATTGCCACCCGTTCACCACCCGCGGTCACCGCCGGTTCAACGGCGATGGCACTGGCACTGCGCCAGCCATCTACCAATATCTGCATGGCGTCGGCAGAGGCGGGAGGGGTCGGCCCTTCATAGTGCCACCCCTTCTCCCCCTGAGTGATTACACCCAGACCGGGCAGGGCTAACGACTCGATCTTTGCCGCAACCGGAATCACCACCGGTGATACAAAGTGGCTCCAGCCGGAGGTCACGTCCGTCAAATCGTTCTTGGCAACCAGATGTACCACACCATTAAGCAATAGGTAACGACGTAGATTGAGCGGATCCAGATCACCAAAACTTAGCTCCATCCCCTTTGCACTCAGTGTCGCCTGGGGCCGCTCAAGGCCAAATTTGGCCAGATCCAACCCCTCTGCGGCATAGCTCTGCAGACTGGCAACCGTTAACCACCGCAGTAACTGCTCTACCTGGAACGGATCAGCCGCCACCGTCAACGGCTCACTCAGCGCCCAACCGTCGCCCTGACGCTGCAACAACAGCTCTCCATGTCCATTTTTCAACCGCAGCTGCTGCACCTGTTGCGAGGTAAGTGCCGTTAACGGTGTCTCCTGCTGCGCTGGCTCTTTCAGGCCCGGCTCCAGCCAGACCACCGCGCCCAACAGGGCCACCAACAGTAGCAGCCCCAGATTCAGTGCGGTACGTCTGTTTAATGCCATCGGATCACGCCTTACGCCGTTTCAGCCAGATCACCAGCCCGGTGATCAGCAACAACAGTGGCAATACCAGCAGGAAACCAAAGCCGATGATCACCGAATCTGTTTTTGATAGATCCAATGAGCTGTCCGGCGCAGTTCTGGCCGGGATCGATAACAGCTGATCATCACGGCTCAACCAGTTGATAATGTTCATGCCAAGATTAAGATTGCCACCATTACCAAGATAGGCGTTGGAGAGAAAGTCGCCATCACCAATCACCACCACCCGCTGCTCCCGCAGTGGCAGCTCAGCGTGATCCGGCTCCTCCTCACTATCCAGCGTACGTGTAATACCCACCCCCAGCGTTAACGGGCCGGGGATATCCTTGCCCGCATCAAAGTCAATTTCACCGGCCAGCACACCGGTTTCGGACCAACTATGTTCGGATGTGGTCAGAAACGCATCACCACGCCAACCGGTGCGCGCCTCAAACATCAGCCCCGCCGCCATCGGGAAGATGGTGTACATATTGAAGCCTTGTGTCACCGGGTGCCGGCTATACTCACCAATGATGGCAAAGGTGGGGTTATTAATGTTGTAGGTCTGGGTGGTCGGGTCAACAATCGCCCCCGGCTGCAGCGTCACTCCCAGTTGGTCCGCCACCGCATCAAGCCCAAACAGACCATCAGGGTCCGCCAGCCACAGCAGATTACCGCCCCGCTGCAGATACTCATTGATGACTGTCACCTCCCCTGGCAGATAGTTGACCTGCGGTCCGGCAACCACCAGAACGGCGGTATTGTCAGGGATCAGGGGCTGTGTTGTCAGATTGATCCCCTTGAGTTTCAACCCTTTTGCCTCCAGCTCCTTGGCCCAGGTCTGAATATCGTGGTTCGCCTGCCCAAAGGGGTTACGCTCACCGTGCCCTTCCAAAAAGACCAACCAGCGCTCTTCGCCGCGACTCAACCGCTGCAAAACATTGGTGATGCTCTGCTCATCAAGCGCCGCCAGCTTTTCACTGCGACCCTGATACTCAAACACCATCTCACCGTTAATGGTGATGGCAAGTTTGCGTACCTGATCCGGGGCCGTATCGGGGTTAACAACCTCTACCGTCATATCCTGCTTGTGACGTTGATAACGCGCCAGCACCTCACTAATGCGCTGTTTCAGCGGCCCCATCTCGGTAACAAACAGTGTCACCTTCAGTGGCTCTTTAATCTCCGCCAACGCCGCCACACTCGCCTCAGAAAGCGAATTCCGACCATTGGCGGTCCAGTCAGACTGATAGTGGTAGCGGGTACTCAGCCACGCCAGCACACCAATCAACCCCACAAACAGCACTACAAACAGGATGTTTTGCAGCCTGATCTGACGCCGTGATTTTACAGTTACCTTCATGACTTCATTTCCTTAGTGCTGCAGACGGTCGGCATCGAGACGACGGATGCTCAGGCCGATAAAAACGGTGACAAACAGCAGGTAGTAGATAACATCACTGCTATCAAAGACCCCGCGCAACAGCGACTCAAAATGGCGCAGGATCGACAGGTAGGCAAACAGGCCGCTGATGTGGCCACTCTCATTGCTACCGGCCCAATCAATAATCCACAACATCAGCAATACACCAAAGGTGCTGATGGCCGCCACGGTGGGCTGATCGGTCAGTGTCGACATAAACAGCCCCAGCGCTGTAAAACAGGCCAGCAACAGTAACAACCCCAGCAGCGCCGAGGCCAGCAGACCAAAATCGAGCGTACCGCCCAGCAGCAGCGACAGCGGCATCAATGTGATCATCGCCACCATGATCACCAGAAAGCCCATCACTCCGAGGAACTTGCCAACCACAATCTCACTCATGGAGAGCGGTGCCGAGAAGAGCAGCGCCAACGTCTGGCTGCGGCGCTCCTCACTCACCAACCGCATCGTCAACATGGGCACCACCAGCAGCAGAATAATCGTGGCGTTGCCAAAGATCGGCGTCACCACAATCTCCGTCACCCCCGGCGCACCGGCCATACCCAGCAGCTGCGACTGCACCTCCATATACCCATCCAGCTGGCTCAAAAAGAGGTAGGCAACAATCAGCTGCACCACCGCCAGAATCGACCACGCCAGTGGCGACAGAAACAGGCTTCGCAACTCACGCCCCGCAATGGTAAAGATCATCATGCCGCTGTCTCCGTTGCTTCACTCACATCCGTACTCTCTTCAGTGGTGATATCCACAAACACCTGCTCCAGGGTAATACGCTCCGGTGCCAGCTCATACAGTCCCCAACCATTTGCTACCGACAGCTGCACCAACCGCTCCGCCAGATCATCACCCTGCGCCATGGCAAGGCGGAAGCGGCCATCGGCCAGTGCCGTCACCTCCGCCACCCCGTCCAGCGCCTGCAATACTTCCAGGGTCGGTGGCTGCCGCAGCGCCACCTGCAAACTCGCCCCCTGCATCCGTTGCTGCAAACCGCTGATGGTATCGCTCAAGACCAGCTTGCCCTTGTTAATAATCTGCACCCGATCACACACCGCCTGCACCTCCGGCAAGATGTGGGTAGAGAGGATCACGCTGTGTTCACTGCGCAGCTCACGAATCAAGGCACGGATTTCAAGGATCTGGATCGGATCAAGCCCCACCGTCGGCTCATCAAGAATAACCACCGCTGGCGAATGGATAATCGCTTGGGCGATGCCAATACGCTGGCGAAACCCCTTGGAGAGATTGCCAATCAGCCGTTTGCCAACCTCAGTCAGGCCACAACGCCCCTTGGCGCTGTTCACCGCCTCACGGCATTTGGATTTAACGATACGATTGAGCCGGGCGCAGTAGAGCAGATACTCATCCACCGTCAGCTCACGATAGAGCGGCGGATGGTCAGGCAGATAACCGAGTTGCGCC
Source organism: Gammaproteobacteria bacterium (assembly GCA_021731365.1). GTDB lineage: Bacteria > Pseudomonadota > Gammaproteobacteria > Tenderiales > Tenderiaceae > JAKFXL01. The sequence continues at coordinate 20,854 of JAKFXL010000006.1, read as the reverse complement.
TTGGCCGCTTTGGGGCGATCAAGCAGATCAATGCCATTGATCAAAATCCGTCCCGCCGTTGGCGCAAGATTGCCACTCAACATCTGCATCGTCGTCGACTTACCAGCACCGTTGGGGCCAAGAAACCCCAACACCTCACCCCGGCGCATCTCAAAGCTGATGTTATCCACCGCACACAGATGACCGTAATAACGGCTCACCTGCTCCACCTGAATCAACGTATTATCGCTACTAGTCATGGCCACAGTTTTTTGAATGAAAATTTGTACTTGAGGGAAGGACCACCCGCCTGCAACGACAAACATAGACAGGGGCCGTATAATTCGTTGCATATGATGACACAAACCACTAAAAGTTCCTGCCCCCGCCACCATGAACCCGCGTAATATTTTACTCGGCGTCGACACCGGCGGCACCTTCACCGACTTTGTGCTGTTTGATGGCGCAAGGCTCACCGTGCATAAACGGCTCTCCACCCCCCACGCCCCGGAAGAGGCGATCCTGCTGGGCATCGCCAATCTTGGCATAGAGATCACCAGACTCAACGTTGTCCACGGCTCCACCGTGGCCACCAATGCCGCACTCGAAGGCAAAGGGGTACGTACCGCCTTCATCACCAACCACGGGTTGGGAGACATGCTCACCATCGGCCGTCAGGCGCGCCGTGAACTCTATAACCTGCAACCCAAACCGGTTTCACCCCCGGTACCGCAGGCGCTATGCCTGGAGACCGGCGGACGTGTCAGTGCCGATGGCAGCACCATCGAACCACTCACGGTCGACGACCTTGCCCTGCTGCGCCAGCAGCTGCAACAGCTCCAGCCTGAAGCCGTCGCCATCAACCTGCTCTTCTCCTTTCTCGATGACAGCCACGAAAAAGCGATCGAGGCGATTGTGCCGGAAGGGATCTTTGTCTCACGCTCCTCCGCCATCCTGCCGGAATACAAAGAGTATGAACGGGGCATCACCACCTGGCTCAACGCCTGGGTTGGGCCACTGGTGCAGCGTTACCTGCAACGATTACAGCAAGGCCTGCCCACGGCGCAGATCAGCGTGATGCAGAGCAGCGGCGGCACCATCGCCGCCGAACTGGCCGGGGCACGGGCGGTGCAGATGCTGCTCTCCGGTCCTGCCGGTGGCCTGGCCGGCGCACGTTTTGTTGGCCAGCGCGCCGGGCGCGAAAAACTACTCACCTTCGACATGGGCGGCACCTCCACCGACGTTGCACTGATCGACGGCGAACCACGCCTCACCAACAACGGCAAGATCGGCCCCTGGCCCGTCTCGGTACCGATGGTCGACATGCACACCATCGGCGCTGGCGGCGGCTCCATCGCTTATATAGATGAAGGTGGCCTGTTACAGGTCGGGCCACAATCCGCAGGCGCTGCCCCCGGCCCCGCCTGTTATGGTCGTGGCGGACTACAACCCACCGTCACCGACGCCAATCTGGTGCTGGGCCGACTGCGCCCCGACGCCTTCCTCGGCGGCAAGATGCAACTCGATGACAACGCCGCACGCAACGCCGTCGCCACCCTCGCCACACCATTGGGGCTAAGCATCGAGGCCACCGCACAAGGTATCATCCAGATCGCCAACGAACACATGGCCCAGGCACTGCGTGTCATCTCCATCCAGCGCGGCATCGATCCACAAGGCTTCACACTCATGCCGTTTGGCGGCGCCGGTGGTCTGCACGTCTGCGCCCTGGCCGAAACGCTGGGGTTACAAGAAGCACTGGTACCCGTACACGGCGGCGTACTCTCCGCGCTCGGCATGTTAGTCGCACGCCGCAGCCGTGAACTCTCACGCACCCTCGCCAGCAACCTCGACGCCGTAGACAACACAACGCTGGAAAACTATTTCAGCGAGCTGGAAAAAACAGCACAACAGGCGCTACAACAAGAGGGCATCGCCACCAATGCCATCACCACCAAACGCAGTGTCGACCTGCGCTATCGCGGCCAATCCTCCACCATCAACATCCCCTGGCAAAAGAACAGCCAGGATGAATTTCACCACGCCCACCAACAACGCTACGGCCACCGCCTGCATCAAGCAGTAGAGCTGGTCAACATCCGTATCCGCGCCGAAGGGCCAGCACCCGAGATTGAATTGCCACCACTCACCACCACAACAGCCGCAATGCCACAGCAGCAGGTCGAACTGTTTGGCATCAGTGGCAAGGTTAATGTGTGGCAACGCGAAACATTAATGGCCGGACAAAAAATCACCGGCCCGGCGCTGATCACCGAGGCTGTGGCGACTACGTTTATTGATGAGGGGTGGGGTTGTGTGGTGGATGGGTTTGGGAATCTGCTGCTCAGGCGCGCAAATTAGACTGTTACGCCGAAGTAGACTTAGCCAAAAAATAGAGGCGCATGGGATTTCGACTTTGTAATAGAGAAGAAGTACAAACAACTATCCACAGGGGGATAGTTGATTCCTTTGCTGTGGCCCTCATTACCTATTATGTGAACGGATAAATGATTTATTTCATTCAAGGCCAAATTACCAGGAAAATAAAAATTGGGTTTACTGCGTGGCAAATAAAAAATAGACTAAACTCACTTCAAGGATCTTCCCCTGATACTTTAATGTTTTTGGGTGCACATCCTGGATCTTTTATTGATGAAAAATCACTGCACATTAAATTCAACAAGCATCATTCACATTACGAGTGGTTTTTTGAAAACGAAGATCTCAAAAAATATATAAAAAACCACGCTTTCTTTGATATTGAAACAGCTCAATATGTAGATTCAATGTATCGAGAAAACATAGTCACACTAAACGTCGCTTTATCTCTTTCAAACGAAGAAATAAAAAATATATTCTTGGAAAACATTCAAAAAAAATTAGCCCGTAGGTCCGATTAGCAAGGTAGCAAGGTAGCCCAATGGGATGGACTCCTCCCACCCTAAACGGCATCAATGTGCCAGACTGGAAGTGAAGTTAACCAATCAATCAGGAAGGAGGAGTCCAAGATGAACATTACCCGAATTGGCCTTGATCTGGCAAAGACTGTGTTTCAAATACACGGGGTTGATGAACACGAGACAGTGGTGCTGCGCCGTCAATTGAGGCGACGGCAGATGCTCGTATTTTTTGCGAAACTGCCGCCGTGCCTCATTGGGATGGAGGCGTGCGCAAGCTCACATTACTGGGCGCGTGAATTGGTGAAGCACGGGCATACGGTAAAGTTAATCGCGCCCCAGTTTGTTAAGCCGTATGTGAAGAGTCAGAAGAACGATGCCAATGATGCAGAGGCCATTTGTGAAGCGGTCAGTCGAGCAAGCATGAGATTCGTGGCGATCAAGACGATAGAGCAGCAAGACATACAAGCGGTGCATCGTGTGCGCAGCGAACTGGTCAAGCAGCGCACAGCCAAGGTCAATCAGATCCGGGGGCTACTGGGTGAGCAAGGTAGCCCGGATGAAGTGAAACGGAATCCGGGATAGTCCCCATGCCACTAACCCCCGCATTCCGCACAGCTCCATGCGGGCTACCTGATTAACTTTGCAATCTACTCCGCTCTACGCGCAACCACCAACGACCTGACCAGCAGATACAACACCACGCCATTTAACATGTACCACATAAAGTGCGTGCCAATGACCACCTATTCACACACGGCTGCATCTGCGAGCTGAAACCAACGATGATTCTTATTGAAAACTGAGGATAGTTAGGTGAAGATATGGACAATCACATAACCGGAAGCTTGGAGATGGCTTTCCTACAACCTTGTGTGGTTAAAGACATCGCCAATTTTGAAAGGATTCTATAGCTTATGGAACAATTCAAAACCATTGAAGATATTCGAGAAAAAATAAAGGAATACGAGAGCTATTTAGCAAGGCCAACCAGAGCTTTAAGCCACCCTACATTGTATCGTAAAAGAGACGTTCAAAGAGGTGACGTCATTATAAAAGGCGTAAGGGAAAATGACTGGTTCTTTTCAGAGGATAAAAAATGGGTTTTACCACATGATCAAATAGGACTATCATTTTCATCAAGCTGGCAACATCTGAAAGGTATTTATAAAATAAAAGAGAAGCACAATTCTGGCGCGGCTATAAACGTATACTGGGTTCTCGAAAAAGCTGATTTGCCAAAACAGATGAAATTTATGCCTGACAAAAACAAGAAGGGCCACTTCTTACTTACAATCACTGAACCAATGACACTATTTCAACTGGTGCAAAAATTAAAAATTGTAGCGTACCGTATGTCTGTAATGAAAGACGCAAGGAAGGCATTATGATTAAATACCGTTACGAAGAAGAGAAAATAGTCGCTTTATATTTTTCCAATCTACTAAGCAACACAAGAGCAAAAGACATTCTAACCCTTGGGGCCGTATCATCTGCTGAAGAAGCAACCATCCTAAGCAGGTTTTTCTGGGAAATGGTAAAAAAGTCCGCTGAAGATAATATAACGCTGCCTTGCAAGGGAAGCTCACAATACTGGACGGAAAAGCTATACAACTCAATAGGTGGATACTTAGAAAGCTCAGGCTATGAAAAAGAGTGGAACACTGAAGTTGATAATGCATAAACATCTGAACAAAACAACGTGCAGGATCGGTGAAATGAGACGGAGTCCGGGATAGTCACCGCACATCCAGCCCGGCAGTCAAGCGGTTTTTTTCATGTCCTGCTACAATCTGAACATCGTGGGTTCTTGCCATGTTCCGTGGTCGGCCAGACCATCACTTCTACTTTAGCGTGCAAAGAGGGCGTCAATCATGATCGAAAATCCTGTTGAAGTTGATTTGGTACATTGTATATATACAAGTGCTGGAACAGTGGAATTTGACAAAGAACAGATTGTTTCACTTCTAGACGCAGCAAGGATAAACAATTCAACATTAAACGTGACTGGTATGTTGCTATATGATGATGGGGCATTTTTTCAGGTCCTTGAAGGCGACCGTGAGATGGTCGAGAAGTTGTTTGAGAAAATATCTAAAGACAAAAGGCACGATCGAGTTACGAAAATAATAGTAGAGGCCATCGAAGAAAGGGATTTCTCAGAATGGACAATGGGCTATTCTGGTGTTTCAAAAGAGGATCTAAAAAAGATAACGGGGCTAAATGATTTTTTCTCTACAAAGAAGTGTTTCACTGATTTAGATGAGGGTCGATCTAAAAAGCTTCTTAGTGCATTCAAAGAAGGCCAGTGGCGTGCTACCTTGAGGTAAACACATGTTAATCGGGTAAGCCACCGCACCCCCACAACACCCTGCATACGGGGCCGCACAGATAATTTCAGTTAGAAGAGTGAAGACTTATCCATCCATCACATAGAAGTTCATGTCACACGATAGTGGTACGATCCAAGTTATGGAGTATTTATATTGGCGTGAACTCTGAAAAAGCATCAAAACCACATTAAAAAATATCGCATAAACTTAAGTACAAGATGAATTTGTTTGATGCCAAAAAGAGCGAGCCATGGGGATAACGGTACGTAACAAAAGTAATATAGCCATGATCACACGAAAAGTTGCGCCATCTGATGCAGAATCCATGATCAAGCTATTCAATAAGCTTGATTCTGAAACCACATACATGCTGTTCGAGCCAGGGGAAAGAACAATAACCGTCAAAGAGCAGGAGAAGATATGCAAGGAATTTACAGCGTCCAGCAACAAGGTGATGTTTGTTGCTGAACATGACTCACTGATTGTGGGTTTGATAATTGGTATTGGCGGTCTTTTCAATAGAAACAAACATTCTCTATATACTGTGGTAGGTGTAGAGAAGAAGTATTGGGGAAAAGGTATAGGTACTTCGTTGCTGGCCGCATTGGAAAAATGGGCACAGTTCAACGGCTTTCACCGTCTTGAACTTACGGTAATGGAATCAAATGTGGCTGCAAAAAGGCTATATTCAACGTGCGGCTTTGTTGAAGAAGGTGTTAAACGAGATTCAATGAAAGTTAATGGTGCCTATGTAAACGAGCTCTACATGAGCAAGTTACTGTGCGTTTGGCAACCCAAACATGCACCGTGAAGCACAAAAAAGTCACATTCTTTTGTTTGTCACAGCTGCGCCTAACCATTCCATCAAACGGACATCATACAGCCAGTTTTTCCGGCTGCAAGCCACCGCACATGTCAAACGTTCGGCTGCGGATAACATGCAAGTAAATGAGGTGTCATCGTCATGAGAGGACATTTATTCAAGATCTGGGATCGCATTCGGTCCAGTTTCTGGTTCGTTCCAGCGATAATGGCTGGTGCAGCTGTAGCATTGGCCTTTATAAGCGTCACCATGGACGAGCCTATCGCGAAGTGGTTGTCGCACAAACTAGGCTGGACGTTTACCAGTGGTGCAGAAGGGGCGAGCGCCGTACTGGGGATTATCGCCGGATCGATGATCTCCATCGCCGGTGTGGTCTTTTCGATGACGTTGGTCGCCCTATCGCTGGCCTCTTCCCAGCTGGGGCCCCGTTTGCTACGCAACTTTATGCGCGATACCACCACACAGGTGGTCCTCGGCACGTTTGTCGCCACCTTTTTGTACTGCCTGATCGTCCTCCGCACAATCCGCCGTGTGGAGGAGGTTATTTTTGTCCCGCATCTGTCAGTCACCCTCGGCGTTCTACTCGCGGTGGTGAGCGTGGGGGTGTTCATCTATTTTATTCATCATGTGTCCGTATCTATCCAGGCCAATGAGATCGCCGCACGAATCGGTCAAGAGTTGATCGAAGGGATCGATCATCTGTTCCCGGAACAGACTGGACGGATACCACTACCAATCCCAACGGAGCCACCCGACGCGAGCTTTTTCGAGACGTTTGACAAAGAGGCTCAGCCAGTCAACGCGAACTGTGATGGCTACCTCCAGTTCATCGACATTGAAGCGTTACTTGCACTGGCGATAAAGCACGATCTGGTCATTCGGCTGGAGCGAAAGCCTGGGGATTACATCATCGCCAATTGCCCGCTAACGCACATCTGGCCAGCAAACCAAGTGGCCGACCAGTTCACAGACCAGATCCCCCCTCTCTTTGTGCTGGGCCATCAACGGACAACCAGCCAGGATGTTGAGTTTGGGGTAAACCAGTTGGTAGAGATTGCAGTTCGGGCCTTATCCCCTGGGCTGAATGACCCGTTCACGGCGATCACCTGCGTGGATCACTTAGGGTCCGCGCTGTGTCGTTTGGCTTCACGTAACATGCCGTCGCCTTATCACTACGATAGCCAGAATCAGCTCCGGCTGATTACGCTCACCGATACCTTCCCAGGGATCATAGATACGGCGTTCAATCAGATCCGGCAATATTGCCGCTCCAGCGCCGCGGTAACCATACGTTTGCTGGAAACGATCGCAGTGGTCGCGGGATTTGTACATCGGCCCGAAGACCGTGCCACACTCTTGCGCCACGCTGAAATGATCGCCCGAGGCGCAAACGAGGCGTTGCCCGAAGAGCAGGACCGCCAAGCAGTAGAGGCGCGCTACCAAACGGCAAGAAAATTATGTAGCGAACCGATTTAATCTCGCCACAAAAAGCAGATATGTGCGGACAGCATATTTTGTGCGCCCGTTATATATTTGTCATACGAGGTGAGCTGTTGATATGCCATGAAGTCGATTCACTTCCTGGTGGGAGAGAAAATACCTTAGCATCACAGCTTGCCTCATTTTTAAAAAGGGTATTTCACTGAGTATATGAATTCGGCTTATCTAACAACGGCCCGGGCAGCACACAACAAATATATGCAACACCGGACCATTTTTTAATTGCTGACGACAACAACGAACAGAAGGTCAGAGCACTTTAGCGATCGATTCAGCAGCCCGTTTTACGTCAAGAAAGATCAGCCCCAAACGTGCTGTTGATTTGGCCATGACAGATAGAACGGCATCATCACCCGCATAGGTCATTAATACATACCCTTTTTCACCTTTGATCAGCACCTGTTCAAGATTGCCACGTGCCAACTCCTGCGCGGTACGATCACCCAGCGAGAGCATCGCAGCGGCCATGGCACCGACTCGATCCTCATCCATTGAGCTTGGCAGCAGCGCGGCCATCATCAAACCATCCGTGGATATCACTGCAGACGCTTCAATATCAGCGGATGCACCGTTTAAATCACTTAAAATTGATCCTAAAAGATCAGAACGCATAGTCACTCTCCTTAGTGTGTTAATAAAACATTAATGTTTTGAAAAAAAACAACATCGTGTAAACAGAGGCTCAAACCACCCATGGTTTTTAAATAGTATTAATGTAATTTTTTTTATAAATGCTGACGACTATAAACCGGGAAGCTCCAGATAGCGCTTTCCCAATATCCATATCAGCTCAACAAATGCCTGCTGATTAAACTGCGGCACACCTGTCATGACCAGATTGAATTGATAACCACCAATAGATAGCGGCCAGATGCCCAACTGGCTATCGCCATTGGCGTCAACCAACCCCCACGCTGAAGAGTTGATGCTGATGTTATTTCTCAACAGACGTTCATGACGTTGATAGAGTGCATTTAGATCGGCACTCAATGCTGATAGCTCTTCTGCCAGTTCATAAGAGAAGCCGTGCGCTGAAAGAAATAGCCCCTGATTATCAACCAGCAGCACTTTGCCTGAACTGGAAAGTTTGGCCAATATAGCGGGCAATGCCTCTTCCAGGATGCCAACAGGACTTTCCCTCTGTTCAGACTCTCCCTGCACCCACCCTAAGCCCTGCAGGCGATAGAGCAGCTCCATGGCCTCCTCCACATCACGGGTTTTGCTTGCAGTGAGTAGAAACTGCTCTGTTAAAAGTTGGCTTTCAGTAAAGGCCAACATGTTCAACAGAAACCAGCGCGCTTTATCATCTGGCGCTGCTGACACCGCATAATAAATACCTGCCGGTGTTGGCAGAACATAGTTGTTATCAAGCAGTTGATATCCAGACATCACTCACCCAACCATGGATCCAATGAAAACAGCAGCGCCTCTACCAGCTGCACCACATCCAGACGTTTACGTGCATCAACTTCAAACAACGGCGGTGTCATTCCCAGCTTTTTCAGTTCGGCATGATACTCATCCAGGCCAGGGCCATCGGCCAGATCCGTGCGAGTCACACCAATTGCCAGTTTTGTTGATTTAATAAAATCGTCAAAGGCGTTCAGGAAAAAGCGCATATCCTGAAACGGTTCTGCACGGGTATTATCAAGCAGCAGCACCAGTCCAATCCCCCCTTGTGTCAGGATCTTCCACATAAAATCAAAACGTTCCTGGCCCGGTGTGCCATAGAGATGAATTCGTTCACCACCATCAAGCTTCATCAGGCCATAATCCATCGCCACCGTGGTTGTTTTTTTACGGTTTTGGGTCATATCACTCGCCTGTTCATCAGTGGCGATAACATCGATATCACTCAACGCCCTGATTGCGGTGGTTTTTCCGGCACCCACTGGGCCGGTAAATATTATTTTATAATTGCTCATAGATAACTGTAAAAAAACGCTATTATTTTTCTGTCATTAAACTACGTTTATGCCTCAAGATCCGATTTGTCGGTTCTGAGACGCTTTAATATCTGTCCAAACAGTGTGTGGTCACGATGTTTTTTAGGTGCCACACTCTTTTCATTAAAAGTGATTCGCTCTCCAGACTCTACAATGTCGATAGCACAAGCGGCACTATAAAAGGAGTAGACCCGAGTGGCCGGAATGTTAAGCACCTTTGCAACCACTGGCAAGGGGCGGGGCTGCTCCACCAGTAGCGCCGTAATACGCATCGCACCACCCACGGGGTAAAGACGCGTTAGATTTGGCCAATGTTTTAATTTTGTAGCCGTGGCAAGATCCGTCCCTTCGGGCAATCTGCCAACACTGGTGTAGAGGGCAATCTTCCACAAAAAGGGGATATAACCCGTGCCCCGCTGCTCTTTGCTCATTTTCTCTTCAAGCGATCGAGTGTACTTTGGCTCTCGACGATAGAGTTTATGTTTAAGCAGTGTTAACGGTGTTGAACAGTGCCGTTTTAAATCGCCATCACTAAAAGAGGTTAAGACCTTTTTCAATCCCGGCATAAAGATCATTTTCCCCCACTGGCTATCTCCTGCCATCACCCATAGTTCTACCGCCACCTGCTGTTTAATGGAGTATTCAATGGCAGAGTGAATACCACTCTGCAAATAGTCACGTGGGTTATAAAAGATGGGTGACTTACTGATGCTGCCTTGCGCTGTTGCTACCAGAACTTCAGTTTTTTTCACGCTGTTAACAGCCGCCGGCAACACCTCCATCACATGCGTCTGTTGCGACGCCTTCACCACTGGGAGCGTTATTTCAAAATCAAAAATCAGATCTTCTTCAATAGTTGGGAGCGCCGGTTTGTATTGATCAAGGTCACTGATTAAACGGTCAACCGCCTGCAACATCTGCTCGACCGTGGCCGGTTTTTTTACATACACCGCACCCTCAATCCCCGGGTCATTCACACCCAGAATAATGGTTGGCATGTTGGGATGACGTTCACGGTAGCTTGCCCACAACGCCTTTGCTGCTGCATTATCCATATTAACAATGCCACCCTCGGCCCTGCCATCATCAACCAGTATCGCCTTGCCTTTGCCAAGCCCCTTGAAGACAATTTTGAAGCTCTCTTCAGCGCGCCCATCAAAGCCGATGGCCGAGAGACGCAGCTGGCGCGGCATATCGTCACCCATTACCCATACCTTCTTCCGCGGCCAACAATCTTTCTGCCTGCGCATTCCAATCGCTGGCCAGCGCCAGCGGCAGCCCTCTAAATCGCTCATGGGTAGCAAAAAAAGCATCGCTATTTTTAGTATATCGATAGAGATCCAGCAGCTCTTTGCTGGTCTCCTCACACTCCGGCTGCCTGAACAGTAACGTCTCCAGCAACATACGCGCTTCATCAATAAAACCTGAATCGATCAGATCACGGGCCTCATCCAGGGCGTTAAAACTTTCTACAACCCGTGGACCTCCCTGACGTTCCAGCAGATGTAGGGTGCCAACATTGGCGGGGATCAGGCGTGAGAGTGAAGGAAGGGGTGTTACATCGGTTTTGTTCAATCCTGATTGCAAACTTGCGTCCAGGGTCTGTTGCTGCTCAATGCCCAGCAGTGGCGCACATTTGGCCAACAGGCGCTGGCGTAATGCATATCCCTTTGTATCAAGCACAACAAAAAGGTCCAGCAGCGCACCATAGAGGGTGTCAGGAGTACCTGAATGGTAGTGCGCCGTCACACGTTGCAGATGTGCCAACAGATCGTTGGGATTGTTTGAGATACGGTGCGACAAAAAATCCAGCGCCTTGGTCACAAGCACAGGCGGCATGGGGTTTAACCAGAAGGGGGAGTGTCGTGCTACAAAGGTGAGATCAACAGTATTAAGATCAATGCGAGGGGCTATATCCAGACGACAGATGCAGAGTGGCTGCGTTGATGAATCCTGTGAAAAATCGTCAAACATAAATAAAAACTTAATCCATTAAGTTGCAAATAAGAGACCGCCAATCCTTAGCGCCCATCATGATACAAGAGAATTACCCGTTTGTGGGATGTAATGGCCAAGCCATTTTCAACCGGACCGCCCTATTAGAACAGATGGCACTGTACTGTATGTGCTGCCGGGCGCAGCCGCTCTTCGGGATAATCTGATTTGCACACCTCTTTCACTTGTGGGCAACGAGGATGAAAATAACACCCCTGTGGCGGGTTAAGTGGTGATGGCAGGTCCCCTTCCAGACGCACCACTTGACGATGGCTACTCATATCAATAGTGGGCACAGCGGCCAGCAGCGCCTGGGTATAAGGGTGCAATGGATTCTGTAGCACCTCTGCCACTGGCCCCTGTTCGACGATACGACCGAGGTACATCACCTGCACCTGATGGGCCAGATAGGCCACGACGGAAATGTTGTGGGTAATAAAAAGATAGGAGATGCCCAGCTCATCCTGCAGCTCTTTTAGAAGATTGAGTATCTGCGCCTGTACCGATACATCCAGGGCGCTGGTGGGTTCGTCACAGACAATCAGTTTTGGATTCAGCGCCAGGGCACGGGCAATACAGATACGCTGCCGCTGACCACCGGAAAACTCGTGAGGGTAACGGTTACGTATAGTGGGCGATAGCCCCACCTGCTCCAGCAGTTGGTCCACGCGGGCGTGACGTGCCTCTTTATCACCACCCAACCCTTGTGCCACCATGCCCTCCTCCACAATATCTCCGATCCGCATCCGTGGATTCATGGAGGAGTAGGCATCCTGAAAGATGATCTGAAAATCCCGTCGTCGTGTCCGTAACTCGGCACGACTCAAGCTCGTCAGCTCATCCCCTTCAAACAGTACCTGTCCGGCAGTGGGGCGATTCAGCTGCAAAATCGCCTTGCCCGCCGTGGTTTTGCCACACCCCGATTCACCCACCAGTGCCACCGTGCGACCGCGCGGGATCTCGATATCGATCCCGTCCACTGCATAGAGACAACCGCCACCACCCAGTAACCCCTTCTGTTGTGGAAAGTGGACCTTCAGCCCGGTCACCTTGAGCAGCGCTGTGGCCACCACGGGTGTTTTATGTGCACCTGCTGCCAGCTGTGCCGCAACCGTTTGCTGGGGCCACCGCGCCAACAACTCAGGGTCGGCACGATGGCAACGCACATTATGTTCATCACCACAGGGGAGCCACGCCGGTATCTGTTCACGACAGAGGCTCCAGCGGTAGTCACAACGCGACTCAAACCGGCACGCCGTAAACTGCTGGGCCAACGACGGCACCGAGCCGTGGATCACTGCCAGCGGCTGATCACGCTTGCTGATGTCCGGCAACGACTCAAACAGTTTGCAACTATAGGGGTGTTGCGGCGCGGCAAAAAACTGCTCACGGGTTGCCTGCTCCACAATCTGCCCGGCATACATCACCGCCACCCGATCGGCCACCTCCGCCACCACCCCCAGGTCATGGGTGATCAGTAGGATCGCCATGCCGGTATCGCGCTGCAACTGCTTCAACAGTTGCAATACCTGCGCCTGGATCGTCACATCAAGAGCTGTGGTGGGTTCATCGGCGATCAGCAGATCAGGCTCACCGGCCAGGGCAATGGCAATCATCACCCGCTGCTTCATGCCGCCGGAGAGTTGATGAGGATAGTCGTCGATGCGCTGCTGCGGCGCTGGAATGCCCACGGCATCCAGCAACTCGATGGCACGCTGGCGCGCCGCACGGCCACGCAGCTGTTTATGGCAGTAGAGTGTCTCAATGATCTGCTGCCCCACCGTCAGCACCGGATTGAGCGATGTCATCGGCTCCTGAAAGATCATGGCGATTTTGGCACCACGGACCTTACGCATCTCCGCCTCGGGCAGCGTCAACAGCTCCTGGCCATCAAACAGCACCGAACCCCCGGCGATACGCCCCGCCGGTTGTGGCAGCAGCTGCATGATGGAGAGCGAGGTCATCGACTTACCACACCCCGACTCCCCCAGCAGAGCAAAGGTCTCGCCGCGTCTGATCTCAAAACTGACACCGTCCACGGCGCGCACTTCACGCTCGCCATGGCCAAAACGGGTCTGCAGATCCGTGACTCTGAGCAGTATTTCATCCATTACTGTTGCAATCCAAATTCAACCCGTGGCACCGCCGCCAGCAGCTTTTGTGTGTAACTGTGTTGTGGCGCACGGCTAACCCGGTCGGTCGGCCCCTGCTCGACAATACGACCATTGTGCATCACCGCCATCTCATCGCTCACATACTCCACCACGCCAATGTTATGGGTGATAAAGAGCAGTGTCAGATCCCGTTCACGGCGCAGCTCCAGCAACATCTGCAATATCTCCGCCTGCACCGATACATCCAGCGCACTGGTCACCTCATCACAGACAATAAACTTGGGATTGAGTGCCAGGGCGCGGGCGATGCCGATACGTTGGCGCTGACCACCGGAGAATTCATGGGGATAGCGCCAAAGGTGTTCACCCTTCATCTGCACCCGCTCCAGAAGGGCCTGGGCCAATGCCAGGCGCTCCTCATTTGATTCACCAATGCCGTGCACCTTCATCGGCTCCGTCAACGTGGCGGCGATGGAGAGACGCGGATTGAGGGATGACATGGGATCCTGAAAGATGATCTGCATCTCACGCCGTAGCGGCTGCATCTCGCGGCGCTGCAACGTGGTGATCTCTTGACCATTAAAATAGATCTGCCCCGCCGTCGGCTCTGTCAGACGCAAAATCGCCCGCCCCAGTGTGCTCTTGCCACACCCTGACTCCCCCACCAGCGCCAGAATCTGCCCTTGGGGGATTGTCAGATCAATGCCATCCACCGCTTTTACATGGTCAACCGTGCGCTGCATCACCCCTTTTTTAATAGGAAAGTAGACCTGCAACCCTTTCAGCTCCAGCAGCGCCGTATCACTGCCACGGTGGAGTGAATCATTCACACTCTTTTGGCGTTGCAGATTTTCCGGCAGCGACGCCAACAGCTTGCGGGTGTACTCATGGGTAGGGGCATTAATCAACCGTCGTGCCGTGCCCGACTCCACAATCACCCCCTGCTTCATCACCGCCAGACGATCGGCAATCTGCGCCACCACACCAAAGTCGTGGGTGATAAACAGCATGGCCATGCCGGTGCGCTGCTGCAGCGCCTTCATCAACCGTAAAATCTCCGCCTGCACGGTGACATCCAGCGCGGTGGTGGGCTCATCGGCAATCAGCAGGTCTGGCTCACACGCCATGGCCATGGCAATCATCACCCGCTGCCGCTGGCCACCTGACAGACGATGTGGATACTCATCAATCCTTTCCGCCGCATTGGGGATCTGCACCTGCTGTAGCGCCTCTATCGCCCGCTGGCGCGCTTCGTCATGGCCCATCGTTGGGGCATGCATTTGCAGTGCTTCGATAATCTGATCGCCAATGGTGAAGACAGGGTTCAGGGAGGTCATCGGCTCCTGAAAGATCATGGCGATACGGGCACCACGGATATGGCGACGCCGCTCTTCATCCAGCGTGACCATATCTACCTGTTCATGTGTCTCATCGTCGTGGCGATATTTGAAAAAAATATTGCCCGACGGATGTTCGCAGACATCTTTGGGCAGCAGCTGAATAACCGACAGCGCCGTGATCGACTTGCCACTGCCCGACTCCCCCACCAGGCAAAACGTCTCGCCACGGTCGATCTCAAAACTGATGCCGTCCACTGCCTTCACCACATCATCACCGGCGCGCAGATAGGTCTTGAGGTTATCTACCCTCAGCAACATTGTTTGCGCCTCATCACTTGGCCGATTTTTTCGTGTAGGGATCGATGGCGTCACGCATCGTCTCCCCAATCAAGTTATAGGCAAACACCGTCAGGAAGATTGCACCACCGGGAAAGACCGCCATCCACCAGTTAAAGGTTGCCGACTGCACCGCCTGATTTAACATCTGTCCCCACGATGGATCATCCACCAGACCTAATCCCAGAAAACTTAACGTCGCCTCCGCCAGAATCGCCGATGCCACACCAAAGCTGGTCGCTACCAGAATCGGTGCCATGCCGTTAGGCAGGATGTGACGAAACAGGATCGAACGCAGTGGCAAACCACAGGCAACTGCCGCCTGCACAAACTCCTGTTGCCGCAACTTTAAAAACTCGGCCCGCACAAAGCGGGCATAACCGGTCCAGCTGGTGATGCCGATGATAATCATCATGACGTAGAGATTGCGGCCAAAAAAGGCCACAAATGTGAGCAACAGAAATAGCACCGGTATCGCTTCAAAGATCTCCACCAGTCGCATGCCGATCATATCCACCACGCCGGAGAAGTAGCCCATCAAACCCCCAATGATCGTACCCAGTACCATGGCGATGCCCGTGGCAACAAAACCTATACTCAATGCAATACGTGAGGCGTGAATCATTCGGCTCAAAACATCGGCACCGTTCTCATCCGTACCAAACCAGTGGGTCTGCTCGGTGGCACTCAGGGGGGCCTTAAGGCCGGAGTCTCCGACATCACGCAGGTAATCTTTGGGGGAATAGGGAATCGGTGCACGGATCAACCACTCATAACTGCCCGCACGCTCCTGCTCCCGGTACTGCTCATAGATATTGAGCTGAGGTGGCGAGATGAATGTGTAACAGACCGTGGCAACAGCGCTGCCCAGTAGCAACGCCAACGCCATCTTTTTACGCACACTGATCTTCACCATGCTGAGCAGCAGCACCATAAAAAACAGCGCCAGCAACGTCACATCCGTGGCGCTCAAGCTATGCAGTAACGGGCTGCTGATCTGCGACTGCTCACTCAATAATAGCGGGTGGCTGCTGGCAAAAAATGGGGCAAAGACCGAGACAATCACTAACAGCCCGATCCAGACGATACCGATACGTGCGCCCCACTGCATCAATACTTCACGCACGACCTGGGCGGCGTAGCTCCGCTGCTGACACGGTATAGCGGTCTCTATCTCACTCATAACTCACCCGTGGATCGGCAATGGCGTAACAGAGATCGGCCAGCAGATATCCAGCCAGCGACAGGAGCGCACCAATCAGTGTGATGGAGAGCACCAGCTCACGGTCACGGCTCTGCACCGCCTCCACCGCCAGCTTACCCATGCCATCGATGCTGAACAGTACTTCCACAATAATGGAGCCACCCAACAGACTGGGCAACAGCCCCGCCGATACTGTGATCAGCGGCAACAGACTATTACGAAAGACATGCCGCCACAATACCTGCTGCTCCGGCACACCTTTTGCGCGGGCGGTGCGGGCGTAGTCAGACATCAAGTTCTCCAGCACTGAGCTACGTGTCAACTTGGCAAGAAAGGCAAAACCACCATAGGAGAGACAGGCCACCGGTAATATCAGATGCCAGAGACGATCAAACAGAAACCCAACCACAAATCCGCCCGACATCAATACAAACGCCATACCAATACCGAGGCCCAACCCCACCAGCCCCATCATGCCGGTCCGCAGCGCGTGGTAGTCGCTATAGGCAATCAGGCCGCAGATCGCCGCCAGCAGTGCCATCAATACAACCTGCGTCCACAACGCCGCCTCACCTGGCAGTGCCGCCGCCATGGCAAAACCCAATCCACCGCCCAGCAGCGCCATCAACCCCATACGTAACCGCTGGCCACCACGCAGGCTCAGGGTGACCAGCCCCGCCACGGCAATCACCACCAGAACAAACAGCAGCAGCAGATCAACAGCACTGTTCCAGTGGGGCAGAAACTGCATATCCAACGCCTCGCGCTGACTCAACCCCGCCGTGGGAAACCAGTGCCAATATTGGTCACTGGCAAAAAAGCCGATCATCAACACCCCCGCCAACATGGTGGGCACCGACCACAACGCCAACATCGATATCCCGGAGCCTACATCAAACGCCTTGCCACGCTGGGTGGCTGCATGCACCCCAATCACAATAGCCACTATGTAGATAAGAGGGATGGAGAGCAGATTCAGTAACAGGGTAATTGGCAAACGCTCTTCAATCAGATCCAGCACCGGACGACCATAACGGAAGCTGGTGCCAAGATCGGAACCTTTGGTAAATGAGAACCCTTCAACATCATTCTCTTCATCAAAGGTAAAGCCAATGGGTGAAACATTGTTCAGCCAGCGCAGGTACTGCACCGGTGCCGGATCATTCAAACCATACAGGCGGTTGTAGTACTCCTCCATCGCCTTTTTTACTTGCGGCTCAAGGTTCTGCCCCTCCACCAGGCTCTGGGCGCTGATCCCCCCCGGCGCTGCCGCCATCACCGAAAAGACCACAAGGGTGATGCCGATCAGTGTCGGAAACATCAGCAACAGACGGCGGATGATATAGGTATGCATCGTTATTCAGCCGCTTATTGCTTGTACTTCTGCTGACCTTCCGGCACAAAGATCTCTACCGGTACAGCCCCCATATTCAACCCCAGCTTGGTAATCTGGAGGTTATGGATACGTTTATCGATAAAGACCAGCGACTGACGCCGCATCAAAAAGGTGTAGGGTTGATCCTCATACATAATCCGCTCTGCCTGCTGCCAGAGTGGCATACGTTTGGCTTCATCAACCGTGCCGCGGGCCTGATCGATCAACTGATCGAGCACACTGTTTTTATAGTGCACAAAGTTATCACCACCCCCCTCGATCTGTTTGCTGTGAAAGATCTGATAGATATCAGTCTCAACACCGCTGGTCCAACCCAGTGTAATCGCCTCAAAATCACGCCGGTTAATCAGATCGAGCATCACCGACCACTCCGTTGGTTTTGGAACCAGCACAATTCCGGCACGGGCGTACAGATCCTTCAGGAACAGCACAATACGTTTGGTATCTTCGTTATCCTGAAAAAAGACCAGTTCAAACTCAAACGGTTTGCCTTGTGCATCCTCCAGCACCCCGTCTCTATTACGGTCAGCAAACCCCGCATCCTTCAACAACTGCCGGGCCTTTTCAAGATCAAATCCCCGCGCCACCAGTGCCACATCGTGCTGTTTGCTGCGCGGGCTAAACGGGCTAACCGCTGCCTCGGCATAACCAAGCATAATCTCATCGTTAATGCGTTGTATGTCAGTCAGATAGGTCATCGCCTGTCGCACCCGTTTATCGGCAAAGCGGGTAGACTTGCCATTGCGCTGTTGATTCCAGCCAATGTAGCTGTAGCCTGCGGTAGGACTCATATACTCAAACTGTCGGGTACGGGCCCTCAACTCTTTATCTTCTCGCAGGGTTTGGTACTCACGCGGGCGGGCACCATAAGCGTCAATCTCACCATTACGGAAGGTTGTCAGGCGCGCCGCATCATTCTGAATCACCTTCCAGAGCAGTCGATCAAAGGAAGGTTGTGGTCCCCAGTAACGGGGATTGCGCTGCAGCTCCACCAACCCCTGATCAGGGGTCCAGCCTTTAGGGTCTGCGAGACGGTATGGTCCCGAACCCAATAACAGCCCCTTGGACTGATTAAATTTTTCAGGTGTCTTTAAGTACGGCTCATAAAAGTGACGAGGTAAAATGGAGATACCACCTGCCATGGCAAGGCTGTCGTAATAGGGCTCTTTAAACTGGAATACCACCTCATACTGCCCCGTTGCAGTCACACTGGCGATTTTGTCGTACACCGCCCGCTCACGTGGTGCTGTAATCTCAGGGGTCTGAATAAAGGCAAAAGTGAAAGCAACATCATCGGCAGTCAGCGCCACGCCATCTGAAAACTTCACATCCTCACGCAGCTGAAAGGTAAAGGTCAACCCATCCTCACTCACCCGCCATGATTTGGCAATCAACCCCAGCCACTCCAACGTTTCAGGGTCACGGGTTAGCAGTGACTCTAAAATATACGAGTGCACCTCACTTGCATAAGCATCGGTAGAGACCAGCGGTGTAATGGTTTTAAGGCCGGTACCAAACGAGCTGACCAACCAGTCGCCCCGTTTATAACCAGGCAACTGCTCCGCCTGTCTACTCCGCTCAAACGCCAAGGCTACACGTGAATCGCCCTGCGCCACACCCACATCAGCCCGAACACGCTGATCAGTTCCATTCAACAGACCACGCAGGGCGTGAATATCCTCCGCCTGCTCACGCAAGGTGCTTTGTATACGCGCCATCTCGGCCCACTGCCGATCTACCATATACATGGAGAGCAACAGCGTCACAAACAGCAACCCAAGACAGGCAAAGAGAAAAAAATCTTTGAAAGTAAACCGTTTTTCCATGAGGCTCTCTAATATTTAGCAGCGCTATCAACAATCCATTGGATGGCAAGCATCGGGCAGATGCCAACCTGACTCTTCGTCAGGATAGCGGGCTTACCACACAGGAACAAGAGCATACGCCAGCTAGACCCTTCCCCTGAAGATTAATTTTCGGTAAGTTATGGCAACAGAGTGGACGTAGCAGATTTAGAATGCCTCCATACGAGGCTTACCATCTCCATCAATTCAAGGTGAACTATGGGATTTCTAAACGGAAAAAAGGCACTCATTGTCGGCTTGGCCAGCCACCGATCCATCGCCTGGGGCATCGCCCAGGCAATGCACCGCGAAGATGCCGAGCTGGCCTTTACCTATCAGAATGAAAAGCTGCAATCCCACGTTGAAAAGATGGCCGCTGAACTCGACTCAGACATCACCATTCCCTGCGATGTTAGCCGCGACAGTGATATCGAAAAGGTTTATGAACATCTGGATGATTATTGGGATCACCTCGACATCATCGTCCACTCAGTTGCCTACGCCCCACACGAGGCGCTTGAAGGGGACTATCTTGACACCGTCACCCGTGATGCCTTCAACACCGCACATGAAATCAGCTCTTACAGTTTTGCAGCACTGGCAAAAGCGGGACGCAATATGATGGAGGGACGCAACGGGGCGTTGATCACAATCAGCCACCTCGGTGCTGAACGCGCCCTACCCAGCTATAACGTCATGGGACTAGCCAAGGCCAGCCTGGAAGCCAACGTCCGCTATATGGCCGCCAGCCTTGGCCCCGATGGCATTCGTGTCAACAGCATCTCCGCTGGGCCTGTCAAAGCCCTGACCGCCACTGGCATCAGTAATTTTCACCACATCCTCAACCACGTCGAAAAAAACGCGCCGCTACGGCGTAACATCACTATCGAAGAGGTTGGCAATACCGCCGCCTTTTTATGCTCTGATCTGGCATCCGGCATTACCGGAGAGAACATCTATGTAGATGGTGGTTACAACACCATAGGCATGGGCCTGAACGAATAGACTCTCATCTGCTACTTACTAACAAGAAACAAATAAAGAATACCACGCAGGTTATTTTTGTACGATAATGCGGTCCATGAAATACGACGCACGCAAATTATCGACAGACGAACAATCGCTACTGAGAAGACTCGCGGTCCAG
>JAKFXL010000022.1 GCA_021731365.1 Gammaproteobacteria bacterium | reverse complement strand
TGCTGCACTTTCTTGAGCGTTAAAACAATAGAGCTAGGAGATGTGAGACGTGTCGAAAGCGAACCTGCCTGACGCCAGTGGTCACTTTGGCCCTTACGGTGGCCGTTTTGTAGCGGAGACCTTGATGGAGCCGCTGGAAGAGTTGACTGCGGCCTATGAGGCGATGAAACAGGATGCCAATTTTCAGGCAGAGTTTGATCGTGATCTGGCCCATTATGTGGGCCGCCCTTCGCCACTCTACTTTGCCGAGCGTTGGACCCGCATCCTGGGGGGTGCCAAGATCTATCTCAAACGTGAAGATCTCAACCACACTGGCGCACATAAGATCAACAATACCGTCGGTCAGGCGCTACTGGCCAAACGGCTGGGCAAGACCCGTATTATTGCCGAGACCGGTGCCGGCCAGCATGGCGTGGCCTCTGCCACTGTTGCGGCCCGTCTGGGGCTGGAGTGTGTGGTCTATATGGGGGCCGAGGATGTGCAGCGCCAGGCGCTGAATGTCTACCGCATGAAGTTGCTGGGGGCTACGGTGGTGGCAGTCACCTCCGGCACCAAAACCTTGAAAGATGCAATGAATGAGGCGATGCGTGACTGGGTCACCAACGTTGATGACACCTATT
The DNA here is from genome assembly GCA_021731365.1 of Gammaproteobacteria bacterium. Lineage (GTDB taxonomy): Bacteria > Pseudomonadota > Gammaproteobacteria > Tenderiales > Tenderiaceae > JAKFXL01. The sequence goes on along the minus strand of JAKFXL010000022.1, from coordinate 71,411 downwards.
ATATTATCGGTACCGCCAGCGGCCCCCACCCCTATCCAGCCATGGTGCGCGATTTTCAGTCGATTATCGGCCGCGAGGCGAAGCAGCAGATTCTTGAGGCTGAAGGGCGTCTGCCCGATGCGCTGGTCGCCTGTGTGGGCGGTGGCTCCAATGCAATTGGCCTTTTTTACCCTTTTCTGGATGAGCCTCAGGTTGCCATGTATGGGGTGGAGGCGGGGGGTGAAGGGGTTGGCAGCGGTCTGCACGCGGCCCGTTTTGCCACGGGTCGTCCGGGTGTTTTTCAGGGGGTCCGCACCTACCTGCTGGAGGATGATAATGGTCAGATCATGGCTACCCACTCTGTCTCCGCCGGTTTGGATTATGCCGGGGTCGGTCCCGAACACGCCTGGCTCCACGATGAGGGGCGCGTTACCTACGTCTCCGCTACCGATACCGAGGCGCTTCAGGCCTTCCACGATCTGACCCGTTTTGAGGGGATTATGCCAGCGCTGGAGTCGAGCCACGCCTTGGCCCATGTCACCAGGCTGGCACCACAGATGGATAGGGAGAAGATTATTATCGTCAATGTCTCCGGGCGCGGTGATAAAGATATCCATACCGTTGCCGGACTGGAAGGGATCAAGGTATGAGCCGTATTGCCCAGAAATTTGCTGAACTGAAAACCCAGGGCCGTAAGGCGTTGATCCCCTTTGTGACGGCTGGGGACCCCAACCCCGCCGTGACGGTGCCATTGATGCACGCCATGGTGGCGGTGGGGGCTGACCTGCTGGAGCTGGGGGTGCCGTTTTCTGACCCGATGGCCGAAGGGCCAACTATTCAGAAGGCGTGTGAGCGGGCGCTGCTGCATAACGTTAGCCTGCGTGACGTATTGGCGATGGTAAAAGAGTTCCGCCAGACCGATAGCCAGACCCCGGTGGTATTGATGGGGTACATGAATCCGGTGGAGGTGATGGGGTATCAGAACTTCGCCCGGGTGGCGGCTGAGGCGGGGGTGGATGGTCTGCTGACGGTGGATATGCCACCGGAAGAGGCGGTTGATCTGGTGGCTGCCCTGGTGGCGGTTGAGATTGACCCTATTTTTCTGCTGGCCCCCACGACGATGGATACCCGTATGGCGATGATCTGCGCGGCGGCCCGTGGTTTTGTATACTACGTCTCCCTGAAAGGGGTGACCGGTGCGGCGAATCTGGACATTGATCTGGTAGGGCAGAAGATGGAGCAGATTCGGCGGCATACCCAGATTCCCATCGGTGTTGGTTTTGGGATTCGTGATGCCGAGTCTGCCAGGCGGGTTGCCGCCGTGGCTGATGCGGTGGTGGTAGGCAGCGCGGTGGTGAACCGTGTGGCTGAGAATGCCGAGCAGCCGGAGAAAATTCAGGAAGCTGTCTGTAGCCTGCTGCGCGAGATGCGCGCGGCGATGGATAGCTGATTTTACTCAAGAACAGGGCGGGGCGTTGGCCTGTAAGTGCCTTGGATTTTATGAGGCTGCGATGCGGCGCTTCAAAACAGGAAATGAGCACCAATGAGCTGGTTTGAAAAACTGATGCCATCCAGAATACGTACTGAAGGTGGTAATAAAAAGTCGATCCCGGAGGGGTTGTGGAGCAAGTGTGACGGCTGTGGCGCGGTGCTGTACCGGGCGGAGCTGGAGCGGAGCATGGAGGTCTGCCCCAAATGCAGCCACCATCATCGTATTGGTGCCCGCCGTCGTCTGGATATTTTTCTTGATCCTGCCGGGCGTGAGGAGATTGGTGCCTCACTTGAGCCGCAGGATATCCTTAAGTTCAGGGACAGCAAAAAATATAGAGATCGTATTGTTCAGGCGCAGAAGGACACGGGCGAAAAAGATGCCCTGATTGCCATGCGCGGCACACTCAAGGGGATGCCGATCACTGCGGTGGCGTTTGAGTTCAAGTTTATGGGTGGCTCCATGGGGTCGGTGGTGGGTGAGCGGTTTGTACGCGCCGCCAATATCAGTCTGGAGCAGCGTATTCCGCTGGTCTGTTTCTCTGCCAGTGGTGGGGCGCGGATGCAGGAGGCGCTGTTTTCGCTGATGCAGATGTCTAAAACCAGTGCTGTACTGGCGCGCCTGAGCAAAGCGGGTGTCCCCTATATCTCTGTGTTGACTGACCCGACCATGGGCGGTGTTTCCGCCAGTTTTGCCATGCTTGGCGATCTGAATGTGGGCGAGCCGAAGGCGTTGATTGGCTTTGCCGGTCCCCGTGTTATCGAGCAGACCGTGCGTGAAACGTTGCCGGAAGGGTTCCAGCGCAGTGAGTTTCTGGTGGAGCATGGTGCCATCGATATTATTGTGGATCGCCGGGAGATGCGTGATCGTCTGGGCAGTGTATTGGCGATTCTGAGCCACAAGTCCGTTCAATAATCCAAAGGAGTGGGGTCTCTGGTCTGCCCAACTGAGCTGATGCGTTTTAATACTCTTGATGATTGGCTCGCCTGGCAGGAGGGGTTGCACCCCTCCGAAATCGATCTGGGGCTGGATCGTGTACGTACCGTCTATGAACGTCTGGGGGTGGCGCTGGACTGCCCGGTGATTACGGTAGCCGGCACCAATGGCAAGGGCTCCTGTGTGGCGATGTTGGCGGCGATCTATCGCGCTGCCGGTTATCGCACCGGTGTCTATACCTCCCCCCACCTGTTACGTTACAACGAACGTATCTGCATGAATGACGAAGAGGTGACGGATCAGGCGCTGTGCGAGGCGTTTGAACGGGTGGACCGGGCCCGGACTGATTCGGCAGGTGTGGCAACATCCCTTACCTATTTTGAGTTTGGCACACTGGCAGCGCTGGATCTTTTTGGCCGCGCCACACTGGATGTGGTGATTCTTGAGGTGGGGCTGGGGGGGCGTCTCGACGCAGTGAATATTATTGATGCCGATGTGGCGCTGATTGCCACTATCGCCATTGACCACGTTGCCTGGCTAGGCAATAGCCGTGAAGCGATTGGCCGTGAGAAGGCCGGGATCATGCGTCCGGACCATCCGGTTGTCTGTGGTGATCTCAACCCACCACAGAGCATCGCGGCCGTGGCGCTGGAGTGTGGTGCCGCGCTCTATCTGAATGGTCGTGATTTTGGTGCCAGACCGCAAGTGACGCAGTGGCGCTGGTGGGGTGGTCAACGTCAGCGTGATGCCTTGCCGATGCCGGCACTGCGGGGCAGTTTTCAGCTCAATAATGCGGCCAGCGTGCTGATGGTGACGGAGCTGCTGATGGCGCGCCTGCCACTCTCCCAGTCCCATGTTCGTGAAGGGCTGGCAAACGTGAAGGTGGCAGGCCGTTTTGAGGTGATAGGCGGCGAGGTGCCGCTGGTGCTGGATGTGGCGCACAACCCCGAATCGGCCCAGGCGCTTGCGGATACACTGAAGGGCTGGTCGATGCCGGGACGGGTCTATGCCGTGGTGGCCATGATGGCGGATAAAGATATCAGTGGTGCGTTGCGACCACTGCTTGAGGTGGTGGATGAGTGGCATATCACTGCGATTGATATGGCCCGTTCTGCCACGGTGGCGCAGATGCAGCAGCAGTTGCAGGCCCTGGGGGTGACAGCCATCCACACTGAACCGAGTGTGGCGACTGCCCTGGAAAAGTTGCGACAGGTGGTGCAACCACACGACAGGATTGTGATTTTTGGTTCGTTTTACACCGTGGCTGAGGCTATGCGTGTAGTACATGTTTAAACGATATTGAAACCAGCTGGGAGTGCGGCATGAGTCCAATGCAGAAGCAGCGCCTTATTGGTGCGGTGGTATTGGTGGCGTTGGGGGTGATTATTGTCCCGATGCTGTTTGATTTCTCTCGTGAAGGGGCGGTTGAGATGCAGGGGGTAGATATCCCGCCTGCCCCTGATGCCATGCGGATGGAGGTTTTGCCGCTGGATGACTGGTCGCAAAAAGTAGATCCGGGTATCGATAAACCTCAGCCACCAGCGGTTGTGGCCGAGACGGAGACTGAGATTGGGACTGGGACTGGGACTGGGACTGGGACTGGGACTGGGACTGAGGCAGTGGAATCCAGTGAACCGCCCGTGCCCACTGCTGTTCCGGTAGAAGAGGTGGCCGCTGAGCCGCCGCCGAGTACTCCCAAGGAACCAGTGGTGGTACCACCGGCCCCGGCAGTTGTTAAACCTGCACCTGCGGCTCCTGTGCCGAGCGCGCCTGCTGCTGCCAAAAAAGGGGTTGTGACAGAGGGGTGGATTTTGCAGATAGCCAGCTTAACCGTTGAGGCAAAGGCCAATGATCTGCGTGATCGGCTGCGCGCGGCCGGTTATCCCGTCTTTATTGAATATGGGAAAAGTGGTGGCTCTGCCATCTATCGTGTGAAGGCCGGGCCTGTGGCGGGCAGAGCCGCTGCCGATGACCTTAAGATTCAGGTTAAACAGAAAACAGGGCTGGATGGTTTGGTGATGCAGTACCCCTAGCGGCTGTTTGATCTGCGGACAAAGGTTCAGAAAGGGGCGGCGCTCTGGTAAAATCCCGCCCCTGACATAATTCCATCCAATCTCAGGGTATTGCCGGGCTATTACGTGAGTAGTATTGATTACCTGATTATTGTTGTTGTTGTGATCTCGGCATTGATCGGTATCTGGCGTGGTTTTGTGCGTGAAGCGCTGTCGCTGGTGGTCTGGGTGGCCGCTTTCTGGCTTGCCTATCTGCTTGCTGGAACGGTGGAGTCCTACTTTGCCGGGGTAGTCAGCGAACAGCCATTGCGTCTGGTGATGGCGTTTGTACTGATTTTTTTAACGGTCCATGTGGTCGGTTTTGTGGTTGCCCGGCTGTTGTCATCGCTGCTGGAGTCGATTGGACTGGGCGGTGTGAACCGTTTGGCCGGTGGTGGTTTTGGTATTGCGCGTGGTGTGTTGATGGTGGCTGTTGTGGTGCTGGTCTCCAGTTTGACCCCGATGGTTCAATCAGAGTGGTGGCAGGGGTCGTACCTGGTGGGGCTGTTTGTGAACGGTCTGGAGTGGCTGCAGCACTACTATCCCCTGGATTTAAATAGTGTCTTTAGCCGGACGCGTACTTGAAGTTCTGTTGTTTAACGGGAGTAACCTTACATGTGTGGCATCATCGGAATTGTCGGTAAGAGCAGCGTCAACCAGGCGATTTATGACGGTTTGACAGTGTTGCAGCACCGTGGTCAGGATGCCGCCGGGATTGTTACCTGTGACGATAACAAACTCTATCTGCGTAAGGATAACGGCTTGGTGCGGGATGTCTTCTCTACCCAGCACATGCTCAATCTGCATGGCAATATGGGGGTGGGGCATGTCCGTTATCCAACGGCGGGCTGTTCATCGTCGGCTGAGGCGCAACCTTTTTACGTGAACTCGCCCTACGGTATCTCTCTGGCCCATAACGGCAATCTTACTAACGCCAATCTCTTGAAGCGCGAACTCTACAATGAAGATCTGCGCCACATGAATACCGATTCTGACTCTGAGGTGCTGCTCAATGTGTTTGCCCATGAGTTGCAGCGTCTGGGTAAATTGCGGATCAACCATAACGATGTGTTTGAGGCGGTGAAGGGTGTACATCGTCGTTGTCGTGGTGCCTATGCAGTGGTGGCGATGATTACCGGTTACGGCATTGTAGGTTTTCGTGACCCCTACGGTATCCGCCCTGCTGTGTTTGGCAAACGGGAGAGCGAGCAGGGGACTGAATATATGATCGCCTCTGAGAGTGTGGCGCTTGATGCCCTCGACTTTCAGTTGATGCGTGATATTGAACCGGGTGAGGCGGTCTTCCTCGGTGTGGATGGCAGCATTGAGACGCGCCAGTGCGCCGATAACCCCACCTATTCCACCTGTATCTTTGAGTATGTCTATCTTGCCCGCCCGGACTCCATTATTGATGATGTCTCGGTCTACAAGGCGCGTCTGCGGATGGGCGATGCCCTGGCGCGCAAGATCAAACGTGAGTGGGGCGAGCATGATATTGATGTGGTAATTCCGATCCCCGATACCAGCCGCACCTCGGCGATGCAGCTGGCGTATGAGCTGAAGACGCTCTACCGCGAAGGATTTATCAAAAACCGTTATATCGGCCGTACCTTTATTATGCCGGGCCAGCAGGAGCGTAAAAAGTCAGTCAGGCAGAAGCTCAACGCCATCGACCTTGAGTTCCGGCGCAAAAATGTACTGCTGGTGGATGACTCTATCGTCCGGGGCACCACCTCACAACAGATTATCCAGATGGCCCGTGATGCCGGTGCCAAAAAGGTCTACTTCGCCTCTGCCTCCCCGGCGATTCGTTACCCCAATGTCTATGGTATCGATATGCCGACTAAAGAGGAGTTTATCGCCCATGGTCGTACCGAGGAGGAGGTGGCTCAGGCGATTGGTGCGGATAAGGTGATCTATCAGGATCTCTCTGATCTTGAAGGGGCAGTGCGTAAGCGCAATTCACGTCTGGTCCGGTTTGATAACTCAGTCTTTACCGGCGAGTATGTGACCGGTGATATTGATGAAGACTATCTGAATAATATCCAGACACAGCGTAATGACTCCGCCAAGCAGAAACGGGGTGCCCAGAATGGTGACATTATTGATCTGCACAACTCACCGCGATAGCGTGGTAGTGGCATAGCTGCGCTGCTGAAGCGGCGCGGTTGTGTAGAGTGTGGTGTTTAAGCAGAGTGACATCTGTTGCCCGGTTGGCAGTTTAAGCGTTGTCGGGCTGGTTGGTTTCTACAGTTTCCCCCCTTCCTTTTGTTAACACTGAGAAAATTGAGTTTTGCTGTGCGTAACTTATAGAGATGCGGCGGGTCAATGGTGTTGAGTTCCCTTTTTTAAATACTGATGTGAGGTTTTGAATCATGCTAACGAGTGCAACTGAGTCTGAGTTCACAGGCGCACGCAAGCGGGCACACGTTTTTATTGAACACCGGCATATACAGGGGCTGATTATTACCCTGATATTAATCAATGCCGCGTTGCTTGGATTGGAGACATGGCCGGATGCAATGGCGGTGGCCGGTGGGCTGATTTTGGCTGTAGACAAGATCATATTGGCTATTTTTGTTATTGAGATTGCACTACGTCTGTATGTACATCGTCTCGCTTTCTGGCGCGACCCCTGGAGTCTGTTTGATTTTGCGGTGGTTGCTATTGCCCTGATCCCCTCCAGTGGTCAGCTGGCAGTCTTACGGGCGTTGCGGGTATTACGCGTGATGCGGTTGTTAACGATGGTCCCCTCGATGCGTCGTGTTGTCGGGGCACTGCTGGCGGCAATCCCAGGGTTGGGGTCTATTGCGCTGGTATTGTTGGTGGTCTACTACGTCTTTGCAGTGGTGGCGACCAATTTGTTTGCGGCGGACTATCCGGAATGGTTTGGTCATCTTGGTCGATCACTCTATACCCTGTTCCAGATCATGACGCTGGAGAGCTGGTCGATGGGTATCGCACGCCCTGTGATGGAGAGCTTTCCTTATGCCTGGATATTTTTTGTCCCATTTATTTTAGTCGCAACATTTACCATGCTAAATCTGTTTATTGCCATTATTGTGAATGCGATGCAGAGCTACACCGAGTCAGAGCAGAAGGAGACAGTGGCGGCTGTTGAATATGCACGTGAACATATTGAAGAGGATATGCATGCTGAAATACGGGTGATGCGTGAAGAGATTCGCGAACTCAAAACGTTGTTGTTACAAAGAGTTCTGCCTCAGAATGGGGGGTTGTAGCTGGGGGTTTGGTCGTTATTTATTATTCACACATTATGCTCCCTTAAGTATTTTTGGCCGGTGCCGATCCTGTCTTCTGCATTGCAAAGGTATCTGGCTAATTTAATGGGGAACATCATGTCTGGCGACGGCTATTTTAGGCACAAAGTAATTATGGAAATTGGTACCAAAAAAGCTACTGATAAGGATAAACAGATTAAAAAATTTAAGGATGACCGTGAATTTTTGGCTTATCTGTTGGAACAGGAGAAAATTGATGCTCAGATTTCATCCACACCCAAAGTACGTGAGTTGAAGGTTAAATAACATCGATTTAAAATGGTTCCGAGAAATTATTAATCTGTAGCTGTGCCGTTATTTATCCGCTCAGCCTTGCACCAGTTGTCATGCACGGGCTACACTCGCTGCATGTGTAACCTCAGAAACATGTTGGTGCTACTGCTCTGCCTTGTGATTCCCCTTCAGGGTGTTGCAGCGGTGGTGATGGCCGCCACCGCATGTCCTATGGTTAAACAGAAAATCAAAGAGCACCCTGTCAGCCATGAGCATGACTGTTGTGATGAGGTAGAACCTGTCACTAATGCAAATGGTGGCAAGGTTTGCAAGGTTGGCCATGAGTGCCCGTGTGGCGGTCAATATGTGCCCGTTTCGTTGACGTTGCAGTCGTTTGCGCCTGTTGTTGATGTGAAACATTTATCTCAGTTGGACTCTCCCCTTTTCAGCTTTCCTCCTGCCAGTGTCTGGCGTCCCCCGATAGAACTCTAAAATTTCTGATGCACTGAGTTTTGCCCTGTGATGGGTGCAAAAATTGGGGCATGTCTTCTGTTATTTATGAAATTTGGAGTTGGCGTATGAGTAGATCAACCAGGTCTTTTACCTCTTTTTTGCGGTGCGCTGGGGTGTCGGTATTGTTAATCAATACGATGGTTAGTGCACAGGCTGAGCCGCTGAGTTTTGATGCGGCGCTGGCGTTGGCGTTGCGTGAAGCCCCAATACTTGCCGTCAATGAGGCGCAACTTGATGCGGCCCGTCAGGCAGCAGTTCCGGCAGGTGCGCTCCCTGACCCACGGTTAGCGCTGGGTATTGATAATGTGCCTATTGAAGGTCCAGACCGTTTTAATCTTAATAGCGAAGCGATGACCATGCGGCGTATTGGCCTGATGCAGGAGTTTCCCAACCGTGCCAAACGCGCTGCACGTGTGGATGTGGCGCGTGGTCGTGTGGAGCTTGCTGGAGCGGCGATTGAGGTTACCCGTCTGCTGGTGATGCGTGAAACCGCTGTTGCCTGGATTGCACGTGATACGGTTGAGCAACAACTGGAACAGGTGGACGCGTTGTTTGCAGAGAATAAACTGTTTGATGCAGCGGTGCGGGCGCAGCTTGCCGGTGGCCGTGGAATGACAACGGAGATTGTGATGCCCAGGCAGGAGGCGGCACAGATAGAGGAGCGCCGTGATGAGTTGCAGGCGCGGCGTGAACAGGCCATTGCCAACCTGCGGCGCTGGGTGGGGACGGCGGCCGATTCACCGCTGGTGGGCACTGTGCCTGATTGGTCGATTAGCAGTCAGCCGCTGTTGCATGGTCTGCACCGACATCCGGAGATTGTGCTGTTTGCCCCACAGGGGCGTGTCCTGGATGCGGAAGTTGCTGAGGCCGAGGCGGCAAAAAAATCTGACTGGGCGTTGGAGTTTGCCTATCAGAATCGTGCCTTTCGGTTTGGTGACATGGTGATGTTGCAGGTTAGTTTTGATCTGCCCATGTTTACCAGCAAACGTCAGGAGCCACTGGTTGCGGCCAAACGTGCTGAGCGTGTGGCGCTTGATGCGGAGCGTGAGTCTGTATTGCGCATGCATACCGCTGAGTTGGAATCTGATCTTGCCGATTACAAACGGCTTGGCAGTGCCATTAAACGTCAGCGTCAGCGGTTGCTACCGCTGGCCGATGAGAAAATTTCCCTGGCGATGGCGGCGTGGTGGGGTGGCAAGGGCAGTTTGACGGAGCTGATCTCTGCCCGCAGCGAACGTATTGATATAGAACTCAAGGCAATTGCACTGGAGGGCGAGCAGCGTCAGGTGGCCGCCCGGTTGCACTATGTTTATGGTGCCGGGGAGGGGGACTGATGAAAAAAATACACTTTTCTAAAGATGTTGTGATGGCGTCAATTATCGTCATCCTACTGCTTGTGGTGGGGGTGGGCGGTGGCCGGTGGTGGGGGCAACAGAGTGTTGTCGCGGTTCCGCCGGCAGAGGCGCAACTGGTTGTGCCGGAGCAGCAGGTGCTCTACTGGTATGACCCGATGGTACCGCAACAGCGTTTTGATAAACCGGGGCCATCACCTTTTATGGATATGGATCTGGTTCCGATGTACGCCAACATGGATAGCACCAGTAATGCGGTAAAAATCGATCCCCTGATTACTCAAAATCTGGGGGTGAGGCTGGCCACGGTGACACGAATCCCACTGTCAACACAGGTTGAAGCGACGGGGGTGATCGGTTTTAACGAACGTGATGTGGCGGTGGTGCAGAGCCGTAGCAGCGGGTTTGTTGAGCGTGTCTGGCCGATGGCACCGGGTGACCTGGTGAAGGCGGGTGCCCCTCTGGTGGAGATGTTGGCACCGGAGTGGACGGCAGCTGAGTATGAGTTGTTGGCATTGAAGTCACTAGGTGATGACTCGCTGGTTGCCGCAGCCCGTCAACGGTTGCGGCTGTTGGGTATGCCTAACGCGATGATTGCGGCGGTCGAAAAGAGTGGCACGGTCCGTTCCAGCTTTATCGTGACTGCCCCCATCTCGGGGGTGGTTGAGTCACTGGATACGCGTCTGGGTATGGCGGTATCGGTCGGGCAGACGGTTGCGCGGGTGAGAGGGTTGTCCACTGTCTGGATGGAGGTGGCTGTGCCGGAGATATATGCCGGTGTCTTGCGTAGTGGTGCCGCTGCGGAGATTCGTCTGGCCGGATTCCCGGGGCAGATGCTGGCAGGCACGGTTACCACTATCCTGCCGATGCTTAACGAGATCACCCGCAGTTTGCGGGTGCGGATTGAACTGGTGAACCGTGATGGCAGCTTACGCCCAGGGCTTTCCGGGCATGTGTTGCTGAGGGTGTCGACCTCCGAATCGGTACTGGCACTGCCAACAGAGGCGGTGATCCGCAGCGGTAAGCGCTCCATGGTGATGGTGGCGCACGAAGCGGGCAAATTTGAGCCTGTGGAGGTGGAGATAGGGCGTGAGATTGGTGCGCAGACGACGATTATGGCAGGGCTGAACGAGGGGGATAAAGTGGTCGCCAGTGGTCAATTCCTGATCGATTCGGAGGCTAGTTTTAAAGGGATTATCGCCCGCTCGTCCAGCGAAGCGCCGAGCACCCCTGCACTGGTGCTGCATGAAGCGACTGCCATTATCAGTGAGCTTGCCCCTGGCGAGGCCACTCTGGACCATGGACCCTTTAAAACGTTGGCAATGCCAGGCATGGAGATGATCTTCCCCCTGGCTAAACCTGAGTTAGTGAATGGTTTGAAGGTGGGGGACCGTGTATCGGTTGCCGTCAGTCAGCGTGACGCAGGGTTGTTTGTTGAGAAGCTGAACAAGATTGGGGGCGGTTCATGATTGCTGGGGTGATCCGCTGGTCAGTGGGTAACCGTTTTCTGGTGCTGTTGGCAACGCTGTTTATTACGGCGGCGGGGCTGCTGTCGATCAAGACAATCCCCATTGATGCGCTGCCCGATCTGTCTGACGTGCAGGTGATTATCCGTACCAGTTTTCCTGGGCAGGCACCACAGATTGTGGAGAACCAGGTCACCTATCCCATGACCACAACCATGCTTTCGGTACCGGGGGCCAAGACGGTGCGTGGCTTCTCGTTTTTTGGTGACAGCTTTGTCTACGTGATCTTTGAGGACGGCACGGACCTTTACTGGGCCCGTTCGCGGGTGCTGGAGTATCTCAATCAGGTGCAGAGCCGTCTGCCAGCGACGGCCCGCTCTTATCTGGGGCCTGATGCGACGGGCGTTGGCTGGATCTATCAGTATGCGTTGGTGGATCGGAGCGGTCAGCACGATCTGGCACAGTTGCGTTCATTGCAGGACTGGTTTCTTAGATACGAACTTAAAACGCTGGCCAATGTATCAGAGGTCGCCACCATCGGCGGCATGGTTAAACAGTATCAGGTGGTGCTGGACCCGGTAAAACTGGCCAGCTTTGGTATTACCTATGGCGAGGTACGTGAGGCGATTCAGTCCGCCAACCAGGAGACCGGCGGTTCGCTGCTGGAGTTGGGTGAGGCGGAGCTGATGGTGCGGGCCAGCGGTTACCTGAAGACCATAGTCGATTTTCGCTCCATCCCGCTCAAACTGGTGGGTGGTGTGCCGGTGCTGCTGGGTGACGTGGCCCATATTCAGCTGGGGCCGGAGATGCGGCGTGGCATCGGCGAGCTGGATGGTGAAGGGGAAGTAGTGGGCGGGGTGGTGGTGCTGCGTTCGGGTAAAAATGCCCGCACCACCCTTGAAGCGGTGCATGCCAAGCTGGAGGAGTTGAAAGGCAGCCTGCCCGCTGGGGTGGAGATTGTCACCACCTACGACCGCAGCCAGCTCATCGACCGGGCGGTGGAGAATCTGAGCTACAAGCTGATTGAGGAGTTCATTGTGGTGGCGCTGGTCTGTGCGCTGTTCCTGTGGCATTTGCGGTCGTCACTGGTGGCGATAGTCTCGCTGCCACTGGGGATTTTGATCGCCTTTATCATCATGCGGCAGCAGGGGATTAACGCCAACATAATGTCCTTGGGCGGCATTGCCATTGCCGTGGGGGCGATGGTAGACGCCGCCGTGGTGATGATTGAAAACGCCCATAAAAAGGTGGAGCAGTGGCAACATGCCAACCCCGGCCAACAGCTTAAAGGGGAGGCCCACTGGCGGGTCATGACCGATGCAGCGGTCGAGGTGGGGCCAGCACTCTTCTTCTCACTGCTGATTATCACCCTCTCATTTATTCCGGTATTTACCCTGCAGGCCCAGGAGGGGCGGTTATTCGCCCCGCTGGCCTTCACCAAGACCTACGCCATGGCGGCGGCGGCGGTGCTGTCTGTGACACTGATTCCAGTGCTGATGGGGCTGTGGATTCGTGGCAAGTTACCGGATGAGTCACGCAATCCGCTTAATCGTGGGTTGATCTGGCTCTACCGGCCACTGCTGGAGAAGGTATTACGGTGGCCAAAACTGACACTGCTGGCAGCGACACTGCTCTTTTTCACGGCGCTCTGGCCGGTGAGCCAGTTGGGTGGGGAATTTCTGCCGCCGCTGGATGAGGGGGACTTGCTCTATATGCCCAGTGCGTTGCCAGGGTTGTCGGCACAAAAGGCGAGTGAGCTGTTACAGCAGACTGACCGTATGATCAAAACCGTGCCTGAGGTGGCGCGGGTCTTTGGCAAGGCGGGGCGTGCCGAGAGCGCCACCGATCCCGCGCCGCTGGAGATGTTTGAGACCACGATTCAATTTAAACCGCGTGATCAGTGGCGTGCCGGCATGACGGCGGAAAAGCTGGTGGAGGAGCTGGATAAGGCTGTTCAGGTGCCGGGGTTAGCCAATATCTGGGTACCGCCAATCCGTAACCGTATTGATATGTTGGCCACAGGCATTAAAAGCCCGGTGGGGGTCAAGGTGGCGGGTACCAATCTGGCTGATATTGACCGCGTTGCCCAGGAGGTAGAGCGCATTGCCAAAGGTGTGCCGGGGGTCTCGTCGGCACTGGCCGAGCGGCTGACCGGGGGGCGTTATGTTGACGTGGATATCAACCGGGCTGCGGCAGCCCGTTATGGCCTGAGCATTGCCGAGATACAGGCGGTGGTTGCCGGTCTGGTGGGAGGGGATAACGTCGGTGAAACCGTTGAAGGGTTGGCCCGTTATCCGATCAACGTACGTTACCCACGGGAGTGGCGCGACACTGTAGAGGGGTTGGGTGCTCTGCCCATCATTACCCCAATGGGCAGCCAGATTACCCTGGGCATGGTGGCGGCCATTAAAGTGACGTCTGGCCCGCCCATGCTCAGGAGTGAAAATGCGCGGCTGAGCGGCTGGGTCTATATCGATGTTCGTGGTCGTGACCTCTCATCCACAGTGGCCGATCTGCGTGCTGCGGTGGCAAAAGAGGTTAAGCTTGAAACCGGTATGAGCCTCTCCTACTCAGGCCAGTTTGAGTTTCTGGAGCGCGCCAATGCCCGTCTTAAGTGGGTAGTGCCGGGCACACTGATGATCATTTTTGTCCTGCTCTACCTCACCTTCGGCCGTTTTGATGAGGCGCTGCTGATCCTGGCCACGCTCCCCTTTGCGCTGACGGGAGGGATCTGGTTTCTCTACTGGATGGGATTCAACCTCTCGGTGGCCACCGGGGTCGGTTTTATCGCACTGGCGGGGGTCTCTGCCGAATTTGGGGTGATCATGCTGATCTATCTTAAGCAGGCGTGGCAGAGTCGACTGGATGCTGGTGATACCAGCGCCGCCGGGCTGCTCGATGCCATCCGCGAAGGGGCGGTGATGCGGGTACGACCCAAGGCCATGACTGTCGCGGTGATTATTGCTGGCCTGCTGCCCATCTTGTGGGGCAGCGGTACCGGCAGTGAGGTGATGAGCCGCATTGCAGCACCCATGGTGGGCGGTATGATCACCGCACCACTTCTATCACTCTTTGTTGTCCCGGCTGCGTATTGGCTGATGCGCCGTCGTCCACTCACTCAGCCATCCACTTCGTCAAATGAAGGAGCAATTCAATGAAAAAATTAACCCCTTACGGACTACTGGCAGCACTGTTTGTCGCTACCCCACTCTTTGCCGGCGACATGGCAGGAATGAAGATGGGCGATACAGCGGACGCTGCTGTTCAGTCTGCCCAGACCACCGGTGTGGTGAATGCGATTGATGCCGCCAAAGGCAAGGTGACTATTACCCATGAACCGGTGCCATCACTCAACTGGCCAGCCATGAAAATGGGTTTTAAGATCAAACCGGAGCTGAGCAGTAATCTGGCGGTCGGCCAGAAGGTCGACTTTGATTTTGTAATGGAAGGACGGGTTGCCGTCATTACAAAAATAGTGGCTGCAAAATAGCGCGCTGCGTATAGCCCCGGCACCTGATTGGGTAAAGGGGCTTCCTTGTAGTGAAAAATAGTTAACACCGGCTGTTGAGTCGTGTCGCTGGCAGAAGAGTGGTGTCAGTGTTTTGTATGGAGCGTATTGTCTGTTGTTGAGAGGGGCTCAGTTAAACCGTTGTCTCCTTTACAATCTTGACGTTATACTCGTGCCCATGAAGCGGCTGTTGCTCACTTTTTTACTGTTGATATTGCCATTCCAGATCTCCTGGGCAGTGGTGGCACCTTACTGTCAGCATGAAAAGGCCCCGTCGGTTCAGCACTTTGGCCATCATGAACATGAACATCAGTCATCGCAAAATGTTGATGATGACAGCATCGCCGAGGTCCATAGTGACTGTGGCTTTTGCCATCTCAGCATGAGTTCAATGTTACTGCAGCTGGCGCAGATGGTCCCCTCTCCTAACATCGCCTATATAGAATCCCCTCCTGTTGTATATCGTTCCTACATTCCTAACGGTCCCGAACGCCCCAAATTACTCTCCGTCGCGTAAGCCGGCGGGATAATCCTTTTTACCCATCATCCCCGCCGAATATCTTCCTTAGTATTATCAGGAGAGTTCGATGCTCAGATTTCTATTGCCGCTGGGGCTGGCGGTTGTCTATTTCAGCCCATCATCTGCACAAACAGTTGATATTGGTGCGACTAATGTTGCTGAAGGGGGTGCGGGCCACACTCTATATATAACGCCAGCGCTGACGCTAGAGATGGCCCTGGCGCGGGCGTTTGAGGCCAATCCCGAGCTGCGGGCGGCGCTGCATGAATCAGCAGCAGAGCATGCCATTATCACTCAGGCGCAGCTTTTGCCCAATCCACACATCTCCACACAGATCGAAGATACCCGCCGGGCAACCCGTGTCACAACGTTGCAATTGAACCAGCTAATTGAGCTGGGCGGGAAGCGTGACGCCCGTATTGAGGCCGCCGAGCGTGGTGGCGATGTTGCATTGGCGGTGCTGGCAGCCAAACGTGCCGATGTGCGGGCGGCGGTCGGGGGTGCGTTTTTTGATCTGCTGACAGCGCAGGAGCAGTGGCGACTTGCCGAAAACTCAATGGCGCTGGCAGGGCGGGCGACAGTGGCGGCGGCACGGCGGGTGACAGCGGGTAAGGTGTCGCCGGTGGAGGAGGGCAAGGCGCGGGTGGCAGAGGCTGAGGTAGGTCTGCTGTTGCTGCAGGCCCAGAGCGACCTGGCCATGGCGCGTCAACGTCTGGCTGCCACCTGGGGCGATTCAGAGGCGCAGTTTGAATCTGTGGCAGGGGACCTCTCTGCTTTACCTTCATTGCCACCATTAACAGCGCTGACTCGAGCGCTTGTGAACGCCCCCGTGATGTTACGTGAACGGTTGGAACTGGAGCGTCGTCAGGCATTGGCTGATGTTGAACGTCGTCGCCATATTCCTGATGTGACGGTAAGCCTGGGGGTTAAACGTGATGAGACGTTGGCGCGTAACCAGGCAATTTTAGGGCTCTCTGTTCCAATCCCGCTGTTTGATCGTAATCAAGGCAATGTGCTGGAGACGTTACGTCGCACCGATAAGGCGCGGGATGAGCTGGTGGCAACGGAGCTGCAGTTAACCGTTGCCCTGGCACAGGCCCACGCCGGGTTAAGTGTGGCGCGGCAGACGGTTGAGGCACTGCGTAATGAGGTTCTTCCGGGCGCACAGACGTCCTACGATTTGGTGACCCGAGGCTTTGAGCTGGGGAAATTTAACTTCCTTGAGGTGCTGGATGCCCAGCGCACCCTGATACAGGCAGAGTTCCAACATTTACGTGCGCTGTCTGATGCACACCGAGCAGCGGTGGAGATCGAGCGGCTGCTCGGTGGTCTCCCTGTTGTCTCCCCTTTATAACTAATCGCCAGGTGCTGAATATGAATATCAAAATGGATAAAAAGCAGCTGCTCATGGTTGCGCTGTTGGTGGTGGTCACCCTGCTGCTGGGTGGCTTGATTTTGGGGACGGATAAATCGACAGGTGCGGGGGATGGTCATGATACCCATGAGAGCCACGGCGAACATGATGAACATGGCAGTGATGACACTGATCATCATGATGATCTGGGGGGTCGTGATGATCTGATGGGTGAGTCTGACGATCACGCCCACACTGATCAACATCAAGAGGGGAAGATTGAGTTAACCGATGCCCAGATAACACTGGCGGGGGTGACGATTGAGGGTGCCGGGGCGGCGGATATCAAAACGGTAATGACGCTGCCGGGAGAGATCCGTTTTAATGCCGACAGAACGGCCCATGTTGTACCGCGGCTTGCCGGTGTGGTGGAGAGCATCTCTGCCAATCTTGGTCAGTCGGTTAAAAAGGGGGAGTTGCTGGCGGTCATTGCCAGCACCAGTCTGTCGGAGCAGCGCAGTGAACTGTTGATTGCCGAGAAGCGACTGTCGCTGGCAACAATGACATTTGAGCGTGAACGATCGCTGTGGGAGGAGAAGATCTCCGCAGAGCAGGACTATCTGCAGGCACAACAGGTGATGCAGGAGGAGGAGATAGCGCTCCATAACGCGCAGCAGAAGTTGATGGCACTGGGGGCAAAACCAACGGTATCGAATAGCGCGGGTGCGCTCAACCGTCTGGAGATTCGTGCGCCATTTAGCGGCATGGTGGTTGAAAAACATATCGCCCTGGGCGAAGCGGTTAAGGAAGATACGATGATCTTTACGCTTTCTGATTTATCGACGGTCTGGGCTGAAATTGTGGTGCCGGCACAAGAGATCAATCGGGTCAGGGTGGGTGAAAAGGTGACGATCAGGGCGACAGCGTTTGATTCGGCGGCGGCTGGTACGGTCTCCTATGTGGGGGCCTTGATCGGTGAGCAGACACGTACGGCGACGGCGCGTGTCACCTTAAAAAATCCTGACATGGTGTGGCGTCCGGGGCTGTTTATTAATGTGGAACTGTACGCTGAGGCGCGACGTGTGCCGGTGGCCGTACTCTCTGAAGCGGTGCAAAACATTGATGAAAAACCAACAGTGTTTATTCGTGTGCCGGGTGGATTTACCGCCCAGCCGGTGACCATTGGCCTCTCTGATGACCAGCTGTCTGAGATCGTGAGTGGTGTGCAGCGTGGCGCGCAGTATGCCGTTGCCGGTAGTTTCATCATCAAGTCAGAGCTGGGTAAAAGCAGCGCTGAGCATGTGCACTGATTCAGGGAGGAGAGACCATGTTTGAACGTATCATCCGTTTGGCCATCGAGCATCGATGGTTGGTGCTGCTGGCTGTCTTTGGTATGGCCGCATTGGGACTCTTCAGTTACAAGATGTTGCCGATTGATGCGGTCCCGGATATCACCAATGTGCAGGTGCAGATCAATACCTCCGCACCGGGCTATTCGCCGCTGGAGATTGAGCAGCGCATCACCTACCCCATCGAGACTGTCATGTCAGGCCTGCCGGATCTGGAGCAGACCCGCTCCTTGTCACGCTACGGACTTTCACAGGTGACGGTGATCTTTAAAGAAGGCACCGATATCTATTTTGCCCGGCAGCTGGTGAATCAGCGCATTCAGGAGGCACGAGACAAATTGCCGGCGGGTGTTACACCGGCGATGGGGCCGATCTCCACCGGTTTGGGTGAGATCTATCTCTGGGTGGTGGAGGCCGAAGAGGGGGCCACAAAACCGGACGGTTCACCCTATACACCCACAGATCTGCGTGAGATTCAGGATTGGATTATCAAACCACAGCTGCGCAATGTGCCCGGTGTTACGGAGATCAATACGATTGGTGGATTTGCCCGGCAGTATCAGGTTGCCCCCATTCCGGAAAAGCTGGCCTCCTACGGCCTGACGCTGCGGGAGGTGGTAACCGCGCTGGAACAGAACAATAACAGTGTGGGTGCCGGTTATATCGAAAAACAGGGTGAACAGTACCTGGTGCGTGCGCCGGGGCAGGTGAGTTCGATAGAGGATATTGAAAGGATCACGCTTGGTCATCGGGCAGGTGTACCGATCCATATCCGTGACGTGGCCGATGTTGGTATAGGTCAGGAGCTGCGTACCGGTGCGGCCACCGAAAATGGCCGTGAGGTTGTGTTGGGCACAGTCTTTATGTTGATTGGCCAGAACAGTCGCACGGTCTCCCAGGCAGTTGCCCGCAAAATGGAGGAGATCAATCGCACCCTGCCCGAAGGGGTGAAGGCGGTCACTGTGTATGACCGTACCGTGCTGATAGATAAAGCGATCACCACCGTCAGGAACAATTTAACGGAAGGGGCGATTCTGGTGATCGTGATCCTCTTCCTGTTTCTGGGCAATATTCGCGCTGCCATTATTACCGCGATGGTGATCCCGTTATCGATGCTCTTCACCTTCACGGGCATGGTGACCTATAAGGTGAGTGCCAACTTAATGAGTTTGGGGGCGCTGGATTTTGGCATCATCATCGATGGTGCCGTGGTGATTGTGGAGAACTGTGTGCGGCGACTGGCCCACGCCCAGCAGCACCTTGGGCGTTCTCTCACCCGCTCAGAACGGTTTCATGAGGTGTTTGCGGCATCCAAAGAGGCGCGACGACCACTGCTGTTTGGACAGCTGATTATTATGGTGGTCTATCTGCCGATCTTTGCCCTGACCGGTGTGGAGGGCAAGATGTTTCACCCCATGGCGTTTACGGTGGTAATGGCGCTGCTCGGGGCGATGGTTCTGTCGATCACCTTTATCCCGGCAGCGATTGCCCTGTTTATAGGCGACAAAGTGGCGGAGCGGGAGAACGTATTAATGCAGACCGCCAAACGTCTCTATGCACCAGTGCTGGATCTGGTGATGGTCAATAGAGCGGTTGTATTGACGTTTGCCGCAATGGTAGTGATTTTGTCGGGGTTACTGGCCACCCGCATGGGCAGTGAGTTTGTGCCTAATCTTAATGAGGGCGACTTTGCAATTCAGGCGTTACGTATCCCCGGCACCAGTCTCTCTCAGTCGGTGGTGATGCAGCAGCAGATTGAACGTTCACTTAAACAGCAGTTTCCGGAGATTGAACGGGTGTTTGCCCGAACAGGGACGGCCGAGATTGCTTCGGACCCGATGCCGCCCAATATTTCCGATGGCTATGTCATGCTGAAACCTTACGAAGAGTGGCCCGAACCGAAAAAAACACGGGATGAGTTGTTAACTGCATTACAGGCGGCGGTGGGCGAGTTGCCTGGTAATAACTATGAGTTCTCTCAGCCGATCCAGCTCCGGTTTAACGAACTGATATCGGGGGTCCGCAGTGACGTTGCGGTGAAAGTCTTTGGTGATGATATGGGGCTATTAAAAGAGACCGCTGCCAATATATCGAGCGTGATAGAGAAGATCCCAGGGGCCTCTGATGTCAAGGTGGAGCAGACCACCGGCCTGCCCATGCTGACTGTCAACATCGATCGTGACAAGAGCTCACGCTACGGCCTGAATATGAGCGATGTACAAGAGGCGGTGGCGATAGCCATCGGTGGAAAAGAGGCGGGTACTCTGTACCAGGGGGATCGCCGTTTTGAGATCACCGTGCGTCTGCCGGAGCCGTTGCGTAGTGATCTGGAGGCACTCAAACGGCTACCGATTGCACTGCCACGGATCGAGGGTGGTAGTGGTCGTGCGACCTATATCCCGCTGGCCGAGGTGGCGACCTTAGCGCTGGCCCCCGGACCCAACCAGGTGAGCAGGGAGAACGGTAAACGGCGGATTGTTGTCAGCGCCAACGTCCGTGGTCGTGATATCGGTTCGTTTGTTGCGGAGGCCGAAACGCAGCTGCAACAGGTGAAGATCCCGGCGGGATATTGGACTACCTGGGGCGGTACCTTTGAGCAGATGCAATCTGCCACACAGCGTCTGCAAATTGTGGTGCCGGTGGCGCTGCTGCTGGTCTTTACGTTGCTGTTCATGATGTTTGGCAGCGTTAAAGATGGTCTGCTGGTCTTTAGTGGCATCCCCTTTGCGTTGACAGGAGGGTTGATGGCGCTCTGGTTACGGGATATTCCGATGTCGATCTCTGCGGCAGTAGGCTTTATTGCCCTCTCCGGCGTGGCGGTGCTGAACGGTCTGGTGATGATCGCCTACATTCGCAGTTTGCGTGAAAAGGGGATGGCGCTGGACAGCGCAATCAGGGAGGGGGCGTTGACACGGTTGCGTCCGGTATTGATGACCGCACTGGTGGCATCCTTTGGTTTTATCCCGATGGCCATTGCGCTGGGAACCGGCGCGGAGGTTCAGCGACCACTGGCAACAGTGGTGATTGGTGGCATCTTCTCATCAACCGTGCTGACACTGCTGGTACTGCCAGTGTTGTACCGTTTGGCGCACCGACATGATGAGCAGGCGAGTGTCTGAGTATCTGGGTTGGATGATGGTGGGTTTTAATTAGCTGTTATCAATACTCGGTCTGTTCTATGATGAGTGGTGTGGTGATTGATGGTTTGATTATTGTTTAGCCACTGTTATGTCACAACAAGGCATACAATCAGCACGTTTTTATGCTGCTGTGTAGCGGGTATAGTTGTCCCAGTAGCGTTCCCTTTTACATTACAGATTGAGGATATTGTCATGGCAGAAGAGATTCGCAAGGAAGTCGATGCACTCAAAAATGATATCGCGCAGCTACGTAAAGATATTGCAGGTTTGACCAGCGCGGTTAAAGATGCGGCGGCAGATAAGGTGGATGAGACCAAGGCCCAGGCGCGAGATAAGATTCACACTGCATGGGAATCGCTTGAGGGCAAACTGGATGAGGCGCTGGGTCAGGGGCGTGAAGGGGTGCGCCACGTGGGGCAGAAGATAGGTGAACACCCAACGGCCAGTGTTTTGGCGGCATTTGGGGTTGGTTTTTTAATAGCCAAGCTGCTTGATTTGGGAGAGCGCCGCTGAATAGTATTGCTGAACTGGCAATTGCGCTGGTCGAACTGTTTGAGGCTGAGGGGCGGGCTTTACGACGCACTACCTTAAATACGTGGCTCTGGCTGATGTGCCTGTCGGTGGCTGCTGTCCTGGTGCTGGTGGGGGCCATTCTCTTTCTCTGGGCCTGTTATCAGTGGCTATCTGTGCTGGTGGGGCCGATCATGGCGAAGGCGCTGGTCGGCCTCTTGGCAATGGCGGTGGCGGGAGGCTTTGCATGGATAGCACTTCGCAAAAACCGCTAACAACGGCGGAGGCCAAGGCGCGTTTGCGTGTGGCGGCGCAGAATGTCGCTATTGGTGCCTGGATGGATAAGGGCGGATGGCCGTTATTGGGTGGTGCGGCGGTGGCTGGTTTTGTGGTGGCCCGGTTGCGTTTGTTAGACTTGGCCGGTTTGGCCATGGCCAGACGTGCCATCCCGATATTGTTAAATATGTTACTGACGCGTAAAAGATCTGACCAGAAGCGCTAGGCTCCTCCATTTTAAAGTCCATATAAGTTTAAACCGATGTTATGAGTGGCACCTCTGTATGTGTCGCTGCTGAGTGAGTGTATGCAAATTTCTCAACAAGATGTGGTTGTTATTGGTGGGGGCATCTCGGGTACGGCGCTGCTCTATATGTTGGCCCGTTATACGGACTTGAAAAAAATCGCCCTGCTCGAAAAATATTCGACATTGGCATCGGTCAACTCCCATGGTCGTAATAACAGCCAAACCCTGCATTGTGGCGATATCGAAACCAACTATTCGCTTGAGAAGGCGATTCAGGTAAAGGCATCGGCGGCGATGGTGGAGCGTTACGCCACCGCGCATGTCGATTGTGAGCGACTGCTTTACCGTTATTCAAAAATGGTTCTGGGGGTGGGTGCCCAGGAGTGTGAGGGTTTGGAGGAGCGTTATGAGCGATTCAAACCTCACTTTACTTCGTTGGAGCTTTTTGATGAGAAGGCGATCAGTGAGCTTGAACCAAATGTGACCCGTGGTCGTCAGGAGCAGGTACTGGCGCTGGGGGTGAGGAACGAGTACAGCGCTGTCAATTTTCAACTGTTATCACAAACATTTGCTGCGGATGCCCAAGCGGTGGTGAATAAGTCTGTTGAAGTGCGGTTAAACACGCGGGTGAAACAGATTGAGAGTAAGGGTGACGGGTTTGATGTGGCAACCGACCAAGGGGTCATCAATGCGCGGTTTGTGGTGGTCTCTGCCGGTGGCCACAGCCTGCTCTTTGCCCAGCGCATGGGGCATGGGTTGGAGTACGCCTGCCTGCCGGTTGCTGGCAGCTTTTACTACACCCCCAGTACTCTCAATGGTAAGGTCTACACAGTGCAGAACGATAAACTACCCTTTGCGGCGATTCATGGCGACCCGGATGTGCTGATGCCGGGCAAGACCCGTTTTGGCCCCACCGCCCTGATGTTGCCGATGTTGGAGCGTTACAACTACAGCACTATCCCTGAGTTTATGCAGGTTTTTTCCCTGGATGGCCCGGTATTGGCAGTCATGAAAGACCTGCTCAAGGTCAAGGACATTCGTGACTACCTGTTTAAAAATATGTTGTTTGAGGTGCCGATATTGCGCCGTCATCTGTTCCTGAAAGATGCCCGTAAGGTGGTACCGACACTGCAGCTCAAGGACCTGACGTTTGCCAAACGGGTGGGGGGGATTCGCCCCGTGATGATCGATAAGATCAACCGTAAGTTACATATGGGTGAGGCGAAGATTGATCCCGGCAATGGCATTATTTTCAACATGACACCCTCACCGGGTGCCACCAGCTGTCTGCATAATGCCGAGAAGGATATGCGGATCATTGCCCAACGGTTGGGGTGTAGCATCGATGATGTGGCGCTGGATGGTGATCTCAGGCCGGTTTGAGTGGTCCTGCTATTTGGGTTCAGTTGCCCCAGCCAGCATCTGACCCCTCAGTAAATTTGCCACTGCCATAACCATAGCTGTTGCCCGGTTTCCAGTGTTTTGAGCCGTGCCAGTACTCCAGCCAGTTCAGGTTTTTTCCAAAGTCATTGGGTGTATTGCCGCCATATTCGTAGGTGGGATCATCATTGTTAACGTAGTTGGTTATCCTGAACTTACCCCCGGTGATTGTTTTACCAGCGTTTCTGTTTGAATCGTAACTGAATGGAGTTACCCCTGCCACATTGGTGGTATTGGTGACACGTGCGGGTGTAAATAGCTCTGAATAGGTGCTGTTACTCATGTCGATGATGTGGGTCATGGTCATGGATTCGCTGGTGATTATCTCTGTAATTTTGGGTTTGTTACTCCAGCTGTTTTTGAGCATATCCATTGAAAAGCCCGCCCCGTCAACCACCATACGCCACTGCACACGTGTAGGATCGCCCGTTCCGGTGCCAGTGATTGCCTGGTTTTTGGGATCAATGGCGTAGACATGGCCATCGTTTTTACCCGCGCTCATGGGGCGTGCCTGTGTGTAGCCTGCCGTCCCTTTAGGTGTGCTGATGTAGACCTCCATGCGCCAGTTTTCAGCGTAATCGATCAATACTTGATGGAATAGATCACCATCCTGCTCGTGCAGGTACTCAACGGTGTTGGGGATGTAGCCATCGTGGACGTAACGATCCTTGTATCCGCCCGGCCCGCCAGCATTGTCATCGCACATCCTGTCACCCTTTGCGCCCATACCGATGGGCAGGTTGCCAATGCCACAAGCGGCAAAGACCTGGACATTTTTTCTGTTCTCAAGAGGTAGGAAGTTGAACTGGAACGCTGTATTGGCAGGCGCAGAGGGTGGTTCGGCGATGGTTTTTAGAGGCGTGCAGAGAGTCAGAAGGACAAAGCTTGTGGTGATAAAGCGTTTGAGCACAGGTTATATCCCATTGAAAAAGTAATGACCATCTTTCTGGAGGTTGGTGTGTGACCTCCTTGTGCAGTCCCGATACCTTAACTAATGCTTAATAATTTAACAATATTTAATTAATGTTCCCCCCGTTGGCGGGCGCTGAAATGTAGAAGAAGAGCATTTAAATAGGCGTGGACAGGTGTCAGTTCAACGCACGGTAGTATCAGTGATTTTCTTTTGGTGCTGGCCACCAGCGCCCATCAACGGCTAAAATCCACCCCCTTAACAAATTCAAGAAGAATCAGCCGTCATGCGTACATCCCAGATCCTGTTGTCGACCTTGAGAGAGAACCCCTCCGACGCCGAAGTTGTTAGCCATCAGCTGATGACCCGCGCCGGTATGATCCGTAAACTGGCGGCAGGGCTCTATACCTGGATGCCGATGGGGCTGCGGGTACTGCGTAAGGTGGAGGCGATCGTCCGTGAGGAGATGAATCGCGCAGGCGGGCAGGAGATCCTGATGCCGGCCATTCAGCCCTCTGAGCTGTGGCAGGAGTCGGGTCGCTGGGAGCAGATGGGCGAGGAGATGTTGCGGTTGAAAGATCGCCATGAGCGTGATTTCTGCTTTGGACCGACCCATGAAGAGGTGGTAACAGACCTGATTCGTAACGAGTTGCGCAGCTACAAACAGCTGCCTGCCAATTTTTACCAGATCCAGACCAAATTCCGTGATGAACGCCGTCCCCGTTTTGGGGTGATGCGCGCCCGCGAGTTTTTGATGAAAGATGCCTACTCCTTCCATATCGACGATGCCTCTTTGCAGCAGACCTATGATGTGATGTACGAGACCTATACCCGCATCTTTAGCCGTCTTGGTTTGGAGTTCCGTGCGGTGCAGGCCGATACGGGGGCCATCGGCGGTAATGCCTCCCATGAGTTCCACGTGCTGGCCTCATCCGGTGAGGATGACATCGCCTTCAGTACGGAGAGTGATTACGCCGCCAACGTTGAGTTGGCCGAAGCGGTGGCCCCGAGCAGTGGCCGTCCAGCAGCAACAGCGACATTGACCACGGTTGATACTCCTGCCCAGCACACCATCGAAGAGGTGTGTGCTCACCTTAATATAGAGGCTTGCCAGACGGTGAAGACGCTGCTGGTGCAGGGAGCCGTGCCGGGGAGCGTGGTGGCGCTGGTCGTCAGAGGCGACCACGAGGTGAATGAGGTCAAAGTGGAGAAGCTCCCCCAGGTTGCCACGCCCCTCACCTTTGTTACCCCTGAGCAGGTGAAGGCGGTGGCAGGGTGTGCGCCGGGTTCGGTCGGCCCGGTGGGGCTGAGCGTCCCGGTGATTGTTGATCGTAGTGCTGCCCAGCTGGCTGATTTTGTCTGTGGTGCGAACCAGAACGGTAAACATCTGACAGGTGTGAACTGGGGGCGTGATCTGCCGGAAGGGGTGGTGGTCGATATTCGCAATGTGGTTGAAGGTGATGCCAGCCCGGACGGCAAAGGCACACTGCTGATTAAACGTGGTATTGAAGTAGGACACATCTTCCAGCTTGGCCGCAAGTATAGCGAGGCGATGAAGGCAAACGTGCAGGGTGAAGATGGTAAACCGGTGGTGATGACCATGGGTTGTTATGGCATTGGTGTTTCGCGCATTGTGGCGGCGGCCATTGAGCAGAACAATGATGCCCAGGGGATCATCTGGCCTGTTGCCATTGCCCCTTTCCATGTGGTCTTGATTCCATTAAATATGCATAAGTCACAGCGTCTGTGCGAGGCGGCTGAAAAACTCTACGGAGAGTTGGTGGCGGCGGGTTTTGAGGTGCTGTTTGATGATCGCAAGGAGCGCCCAGGGGTTATGTTTTCGGATATGGAGCTGATTGGTATTCCCCATCGTATCGTCTTTAGTGAAAAGGGGTTGGATAAGGGGGAACTCGAGTATAAAGGGCGGCGCGATACTGAAAACCAGTTTATCCCTCTGGCAGAGATGGTGAGCTTTCTCAAGGCGCGTCTGGTTTGAGTCGATGTGTTGTAGCGTCGTGTATCACGATCAAAAAGCAGTGAGTGTGATGGAGATGAGTACCCCTTTGGGGGCCGATTCCCGGTGGAAAGGGGCTGGAAAGGGGGGGTGTGAGGCAAAATCCCCCCTCAACGCATGGAGAATGGGTTGACCGGCTCATTTTAGGATACAATAACGCCCCTTGAAGAGATACCCCCCTAACTAACCCGGAGAAATATGTGGACCAAGCTGATTTGCAACTGCAATTAAAAGTGTGGAAAGAACTTGCCATAGGCAAGCAGATACTGATGAGAACGGCGTGTGAAGCGCTGGGTATAGATCCAGACTCTAGCGCTGAAGATCTTAAGGCCACTCTGGATGCGGCGATTAAAAGATCTATTGAAGCCGACATCAACATCAAAGAAGCACAGGAGCATGCCCAGATTGCCGTTGGCATTATGGAAAAAAAGGTAGCGCTCAGTGAGCGTGCACAGACGTTGTCAGAAGCTGCTAAAGAAGGTGCTTTGGCGGGGCAGCGTAAGATTGAGCAGACAATTGCCGCTCTGCGTGAAGCGCAGGAGAAAGAGCTGGTAGCCATTAAGGCTCAGCTGGCAGAGAAAGAGAAGACCTTTAAAACGATCAATAAGATTCTGGCGGATACACCAGAAAATGTGGTCAAGAAGATGAAGGCGCTCAAGAAGCAGAAGGATGAGGAGTCTGAGGCTCGTAAACAGGTCTCCAATGAGGTTGTCTCTTTGCGTAAGGAAAAGCGCACTCAAGAGCAACGTGTTATGACGCTGAAGGCGGCTGTTGAGCAAGGCGGTAAATTGGCTGAGCAGTTCCGTACACTGCATACCTACAGCGAAACCCTTTATACCCAGCTCAAACCACTGGTTGAAGATGCAACGACGCTTGAGACAGTGCCAATGCTGGATGAAAAACTGCTTGAAAGTATTGAGCTTGCAGCTAAAAACGAAGAAAAATAGTCAGGTCTTAGTGTCTGATATGAAGTAGATCCGGCTTGATCTAATGGTGACCACGGTTGAATGGTATCGCTGTTGGATCAGGCTCGACTCCCTTGCCGGGGTCGATGTGTGCCCCTCCTTTTTTAAACCTTAAACATCATCGTTGTTATGCGTTGGTGCTGAGTCTTATCTGAAATTCCGTGAGTGCATCGTTAGAAGTGACTGAGATGTTGCCACCATGGATGTCGACGATTGACTTGACGATGGCCAGCCCTAACCCGGCCCCCTCCTCATTACGCTGGCGTGATGGATCGATGCGGTAAAAGCGGTCAAAGAGGTGTGGCAGATGTTCCGCAGCAATGGCTGTGCCGGGGTTTTGTATGGCGATGATGGTTGTATTGTGCTCCTGGTTGACCTTGATGGTGACACCCATGCCGGCGGGGGTGTGGCGAATGGCGTTAGCAAGTAGGTTGCCCAGTGCCCGTCGTAACATCGGGCGATCCCCTTGTATCGTGGCGCTGCCTTGAGTGATGAGTTGTACTCCTTGCTCTTCGGCCCACGCCTCATAGTAGTCGAATAGACTCGCTATCTCCGTTGCTAACGTTATGGCGACAGTGGCGGGGGGCTTCAGGCCGTTATCGGCTTTGGCAAGAAAGAGCATGTCCCCCACCATCTGTGCCATGTGTTCATACTCCTCCATGTTGGAGTAGAGGGTCTCTTGATAGGCTTGATTATCGCGGGGCTGTGAGAGTACTACCTGGGTTTGGGTCATCAGGTTGGTGATGGGGGTACGCAACTCGTGTGCGATATCGGCCGAGAAGTGGGAGAGCTGGGTAAACGACGCCTCTAACCGTTGCATCAATTCGTTGAACGAGTGGGCCAGCTCAGTCAGTTCCGTGGGGACGGTGGCGGGATCGATGCGGCTGTTGAGCTCACTGGCGCGAATCTGGCGGATCTGATTGATGATCTGGCGCAGGGGTTGATGTCCCTGGCGGACGGCAATCCATGCCAACAGCACCATGAGTGCAATAGCGCCGGCGACCATGAGCCAGAGGGTACGGATAAAGTTACTGAAGAAGTGCAGATGGAAGTCGATGGCGACGGCTGCCACGATGGTATAGGTGTCCTGGTCGGTGGTGACCCGCTGAATTAACAGGCGGTAGTTGTGTTTGCCATCACTCCATTTGGGGATCAGTCTCTGTTCAGAGGTGGTGGTGGGCAGTGACGAGAAGTCGGGGCCGGGGCTGAGATAAATAATCCGCTCTTGTGAATCACTCAGACGTAATAGAGCGCTGTGGTGTCCCACTAAAATATCATCAAACCGTTGTTGGATATCCTCTGGTTGTAGACCGCTTTTCAGTGTAGTGAGTGTTTGCTGTACTGAGGCGGTGATGACGTCGAGTTCGTTGAGATCTTCTGCAACAAAATGCTGCTCGATGGAGCGGCCGATAATCCAGCCAAATGTGAGCAGTACTATGATGGAGGCGGCGGCAAATAGCAGGGTCAGGCGCAGTGTGAGGGAGAGGGGGTGTCTCATTTATGAGGTGCCATCCGGAGCGTCGATCATGTAGCCCATGCCACGTACGGTATGAATCAGTTTGGGTTCAAAGGGGTCGTCGATCTTGGCGCGCAGGCGGCGAATGGCGACGTCGATCACGTTGGTATCGCTATCAAAGTTCATGTCCCAGACTTGAGAGGCGATGAGTGAACGTGGCAAAACTTCGCCCTGGCGTCGTACCAGTAGCTCCAGGAGTGCAAACTCTTTTGCTGTCAGGTGGATGCGCTGCCCATGCCGGGTGGCGCGGTGGCGGGCCAGATCCAGCTCCAGGTCGGCGATCTTGAGGGTGGGTTCGTTGGTCGGGTTTACGCCACGCCGTAACAGGGTGCGCACACGGGCGAGCAGCTCCGCAAAGACAAACGGTTTGACCAGATAGTCGTCTGCCCCCAGCTCCAGCCCTTTCACACGATCATCAATGCTGTCACGGGCGGTTAAAAAGAGTACCGGTGATTTCTTACCGGCATCACGCAGTGAGGTGAGGATTCGCCAGCCATCCACATCCGGCAGCATTACATCGAGGATGATGAGCTCGTAGGGTTCGGTCATCGCCAGATGGTAACCGTCTAAACCGTTGTGACAGAGATCAACGATAAACCCCGCTTCACTTAACCCCTGTTTGAGGTATTCACCTGTCTTAATCTCATCTTCAACGATTAAAAGCTTCATTGTCTGCCTGTTTGTCTGAGGGGAGGTGTTAACCACGTCCAATCAAGGTTAGCTTGCGCTGGCTGCCATCAACATGACATCTACATTACAAGTTTGTAATGCGGCCGTCACTTTTATGACAGCGCCTGGTCGCTATTCTGAAGTCACTGGGGCAGCACAATGGCGGTTCCAGAAGAGACTATCTTTAATCGGCCAGGAGACGTTACATGAAACATATCACTGTATTTGCCATGAGTTTTGCATTTGCCACCCTGGTGGCGGCACCGGTTTTGTTTGCATCGGGTGATCACGGTTCTGATGGAGGAATGAAACACGGCATGTCAGGTTCATCATCCATGATGCCGATGGCCGCCACTTTGGCAGCGGTAGATTATCGGTTAACAGAACAGAAAGAGGTGGATGGTTACAACGTCACTATTCAGGTGATGAAGGCTAAGGCTGGCAGTGAGATGGGCGGTAGCCACGACTTTATGATCAAGGTTGAACAGAATAGTCAGGCGGTGGCGGATCTGTCGATGAATACCAAGGTGGTGCATCCCAATGGCAGTGCCGAGACTAAGGCGACCATGAAGATGGGTGAGTGGTATATGGTGGGGTATGACCTGGGACACGCGGGTAAACATCAGCTGATGTTTCAGTTTAAAACCGCCGATGGTGTAAAACATAACGGCGGCATCTATTACTCGGGCAGTTAGACCCTCTGGCGACTAAGCGAGCTAATGGTGATGATAAATGCCCGAGAGTGTCAGCCCTGTACGGCGTGTTGTGACGGGTGGTTGCAGACCTATGTGAACGGGACCCATCTCTACCCTGGCAAGGGCTGCCAGCATAGCAGTGGTGGAAAG
Organism: Gammaproteobacteria bacterium; assembly: GCA_021731365.1. Taxonomy (GTDB): domain Bacteria; phylum Pseudomonadota; class Gammaproteobacteria; order Tenderiales; family Tenderiaceae; genus JAKFXL01. Next base: position 40,847 of record JAKFXL010000022.1, on the reverse strand, counting down.
TGCGGTGATTATGACAATCGTCCTCATGATCCCTGTGGTGCCTTTACGTGCGGCTGGTTGATGGATGAGTCGCCGCTGCCGACATGGATGCAGCCCAGCTACTCAAAGGTAATTGTTGTATTTAACCGGTTGAGATGGAGAGACGGACCGGTTGATCTGGCGGTGCCTGTGGGGAAACGAATTCCGCAGCGTGCGTTAGATTGGTTACTGCGTCATGCAGAAAAAAGTGGGCGGCCACTACTGTATACCGAACAACCAAAAGAGAGTGATGGTTATTCTCGACAGCAGACGGTGTATGCCTATGGCCCCGCCGAGTTTTGTACGCGGGTGGCAGCGATGAAGGCGTCAGGCCAGCAGCTATGGTAAAGCATGGCGTATGAGGAGAAGGAGACGTGTTGATGAACGATAGTCTTAAGTGTTTGGCGTTGTCAGACTTTAAAACCTGTTCAACAAAATTAATGCTGTGATTGAGATGTCCGAACACAGGTTGTGTGCCCTGGCACTACAGATTAAAAATGGTCACTCAGGAGAGGAGCTCTCTGTATGAAACACAATTTTCCACCGAACCCACCACTGGCTAACTTGCCACGTCGCCGTTTTGTACAAGGGTTGATGGCAGGCGGGGTATTGTTAGGGTTGGCGCCAGCAAGCCAATCAACTTGGGCGCAGTCAGCCACCGAGGTGGCGGGTATGACAACAACCGGTTCAGCCCCTGTATTAAGTGGCACGGAGTTTGAGCTGACGGTGGCAGAGTCGCCCGCCAATTTTACAGGTGCGCCACGCATGGCAACGACGATTAATGGGTCGATTCCTGCACCAACGTTACGCTGGCGTGAGGGTGATACGATCACCCTGCGTGTGACTAACCGTATGAGTGTGCCGACCTCTATCCATTGGCACGGCATCATCCTGCCATTTGAGATGGACGGTGTGCCGGGCATCAGTTTTGATGGCATTGCGCCGGGCACAACGTTTGTCTATCGCTTTAAAGTGCAGCAGTCGGGTAGTTACTGGTACCACTCCCACTCCGGCTTTCAGGAGCAGACGGGCATGTACGGGGCGATTATTATCGACCCTGCTGAAGAGGCCGGTCCGCAGGTTGACCGTGATCACGTTGTGCTGCTGTCGGACTGGACAGATGACGACCCAATGAACGTCTTTAACAATCTGAAAAAGCAGTCCGACTATTACAACTTCAATCAGCCGACGGTGGTCGATTTTTTTCGTGATGTCAGTACCGAAGGGTTGGCCTCCGCCATCTCCAAGCGGCGGATGTGGAACCAGATGCGGATGAGTCCTACGGATCTGGCGGACATCTCCGCGTACGGGTATACCTACTTGATGAACGGTACCACGCCACGGGGTAACTGGATGGGGATGTTCAGCCCTGGTGAGCGGGTACGTTTGCGTTTTATTAATGGAGGAACCCAAAGCTTCTTTGATGTGCGTATACCCGGATTGAAGATGACCGTGGTCGGAGCCGATGGCCTGGCGGTTGAGCCGGTCACGGTGGATGAGTTCCGCTTTGGTCCGGGTGAAACCTATGATGTGATTGTGACCCCCAGTGACGATGCCTACACCATTTTTGCACAGTCGATGGACCGTACCGGATACGCCAGAGGTACGCTGGCAATCCGGGACGGGTTAGCGGCCCCTGTGCCGGCGCTGGACAGACCCGAGATGTTGACCATGACAGACATGATGGGGAGTATGGGCGCGACGGGAGGGGGTGCGATGGCAGCATCGGCGGTCAAAGTGCGCCACGCCAGCACAGAGTATGGCCCCAGTGTTGATATGCGTGTTGATACACCACGCACCAATCTCGATGATCCCGGTATTGGTCTGCGTAATAACGGCCGCAAAGTATTGACCTATGCAGATTTGCGTAGCATTCATGGCCCTACAGATCTGCGCGAGCCGGGGCGTGACATGGAGCTGCATCTGACCGGCAATATGGAGCGTTATACCTGGTCGTTTGATGGGGTGGAGTTTGGCAAATCCAAACCTATACACTTTCGTCACAACGAGCGGCTGCGGGTCATTTTGCACAACGACACCATGATGACTCACCCCATGCATCTGCACGGCATGTGGAGTGAGCTGGAGAGTCCGGAGGGTGAGGTACTTTCACGTCGCCACACCATCAGTGTGCAGCCAGCGCAACGGATCAGCTTTCTTGTCACCGCCGATGCGCTGGGCCACTGGGCCTGGCACTGCCATCTGCTGTACCACATGGATACGGGCATGTTCCGTGAAGTGGTGGTCTCTTGAGTGAGGCGAGGGTTGTGATGCATAGGACTATATATAGTATGAAAAACAGAAAAAAATCATTGATGGCGGCGTTACTGCTCACCAACATCACCCCCCTATGGGCAGCGGGCGATATGGCCATGGACCATTCGGGGCACACAGGCAACATGTCGACACCCACCGCTGATGCGGCGGAGATGGACTTTTCCGGCATGGACATGGAGTCAGAGTCGGCCATGGACCACTCTGCTATGGGTCACTCCATGGGGGACGATGCTGCGGGTGGTACGATGCAACATGGTGCGGGCGGTATGGGCGGCATGAAGATGCAAGGGGGTTCGGCCCCGGCGGATGCCCGTGATCCCCACGCCTATTCCGATGGACTTGAGTTTAGGGCGTCACCGCGGTTAACACTGGCGGATCAATACACTATGGCGACGTTAATGGTTGATCGTCTGGAGGCGGTGCGTGGAAAAGAGGGCAGCTGGCGGTTATATGACCTTAAAGCCATGTATGGTAGTGATTACAATCGCATCGTATTGAAATCAGAGGGTGAGATTGCCAATGACTCATTGATGGAGTCCAGCACCCAACTGCTCTGGAGCCATGCCATTGATACTTATTGGAATAGTGAACTCGGTTTGCGTTACGACAGTGGTGAAGGGGAGAATCAATCCTGGCTCGCCATGGGTGTGCAGGGGCTGGCCCCCTACTGGTTTGAGGTGGGGGCCAGCGCTTATCTGGGTGATGGTGGTCGCAGTGCCGTCGGGTTGAGTGCCGAGTATGAGCTGCTGTTTACCCAGAAGCTGATTCTGCAACCGCGTGTTGAGACAACACTTTATGGTAAGGATGATCCTGAACGGGGTCTGGGCAGTGGTCTTTCAAGCGTGACGGCAGGTTTGCGTCTACGCTATGAGGTCAGACGGGAGTTTGCCCCTTACATAGGCATTGAGTGGGCGGGTACCTATGGTGATACAGCCGATTATGTCCGCGCAGCTGGCGGGCAGACAGATGATACTCGTGTGGTAGCCGGTCTCCGTTTCTGGTTCTGACCACTATTTTTTACAGTTGTATAGGTGTAACAATGGCGCGGCAAGTTTGCTGAAGATGAATGGACTCAACAGCATTTAACTAAACACTATTTTAAGGAGCACTAAATGTTCGAAATCATCCCCAACTGGCACCCCATCTTTGTCCACTTTACTGTGGCGCTACTCTCCCTGGCTGCCGGCCTGACCGTGGTCACACTCTTTGTAAAATCACCGCTGCAGGAGCAGTGGCAGATTGTAGCGCGCTGGTCCTTATGGTTTGGTGCCGGTTTTGCCATCATCACCGGCCTGACGGGGTGGTATGCCTACAATACCGTTGCCCACGACACCCCCTCTCACCAGGCCATGACCCTTCACCGCAACTGGGCAATCGCCACGCTGATACTCTTTTTGCTGCTGGCAGCCTGGTCGGTATTCTCGACCTGGACGGGCAAAAAACTGGGTACCCTGTTTGTTGTTGGTATGGTGATCGCGGGTGCGGTGTTGTCAGCAACCGCCTGGCGTGGTGGCGAAGTGGTCTATCGTTACGGCCTGGGGGTGATGTCGTTACCGAAGTCTGAAGGAGAAGGGCATAGCCATTCCCACGGCGATGGCGCGGATCACCACGGCGGCAGTGGCGCTGAGGTGATGGATGGCCACCATGGCGAGTCGCTGGACAGTACCCATCATGACGACCTGGGCATGGGGACGGACGATATGGATGCCACGATGAACGACGATGGACATGATCATCAGCATTGAGGTGTTATGCTCGACGTCGCTTAACAGTTAGCTCAACGATGCGGAGGTGTTAAATGATGCACGATAGCGGCAGTTGGTCGATGGGAATGGAGATGGGGGCTGGACACTGGGGGTTTGGCATCCTTTTTTGGTTGATTGTGTTGCTGGTAGTGGCCGGGCTGGTGAAGTATCTGTTTGTTAATAAAAGCAGATGAGGGGCTGAGTCCGGCGCTATTTGATGTTTTGAAGAGGGCACCATCAAGGGGTGGTGCTGCTATAACGGAGTGGAATCGATTAAAAAGGGCTGATCTTATTTGTAAACGCTAGCAAGCGAGGCAACAAGATGGCAACTGAAAAAGATCCCGTATGTGGCATGGAGGTGGCGGCAGATGCCCTCCACTATGCCGGTTATGTAGGGCAGCGATACCATTTCTGTGGCCCTGGCTGTCTGACCAGGTTTAATGCAGCACCGCTACAATATATTCATTCCCCGGTCGAAGGCGGCCATCATCATAGAGAGTTGTTAAGTCAGACCGCCGGTGCCAAGGCCAGTGTCAATGCCAGTGTCAATGCCAGTGCGGCAACACCACTTTATACTTGTCCGATGCACCCTGAGATTCAGCAGCCAGGGCCGGGCAGCTGCCCAAAATGTGGCATGGCACTGGAGCTGATGGGCGTGCCTAATACCATCCCAGACACCATCACAAAAACTGAATATACCTGCCCCATGCATCCCGAGATCGTTCAGGATCACCCAGGCAGTTGCCCCAAGTGTGGCATGGCCTTAGAGCCGCGCACCCTGACGGTGGCCGGGGAGGATAACGCCGAGCTACGTGATATGACACGCCGCTTCTGGATCAGCGCGGTGCTCTCCATTCCGGTATTCATCAGCGCCATGGGTGCAGAGTTCTGGCCCGAGAGTGTCGCAGCAGTTGTCCAGCCGGGCACACGTCAGCTGTTGGAGATGTTGCTCGCCACGCCAGTAGTGTTGTGGGGCGGTTGGCCCTTTTTTGTCCGTGGCTGGCAGTCGTTGGTGACACGTAATCTCAACATGTTCACGCTCATCGGACTGGGTGTGGGGGTGGCGTGGGGTTACAGCATGGTAGCGGCGCTTATGCCGGATATTTTTCCGCGCTCGGTATTTAATGCGATGGGTGTAGTACCGGTCTATTTCGAGGCTGCCGCCGTCATCACCACACTGGTATTGCTGGGGCAGGTGCTGGAGTTGCGCGCCCGCAGTCAGACCAATACGGCAATCAAGCTGCTGTTGGGGCTTGCACCCAAAACAGCACGCATCGTGCGTGACGATGGTCATGAAGAGGATATTCCGCTGGAGCATGTCCAGCCCGGCGATAAGTTGCGCATCCGTCCTGGCGAGAAGGTGCCAGTGGATGGCAGTGTGGTTGATGGCGTCAGCCATGTGGATGAGTCAATGGTCACCGGCGAACCGGTACCGGTGGAGAAGAGCAGCGGGACCCAGGTGATCGGTGCCACGATCAACGGCACGGGTGGTCTGGTGATGGTGGCGGAAAAGGTCGGTGCTGATACGTTGTTGGCGCAGATCGTCCAGATGGTGGCGCAAGCGCAGCGTTCGCGTGCGCCGATCCAGAAACTGGCGGATCAGGTCTCCGGGTATTTTGTTCCGGCGGTGGTCTTCATTGCCTTGATCACCATGGTTATCTGGGGCGTCTGGGGGCCGGAACCACGGCTTGCCCATGCCGTGATTAACGCCGTGGCGGTGTTGATAATCGCCTGCCCCTGCGCCCTTGGCTTGGCTACGCCCGTTTCGATTATGGTGGGTACAGGCCGTGGCGCAACGATGGGTGTGCTGTTCAAAAATGCCGAGGCGCTGGAGGTGATGCGCAAGGTCGATACCCTGGTGGTGGATAAAACCGGCACGCTCACCGAGGGCCATCCTGAATTGGTGAGTGTGACAGTAGCTGAAGGTTTTGATGAAACCAAAATTGTGCGACTGGCCGCCAGCATCGAGCGTGGCAGCGAGCATCCGTTGGCCGCCGCCATTGTCCGTGGTGCGGAAAAACGTAAGACAGAGTTGGCAGCAGCAGAGGATTTCCAATCCGTCACCGGCAAGGGCGTCACCGGCGTGGTGGATGGCCGCAAGATTGCCCTGGGTAATTTGAGGCTAATGCAGGATCTTGCCATTGATGTCGGTGATCTACCCAGCCAGGCTGACGCCCTGCGCAGCGAGGGGCAGACGGTGATGTTCCTGGGTGTCGATGGTCGTGTTGCCGGACTCATTGGTGTGGCCGACCCGATCAAGGAGACCACGGCGGAGGCGATCCGTCTGCTGCACGGCGAGGGGATCCGCATTGTCATGCTCACTGGTGACAGTCGTAAGACTGCTGAGGCAGTGGCCGCCAAACTCGACATCGATCAGGTGCATGCAGAGGTATTGCCGGATCAGAAGGCCGCCGTGGTCAAACAGTTGCAGGCCGAAGGGCGCATCGTCGCCATGGCCGGTGACGGCATCAACGACGCGCCTGCACTGGCTCAGGCCCAGGTCGGCATCGCCATGGGCACGGGTACCGATGTGGCGATGGAGAGTGCGGGTGTGACGCTGGTGAAGGGGGATCTGCGTGGCATCGTGCGCGCCCGGCGGCTGTCACACGCCACCATGGGTAATATTCGCCAGAATCTCTTTTTTGCCTTTATCTATAACGCTGCCGGTGTGCCCATTGCCGCTGGTCTGTTGTACCCCTTTTTTGGTCTGCTGCTGTCCCCCATGATTGCGGCGGCGGCGATGAGTTTCAGTTCTGTGTCGGTGATTACCAATGCACTATGGTTGAAACGTGTGAAGTTGTGATGGAGAACAACGGGTAAGGGGAGGGATCATGAACAGACGGTATCATCAGATTTTCAATAAGCCGATGGTTGGACAGGGGGCTGATTAATCATGGCGACGATCGATAACTTTACTCATGAGCTGCGGGTGGCCTATTTCTCCATGGAGATTGCCCTGTGTGATGAGATCCCCACCTATGCGGGTGGGCTGGGGGTGCTGGCGGGCGATGCGCTGCGTTCTGCCGCCGACCTGGAGGTACCGCTGGTAGCGATAACGCTGGCCAGTACAGAGGGGTACTTTCGCCAGGTACTCGATCTGGAGGGGCGACAGACTGAGCAGAAGGATTCTTGGGATCCATCACTCTGGGCAGTGCCCCTGGGTGCCATTGTGGCGGTGACCATTGAGGGGCGAACCGTCTGGGTGGGTGGCTGGCTCTATGTGCTCAAAGGGCATATGAACGGCGAGCAGCCGGTGCTGCTGCTCGATACCGATCTGGAGCAGAATGGTGCCGAGGATCGTACCCTCACACGGCAGCTTTACGGGGGTGATGAGGCCTACCGTCTTAAACAGGAGATTGTGCTTGGTATTGGTGGCACACGTATGTTGCAGGCCCTGGGTTTTCAGCTGCGCCAGTACCACATGAATGAAGGACACTCGGCACTGTTAGCGCTGGAGCTGTTGCGCCGTTACGCCTACCCGCGGGGAGATCTGCGGCCGGGCGAATCCTCTTATGACATTCCACGTGTACGCGAACTGTGCTGTTTTACCACCCATACGCCGGTGGAGGCGGGGCATGACAAGTTCAGCTATGCGCTGGTACAGCGTCTGCTGGGGGATTATATCGATCTGCCCACGCTCCAGCATCTGGCCGGCGTGGAGCACCTCAACATGACACGACTGGCGCTGAGTCTGAGTGAGTATGTCAACGGTGTCGCCCGTCGCCATGCCGAGATCTCCCGCCATATGTTTCCTGGTTATCGTGTCCATGCCATCACCAACGGTGTACACCCCTTTACCTGGACCAGTCTGCCATTCCGGCAACTTTACGATGCCGTCCTGCCAGGGTGGTGCCATGAACCGGAGCGGCTGATGCGCGTGGCCTGTTGTGTGGCCGATGAGGCGATTCGTGTCGCCCACCTGCAGTCCAAACAGGGACTCATCGACAAAGTCAGGCAAGAGGCGGGGGTGACCCTGAAGGCAGACTGTTTCACCATCGGTTTTGCCCGCCGTATGACGGCCTACAAACGCCCGGACCTGATCTTTTCTGATATAAATCGACTCAGACAGATCGCACAGCGCCACCCCCTGCAGATAGTGCTGGCGGGCAAAGCGCACCCAAAGGACCAATCAGGCAAGAGACTGATTGAAACACTGCACAAACATCTGCATGAACTTAAAGATGTTGTCACCATCGCCTATCTGCCTGACTACGACATGGCGACGGCACTAACCTTGGTAGCGGGGGTGGATGTCTGGCTGAACACGCCGCTGCGGCCGATGGAGGCGAGTGGTACCAGCGGTATGAAAGCAGCCTTTAATGGTGTGCCCCATCTGAGTGTGCTGGATGGCTGGTGGGTTGAGGGGTGTATCGAAGGGATTACAGGCTGGGCCATTGGTGAGGATAACGTCTCTGCCAATGGTGATGATGCGGAACATCTGTATCAAAAGCTGGAACAGACCGTTCTGCCGCTCTACTACCAGGACGCTCCCGGCTGGACGGCGGTGATGAAGGGGGCCATCTCCCAAAGTGCCTCTTTTTTCAATAGCCAGCGCATGATGCGGCGCTACGCCAGTGAGGCCTATTTACGCTGAGGAAGGCCAATGGTGCATCAATGCCGTTTAGCTGAGACCAAACGGCGCGTGTGCCATCTTTTAGAATGAGCTGCCCAGCTGCAGATAGAGTTCGTTGTCGCCACCGTTATCAAGGGCGCGGGCGTAACCGAGGCGTGTCTGTAGCCCTAAACCGTAAAAGAGCATCAGCTCGGCGCGCAGCTCTACCCCGGCGGAGGTGACGAAGCGCTCCTTCTGCCCGGTGTACCAGGCGTCGCCTGCCTCAATAAAGGCGAGACCATGCAGCTGGTGCAACGCCACGGGTGGTGCCATAAAACCACGCTCGACCAGGGCGATGGGGAAGCGCCACTCAACGGATGTCAGTGCCATGCGCGAGCCAACCAGCCCCGCCTCGCCGACGCTATACCCACGCAGTGCGTAGCCACGCCGGTTGAAGGGTGAGTCGATCTGGGGTGGTCCCAGCAGGGCAGTGGTCTGCCCGGCGCTGCGGCTGCCACCGAGCACAAAGGGGCGTGACTGGTCGTCACCAGCACCGCCCGCAATACGCAGGGCCAGCAGATGTTTGCCACCCAGGGGGATGTAGGCGCGGCTATCGAACAGGTAGGTGGTGCCACTGTAGTCTGAGCCGCTCAAGGCGTCGCTGCTCTCTGCGACCAGTTGCAGAGAGAGTCCGTTGTTGCGGCTGATGGCCAGGGGGTAGCGCCGTGCTGAGTTGTAGACCATGGCCAGTCCGAGCAGGCGGTCGGTGCGGTCGGCGCGGGGGGTGGTGCTCAGCGCCCGCCAGTGGTCGGCGCTCTGATCGTTAATGGCGGCGGCGTGGAGCGAAATCTGGCGGTTGTATTGCAGATAAGGCAGCACCACCTCTGCCTGATAACGCTCCTCCTGACGCACACGCAGCAGTGTGTCGTCGTTGCTGTGTTCCAGCTGGTTGAACCGTTCTGCGTGCAGTTTGAAGAGCGGGTAGTAACGGTCATAGATATAGTCAACAGAGCCGATCAGCATCCGGTTGCTGAAGTCATAGGCGGCGTTCAGTTGATAGAGGTGGCGGTTGAGTGGGTCGCTGGCGGAGGTCGTCAGCCCCAGCTCGGTACGGCCGGTTTCGATGGCGATGTGTGGTAGCCACCAGCGTGGGCGCAGATGGGCGTAGGGGGAGTAGTCGCGGGTCTGCAACCCCTCTGGCAGGGGTGCCGGTGGTAGCGGGATCCCCGAGGTGCCCGTATTGGCCACTGGGGTCGGCAGTGACTCTGGCTGGTCAAGACGGTAGATATCCAGGCCATCGCAGTTGAAGCCGGTGTAGTAGATCGGACCATCAGTGGTGGCTTGATGGGGTTCAAATGCGCCGCTGGCGACGTGGGTCAGGGTCGTGATCTCGCCGCTGGCAAGGTCGAGACGGCGCAGGTTGTAGGTGCCGCCATGATCAGCGCTGAAGAGCACGCTGCGGCCGTCAGGGCTGTAGCGGGGCTGTGCCTCGATCACTGACTGTTGTGTCAGTGCGGTGAAGCTACGGTCGTTCATATTGAACTGTTCCAGATTCCACCCCCCGTCTGGCCGCCAGACCGACATCACCAGTGCTGTGCCGTCGGGAGACCAGTCGGGATTGTTGAGTGTGGTGCCATTGTCACCGCTCCAGAGCACCTCAATCAGTTCACCTTTGCCATTCAGCCGGTGCAGCGCCTGATTGCCCAGGGCGCTCTGTATGGCCACCATCTCTTTGCCATCGGGTGACCAGGTGGCGTCGCGGTAACGCTGACCATGGGTTAAACGGCGCTGTTTGCCACTGGCCGGGTCGATCTGGTAGAGGTCGTAAAAGAGGTTGGCGTTATGGCTCACCTCAGGTTGCGCTACCACAATGCCGGCCTCGGGGTGCAGATCAAAACGGGCCCCCTGATGCACATCAGCGAGTCGCTCGGGTGTCTGTGAGCCGGGTCGTAACCGCATTAACGCCGGGGCGTTGTAGCCGTTGAAACTCAGGTAAAAGAGTGTGCCATCGGGCAGCGGGTGGGCGCTGCTGGTGACGTAACCCTGCTCGCCAATACGCACCCCAGCGTGTTCGCCTTGTGATTGCAGGGTATTGAGTTGCGGTTGATATTGCCCTTGAAGGTAAACCTCGAACTCGTCCCACAGCGCCGCCATATCTTTGCCAAAAACCCGTTTGCTGGTGTTGTTGATGCTGAAGGGCAGCAGGTTGCCGCTGTAGCGTGTGACCAGCTGCTGGATCTTCTCTTCGCCGTAGCGGTCGGCGATAAACTGGTAAAAGTGGACACCGTAGAGGTAGGGGACGCTGCCACTGGGCCAGCTGGCGATGGGTTGATTGACCTGTCGCAGTGGTTTGATGCCGCAGCTATATTCGGTGCGCATCAGCATCTCAAATGCGCTGCTCTGGCCACGGCCGATGGCCCGTTCCGGGTCGGTCTCGTAGTAGGTGGCCAACCCCTCAACCAGCCAGGCGGGTTGAAACACGCCGGGGAAGAGGAGAATAAACCGTCCCAGCAGCTGCCGTGCCAGCAGAGGTCCACGGGTCGCCTTGTCCAGATGCAGTATGTGCACATACTCATGGGTGATGAGTGTCTCCAGCGCCCCGGCGTGGTCCTCAATCCCGGTGAATATCTCCGGGGGCGTGACGTGCAGCGTCATGGTGTTGGTGGGGATGGGGGTGGCGGAGCCGTTGAAAAAATCGACCTGATCGGTCAATACAATGTTGGTCGGTTCCAGGGGGACCCATTGAAAAATGGGTGAAAGTCTGGTGTGAACCCGCTCGGCAATGGCGATGGTTGTCTGGGCCAGTTGCTCTTCACCATCATGGTAGTGAAGTGTAAAGTGTTCACTGGTAAGGGTTTTCCAGTTCAGCCTCGGGTCGTTGCTAATGCCTGCCTGGACCGATGGGATGAGCTGGATAATGCAGAGTAGTGCCAGGGCACGTAGGGGTATGTTTTTCATCAGAGTTCCAGGCCACGGCGTTGTTGGACATATTTGCCCTGCGATTAGAGCACGAACCGTATCTAACCAGCCAGTGGGTGTGGTGAATGTGGGGGGTGTGGTGTGTAGAAGGGGGGAAGATACCCCTCAGCAGGGCTGAGGGGTGCTGAGGTTACTTCTTGTCGTGATGTCCGGCCCCTTTAGGGCTGCCCATTTTGTGATCCATGGATTTCATTGCGCCTTCATCCATGGTTTTATGTTGTGCCAGCATTTCGTTCATGCGGTTGATCATGTCAGTGAGCCGCTTTTTCTCATCAGCGCTGGGCTGATGGTTTAAATCCCGGAGGATGGTCATGGTATCGGCCATCATTTTCATCATATCCATGTGCATCTGCTGACGTTGTTGAAAATGCTCTTTGTGGTTGGCCGTATGGCCACTACCTTCACCGCTCTTCTCTTTGTCCTTGTCGGCAAAGGCGGGCACTGCCAGCAGTGCCCCAATCAGGGTGGTGGTGATTAACAGGCTGTTTTTAGACATGGTCAAGCTCCTTGGGTATGTGAATGGGTTAACGTATTTCAAAGCTATTGGGGCGATCCTGCGCCCCCTTCTGGTGAATAACGATCTCTTTTACATCAGAGTGAGCTGAGCCTTGCCAGAGCCACTCTCCCAGCTCGGTCACACTATCATGTTCGCCGCAGGCCAACACTTCAACCCGGCCATCAGGCAGATTTTTAGCATAACCGGTAATCCCCAGGCGGTTGGCCGTCTGTTGTGTGGTGGCACGGAACCAGACACCTTGCACACGGCCGGATATCAGAAACTGTGTACATACCTCCATCCGCAGCAGTGCTCCTCTCAAACAGACCTATAACATAGGCGATTATAGTGTGAGGTGCCAGCCCCCATTGGACGTCCCCGTTTTACTGTTGGTATGACACCTTCATGGTTTAAACTGTCCACACTTGACGCCGTGCCTATCTACAGGAGATTCATAGTGAGTGATAAAAATCAGTTTCGCATCGAAAAAGACAGTCTGGGTGAAGTAAAGGTTCCCACTGATGCCTGGTACGGTGCACAGACGGCCCGTGCGGTGATCAACTTCCCCATTAGTGGTCGTCGCCCCGATGCTGATTTTGTCAAAGCCCATGTACTGATCAAACGTGCGGCGGCAGTTGCCAACAACCAGCCCCACTGGCTGGACGACACCCTGACCAAGGCGATTGTGGCGGCCTGTGACCAGATCCTGGCCGGTGACTATCTGGACCAGTTTGTGGTGGATCGTTTCCAGGCGGGGGCTGGCACCAGCCACAACATGAACAGTAATGAGGTGGTGGCCAACCTGGCTAATGTTGCACTGGGGGGCACTAAAGGGGTTTATACGCCGATCAACCCCAATGACCACGTCAACATGGGGCAGTCCACTAACGATACCATCCCTACCGCACTGCGATTGACGGCGTTGATGAAGCTGCCACGTCTGCTGGCGGCCGTGAATAACATGGCCGACGAATATGCCCGTATCGGGGTTGAAGAGGTGGATACCGTCAAATCGGGTCGTACCCATCTGCAGGATGCAGTGCCAACAACGCTGGGGCGTGAGTTCAGCGCCTACGCCTGGACCCTGCGTCGCGCCGCCCGCAATATCGAAGCGTGTCGTGATGGGCTGTGTGAGGTGGGTTTGGGGGGCAGCGCCGCCGGTACCGGGCTTAATACCTCGCCTGACTACGCCAACCGTGTCGCCGTCGAGGTGGCGCGGTTGATGGGGGAGAAGATCCGTCCCGCCGATGATCTGGCGGCACAGATGCAGTCGACCCACGATATTCAACGCCTCTCCTCGACGATCCGTGATCTGACGCTGGAGATTACCCGTATCAGCAACGACATGCGGCTGCTCTGTTCCGGCCCACGTACCGGCATTGGCGAAATCCAGCTGCCGCCGGTGCAGCCCGGTTCCTCCATCATGCCCGGTAAGGTCAACCCGGTGATGTTTGAGATGTTGAATCAGGTCTGTTTTCAGGTGCTGGGGCAGGACGCCGCCATCGGTTACATGACTCAAGCCGGTCAGCTCGAACTCAACGTCATGATGCCGGCCATGGGCTCGGCGCTGTTTGACCAGATGGAGTGGCTGACCAACGCCATCAATGCCGCCACTGAGTTTAACCTCAAAGGGATGAAGATCGACCGCGAGCGCTGCAAGGAGTTTCTCCACACCAGTTGCGCCTTGGCCACGCTGCTCAATACCAGCATCGGCTACATGAAGGCCGGTGAAGTGGCCAAAGAGTCGGAGAAGAGTGGTCGCCCGGTGCGTGACCTCGTCGCCGAACAGGGGCTGATGAGCGCGGATGCGTTTGATGCCCTGGTGCTTAAAGCTGCCCGTGATGGACGTATTGATTAACTGTTTCATCGCTATTGATATCTACGCCCGGTGGCAGTGTGTCGCCGGGCGAGTTGCCTGTCACCATCGACTACTATGCAGTTACGTCAATTGTGGCCTCTAAAGTAGTAAAAATTTCATCCCCCGCCCTTGAAACTGTAAACAGTGTTCCCCATATAACAGGCACCTTCTCGTCCGAGAATGTTTTATCTGATGTTAATTGCTTAGATAACAGAGTGTTATGTTTTCAGGAGGAACATATCGTGAATATACGTCCATTGCATGATCGTGTAGTAGTAAAACGCCTTGAGAGTGAAGAGACATCTGCTGGTGGCATTGTTCTGCCCGGCTCCGCTCAGGAAAAACCGATGATGGGTGAAGTAGTGGCTGTGGGTACTGGCCGCATATTGGAAAACGGCGACAAGCGCGCCCTGGATGTCAAAGTGGGTGACAAGGTGCTGTTTGGTAAATACTCCGGCACCGAGATCAAGCTTGAGGGCCAGGAGTTGATGGTCATGCGTGAAGATGATCTGCTGGCCGTTCTTGGATAATTTAGTTTTTAACTGAATATCACACAACCGTTTCTGGAGTTATAAACAAATGGCAAAGATTATTAATTTCTCATCTGAAGCCCGTCACAAGATGCTTGAAGGCGTCAATGTGCTGGCCAATGCTGTAAAAGTTACCCTCGGTCCTAAGGGCCGTAACGTGGTTCTGGAAAAGAGCTACGGCGCACCTACCGTCACTAAGGACGGCGTCTCTGTTGCTAAAGAGATCGAGCTGGAAGACCGGTTCCAAAACATGGGTGTGCAGATGGTGAAGGAGGTTGCCTCCAAGACTGCTGATGTGGCCGGCGACGGTACTACTACTGCAACTGTGTTGGCCCAGGCGATTCTGAGCGAAGGTATGAAATCGGTCGCTGCCGGTATGAATCCAATGGATCTGAAGCGCGGTATCGATAAAGCGGTGATTGCAGCGGTTGAAGAGCTGAAAAAGATCTCCAAGCCTTGCACCGATAGCAAGTCTATCAATCAGGTCGGCACCATCTCTGCAAACTCTGACGAAGTGATCGGTAAGTTGATTGCTGAAGCGATGGAGCGTGTGGGTAAAGAGGGTGTTATCACCGTTGAAGAGGGCTCTGGCCTGGAAGATGGTCTGGAAGTGGTTGAAGGGATGCAGTTTGATCGCGGTTACCTCTCCCCTTACTTCGTCAG
Organism: Gammaproteobacteria bacterium; assembly: GCA_021731365.1. Lineage (GTDB taxonomy): Bacteria > Pseudomonadota > Gammaproteobacteria > Tenderiales > Tenderiaceae > JAKFXL01. Next base: position 25,729 of record JAKFXL010000022.1, on the reverse strand, counting down.
CAATACTGAAAAGATGCAGGCTGAGCTGGAAAACCCACTGATCCTGATCTACGAAAAGAAAGTCTCTAACATCCGTGAACTGCTGCCAATTCTGGAAGGTGTTGCCAAGTCTGGCCGTCCGCTGATGATTATTGCTGAAGATGTTGAAGGCGAAGCGTTAGCGACCCTGGTTGTGAACAACATGCGTGGCATCATCAAGGTGACAGCAGTTAAGGCACCTGGTTTTGGTGATCGCCGTAAGGCGATGTTGCAGGATCTGGCTGTGCTGACTGGCGCGACTGTTATCTCTGAAGAGGTAGGCCTGTCACTGGAGAAAGCAACCCTGGAAGATCTGGGTACCGCCAAGAAGGTTGTGGTTGGCAAAGACAATACCACCATCGTTGATGGTGCTGGTGTGAAGAGTGATATCGAGGCACGTGTTGCCCAGATTCGCGCTCAGATGGTGGAAACCACTTCTGACTACGATCGTGAAAAGCTGCAAGAGCGTCTGGCCAAACTGGCCGGTGGTGTTGCGGTGATCAAGGTTGGTGCGACCACAGAGATGGAGATGAAAGAGAAAAAAGACCGTATCGACGATGCACTGCACGCAACCCGCGCAGCCGTTGAAGAGGGTGTGGTTCCTGGCGGTGGCGTGGCACTGATTCGTGCCCTGCAGGCAATCAAGGATCTGAAGGGTGCCAACCATGACCAGGATATCGGTATCAAGATCCTGCGTCGTGCCATGGAAGAGCCACTGCGCCAGATCGTTGCCAACGCCGGTGATGAGCCATCTGTGATCGTCAACAAGGTTGCTGAAGGTACAGGTAACTTTGGTTACAACGCGGCGACCAGCGAGTATGGTGACATGATTGAGATGGGTATTCTTGATCCAACCAAAGTGGCCCGTACTGCACTGCAGAACGCCGGTTCTATCGCGGGTCTGATGTTGACCACAGAAGCGATGATCGCGGAGAAGCCAAAGGCTGACTCAGGTGGTGGTATGCCTGATATGGGTGGCATGGGCGGTATGGGTGGCATGGGCGGTATGATGTAACCCAAACGTTTCGTAATACCTGTTGTTAAGAGAGGTCCCGTCAGTAATGGCGGGGCCTTTTTTTATGTGACGTTGGTCGAGAGTAAACCCATGGTTCTCCGAACTGATCCTTGATCCTTGATCGTGGTGAGTCTGTTGAAGTGTGAGGGGTGGCATTAGTATAAGTTTGTGGTTTATATCACTGGTGAACGGAGTGAATCAGGGGGGTATAGTTTTTTTAATGGGGTATAAAAAACTGAAGCCGCAAGTGCGGCTTCAGTGGGTTTTACATCTATTGATTGTTAATCCACGGTGGCAATAACATCACCAATAGTGTTTACGGGCGAATCATCCAGAAGTCATAGGTACCGCTGCCTGACGCGCTATTCAAGCCCCAGCGGTAAGTGCCTGGGGTACCACTGTAACTGACGTGCTCAGAGGAGGTGCTGCCTGAGGATGTAGCAACGGCGGTCCAGCGGTTATGCCTGAATTGACGGTAGAGGGTGAGGTTGAAGTTGGTGCCTGCTGCACCTTCCAGCCACGCTTCATGCACACCACTGACGTTAGTGCTGTAAGAACCACCGTTGGGTTGATAAACGGTCTGACCGGCAGAGAGTGTGCCAGTGTAGCTTTCACAGCTGGTGCACGGTTGGCTCGCCTGCCCGGAGCTGACGGTGACTATAGCGCTGCGTGTATTGCTGGCACCGCTATTGTCTGTAGCAATGAGTGTGACGGTATAGCTACCACTGACGGCGTAGGTACGGCTGGGGTTTTGCAGTACGGAGCTGCCACCATCACCAAAATTCCACAACCAGCCGGTGATGCTGCCGTCTGTATCATTGGAGGTGTCGGTGAACTGTACATTCAGGTTGGTGATGGCGGTGGTGAAGTTTGCCACAGGTGCCTGATTGGCAGTGTTGGTGGTGTAATTCACGTTCAGGCTGAGTGAAGCATAGTCTGCCGTGGCGTGTAACATGATGTAGTAGACACCGGCGGTAGGTGTGGCAACGGTGCAGTTCTCGGTATTGCCTGTGGCGATTGAACGACAGTCAAAGGTGGCTAGCTGCGGTGCGCTGCCGAGGCGTAGATAGATGTCGGCGTTGCCCGTTCCACCGCTGCTGCTGACGCTCAGGTTGGTGGCACCACTGGGTACGGTGACGGTGTAGAGGCGGTCGTTACCGAGGGTGTCGGTAATGTTTGCCACGGTATCACCGTTGTTTAGCGGCACGGTGGCACCTGTGCCGGTACCAGCCCCGGCAAAGAGTGACTGCAACAACAGGTTGGTTGACCCTGTGCCTGCTGATGTGACCCTGCCAACCGCATTGCCTTTTAATGCAGCCTCAACTTCGGCAGGTGTCTTGGCTGGATTGGCGGCCAGATAGAGTGCAGCTACCCCAGCGGTGTGAGGGGAAGACATGGAGGTACCGCTGATGGTGTTGACAGCACTGTTGCTGGTATTCCAAGTGGAGGTGATGTTGACGCCTGGGGCAAACAGATCGAGGCAAGTGCCAAAGTTGGAGAAGGTGGCACGTACATCGGTGTCAGCGCTGGCCCCGACGGTGATCGCCTGTGTTACCCGTGCAGGTGATGAGTTGCAGGCGTTGGCGTTGGCGTTACCGGCGGCAACGGCAAACGTTACACCACGAGCGATGGCATTACGTACGGCGTTATCGAGGGCGTTGGAGGCCCCACCACCCAGGCTCATGTTGGCCACAGCAGGGGCCTGATGGTTAGCTGCTACCCAGTCGACTCCGGCAATGACACCAGCCGTGGTGCCTCCGCCGGTGCAGTTCAGAACACGCACGGCATGTAGCTGCACACCTTTGGCAATACCGTAGGTGCCGCTACCGATGGTGCCCGCTACGTGGGTGCCGTGACCATTACAGTCGTTACCATTACGTCCGTCATTGATGGCATCGAAACCGGGTACCGCCCGTCCGCCAAAATCGGTGTGGCTGTAGAAGATGCCGGTATCAATGACATAGGCATGGACGTTGGCAGCGGTGTCGTTGTAGGTATAGTTAGTATCAAGTGGCAGGCTGGCCTGATCGACACGATCCAGTCCCCATGTGGCATTGGCCTGAGTGGCGTTGATGCTCATGACTTGATCCTCTTCCACCAGCAGAATGGCAGGGTCGTCAGCCAGCCGCTGGGCCTGACGGGGGCTCATTTTTGCTGAGAAGCCGCGTACTGCATTTTCAAACACCCGCTCTACCTGGGCACCATGGCTCCTGGCGCGGCTGTTGGCAAACTGCGATACGCTTGGACGGGAGCGTGCAGCAGCGCTGAAGTCTTGCGGTCCACGCACCTGATCGGGCTTGATCAGTACGATGTATTGCCCGGCAATGGGGTTTTGAACCCGTTGTATAGGGGCTGCCTGCACCATGGCAGGTAGCGATAACGAAAGTATTAAGGTAGTGAGTAGATGCCGATTCATCTGATATTCCCCTGTTAATTTAAATTAAGTTTTATATTGATAACCTGTAGCAGGCGGGTATTGTCTCAAATAATGGGGGGGCGACTACCAGTTAATAAGTGTGGTAAATGCTCCTGGCGTGGGGTTGTTCACGTAACTGTTTGTATTGTCATTATTAAATAAATGTAAATTTTTAATCGGTGAGGGTATTAAAAGGGGCGGATATCCAGATCACTCATGTCGTAAGGCATCGATGGGGTTGAGCTGTGCGGCTTTTCGTGCGGGAAAGTAGCCAAACAGTACCCCTATTGCTGCGGAGAAGAGAAAGGCGGCGATGATAATTGTGCTGTCGAGCATGAAGGGGACATCAAGTGCCCCGGCGATAAACCAGGAGGCGAGTATGGCGAGCAAAATTCCGAGAATGCCGCCGACGGAGGAGAGCACCACCGCTTCGACCAGAAACTGTCGCTGTACCTCACGTTCAAGTGCGCCGATGGCAAGGCGAATGCCGATCTCGCGGGTCCGCTCCGTAACGGAGACCAGCATGATATTCATGATGCCAATGCCCCCCACAATCAGGCTGATGGCGGCCACGGCACCGAGCAGTCCGGTCATGATCTGGGTGGTACCAGCCATGGTTTTGGCAATCTCTTTCATGTCGATGATGCTGAAATCATCCTCTTTGTCGCCACTGATGTGGCGTCGCTCCCGCAGTAGCCGTTCGACATCACGCTTGACCTGTTCGGTCGCAACACCGGGGCGCGCCGAGAGGTGGATGTAGCTGACATTCTGGTTGCCAGCGATACGACGCCAGAAGCTGCGGAGTGGGATGAGGATGGCGTCGTCCTGATCCTGGCCCATGGCGGATTGCCCCTTGGTGGCCAGAATACCCACCACCTGACATGAGATTTTGCCGAGGCGGATGTAATTGCCGATGGACTCCTCCTGGGTAAACAGCTGCTGAGAGACAGTGGCACCGATCAGACAGACGGAGGCCCCGGCCCGCAGTTCACCACTGTTAAATTCACGGCCACTGGCCAGCGGCCAGTTACGCACGGTGAGAAATTGATTGTCGATGCCGGTAACGGTGCTGGACCAGTTGGCGTTGCCAAAAATGGCGGTGGTGGGCTGGGCCGAAGAGGCGCTGGCAGCGACGACGTTGGGTATGTCGCGCCCCAATGCTTCGGCATCGGTCAGCTCAAACGGTTTGGCCTGTTCACGGGCACCGGGGCGGTGGCGCTGACCGGGGCGGGCGATGAGCAGGTTGCTGCCAAGGCTTTCGATCTGTGCAGTCACCTTGGCGGTGGTGCCGTTGCCGATGGTCATCATGATGATGACAGCAGCCACGCCGATGATAATGCCAAGCATGGTGAGCATGGAGCGCAGCAGGTTGCGGCGGATCTCGCGTAATGCCAGGGCCAGGGCACTTAACCACATTAGAGTGACGCCCCGTTGACCGCTGTCTGCTGGATGGCACCATCTACAAAGTGAAGGGTGCGTTTGGCAAAGGCGGCAATGTCGTGCTCGTGGGTCACCATAATGATGGTGATGCCGTTGTCGCGATTGAGTCGGGAGAGCAGCGCCATGATCTCGTGGCTGCGTTCGCTATCGAGATTGCCGGTGGGTTCGTCGGCCAGCAGCACCGCCGGTTCGGTGACTAGCGCACGGGCGATGGCGACTCGCTGCTGCTGGCCGCCGGAGAGTTCAGCTGCGGTATGGCTTTCACGCCCTTCCAGCCCAACCGCCGCGAGGGCGGCACGGGCGCGGGCGCGGCGCTCGGCCCTGGGGATGCGGCGGTAGATGAGTGGCAGCTCGACATTTTCCAGCGCACTGGTGCGCGCCAGCAGGTTAAATCCCTGAAAGACAAAACCGATGTAGTGGCGACGTAACAAGGCGCGTTGGTTGCGGGATAGCTGCTCCACGGCCTCCCCCTGAAACAGGTATTGGCCGGTACTTGGGGTATCAAGGCAGCCAAGAATGTTCATGCAGGTCGATTTGCCAGAGCCACTGGGCCCCATCATGGCCACAAACTCGCCGCTATTGATCTGCAAGTTGATATTGCAGAGGGCGTTCACCTTGGCATCGCCCTGGCCGTAGCTCTTACTCAGGTCATGCAGGGTGATGAGTGGGACCGCACTGCTCATTGCGCCGGGCCACCGGTCACGCCGGTTATGATTTCGCTGCCTGGCTGCAGATCCCCCTCGATGATCTCGGTGGTGCGGCCATCGCTGGCACCGGTCTGCAGGGTGATGGCCATGGGGCGCTGCTCTTTTAATATCCAAACCTGTTTCTGTCGGCCCTGCTGCTCGTTTTTGTCACGGTTGCTGTTGCGGTTGCCCCAGCGGGGCAAGAGTTTATCCATCAGGTTTTGATCTTCTGTGGCGCTGACCACCGGGGGGGTAAAGCGCAGCGCGGCGTTGGGCAGCAGCCGTGCCCCCTTAATCTCCTGCACCACAATTCGGGCGGTGGCCGTCATGCCGGGGCGCAGTGTCAGGGCCTGGTTGTCGACGGCGAGGATGGTCTCGTAGCTCACCACCCCGCCACTGTTTTGCGGTGCCATCCGGACCTGGGTGAGGGTGGCGGCAAAACTCTGTTCGTTGTAGGCGTCGACGCTGAATGTCGCCTTCTGTCCCACGTGTACCTGGCCGATGTCGGCCTCATCGACGGAGACATGCAGCGCCATCTGACTGAGATTTTCCGCCAGTGTAAAAAGAATGGGGGCCTGCAGCGATGCCGCCACGGTCTGGCCAGGCTCTATGGCGCGTTTAAGGACAATGCCGTCAATGGGGGAGCGGATGACTGCCTTGGCCAGACGTGTCTGATCGGCGTTCAGAGTGGCCTTGGCCTGTGATACCTGGGCCTTGGCGCTGGCCTCGTCAGCCACCGCACGGTCACGGTTGGCCTGTAGCGTCTCCAGCTCCTGTGACGGGCAGTACCCCTGTTGTGACAATGTTTCGCAGCGCGCCAGTTTATGTTGGCTCTCCCGTACCGTAACACTGGCCTGCAGTACCCGCGCCTCCGCTACCTCCAGCGCCGCGCGTGACTGTACAACACGGGCCTGCTGTTCGTCGGTGTTGATCCGTGCCAGCACCTGACCACGTTTGACACGATCATTAAAATCAACGCTGATCGACTCAATCACCCCGGATATTTCACTGCCCACATCCACTTGGTTGAGTGGTGCCAGGGTGCCCGTAGCGGTAACCGTGGTGATCAGGTCGCCACGCTCCACGGTGGCAGTGGTAAAGGTGGGCTGCTTCTGTTCGTGACTGCCAAACCGGACAAAGAGCAGCAGCGCGATGACAATCAGCACGATGATAAAAACCATTTTGCGGCGGCGGGGTTTTTCCTGGGCAATGATCTGGCTAAGTTCAGTGGGACGACTGGTCATGGGTAGATTCTGTCTGGCTATCAGTGAGTAACTTATAGTAACGGTAATCGATACGGTTGGGTTGTACTTTGTTGCTGTGTATCAAATGGATAGCCGGGATGTTGGGCTACTCTGAGGCGTGTGCCATCAGCCGCATATACTGCTCAAGATAATCCTCTTTGGCGATAGCGGTTTCTGGCTTTAGATGTGGACAGCGGTTGTTGTGACAGTAGTCGCCGCCGCTGATGTAGTTGTAGACCATGGCGTTGAGTTCGTAGTGGTGAGTGGTTTTATAGAGTTTGGTCTCGCCATTTTCGATCACCATGAGCCGGTTCAGATGTGGCAGCGCCTCGCGGTTGTCGAGGTAGTCCAGCTTCTCGTAGGTGGTAGGGCCGTAGAGCAGTGGTGGTACATGGTCAGAGATAAAGATGATGATGCTCTGTGGATCGATGGCGATTAACTTACGCACGTAGGCAGCGATTGCCTGGGTCCGGTAATAGAACTGGTTGGTGGCCCGTTGCAGATGTTCATCCTGATGGTCGGCAATCACTTGGATTAGTTCTGGCCGTTTAGTGGTATCGAGGATGTGGGGTGTATGGCCATACACCGTCATAATGTAGTTGACCAGCGGCTGGTCAGGATGGTCGCGCATATGTTGTTCGACAAACGCAGCATTTTGGGTGAATAGCGCACCGTCAAAGATGTAATCATCATCGGCGTCATCACCGTTGCTGTAGTAGGTGGGGTTGCTGCCCGCATACTCACGCGGGAAGTAGGTCTCCTTAAAACCGGCCCCTTTATAGGCCGGAATGGCATTAAAAAAATTGGGGCGATAGGCGTTGGTGGCCACGGTGCGGTAGTTAAGCCGGTTAAAAATAGCCGGCAGACATTCGGCTGATTTGCCGGTGAACAGATTGAACTCGACGCTGGTCAGCCGCTCCATGGCCGGCGTGCCACACAACACCTCAAACTCTGCCTGTGCCGTACCCCCGCCAAAGACCGGGGAGATGGAGAGGCCCAACTGGTCACCAAACAGAGTTGTAAAGTCGGGATGTACGGGGTCCTGGCTGAACCGGGCCTTTTTAAAGAGAGTTGGGTCAAGAAAACTCTCCAGCACAATCAGGTGTACGTTACGCTGGTTGCTGTGCTGTTTCAGCTGCGCTGCAACCTGGTCGTTTTCTGCCGTATAGGTGTCGCGGTTACGATAGGGGTGGGTGGCCGCCAGGGCCTCAATCCGTTTTGCCTCGCGGTAAAAGAGCATGGTCAGACGGCCGTTATTGATGACGCTAAAGCTGTCGGAGTAAGTAGTGATCTGGTTGCCATGGTTATCGATCAGCGATGTGTAACCCTGTGGCATAAACTCCAGTAGCACAATGATGGCCAGTAGTGGCGCGGAGCCGATGAGGATCAAGAGTCGTTTCTGGTAATTGATATGACGTATCAGCCATAGCAGCGGTAGTAACAGTATCAACACTATCGGGATGCTGTAGGTGAGTGGCAGTACCTGAAGCAGTTCGGGTAACTCCAGTACTTCTATGATGCGGAATACTTTTCCATAAAAGTGGTAAAAAATATCCTGTACCACATATATCAGCAGGATGGGGAGTGCCGCTTGCAGGGCTCGCCAGCGTCCCGGCTTTAAAATCAGATAGCTGGTCAGATAGATATAGACAACAAACCCAAGCTCAAACCAGCGTTCAAAAAAACGGTAGTGATCAAACCCACCCAGCAGGGCCACCGACATCTCATAGCCATACAGTACGGCTATAAACATAACCGTTGCCAGAACAGCGCGTAGCCAAGGGGCGTGTATCAGGGATCTTAGACGGTGCAACAAGAGGTAGGTCTCGACTGGAGAACGGCTAAATACGGTGGCGATTGTGCAGCTTTTGGGGTCAAACTGCAATGTTGGTTCAGGGGTGGGTGAGGAGCGCGTCCGCCAAGAGTCTCGCCAGTCGAGGTGAATTTGGATGTGGGTTTGAAAATTATGAAAAGAGAGGGCTGGCGATTAGCGCATTATCTCACCAGCCCTTCGTCAGGCCCAAAGCCAAACGTCTATTTTTCCGAGAGTGTACAGCGGTTGCGCCCATTCTCTTTGGAGGCATACAGCGCCTCGTCTGAGTGTTGCAGCCACTTGATGTGGGTATCACTGTCAAAGCTGACCTCCGCCAACCCCAGGCTGACAGTGACCGGGATGGGTTTGCCATCGTACTCAACCACGGTTGATTCGATGGCCTTGCGGAGTCGTTCACAGAAGACAATACCGCCCTGTCCATTGGTATCGGGGAGGATGACACCAAACTCTTCGCCGCCGTAACGCCCGGCGATGTCGCTGTCACGCTTTTGCTGGCGCAGCTGTTTTGAGACCATACGGATAATTTCATCACCGGCCTGATGGCCATAGTTATCATTGACACGTTTAAAGTGGTCGATATCCAGCATCACCAGGGTACTGGTGGCCTGGCTGCGTAACAGGCGCTTGTACTCAATGCTAAGCAGCTCTTCCCAGGCGCGGCGGTTTAGCAGCTGGGTCAGCCCGTCCACCTTGCTCAGCTCTTCAAGCTGTTGGTTGGCGGTCTGGATATTCTGCTCCCGCAGTGCCATGTCCGTGACGTCGTAGATCATCAGACAGACCTTGTCGACAGTGCCCCGTAAACTGACAATCGGGAAGATGGTGACATTCTGGTACATCCATTCCGAGCGGCTGGTGATGGGGCGGTAGCTCTGAAACTTCATTAAAAAGGGGCGCTGTTTCCAGACGCTGAACGAACGGCTGTTGAGATGGGCGACGGCGTCAATTTTTTTACTAAACCACTCCCGGGAGATGTTGGGGAAGAGTTCAAACAGGCTTTTGCCATCCACGTCGGCACGGCCCATGCCGCTATGGTTCTCCATAAAGCTGTTCCAGAGCAGGATGTTGCAGTCGAGATCGAGCATCACCAAACCAACATCGACATGCTGAAGGATGCTGAGCAGCTCATGTAACTCATCAATGGAGCTATCAGTTTCGCTCATATAATACCCATTGAGTAGTCGATTTGGAGTTTCAACTCTTGTTGTGACGCGGGGGTGAAGAGGATCAACTGGTCGCAGTGGATCAGCTCTGGCCCGAGTTTGTAACTCTGTTCAATGGCCAGAATGCCGCTGACCCGTCCGGTCCGGCGCTCCTGCATATTGTTACCCTCCTGATGCAGATAGATCTCAGGGTAGCCTTGACTGAGGCTGATATCCAGCTGGTCAGAAAACCCTTTTAAAAAAGCCCCTACCAGGATATTGGCCATATCGATGGTCAGCTCATGTATGGTCTCGGCATCGGTTTCGCCGGGATGCCCCATCAACTGGGCGACCTTGGCGATGTCCCGCTGTTCGAACATGATCATTGTTTCACCGGCAATATTTTTGCCGATAAATCCTTGATTGACAGCGAAAATATCCCTGTCTGAGCCGATAGATTCGAGCATCATGTTCAGGTCACTGGCCTTGAGTGTGGTGACCTTGGGGATGGAGAGCTGCACCGTGCCATCTATCATCTTTGAGATGAGATCGGCGGCGCGCCCCATGGCGATATTGGATATCTCCTGACACCAGTCACTAAAGTCCAGGGTCTCTTCCTGCACGGCTGTGACGGCGGCAGGTTTGCTGTTTTTGGTACTTTTGTCAGCACCCGTGAGGATGTCCAGTACGCCGTATTCGTCAAGAATTTTGCACAGCTCTTCCGGCTCTACCGGTTTTTTAATAAAGGCTAAGGCACCCAATTTCATCACTCGTTTATAACTCTCTGGTTGTATGTCGCCGGATATAACAATGGGTACGGTCTGCAGATCCTGGGCGCGGATATATTCAAGGACGTCAAAACCGTCCATCTCGGGCATGGTGAGGTCGAGGAATATTACATCCCCCTTGCCGGCGGCGATGGCGTTAATCCCCTCACGGCCATTAGTGGCATAGGTGATCTCAACATCCCAACCTGTTGGCAATGCACGTGCCACCAGTTTTCTGGCAACACTGGAGTCGTCGCAGATGATGATTGGAATGCTCATGGGGTTCTCATATCTTTCTCTGTCCCTGATCGGTAGCCGGTATCCATTGGTTTACCCTGCGATATTGAACTTCGGCACGGTTTAGATCGGCCCGGCACTGAATTCCTTGATGCTAAAAGGCGAAACTTTTACGTTGTTTTTCTATATTAGAAATTTAGCAAATACTGCTTTATTTGCCGGTGATTTGACGTCTATTGCCCCAAATCTCCCCACAACAGCTGAATGGCGCTGAGCACAGTAAGCCCGGCGGTTTCAGTACGTAAAATGCGTGGTCCCAGGCGAATGCCGGTGAAACCGGTTCGGGTGGCGTGGTCAATCTCGGTATCACTTAATCCCCCTTCGGGACCGATCAGCAGGGCAAGGTTTTTTTCTGGCCGGGGCAGTTGGGGTAGTGAGTGGCTGGCACAGGGATCAAGTACCAGTTTGCAGGAGGCCTCGAGGGTGCCGAGCCACTGCCCCAGCGTTAGCGGTGAGTGTAGTTGTGGCAGACGGTTACGTCCAGACTGTTCACAGGCGCTGATGATGGTGTTCTGCCAGTGGTTGGTGCGTTTATCACTGCGCTCTTTGTCGAGTTTGACACCACACCGTTCGCTGAAGAGCGGCACAATCTCGGTCACCCCCAGCTCGACGGCCTTTTGAATGGTGAAATCCATCTTTTCGCCACGGGATATACATTGGCCAAGGATGATGGGCAGGGGGGATTCAGACTCCCGTGGTGAGTATTCACCAATGGCCGCGCTGGCCCGTTTTTTCTCCACATCACACAGGGTGGCTGCATATTCGCCACCCTCACCATTAAAGAGGGTGAGGGGCGAACCTTCCGTGAGGCGCAGTACCCGCACGGCGTGGCTAAAGCCGTTGTTGTCCAGCTCGATGGTGGTACCGCCCTGCAGTGGTGCCGGGATATAAATTCTGGGTATACGCATCACTCTGCCCTTGTGGCGATATCAATGCCTTCCGTGGCCACCTCGGCCAGGAAGTCGATCTGCTCCGGGGTGATCACATACGGTGGCATGAAGTAGATCACATTGCCCACCGGTCGCAGCAGCGCGCCACGTTTGAGTGCATGTTGATAGACACGCAGGCCGCGCCGCTCCTGCCAGGGGTAGGCCTCTTTGGTCTGTTTATCCTTGACCATCTCCATGGCGATGATCATGCCGCGTTGGCGTACGTCACCCACCTGGGGGTGATCTTTCAGGTGGGCGACGGCGTTGCCCATGTGTTGTGAGAGCGCCCTGTTGTTTTCGATGACGTTATCCTGCTCAAAGATGTCGAGTGTCGCCAGCGCCGCTGCACACCCCAGCGGGTTGCCGGTGTAGCTGTGGGAGTGTAGAAAGGCGTTCATCTTCTCGTAGTTATCATAAAAGGCCTGGTAGATATGGTCGTGGGTCATCACCACCGCCAGTGGCAGATAACCGCCAGTGATCCCCTTTGAGAGACACATGAAGTCGGGGGTGATGTCCGCCTGTTCGCAGGCAAACAGGGTGCCGGTACGGCCAAAGCCGACGGCGATCTCATCGGTGATCAGATGCACGCCGTAGTGGTCACACGCCTTGCGTAACAGTTTCAGGTAGACCGGATCGTACATGCGCATCGAACCGACACACTGCACCAGTGGCTCCACAATGACCGCACAGACCTCATCGTGGTGTTGCGCCAGGGTCTGCTCCATCTCGGCAAACAGGCGGGTGGAGTAGTCGGCCTCGCTTTCGCCTGTTTCACGGAAGTAGCAGTCGGGGCTGGTGACGGTGATCGGTGTCATCAGCAGCGGTGCGTAGGTATCTTTAAACAGTTTTACATCACCCACGGCCAGCGCGCCCAAGGTCTCGCCGTGATAACTATTACTCAGGGTGATGAATTTGGTTTTGCGTGGCTGTCCCAGATTGAGCCAGTAGTGAAAGCTCATCTTTAGCGTTGCCTCAATGGCGGAGGAGCCGTTGTCGGTATAGAAGCAGCGGGTGAGTCCTGCGGGGGTGATCTTGATCAGCCGTTCTGACAGTTCAACCACAGGCTCGTGGCTAAAACCCGCGAGGATCACATGTTCCAGGGTATCGAGCTGCGCCTTGATGCGATCGTTGATACGTGGATTGCAGTGGCCAAACATATTGACCCACCAGGAGCTGATGGCATCGAGATAGCGTTTGCCCTCAAAATCCTCCAGCCAGACCCCTTCACCCCGTTTGATCGGTACCAGGGGCAGCCACTCGTGGTCCTTCATCTGGGAGCAGGGGTGCCAGAGGGTGGCCAGATCGCGGGTAATGATATTGTTGTTTTTCATACTCAATCCTTGAGGCGGTGCCGGGCAGGGTTTACCACCCGGCACTCAGGCATTAAGGGAAGTTGTAGGAGGTGGTAGCCCCCGCCGTGACGGTGACATTGGTGGTGCCGCTGAAGATGACGCCGGTATCGTTATTCTCGGGATTGTCGAGATTGGCCTGGCAGGTGAAGGCAAGGGTGTAGCTGCCTGCATTCAGGAAACCGAGTTCATACTCATAGTTACCGCTGCTGTTGTTCAGCTTGACCAGTGAGGAGTCGCTGGGGTCGGCCAGTATGCCATCCAGGTCGTCAGCGATGATGTTGCTGCCCTCAAACAGATAGACAGCGGCGGTGCCGCAGCCACTGCCATTGACCCGGCTATTGGGCACGGTGCCCTTGATGTGGCCTGTTTTGTCATTCTGTACCAGACGCAGCACCGGTTTGAGTCTGTAAGCACCTCCCGTTTGGGAGGGTTCGAGTATCGATTTGCGTAGATCAAAGTCGATGGTGAGTGCCAGAGAGCCATCTTGCGGCACGGTAAATCCGTTGATCACCTTGAGCCCGCTCTCACCACCGCTGGGGATGGTGAGGTTATGTCGACCGCTGCTGTTGGTCAGGTAGGATGTTGAGAGATCAACCTTCAGGCGCAGCCAGTCGTACTTACCCCCGGTCACGGTTTCACCATCCAGCAACAGACTGGTTTTAGCCCCTTGCAGTGTCAGCAGATCGATGGTGCGCGGGGTGGTAAAGGTGCGGGTGATGGTCTCACCGCTGTAGGCCTTAAGCTCTATGCCGGTAAAGCTGACCACCACGGCCATGGCACCGTCGATGGGGGCGTCTTTAATGCCGATACTCACCTTGCCGGTGCCAAAGTTGGTATCAACGGCCTCTTCGCAGCCGCTCAACAGGAGTGCAGTGAGGGCGGCAGCGCAGAGGGTCTGGATAGTTTTACGGTTGTTCATGATCATCCTTGAGTATGGGTGGGTTTAAGAGAGGTACCGGCCACCTGTTCCAGTACCTTCAGCATCGCGGAGGAGTCCAGCTCACTATCCCCCTCTGCCATCAAGGTATCGAGGTAGTGGGTGGCCTGGGTCGCACCGGGCAGGGTGATGCCAAGTGCAGCGGCGCTCTCCTGCACAATGTGCATATCTTTATGGTGGAGTTTGGTTTTGAAACCCGGCTCAAATAGGTAGTCGAGCATACGCTGGCCGTGGATCTGTAGCACGGCACTGTCGGCAAAACCGCCACTTAGCGCCTGACGCACCTTGCCGGGATCAACCCCCGACGCCTTGGCCAGCAGCAGCGCCTCGCCGATGGCGGTGATGGCCTGGGCCACAATAATCTGGTTACACGCCTTGGCCACCTGGCCAGCGCTGTGTCCCCCCACATGGACGATGTTGCCACCCATCACCTCGAGCAGTGGCCATACCTGGGCAACGGTGTCAGTGGTGCCGCCGACCATGATGGCCAGCGTTCCCGCCGTCGCCCCTTGTGGACCGCCGGAGACAGGGGCGTCGACCATGCCGATCTGTCGTTCTGCCAAACGGGCGGCGATGTTGCGAGTGACGGCGGGTGAGATAGTGCTCATGTCCACCACCACACTGCCCGGTCTGGCGGTGGTGATAATGCCGTTGTGGCCAAGCACCACCTCTTCAACATCACAACTGTCGGAGACGTTGATAAAGATGATATCGCTCAGCGCCGCCACCTCAGCGGGACTACTACAGGCAGTGGCCCCCGCAGCGCAGAGTGGCTCCATCATCGCGGCGCGCCGGGCATAGACGTTAAGGGGGTATCCCGCCTTGATCAGATTAAGGGCGGCGGGACGACCCATCAGGCCAAGGCCGATGTAACCTATCTGCTGCTTCATAGGGGGTTGTTATCGCTCACGGGTTGAACGGTCTAGCCAGTTACCCCAGGTCCGTGCAGGGTGGGGTTTGGCACCAGCCATACTATATATATGTCTGGCTCAAATCAGGCAATCTCTTTTCCATAGTGCGCCAGTGTATCCAGTAGCTGCTGTTCGGCATCGCTACGTTGTGGCTCCTGGCGCAGTAGCTCTATCTCGCGCAGATAGTCGTCGAGGTTGAGGCGGCTCTGGCGGTACTCCTGCCAGCGCGCCTGCTCATCGGTGTTGAGTGTTTCGGGCCAGTTGCGGGCGCGCATCCGGAATAGCAGTTCGGACAATCGACTGTCGTTGAAGGGGGGGTGGTAATCGGCCAGCTCTTGCGGTGACATCGTATGGGCCTGGGCCATGCGTGCCTTGTCGTCATCATTAAAGAAGGGGCCGCCGTAGAGCATCTGGTCGGGATCGGTGCGCGGCTCAAAGACGGTTTGGCCATCGGTGAAGACCTTCTGAATCTTCTTCGCCAGTCCGGGCTGTTTGAGCAGGGTGTCGAGGTTGGCGCGGCAGAGGTTAAGGTCGATGCCATATTTTTTTGCTGCCTTGCCGTCGAGGGTCATAAACGGCGCGATGATTGGGCACTTGTTGATGTGAACAGTCTTGAGCGGGATGCGCGCCATACCTTCCGGCATATCCTCATTTTTGGTAAAGAGCCGTTCGTGGATCTTGGCCGGACTGAGGTTGATCAGATCCTTCGGGTCAACGCTCAGGTCGTAGACCACAATGCCATTTTTGTTGATGGGATGCTCCGCCAGCGGAACCACCAGCGCCATGTTGCCCTTTTCGACCGGGTACATGCCAGAGATGTGGATCACCGGCTTCTGCTCCTTCAGGTCGAGCAGTTTTTTGATGCGGTTTTTGGTACGGTTTTCAAAGGCAAAATCAAACAGCTTGCCCTGTTTCTCCTTCACCAGACGTGCCATGGCGATGGTGGCGTAGACATCGGAGAGGGCGTCGTGGGCCGATTCATGGGCGATGCCATTGGCAAGGGTCAGATCCCCTAGCCGTACACTCGGGCGACCCTCATCCGTCACCGGCCACTCGATTCCCTCTGGACGCAGGGCGCGGGTCATCCGCACCACGTCGAGCAGATCCCAGCGCGAACAGCCATTTTGCCACTCGCGGGCGTAGGCGTCCTGCAGGTTGCGGTAGAGCGAATAACGGGTGAACTCATCATCAAAACGGAGATTGTTGTAACCGAGCACACAGGTGCTGGGCTCGCTGAACTCGGCGTTGATGCGGCGGATAAACTCTGCCTCCGGAATGCCATCGGCCAGCGCCTTCTGCGGTGTAATGCCGGTGATCAGGCAGGAGGTTGGATTGGGTAGAAAGTCATCGGCCGGCTTGCAGTACATCATCAACGGCTCGCCAATAATGTTCAAATCCATATCGGTACGGACCCCGGCAAACTGCGCCAAGCGGTCATTCATCGGATTCAGGCCAAAGGCCTCGTAGTCATACCAGTAGAAAGTTTGGGCCATGGGAGCGGTATCTTGGGTTGAAAACAGGGGGACAACTTTATCATATTCACCCTGTTTCGAGAGAACCCCGGTACGTTTCAGTGTTGTATCACACCACTATCCGGCCACGGCAGCGACTTTATGGACTGTATGGTGATGATCATCGTCGTGTTCATGCTCGTGGTCATGATGATCATCGTTGTGGTCGTGATCATGGGCGTGTTCCATCACCTCATGTGTGTGTTCATGCTCGTGTTCACCTGCAACCAGTTCCGCGTGGGTATGGGCATGGTGGCCATCATCATGCCGGTGGGCGTGAACATGGGTTATCTGTTGGTGAACATGTTTGCGGTAAGTAGAGTCACATGCCATTTGCCGATCCTCCAAACTGTAGTCAGTGAAAGAAGGCCAGAACTGCCAGGGTGGTAGCAGTCCGGCCTGACGATCTGCAGAGAATCCATTCTCTTTTACATCTACCGCCGTCAACAGTTGTTGGGGCAGTGGAGTGACTATATACCTCTGGTGTTACGAAGTAAATATACGTAACACTGATAGTTTCATAATACACATGCACTCCCATACCTATGGATCGAAACAGAAACGGCAGAATCTAGTACCAAGGTTCAATGTCAGCAGTCTGTTTGCCGCTATAGACTTGCACCACCTTCACATGCCATTGGGAGTTAGAGATGAGTTCAGTTGTTTGCAAAAGTGTCTCCACCACCGCTTCAAATGTATCTGTTAGGAAAAACGGGTTTGCTGCCGCAGCTCTGGCGATCATGACCCTGGCCGGGGCGCTGCTGCCCACGGCGGCATCCGCCACGTATCTGCGTTATGACTACACCGCAACGGTCAATAACACAACCTCAATCAATAATAATGGCACGGTTGTTGTGTTTAATCAGGGGGATAAACTGAGCGGTGAGTTTCGCATTGAGACCAACTCACCCTCAACAATCAGCTGGTTTAATGATCGTATGACCTATAACGGCGCGCTGGATGGTTTCAGTGTTAATGGCAACGGCATCAACGTTGCCGCCAATGGCAATGCCGATGTCATCGTAGATAACAATCGCCGTCTCACCAGCCGTGGCACCGCCTGGGAAGATATGTTTGTCGGCAGCCTGACCACATCAAATGCCAATATCGACATCACGAGTCTTGGTGGTGGTGTGACATCACTGGGGTTTAACTTCTGGACCACTTTGCTCTATTCCACACCTACCGCCTTGTTGAGCCATGCACTGCCGGGAGAGGCTGAACTGTTGAGGTTCCCCTTTAACCAGCTCAGTGTCTCATTTATGGACACAAGCTCACTGCTTGCCACGTTTAACCAGGTTAGCGTCACCCCGGTTGGCACAGGTTACGTACAGTCACTTAGCCAAGGCGGTTCCAATGCCACGGTCCCTGAACCTGAAACAGTGATGCTTTTAGCACTTGGGCTGATGGGCATTGGGTTAAGCCGGCGTAAAAAACAGACATCGCTGGCGGTTTAAAAAATCAGTTGTTAAACACAGGGGCCAATGGCCCCTGTTTCTGTTTTAAGCCCCTTGAACATTGCGCCAGCATTATGCAGTTATTGCCATTTTATATTTCTGGTTTCTATGTCCCTTTGTGGGGAGCTGTGCCTGATGTTATTCATTTTTCCAGTCAGGCAGAGTGCAGTCTATGCACATAAATAATGTAGTTTCCCCTTCTTGTTTATGATGGTTCTACTCGATGATTCACCACAAAATGAGCTAGTAGAGATGGTTTCGGGGAGTGGTGCATGGAATACAGACTACAGGGCTAGGGGAGAATTCAGTTGTTTGGTTTTTCCGAACAACTGCCGCCGACGGCAAGCACAGAGGTTGCTTGAGAGTTTATACTGATTTATTATCTATTCTATGTATAAATGGATATAAATAGGTATAACTAGACTATGGATCCTATCAAAAACCCTTTTTCTCCCGGTGCCGGTTCGCCACCTCCCGAGTTGGTAGGGCGAGACCCCATTCTTGAACAGGCGCGTATTCTGTTGGGTAGAGTGAAGCAGAAGAAACCTGAGAAAAGCATGCTGTTGACCGGCCTGCGCGGAGTAGGCAAGACTGTGCTGCTAAACGAAATCAAACGTATGGCAGACGGCGCAGGATACCGCACCATTTCGATCGAGGCGCACGAAGGTAAAGCATTGGGCCCGTTGATTGCACCATATTTGCGTAGCCTGCTCTATGATCTGGATCGGATTGCTGGAACCGGAGACAAGGTCAAGCGCGGCTTGGCTGTGCTTCGAAGCTTTATCGGAGCACTCAAACTTACGGTGGGTGATGTCAGTATCGGGTTGGATATTGAGCCGGAGAAGGGGTCGGCTGATAGCGGTGATTTGGAAATTGACCTGCCTAGTCTCTTTGTTGCAATTGGCGAAGCAGCAGAGGATCGCAAGAGCGCAGTGGCTATCTTCATTGATGAGATTCAATACTTCAGCAAGAAGGAGTTGGGCGCACTGATCATGGCGATGCACAAGGTTCAACAGCTTCAGCTGCCTCTGGTATTGCTGGGTGCAGGGCTACCTATCCTTCCCGGACTGGCAGGTGAATCAAAGTCTTATGCCGAGCGGCTTTTTAACTTCCCGAATATCGGTGCACTCTCGCAAGAAGACACTGCAAAAGCATTGCAGGAACCCGCACAAGAAGCAGGAGTCGCTTTTGAGGGTGAAGCGTTGGATGAGGTTTTTCATCTGACCAAGGGATATCCCTATTTTCTTCAGGAGTGGGGTTACGTAGCTTGGAATTTAGCAACAACAAGTCCAATTACCTTGCAGGTTGTCCGGGATGCCAAGAGGACAGTTATCCTACGTCTCGACGAGAATTTTTTCCGGGTGCGTTTTGATCGTCTGACACCAAGTGAAAAGAATTTTTTACGAGCAATAGCAGAGCTTGGGTCGGGTGCGCATCGTACAGGGGACATCGCTGATATTCTCAACGTTAAAGTTACCAGTCTCGGCCCTGTCCGAGCCAAGCTGATTAACAAAGGGATGATCTATAGCCCTGCGCACGGCGACATGGATTTCACTGTTCCGCTCTTTGATGATTTCATGATCCGCGCGATACCAACATTCAAACGGTAACCATCACCTTGGACTTCCGTATTGCCGACACCTTTACCGGCAACGCGATAAGGCGCACTAAGCAGAGCGCATTACGCCGAATGAAGCACGCTTGGTGGGTTACGCCAAAAAATGGCTCTTGTACCCTTTAGGGTGCCCCCACCCTATATTGAATATTGGTTCTTTCTGGCCATTACTGTTCCCCAACCTCCAGCGTCTGCATCTCATACAGATGCCTATAGACCCCCTCCATCCCCAGCAGCTCGTTGTGGCTGCCGTGTTGCACTAGCTCGCCGTGGTTTAACACCAATATCTGGTCGGCCTTTTCGATGGTGGAGAGGCGGTGGGCGATGACCAATAAGGTGATTTTGCCGCGCAGCTGCATGAGTGCCTTTTGTATTTGTGCCTCGGTGTGGCTGTCGATGTTGGCGGTGGCTTCGTCGAGGATTAGCACTTTGGGGTTGTGGATCAGGGTGCGGGCGAGGGCGAGCAGTTGCCGCTGGCCGGTGGAGAGGTTGCTACCCCGTTCGTTCATGATGGTGTTGTAGCCTTGTGGTAGCCGCTGTACGTGTTCGTGCAGTCCGGCCTGGGTGGCGGCGTGCATGATCTGTGAGTCGCTGAAGGGTTGGCCCATGGCGATGTTGTCGCGCACGCTGCTGTTGAAGATGAAGGGGTCTTGCTGGACGATGCCAACACGTTGGCGTAGCTCCTCTTCGCTGAAGTGTTCCAGTGGTTGGTTGTCGATCTCTATCTCGCCTTGCTGTGGTGTGTAGAAGCGCAGCAATAGCTGGGTGAGGGTGCTTTTGCCGCTGCCGGTGTGGCCAATGATGGCGTGGAACTGGCCGGCGGGGATGGTGAAGCTGACGTTGTTGATGACGTTTTGTGTGTCGTTGTAACTGAAGTGGAGGTGGCGGAATTCGATTTTGCCGCTGTGGATGCGGGCGTCGGCATGGCGTGTGGGGGTGGTGTTGTCGCTGTCGAGCAGGGTGAAGACACGTTCACCGGCGACGATGGCCTGTTGATAGAGGCTGAGGCGCTGGGTGATTTCGATTAACGGTTCGGAGAAGCGCCCCAGGTAGGTGACAAAGGCGTAGATGACGCCGATCTCCACCGGACTGCTGAGGGATTGATAACCAAAGCTGTAGAGCAGCCCGGCGAGCAGCGCCACCTGAATCATATCCACCAATGGTCGCAGCAGTAGGGAGTCGAGTTTGATGTTGCGTAGCCGTACCCGGTTGTGTTCGTTGCTGAGGGCGGTAAAGTCGCGGCGGAAGCGTGGCTCCTGGCCGAGCAGTTGCAGCACTTTGATGCCCTGGATGGTTTCGTGCAGCCGGGCGTTGATGTCGCTGATCAGAGTGCGGGCCTGGTGGAAGATGGGGGCGCTGAGGCGCTGGTAGAGGTACATCAGCGCTGTGACCACGGGCACAAACAGTAGGCAGATGATCATCAGCTGCCAGTCGAGCAGTGCCATGGCGATGAGGATGCCGAGGATGCGCATGATGTTCTGTATGAAGGTGCCAATGACGTTGACGTAGAGCTCTTTGATTGATTCGGTATCGTTGGTGATGCGTGAGATGAGGCTGCCGGTGGGGGTGCGGTCGAAGTAGCTCAACGGCATCGCCATGGCTTTGGCAAATACCTGTTCCCGCAGTGTCTGTACCGCATGTTGGGCGATGATGTTGAGCCGCACCGCCTGCAGGTAGTTGGTGGCGGCGGCCAGGATCATGAAGAAGAGGTAGGCGCCGCCGATGGCGAGCATGGCGTTGGGCTGCCAGTGGCCGGGTACCACGTAGTCGTCGAGAAAGAGTTTGATCAACAGCGGGCCTGCCACTTCGGCGGCGGTGGCGATGAGCAGCAGGATGAGCGCCTGGCGCAGTAGCTTTCTGTCGCTCAGTGCGTAGCTGAGCAGACGCATGAAGGGGTGCTGTTTATCCATTGATCTGTTGCTCGATCGGTTGGTAGCGGAACATCTGTGAGTAGCAGTGCTGTAGGGTGCGCTGTGCGCACCATGGATGGTTGGGGAGAACGTTCGTGCGCACGGCGCACCCTACATTCATTGCTGTTTATCCATTGATCTGTTGCTCGATCTGTTGGTAGCGGAACATCTGTGAGTACCAGCCGTCGTGTTCCAGTAATTGGCCATGGCGGCCACGCTCCTGAATGGCGCCGTGGTGCAGCACGATGATCTCGTCAGCATCGGTGACGGCAGAGAGACGATGACAGATGATGATGTTGCTGCGGCCTTGGCGTGCCGCTTTCAGGTGGTTGAGGATGGTCCGTTCGGTGCCCATGTCAACGGCAGAGAGTGCGTCATCCAGTATCAGTACTGGCGGATCGAGCAGCAGGGCGCGGGCGATGGCGATACGCTGCTTTTGGCCGCCAGAGAGGGTGATGCCCCGTTCCCCTACCAATGTATCGTATTGCTGTGGGAAGGCGAGGATGTCGCTGTCGATGCAGGCGAGGGCGGCGGCGGCACGGATTTCATCAAGGGTGGCGTCGGGACGGCCCAGGGCGATGTTCTCGGCAAGGGTAACGGAGAAGAGAAACGGGTCTTGTGGCACTACACCAAATTGGCTGCGTAGCAGCGCCAGTGGATAGTGGTGCAGTGGCTGGCCGTCGATGCAGATCTGTGCCGCATCATCCTCATACTGGCGTAGCAGTAGATTGATGAGGGTGCTTTTACCACTACCGGTATGGCCGACGATGCCAAAGGTGGTACCGGGCGGAATGGTGCAGTGGATCTGCTGCAGGGCGTGGTGTTCGCTGCCGGGATAACGGAACTGTGTGATCGCCATGTCGATCCGGGTGGTGGCGGGCGCTGGCAGTGTGCCGTGGTCGCCAATCTGCGGTGCGGTATTAAACAGCTCATCAATGCGGGTATGGGCGGCGCTGCCACGCTCCAGCAGGTTAAGGGTCCAGCCGTAGGCAAACATCGGCCAGATGAGATAGCCCAGATACATGGTGAAGGTGGTCAGCTCGCCAACGGTGAGTTCACCCTGGTGGATCCACCAGGCACCACCACCCACAGTGAGCATAAAGGAGGTGCCGACGGTGACAAAGATGGTGGGGTCATATTTGGCCTCAACCTTGGCGACCTCCAGATTGGCGCGGCTCACCTCGGCAGTCACGGCGCTGTAGCTCGCCAGTGTCTGCGGCTGCTGGCCAAAGGCCTTGATGAGACGGATGCCAGAGATGCTCTCCTGGGTTTTGTCGTTAAGCAGGCTGAACTGGCGCTGCGCTTCGGTAAAGGTGTCGTGCATCTGGTTGCCAAGATGCCACATGAAGTAGCCCATGATGGGCCAGGGCAGCAGTGCCAGCAGGGTGAGCTTCCAGCTCATCATCACCGCCATCACCAGCAGCACAACCAGGCCGGTAATCACCCCATCTACCAGAGCCAGTATCGCCTCACCGGCGGTCATTTCCACCGCCGTGACATCATTGGTGGCACGCGCCATCAGGTCGCCAGTGTTGTGGTGCTGGAAGAAGGCGGGGGCCATCAGGGTCAGGTGATCATAGATGCGGCTGCGTAACAGGGCCGCCAGCTGGTAGGAGGCTCCATAGAGCTGGCGTCGCCAGAGGATGCGCAACAGGTAGACCAGTACCCCCACACCCATGAGTAGGGCAATGTCGAGCAGCAGGTCGTTGAGGGTAAGACGCTGTTGTGCCACCGCATCCACTATCCGTCCGGTGATCCAGGGCGGTACCATGATCAACCCGGCGATGGCCAGCAGTGCCGCAAAAGAGAGGCCGTAACTGCGCCACTTTAGACGAAAAAACCAGCGGAGTTTGAGGAGGATACGCATAGAAGTGGTGAGCCAGATTGTGTCTACTGTGGGGCCATTGTACAAAATAATGGCCCTTTTTTGTGACGGGCTGACTGTTCAGAAGCCTCTGGCTCAAGTAGTGTGCACGGTTATGGCTGTGAGTGGGTCTCATCGCCCACGGTTTTGCGATGGTGTTATGAGCTGACATTGGCAAAGTGGTTGAAGCAAAACCAGAAATCAAAGAGAGTCTGCTGTTCTCAATATGAATATTGTTGCCCCCCATTCATCTTCTCGCAGTGGTTGGATTTTAGCCGGAACATTGTTGATATCACTGCTGCTGCATGTATGGCTGCTGTTTATGCCGCAGATCCATCTGGCACTGTTCCCTGACGCTAAATCGGTAGAGACGGCGACAGACCTGGTCTCCATGCTTAAGGTGCGGATTGCCGCGCCTGCGCCTGAGGTGCCAGTGCCGCCACCGGTAGCCCCTAAACCCAAACCAGCGCCGGTTAGCAATGTGGCGGGGCCTTCGCTGGCTGCGCCGGAGCCGCCCCCGTCAAGTGCGCCAAAACCAGAGGTGAAAGAGGAGGTGCCTGCTGAGGGTGTTGTGCCTGTGACAGAACCAGAATCAGCACCCGTTGTGGATAAGCCTCTGCCCGAACCTGAGCAGATGGCCTCGGCTGCCAGCGAGCCACTGCCGGTTGCCCCCACCATGCCGGCGGTGCCGGAACCGGTCGCCGTTGAGTCCTATCCGCCGCTCAAGCTGACCGTTAACTATTCGCTTTTTAAGGGTAAAAACGGGATCAAGATCGGCAAGATTGTCCACACCTGGGATATCAAAAATGGCCAGTATGTGATTGCCAGTGTGGTGGAAGCGGCGGGGCTGGCCCGTTTTCTCACCAGTGAGATGATTGTCCAGACCAGCCAGGGGCGGATCACCGCCAACGGCCTGGAGCCGGAGAGTTACTGGGAGCAGCGCGGCCAGAAGGCGGACAGAACCTACTACGCCACCTTTGACTACACCAATAAAACATTGACCTATGGCCGTGTGACGGAGGCGACAACCGTGCCGTTGCCACCAGGCACTCAGGATCAACTCTCCTTTATATATCAGTTTGGGCTTAAGGCTCCTTTCAGTGGCACTCTGCAATTTTCCATGACCAGCGGCAGAAAGCTGGGTATCTACAATACCGAGGTGGTGGGGGAGGCGCTGATTAAAACGGGACTGGGCGAGCTGCGCGCCCTGCACCTGAGAAAGGTCCGCAAAGAGTCCAGTGATGATGATGTGGAGGTCTGGCTCGCCGTTGACCACCAGTATCTACCCGCCAAGGTGCGGATCACCAACAGTGATGGCGATGTGCTGGAGCAGGTGGTGGAGGGGATGCAGAAAAAGTAGGGAGGGCGGAGCTTGCCCCCCCGGCGTGGCTCAAAGCCCGAGGTTTTTCCACAGCGCTGTGGTCGGGCCGGTTTGATTCATAGTGTAAAAATGCAGTCCCGGTGCGCCGTTATCGAGCAGCTTGCGCCCCAGTTCCGTGACCACCTCTTCACCAAAGGCGACGATGCTCTCCTTGTCATCTCCATAAGCCTCTAACCGTTTACGCATCCAGCGTGGAATCTCGGCACCACACATGTCGGAGAAGCGCGCCAGCTGGCTGTAGTTGGTGATGGGCATGATGCCGGGGATGATGGGCAGATCAACGCCGACGCTTTCGCAGTCATCGACAAAACGGAAATAGGCGTCGCTGTTGTAGAAGTACTGGGTGATGGCGGCGTTGGCACCAGCCTTCACCTTACGGGCAAAGTTCTCCAGATCCTTGCGGGCATTGGGTGCTTGCGGATGGATCTCGGGGTAGGCGGCAACCTCAATGTGAAAGTGGTCACCGGTTTCACTGCGGATAAACGCCACCAGCTCATTGGCGTAACGCAGTTCACCCATGTCGCGCATGCCGGAGGGCATGTCACCACGCAGGGCGACGATGCGCTTGACGCCGATGGCGATATAGCTCTGCAACAATTTACGGATGTTCTCTTTGGTCGAGCCGACGCAGGAGAGGTGTGGCGCGGCGTTATAGCCTTTCTCCTGAATCTCTTTGACGGTGTCGTAAGTCCCTTCCTGAGTGCTGCCGCCGGCGCCGAAGGTGACAGAGAAATAGGCCGGTTTGAGTAAGGCCAGCTCTGTCAGTGTGGCGCGCAGGTTCTCCGCACCCTTTTCGGTCTTGGGTGGAAAGAACTCGCAGCTGTAGGACTTGGTGTATTTTTTTTGCGTGTTCATGCTTGGATGATCCTCGGATCAAATGTAGATACCATCTCTCCCTCACCTCTACAAGTAGCAATTATGCCGCTTGTAGAGAATAAGCCTGTTGATTTTTCAGTACACCAAAACAGACGTGCACAATCTTGCGCATGACTGCACCAATAGCAGC
>JAKFXL010000015.1 GCA_021731365.1 Gammaproteobacteria bacterium | reverse complement strand
CCGTTCGCCCTGAACCCATCAAAGGGCGGACGTCACCACTCCTGACATTTAATCACGCACTGCCAACAGCTCAATCACACAGCAACAGACAAAAAACATCAACACACCATCCAATCACAAAAAACTCTTAACACTCCAATCGATTTAATCGGTTTAAACCTGCAATACAATTACATATTTACAATCACATAACATTCGCCCCATAATGGCCCCGAAGTTTTGCAAGGACGATACGTTGATCACGGAACGATCACCTAATTAAATCGTACTACCCAATCAACACAACAACTCTCTTGATTACACATTCAAACCCGCATCCAACTACAACAAAGCAACCAACTGAAGATATAAATACAAAAAGCAAACATAAACACATCACCGCTATCTTTATGTTGGTAAATACCGTAAAAACTTCTGCGCAACCATAACGTCGACAGACAAACCGTGAATTGTCATAAACTTTAT
This sequence comes from Gammaproteobacteria bacterium, assembly GCA_021731365.1. Taxonomy (GTDB): domain Bacteria; phylum Pseudomonadota; class Gammaproteobacteria; order Tenderiales; family Tenderiaceae; genus JAKFXL01. The sequence continues at coordinate 74,290 of JAKFXL010000015.1, read as the reverse complement.
AGCCATCTGTTTAATTGTCTTTAGTGCCATTTCTATCGATGAAATTAATAGCCGACAATAGCTGTCACAAGAAAAAGGCGTCACGATGCCCCGGTATTTTTTGCACCGACTCGTTTAACAACTCAATCACATTAGTGGTGCAGATCATTCAGTAAACCCCGGATGCTTTTTAACCATTACCCTTCCCGTCCCGATTCACACGCGGAAAAGATATCCAGCTTAGGATCATATAGCGTTGTTGATATCCCCATTAACCCCAGCACGGTATGAAACAGGTTGTCATGGCCATATTCACCGGATTTTTTCTGTGATAAGCAGCGATCATCCAACCCCTTTGCCCGTTCAAACTCTGGTGATAACCACGCAATCATCGGCACATGGGTCTGCTGACTGGGGGCCATAAAATACGGGAGTCCATGTAGATACAGATTGTTTTCACCCAGTGACTCACCATGATCAGAGAGATACAACATTGCACCGTTATAACCCTCTGCCTGTTTTTTAAGAAAACCAATCACCTCGGCCAAAAAGTGATCCGTATAAAGAATGGTATTGTCGTAAGCATTAACGATCGCCTCTCTACTACAGTTTTGTAACTCACTGGTGGTACATACCGGTGTAAATTGGTTAAACGTTTCCGGATAGCGCTTGTAGTAAGCCGGGCCATGGCTCCCTTTCTGATGTAGAACAATCAGGCCATCACCTTTCAATCCCACCACATACTCGTCCAGTTTATGCAGCAGTATTTCATCAAAACACTCCTCTTTATTGCAATAGGGTTCAATATGGAGAACCGACATATCCTCATAATCAATACGGCCACACGCCCCTTTGCAGCCCGAGTTGTTATCGCGCCATAATATTGAAACGCCGCTATGTGCCATAACATCCAAAAGCCCCTCCTGATGTTTTGCTTTCTCATCACTGTAATGGTCACGGCCAAGATTAGAAAACATACACGGCAGCGAGACGGCTGTGGCCGTTCCACATGAGGAGACATTACTAAAGTTGATAATCTTCTCCTGACTCAGGCGTGGATTGGTATTACGACCATAACCATTCAAAGAAAAATTTTCGGCCCGCGCAGTCTCTCCTACCACCAGTATTATCAGATTTTTTTTACCGTTATCCACAACATCAGGCTGCTCTCTGGCATCCTCTCCCATCGCCTGCACCACCACCGGACCAGCACTGGCAGTGCCTGCCAGATAACGGCTAAAGGAGTACAGGTAGTTGCTTGGGGTAATTAAATGGCGTATCTCGCGGTTATTGCGGGCTACGGAGGCATACTCATCATAAAACGTATAAATCGAAACAGCTGCGATCACCAAACTTAAAGAGAAGTACCCCCCCTTATGAAGTACATCTTTTAAAAAGGGTTTGTAATCAATATTAAACCGCCAAACCAGCAACGCCGGCAGCACGCCCCAGAGGATAAAATGAAACAACAGCTTGCCATTTAAGAGTTCGAAAGATTCGGCAGGATCAGTCTCCATCACATTCTGAACCATGGTGCTATCAATCATCACACCATACTGGTTCATAAAATAGCTGACCAACGCACTACTGAGCAGCAGGAAAATCACCACCGGTTTAAAGAGGTAACGAAAACCAAACAGCATCACCATGGCATTAAAAATGGCCAGCAGCGCCACAAAAAACGAAATCAGGAAGAGTGCTTTAGACCAAATGTTGCCGCCATGGTCAACCTGAAGCAGCATCCGCCAAAGTGGGTCATTGCAAAACAGCAACAACCAGACCACCAGCAGTAACGATAACTGACTCACCCCAATAACGGGACGAAACCCACCCCACCAAACCGTTAACCGGCTTGCCCATCCACTTTCCATCGTTGCACCTTTTAACCAAATAACCTGTTATTACAGCGCCATAACATCACCGACACCTTAATCCCCGCTTAAATAGCGCAAATGACAGCCAAATAGGTACAATCTCATCCATGCGCCTGTTTTTAAAAATCACAATGTTATTATTCGGCGGCCTGACTCTGTTACTGGCCACGCTGCTGGCCCTCATCAGTGACGATGCGCGGCTAGCCACCCCTGCCACACCGGTTACCCCGGAGGTGGCTCAGGAGGTCAAGCTGATTGCCAAACAGATGCAGCTGGCGCTGTATACCAGCCAGATACACACCATGACCTTTTCCGAACAGCAGATCCATTCACTGCTCGCCGTAGCGGCACGGGCACTGCCACGCATGAGTGGCGACTCCCTGATCACAAAAGAGGGCAGCGCCCTGCGCTTGACCCTGCACACCCCTGAAAATCCCTTTGGTGATTACATCAACGTAGCGCTCACCCTTCCCGCGACCACCAACGGATGGGCCATCGATCAACTCACCATCGGCGGCCTGACATTATCAGGCAGCACCGCCCAGTCGCTCATCGAAAGTTTTGCCAATATCGCTTTTGGCGACGACGAGGGCAGCAAACTCCTAGCCAACATCAAACAGATACGCAGCCACAACAAGCTGTTGATCATTACCTATCAAACCACACCCCATCTCGACGAAAAACTGATTACCGCCCTCAACCGCCTGCAACCCTGGCGTGATGAAAGCAGCGACAGCTCCATAGCGGCCATTCGCAGCCACTACATGCGGCTCTGCAAAAGCCGCTACAAAACCTCTGTAATCACACTGGGCCAGCCCCTGAGTGCCAGCCTCAAATACGCCGCCAGCCGCAGTAGTTCAGATAGAGAGGCCGTGACCGAAAACCGCGCAGCACTGTTGGCCCTGGCAATATATTTTGGTAACTACCGCTTTAACACCCTGGTCAACGCAGTACCTAACGCGACTATTCAACAGTGTCAGCACTACCGCTCAGCCGTCAGTCTGGCAGAACGCCAGGATCTGGCACTGCACTTCATCTACTCCATGGCCATTAAAATCATCGCCGATAGTCAGATGAGTTTTGCCGTGGGAGAACTTAAAGAGATGATGGACTCGCTACAAGGAGGATCTGGATTTAGCTTTGCCGACCTGGCCGCCGATGAAAGTGGCATCCGTTTTGCCGACCTTGCCACTGATCCAAAACGTGCACGTATATTACAGACGGCTGCCACACAGTTAAAACAGGAAGAGCACTTTTTTCCTCCCATCAACCTGCTGCCGGAAGGGATTTCACAGCAACTGTTTGAGCAAGAGTATGGTGGCACAGAAGGCGACTACTACAAGGCGCAGCTAACCCAGATAAAGACCCGCATCAACGCGCTGCCCCTCTACCAGCCACTGCCATAACGTAGCCAATACCAAACCCGCCCAACCCACTCATGCAGCGCCACATAACTATCCTGCACAGCAAAGGCACTGGGCAACCACTGCATGAAGAGTGGCATTTCACTCTGCCCCTTTACCGACAGTTTTGTAGGTGCCGCCACCACCGTTAAACCACTCTTTTCAAAAATCATCACCGCACGTGGCATATGGTAGGCGTGTGTCACCAACAACACCGTATCAATCCCCCGCGCCTTTAGCTGCTGTTCTGTAAACAGCGCATTCTCCGCCGTAGTATGGCTGCGATCTTCCAGCCACACCTGCTTCACACCAAAATCATCCCGCAGACTGGCCGCCATCACCTCAGCCAGACTATCACCACTGCTATTCAATACATGGCCGCCACTCACCAGCAGTGGCAAACCAGTCAGCCGATGAAGATAGGCACCGTAACGGATCCGCTCCAGCGTTGCATCACCCACCGTATCGCGCCCATATTCCGGCCCCTGTTGATAACGGTTGGCCGATAACACCACAATGGCTTGAGCGTGTGACTGTTTAACCTGCTCCATCACTCGCTCAGGGATCAGCGCCGGGTAGGTTTGCAACGGCTGCGACAGCATGCCCGCAACATAAGGGGTGCTCACCAGATAACCCGATATCAATCCTGACCACAACAGCAATCGCGCCAGTCTGGGGCGGGCACGCAGCAATATCAGACCCAACAGCAAAAACAACAAAAAAAGTCCGGGAGGAAATATCAGCCCCTTCAACGTATACGTAATCAACAGCTCCATGACACACCTAAAATATTACACAAATAGTTAACAAATCCCCCCTCACCATCACTTGCACAGACTCCAGAAAGAGACTCAAATGACCGATAGTCATAGTCTAAATGGTTTAGGAACATCTTAAACGTGCGGCAACCATCAGAAAAAGGGATAACACTCTACCAATCAATAGTGGATCTATTGCCACACGGTGTCATCTGCCAGGACCAGGATGGCAACATTATCACCATTAATGCCCAAGCCGAACATCTGCTGGGACTCACCAGAGAACAACTCGGCCCCGACACCATACACTGGGGCAATCTGCTCTGCGACAACCAGCAGCAGCCCTACAATACCCACAACCACCCGGCTCTGCTGGCATTAAAAAAGAATCGCCCCGTCCACCATGAGAGCTGCGTCATCAAGAGTCAACGCTGGCTCAGCATTGACTCTACACCCATCAATACAGATGGCTCCCCTGCTGTGCTCAGCACGTTGACCGACATCACCGAACTCAAACAGCGTGAGGAGCAGGCCCAGAGCAGCCTGTTTAAACTCTCCGCCATTGAACGCATCAACCACATCAGCCTTGATGCCGAAACCGTCGAGGAGATGCTGGAGCAAGCATTAGAAGAGTTACTCGCCACCTTCAACTGCGACCGCGCCGCACTGCTCTACCCCTGCAACCCGGATGCCGACAGCTTCAGTGTTCCCTATGAACAGACCCGACCTGAATGGCCCGGTGCAAAATCCCAGTCGCGCAGCGTCCCCATGGGCAGCCACACCTCCGAGCTGCTATTGATATCACTCAACAGCCCCCAGCCACTCTGTTTTGGCGGCCAGAACGAGCTGCCCGTTCCCAGCGAAATCAAACACCATTTTCACATCCTCAGCCAGATGATCATGACACTGCATCCTAAGTTTGGCGACCCTTGGGCACTGATTATTCATCACTGTACAGAGGAGCACCTCTTCACTGACGAAGAGCGATGGCTTTTTAATGAGATAGGGAGCCGCATCACCAATACACTCTCCAATCTGATAGACCTACGCAACCTGCGTGAAAATGAAGAGCGTTACCGCTCCCTCGTCGAAAATGCACCCGATGCGCTCTTTGTACTTGATGTGACCAATCATCAACTGATTGATGTCAATAAAAACAGCTGTACTCTGTTTGGTATGCGCCGTAGTGAACTACTCGAAACAGAAACCTACCGCCTCAACCCTATCAACCAGCCCAACGGTCTCAATTCAGCCAGACAGTTTCAACACTTCATTGACCAGACACTCGCAGGGCAACAACCCGTTTTTGAGTGGGTATTTATCAATTCCGACAACAGACGGCTGGAGTGTGAAGTTCGGCTGATTCAGGTGCCCAATAACAAAGAGCTATTGATACGCGGCAGCATCATCGACATCAGCGAACGCAAACTCAAAGAGGCACACATGCGGCAACTTTCGCGGGCGCTGCAACAGACCGCTGACGCCATTACCATCACTGACAAGTATGGTGTCATTGAATATGTAAACCCATCTTTTGAGGCCATCACCGGTTACTCCAGCGCCGAAGTGGTTGGTCAAACACCACAAATCCTCAGCTCCCAAAAACATCCCCCTGAGTTTTACCAGAAACTCTGGCACACCATCAGCGCCGGTGAAACCTTCAGCGACACCATTACCAACAAAAAGAAAGATGGCACCCTCTTTCACGAAGAGAAGACCATCACGCCGCTCAAAGACGACAACGGCAACATCACCCACTTCATCGCCACCGGTCGCGACATCACCGAACGCATTAATACCCAGGAGCGCCTGCTACACCTGGCCCATCATGACCTGCTGACAGACCTGCCCAACCGGGGCAGCTTCAACGAACGGTTACAGATGGAGGTCAAACACGCCCACCGCAAGGAGCGGCGCGTCGCCGTCCTGTTTATCGATCTGGACCGTTTTAAGATCATCAACGACACCCTCGGCCATGATGTCGGCGACCAGGTATTGCAAACCGCCGCCGTGCGCCTGGTCAACGGCCTGCGCGCCAGCGACACCGTCGCCCGCCTGGGGGGAGACGAATTTGCCATTCTGCTACCCGAAATCGCCAGCACCGATGAAGTCACCATGATCACTGAAAAATTGCTGCTTGAGCTTGCCAAGCCACTCTACATCAACGAACGGGAGCTGTTTATCTCCGCCAGCATCGGCATCAGCCTCTATCCTGATGACAGCCTCGACCCACGCATCCTAGTCAAACACGCCGACATGGCGATGTATCGCGCTAAAAGCATGGGACGAAATACCTATCGCTTTTTCTCAGCAGAGCTCAGCAACCGGGCCGACGAGCGCCTCACCCTGGAAAGCAACCTGCGCCGGGCGCTGGAACGTGAAGAGTTTTGCCTCCACTACCAACCGCAAATATCATTCAACACCGGCAGGATTACCGGCGTTGAAGCCCTGCTCCGCTGGCAACAGCCGGGCCACGGCCTCACCCCCCCCGACCAATTTATTCCCATTCTGGAAGAGACCGGACTCATCATCGAGGTAGGCGAATGGGTGGCGCGCAACGCCTGCCAACAGCTGCGCCACTGGCATGACGCTGGCTACCCAATCCGCATGGCCATCAACGTCTCCAGCCGCCAGTTCAATGACAAACGGTTAGAAGAGCGGGTACAAAAGGCCATTCAACAGAGTGGCGTGCCCGCCACGGCCATTGAGCTGGAGATCACCGAGAGCCTGTTAATGCAGAACCCCAGCAGAACTGAACAGACCCTTAAAAATTTTGCCCAGATGGGGATCAACCTCGCCATCGACGACTTTGGCGTGGGCTACTCCTCACTCAGCTACCTGCGCCGCTTCCCACTCAATACACTCAAGATCGACCGCGCCTTTGTCAACGACATCACCACCGACCCTGACGATGCCGCCATCATCACCACCATTATCGCCATGGCCAAGGCATTAAAGCTGGCCACTGTCGCGGAGGGGGTAGAGACCCAGGCACAACTCGACTTCCTCAGAGCGCTACACTGCGACACCGTGCAAGGGTACCTCTTCTCAAAACCGGTGCTGCCCGCCGAAATCGACACATTGCTGACGCAATACAACGGAATCACTGAGCCACAAAAAGAGAAAGGGCGCGCTGGAGTGACCCCAGCGCGCCCTGCAACGAACAATCTACCCCGTATTATTGGGTTATCGGATCAAGCGTAATCTCAACACGACGGTTACGCGCCTTGCCTTCAGCGGTATCATTGCTCGCCACCGGCTGCGACTCACCATACCCCACCGCTGCCAGACGCTCAGTCGCCACACCATTATTATTCAGGTAAGTTGCCACCGTCTGGGCACGCTGCTGTGACAGTCTCATATTGTAATCATCCGCACCGCTGCTATCGGTATGGCCTGCCACCGTTACCAGCGTTGACTTATATTCTTTAAGTACCAGATTCACAGAATCCAGCACACTAAAAAAATTAGCCTTCAACGCTGAACTGTTAACATCAAACGTAATTGCACTCGGCATGTTCAGGATAATATTGTCACCGTTACGGGTCACACTCACCCCGGTGCTCTCCAGCTTTTCACGCAGCTTGGCCTCCTGGGTATCCATGTAATAGCCCACACCACCACCGGCAATAGCACCCACACCGGCACCTTTCAGGGCGCGCTTCTTGCGTGACTCTTTATCACCCGTTGCCGCCCCCAGAATCGCCCCCACTGCACCACCGATCACCGCACCAGAGGTCGCCTTAGCGGTCTGTTTTTCACCCGTATAAGGGTTAATTGTCGAACAACCAGACACACCCAGCGCCACAACAGCCACACCCACCACCAACCAACGACCTTTTTGCATATTCATAAATAACCTGCTCCATACCTGTTGAAAATTTGGCCTATCTTACCCAATCAGCGCCCCCGCCACCAGAAGAGTACGATCTTTTACAAAATCTCCATCCAGATCAGCCATCAACACAACCCCAGTTACCGCTATAATGCCCCCCCATCCCAACCACGCCGCTGACCATGCACAACTTTACCGCCCTGCCACCCCTGAGCCTCTACATCCACATCCCCTGGTGTGTGCGTAAATGCCCCTACTGCGACTTCAACTCCCACGAGCAGAAACAGGCACTGCCGGAGAAGCAGTACGTCGCCGCCCTGTTGGCCGACCTGGAGCAGGAGCTACCCCACATCTGGGGCCGTCCGGTACAGACCATCTTCATCGGCGGTGGCACCCCCAGCCTCTTCTCAGCCGAGGCACTCGACACACTGCTCTGCGGCATCCGCGCCCGGGTGCAGCTACCACCCGGTGCCGAAATCACCCTGGAGGCCAACCCCGGCACCGTCGAGGCTGGCAAGTTTCACGAATTCCGGGCGCTGGGCATCAACCGCCTCTCCATCGGTGTACAGAGCTTCAATGATGATCTGCTAGAGAGGATTGGCCGCATCCATGGCCGCCGCGAAGCGATTCGTGCCGCCGAAGAGGCCCACGACGCCGGCTTCGACAATTTCAACCTCGACCTGATGTTTGGCCTGCCACAACAGACCCTGGCCCAAGCCCTGGAGGATGTACGCACCGCCTTTGCCCTGGAGCCGACCCACCTCTCCCACTACCAGCTCACCCTCGAACCCAACACCCTGTTCCACCACAACCCGCCGGCACTGCCCGACGACGAACTGCGCTGGGATATGCAGGAGCGCTGTCAGGATATAATTGCCGAACACGGATATGGCCACTATGAGGTCTCCGCCTACGCCAAACAGGGCAAGCAGTGTCAGCACAACGTCAACTACTGGCGCTTTGGTGACTACCTCGGCATTGGTGCCGGTGCCCACGGCAAAATCAGCGACGCCCAGTATCAAACCATCACCCGCCACAACAAACAACGCAACCCCAACGACTACCTGCGCACCGCCCACAGCCCCGAGCGCGACCAGGGACGCCACCGGCTGACACGGGTCGACGTCGGCTTTGAGTTCATGCTCAACGCCCTGCGCCTGACCGAAGGGTTTGAATCGCACCTCTTTCAAGACCACACCGGCCTGCCCATCAACATCATCGAAAAACAGCTACAACAGGCCGAAGAGCTGGAGCTGATCGAGTGGAGCGCCACCCACATCCGCCCGACGGAACGGGGTCGCAACTATCTCAACGATCTACTGCAACTCTTTTTGCCGTAGGGTGCGCACTGCGTACCATTAACTTTCCGCCACCACCAGAGCCATCAGCAGTTCCTTAAATTTGTCATTTGATGGCGTTAATGGACCGTTACGTAGGGTGCGCCATGCGCACGCGGCAGGTTTGATTCTATAGCACCCGATCACTACTGCGTGCGCACAGCGCAGAGCCAGCCCCGCAAAGCGCTTTGGGCACCCTACCTCCCAATATCTCACCCAACCGGAAATTCCTGATAAACTTCTCACCCTTCTTTTAACACCCAGCATTGGATATAGAGATGAGCAGACCCGACATTCAAGCCGTTAAAGCCTATTTGCTAGACCTTCAGGCGCGCATCTGCGCCGAACTGGAGGCCGAAGATAGCGCTGCCACGTTCATTGAAGATGCCTGGCAGCGTGAACAGGGTGGCGGTGGCCGCACCCGTGTGCTAACCGACGGTGCAGTGTTTGAACAGGCCGGTGTCAACTTTTCTGAGGTGTTTGGCGGCCAGATGCCTGCCTCCGCCACCGCCCACCGCCCGGAGCTGGCGGGGCGTAACTTCCACGCCATGGGGGTCTCCCTGGTGATCCATCCTCACAACCCCTACGTGCCCACCTCCCACGCCAACGTGCGTTTCTTCATCGCTGAAAAAGAGGGAGAGGAGCCGATCTGGTGGTTTGGTGGCGGCTTCGACCTGACCCCTTATTATCCGTTTGAAGATGATGCGGTGCACTGGCACCGTATCGCGCGTGAGGCGTGTGAACCGTTTGGCCGGGAGGTCTACCCAAAATACAAAAAGTGGTGTGACGAATACTTTGTACTCAAACACCGCAACGAAACCCGCGGCGTGGGTGGGCTCTTTTTTGATGATCTGAACGAGTGGGGTTTTGAGAAGAGTTTTGCCTTCATGCAGAGCGTTGGCGACCACTACATCAAGGCCTATCGCCCCATCGTTGCCCGCCGCAAAAATAGCGAGTTTGGCGAACGGGAACGCCACTTCCAGCTCTACCGCCGTGGCCGCTACGTCGAATTCAACCTGGTCTACGACCGTGGCACGCTGTTTGGTTTACAGACCGGCGGCCGTACCGAATCGATCCTGATGTCTCTGCCACCACTGGTGCGCTGGCAATATAACTACCAGCCAGAACCGGGCAGCCCCGAGGCACTGCTGTATGAACGTTATCTGAAACCGCAGGAGTGGCTCACAGAGAAGTAATGCGCCAAACATATCGACGGGGGAGCCGTTAGCTCCCTCGGTAACGCTGATGCAACTCCATCACCTTCTTCACATAGTTACGGGTTTCAGTATAAGGGGGAATGCCACCGTGGCGGATCACCGCATTCTCGCCGGCGTTATAGGCCGCCAGCGCCAAAGGCAATTCATGATTAAACATCACCAGCAGATCGCGCATGTAGCGTGAACCACCCCAGATATTCTGTTCTGGATCGAAGATATCACGCACCCCGTAACGGGCTGCCGTCTCCGGCATCAACTGCATCAGACCACGCGCGCCCTTTGGCGAAGTGGCATGCACCCGGAAGGCCGACTCAGTCTGGATAATGGCCCGTACCAGCGCCTTATCGAGGTTAAAGGCCAGCGCCGCCTCCGCCATAATCACCTTCAACTCCTCACTGGTAGGTGTCTCATCCAGCAGCGTGGTATTGATCGTGCCACGGGCAGTCTTGATATAGGGAGAACCGGGATTCTGGGGCGATACCTTGGCAGCGCTGCTGCTGCCACTACTGCCGCCACTGCTATCACGAAAGACCTTATCGATCTTATAACGGCTGTGGGGTTTGATATTGGTGGCCGTTGTCACACCATTTTCATCACGATAGACGTAGATATCCGCCAGCGCCGATGGTGCAGCCACCGCCATCGCTACCAGTACCCCCGCCATTTTAATCATTAGTTTCATCTATATATAACCAATCCGTTCCCAAATATGCCTCTGCCTTCATCCGCGGCAGAGCGCCATTCTAGCCCGGATTATTGTAGACGCACAGGGGCACCCCATGCTTACGACTGTATCGGCACCGCCAAAGGGTTGCGCGAGCCTGATCACAAAGCCATAAACCCGCCCACTACCCCGGCTGGCAGACGCCCTGGCAGGCCACATTAAACCAGCGCAACACCGGCTCATCGATCCGCACCGCTGTCAGCTGTCCACCCCAAAGGCAGCCACTATCCAGCGATATGGCCCCCTCCATCACCCCCACTCCCAGCGTTGACCAGTGGCCAAAGATGATCGGCAGCGCAGCGCTCTTGCGCCCCGGCACGGCAAACCACGGCAGATAGCCGGGCTGCTGCGTCCCAACCCCCCCTTTATCCTTGAGATTCATCACCCCCTCGGCGGTGCAGTAACGCATCCGGGTAAAGGCGTTGGTGATAAATCGCAGCCGGTTGATGCCGGCGAGTTCGGGCGACCAGCAGTTAGGTTCATTGCCATACATGTGCAGCAGAAACTCGTTGTAACCGGGGCCACGCAGCACCGCCTCCAGCTCACGGGCGCAGCCCTGCGCCGTGGCCAGATCCCACTGCGGCGGCAACCCAGCGTGCACCATGGTGTAACCCAGCGTGGCGTCGTGATGCAACAGCGGTTGATGGCGCAGCCAGGCGATCAGCTCCTCGCCATCTGGGGCGGCCAGGATCGGTTGCAGCGTATCCTTAGCCAACTTTTTGCCACAGCCAGCGGCCACCGCCAACAGATGCAGGTCATGATTGCCCAGCACCGTCACGGCGCAGTTGTTCATGTTGCTGATCAGCCGCAACACCTCCAGCGACTTAGGGCCACGATTGACCAGATCACCACAAAACCAGAGCCTGTCGCTGGCTTCGCTGAAGCCGATGTGGTCAAGCAACCGCATCAACTCGTCATAACATCCTTGTATGTCGCCAATGGCATAGACCGCCATAACATTGTTGCTCCCACTATATATAAGAATGCCGCGCCATCGCGTCGGAGGCCTTCACCAGCGCCACCTCCCCAGCCAACCATAACATCCCAAAAACAGAACCGCCCCCTCCGGGGCGGTATGTTTGCAGCAATTGAGGACGCAGTAGGGTGGCCTCTGGTTACTGAATCCTGCGGATAGTGTTGTTCTCGCTATCCGTCACATAGAGGTCAATACCATCGGTGGTGATGCCGTAAGGCTGATTAAACCGGGCGGCTACGCCCACTGCGTCGGTTGAACCGTATACCTGCGTCGTGCCCGCCAGGGTAGTCACCACACCCGTGGCGATTACAATCTTGCGGATGGTGCCGTTGCTGCTATCCGCCACGTAGAGGTGTGTGCCGTCGCTGGTGATACCTTGAGGGTAACGAAACCGGGCAGCGGCGCCTGTACCATCGGTTGAGCCGTACTCTCCTGCCGTACCCACCAGAGTGGTCACCTCACCCGTTGCGATCACGACCTTGCGGATGGTGTTGTTTTCGCTATCCGCCACATAGAGATGCGTGCCATCGGTGGTGATGCCGTAAGGGTAATAGAACCGGGCCGCAGCGCCCGTCCCATCGGTTGAGCCGCTCAATCCTACCGTACCCGCCAGGGTGGTCACCACCCCTGTGGCGATCACGACCTTGCGGATGGTGCTGTTGCTGCTATCCGCCACATAGAGATGCGCGCCATCGGTGGTGATGCCTTGAGGATCACTGAACCGGGCCGCCGCACCCACCCCATCGGCTGAGCTGTACTCTCCTGCCGTACCCGCCAAGGTTGTCACCACCCCCGTGGCGATCTCGATCTTGCGGATGGTGCTGTTGTAAGTATCCGCCACATAGAGGTGCGTACCATCGGTGGTGATGCCGTAAGGGTAATTGAACCGGGCCGCCGCACCCACCCCATCGGCTGAGCCGTACTCTCCCGCCGTACCCGCCAGGGTGGTCACCACCCCCGTGGCGATCACGATCTTGCGAATGGTGTGGTTTCTGTAATCTGCCACATAGAGGTAAGTGCCATCGGTGGTGATGCCAGCAGTCTCATCAAAATCAAATCTGGCCGCAGCACCCATTCCGTCGGCTGAACCACGTCCCGCCGTGCCAGCCAAGGTGGTCACCACGCCCGTGGCGATCACGATCCTGCGGATGGTGTGGTTGTTGCTATCCACCACATAGAGATAGGTGTCATCGGTGGTGATGCCGACGGGGGATTCGAACCGAGCGGCGGTGCCCGTCGCGTCGGCTGAACCGGATGTCCTTGCCGACCCTGCCAGGGTAGTTACCACACCCGTGGCGATTACAACCTTGCGGACAGTGTGGTTCTGGCTATCCGCCACATAGAGGTTCGCATCATCGCGAGTGATACCTTGAGGCCAACTGAACCGAGCGGCGGTGCCCGTCGCGTCGGTTGAACCGGATGTCCCTGCCGTACCCGCCAGGGTAGTCACCACACCCGTAGCGATCACGATCTTGCGGATGGTGTAGTTCTTGCTGTCCGTCACATAGAGGTGAGTACCATCGCTAGTGATACCGGAAGGATAATAGAACCGGGCGGCAGTGCCCGTTGCGTCGGTTGCACCGAATTCCCTCGCCGCGCCCGCCAAGGTAGTCACCACACCCGTAGCGATCACGATCTTGCGGATAGTGTGGCTTTCCCTATCCGCCACATAGAGGTTCACACCATCGCTAGTGATACCGGAAGGATTACTGAACCGGGCGGCAGTGCCCGCCCCGTCGTCTGCGCCGTACCACCCCGCCTTGCCTGCCAGGGTAGTCACCACACCCGTGGCGATCACGACCTTGCGGACAGTGTAGTTCTCGCTATCCGCCACATAGAGGTTCGCATCATCGTGAGTGATACCTTGAGGCCAACTGAACCGGGCGGCAGTGCCCGTCCCGTCGGTTGCACCGGATTCCCCCGCCACACCTGCCAGGGTTGTCACCACACCCGTGGCAATCACAATCTTGCGGATAGTGTGGTTCTGCCTATCAGCCACAAAAAGGTGTGTGCCATCGCTAGTTACGCCGTCAGGGTAATTGAAGAGGGCAGCGGCGCCCGTTGCGTCGGTTGAACCGCGCCCCACCGCGCCCGCCAGCGTAGTCACCGCTGTCGCGAGGTTAAGTGGAACCCCCTGCCTGGCACCGCCCATCTGCGTACCAATCGCCGTGGCGGCACATGTCACCACCACATTGCTGATGTTGCCCGATGCAATAACCCCCGTACTCTCTGAGACAGTACAGGTTTGCCCTTCTGGCTGAATTAGGATGGTGACGGCATAGGCCGCGCCCGCATTGACCGGCGTGGCAAAGGTAAAGCTACCATCGGACGAGACGGAGAGGTCATCGCCGCCACTGTTTTGCAACAGTACCGCACCAGACAAACCAGTGACCGAACCACCCACGGTGTAGCTGTTGACCGAGTCACCGCCTGCATCGTTGGCAGCTGGTGTGCCACCACCTCCACCACTACACCCCGCAAGCGCCAGAGCCGTGATGAAAACAAGACTAAACCAAACTTTAAAAATTGACCTGCCGTTCATAAAACCGTTCTCTCTAATTGATCTAATCTCGAAACGAACACTCAACGATGGTCTGATGGCCAGACCGTCGGGGCGAAGAATACCCGTAACAGGGGGTTTTGTCTCTGTGACGCAAAAGGGGTTCCTTAGCACAGCAGGCGCGCCATCGCGTCGGTCGCCTTGACCAGCGCTGCCGTGGTATTTGGCTCGCTGGCGGAGTGGCCAGAATCGGCAATGATCTGTAGCTCTGAGCTAGGCCAGCGCTGCTGCAACTGCCAGGCGTTTTCTATCGGGCAGACCACGTCGTAACGACCGTGCACAATGATGCCGGGGATGTCGCGCAATTGATCGGCGTCATTGAGTATCTGGTTGTCACTCAGGAAGCTGTTGTTCATGAAGTAGTGACACTCGATGCGCGCCAGACTCAGGGCGGTGAACGGGTCGCCGAAGTGATCCGTCACTGCCTTGGATGGCAACAGCGTGGCGCAGCGCCCCTCCCAGATCGACCACGCCTTGGCCGCGGCCATGCGCTCCACTTCGTTGTCGCTGGTGAGCCGTTTGTAGAAAGCCGGCACCAACATGTTGCGCTCTGCCTCAGGAATTGGTTTGAGGTAATCCTGCCAATAGTCGGGGAAGAGGCGGCTTGCCCCCTCTTGGTAGAACCAGTGGATCTCCTGTGGCCGACAGAGAAAGATGCCGCGCAGGATCAGCCCCAGCACCCGTTCGGGATGGGTCTCGGCATAGACCAGCCCCAGCGTTGAGCCCCACGAACCGCCAAATACCACCCACTTGTCGATGTCGAGTCTGTTACGGATCAACTCCATGTCACTCACTAATGCCTGGGTGGTATTGCCTGCCAATTCAGCATGTGGCGCTGAGCGGCCGCAACCGCGCTGATCAAACAGCACGATGCGATAACGTTCGGGATCAAAAAAACTGCGGTGATACGGTTCACAGCCGGAGCCGGGGCCGCCATGGAGAAAGACTACGGGTATGCCCTTGGGGTTGCCACACTCCTCTACATAGAGGCGATGCGGTGCATCAACATCAAAATGGTGGGTAACGTAAGGGGTGATTGGGGGGTAGAGCGCGGACATCGAGTTGATCCTTTATGGGGATGGGTCGGGTTCCACTATACAGCCCCTCCCCCACGATGGGGAGAGGGGCGTTACTGCAGTTACGCGCCGGCGCGTGTAGGACGCTTGCGGCCAGCTTCGGTGAGCTGCTTTTTACGCAGACGGATGTGGTTAGGCGTTACCTCAACCAGTTCGTCCTCATCGATGAACTCCAGCGCCTGCTCCAGGGTGTGGCGCGTCGGCGGTGTCAGCACCTGTGCTTCATCAGTACCTGAGGCACGCATGTTGGTGAGCTGCTTGCCCTTGAGCGGGTTAACCACCAGGTCGTTATCACGTGAGTGCAGACCGATGATCATGCCTTCATAGACCTCATCACCATGGCCGAGGAAGAGACGACCACGATCCTGCAGGGCGAAGAGCGAGAAGGTCAGCGCCTTACCGGCACCGTTGGAGATCAATACGCCGTTACCACGGGTACCGTAAGAGCCCTTCTTCATTGGGCCGTAGTGATCAAAGACGCTGTACAGCAATCCAGTACCCTGGGTAGCCGTCAGGAACTCGGTACGGAAGCCGATCAGACCACGTGAAGGCATGATGTAGTCAAGACGCACACGCCCCTTACCATCAGGCATCATGTTTTTGAGATCGCCGCCGCGTATACCAAGCTTCTCCATTACGCTGCCCTGGTTGACCTCTTCTACGTCAACGGTCAACTGCTCGTACGGCTCCTGCTTTTCGCCATCCACTTCGCGGAAGATTACTTCCGGACGGGAGACACCCAGCTCGAACCCTTCACGACGCATGTTTTCGATCAGTACTGACAGATGCAGCTCGCCACGACCGGAGACGCGGAACTTGTCTGGATCAACGGTATCTTCAACGCGCAGGGCGACGTTGTGGATCAGCTCTTTATCAAGACGTTCGCGAATCTGCCGTGAGGTGACGTACTTGCCATCCTTACCGGCAAACGGTGAGTTGTTGACCTGGAAGGTCATGCTCACGGTCGGCTGATCAACACTCAATGGCACCAGCGCTTCAACAGCGCCTGGATCACACAAGGTATCGGAGATACGCAGCCCTTCAACACCGGTGAAGGCGACAATGTCACCGGCACGGGCATCGGCCACTTCAATACGCTCCAGACCGAGGAAACCGAAAATCTGAAGGATACGGGCGTTGCGACGTTTGCCAGCGGCATCCACAACAACAACATTGGTATTGGTCTTAACACGACCACGGCTGATACGACCAATCCCGATTACACCCACATAGTTGTTGTAGTCGAGCTGCGATACCTGCAACTGGAAGGGCCCTTCAATATCCACCTGCGGTGGATGAACCTTGTCGACGATGGTCTGCAACAGCGGTGTCATATCGCCGCTACGCACGGTTGGCTCCAGACCGGCAAAGCCGTTCAGGCCAGAGGCGTAAACAACTGGGAAGTCGAGCTGCTCATCGGTGGCGCCAAGGCGGTCGAAGAGTTCAAAGGTCTGATCCAAGGCCCAGTCGGCACGGGCGCTGTCACGGTCAACCTTGTTGATAACCACAATCGGCTTCAGGCCACGGGCCAGTGCCTTCTGGGTCACAAAACGGGTCTGTGGCATTGGGCCATCAACGGCATCCACCAGCAGCAGCACCGAATCAACCATAGAGAGTACACGCTCTACCTCACCACCAAAGTCGGCATGGCCCGGGGTATCAACGATGTTGATGTGATACTCGCCCCAGTTGATGGCAGTGTTTTTAGCCAGGATGGTAATACCGCGCTCGCGCTCCTGGTCGTTGGAGTCCATGGCGCGCTCAGCCAACTGCACCCGATCGCCGAGGGTGTTGGACTGTTTAAGCAACTGGTCAACCAAAGTAGTCTTACCATGGTCAACGTGAGCAATGATGGCGATATTACGGAGATTCTCGATCACGACGGGAGGCCTCAAATGGAAGTGCGGATTTTAAAGATCGCGGATTATATCGCAAATCGAACAAAAAAGCCGCAACGACTGCAATCGCAAATCTTTTTACTCACCTTTTTGTTGCTGGTAGCTGTTGTATGACTGACGCTCGGGACACTCTTGCCCTGGGATTCTCTGGCACTCCAGCTGCTGTCGGGACTGCATCATCTCATAGGCCAGCCGGTTGGCCCTGTCACTGCTGCACCCCTGTATCAGTGCTGTGCCAACCACTATTACCAATACACTCAGCGCCACTTTTGTCTTACCCGTTGTCATCAAAACGTAACCCCCCTGACCCTAAACCGTAAAACTCTCACCCCATAATAGCCCGACCTTAACAAAACAGCAGGAGGGCATTATGGAGTTCTATATTAAAGAGTGGGCCGACAAGAGTGCATCACTAATCACCCGCGACGGTTATCGTCTCTGGACCTTTATCAACATTGACGCCGCACTTGTCGCCTGCCGCGACTGGTATAACGTCTCTGAAGATCGGGTGATTCCTGACCTGAGCGGCAACACCCACCAAACCCTGAGCTGTTCAACCGGTGCTATGTAACCGCTGACAGCTGCTCCAACGGCCAGCGCGCCCGCGCCTGGATGACCAGCCCCTCACTCTGCCCCGCCATCAGCCGGGCACACCCTGCATAGGCAATCATGGCACCGTTATCGGTGCAAAACTCGGCCCGTGGGTAGTAGAGCTTGGCACCGCGCTCGGCAGCCAGCACCGCTAGCCGTTGCCGCAGACGGCGATTGGCACTCACCCCCCCTGCCAGTACCAGCCGTTTCAGGCCGGTCTGCTCCAGGGCACGACGACACTTGATCGCCATGGTCTCGGCCACCGCCACCTCAAAGGCTAGGGCGATATCGGCCTTGCTCTGATCATCCCCTGCCGATTCCGCCAAGGTATTCACCGCAAAGGTCTTCAGCCCGCTGAAACTGAACTCCAGCCCTGGCCGGTTGGTCATGGGGCGCGGAAAACGGAACCGCCCCGGTGTGCCTTGCTCGGCGATTTTGGCGATGGCCGGACCGCCGGGATATCCCAGCCCCAACAACTTGGCGGTTTTATCGAAGGCCTCACCGGCAGCGTCATCTACCGTCTCTCCTAACAACTGATATTGGCCAATGCCCTCTACCTGCACCAGCATGGTGTGGCCGCCCGACGCCAGCAAGGCCACAAAGGGAAACGCCGGGGCCTCTGCCTCCAGCATCGGTGCCAGCAGATGCCCCTCCATGTGGTGGACCGCAACAGCGGGGATGCCGAGTGACCAGGCCAGGCTGCGGCCAATGCCCGCCCCCACCAGCAGCGCCCCGATCAGGCCGGGGCCAGCGGTGTAGGCGATGCCGTCAAGATCCGCCAGCGTCAAGCCAGATTCCGCCAGCAGCTGTTTGATCAGCGGCACGGTTTTACGCACATGGTCACGGGAGGCTAGCTCCGGCACCACACCGCCATATTCCAGATGCAGCTCTATCTGACTATATAAGGTATGCGCCTCCAAGCCCCGTTCGCTATCGTAGATAGCGATGCCGGTCTCATCGCACGAACTCTCAATTCCCAATATACGCATGGCTCTGCCTTCACAGTGATTTGGGCTATTTTATCAGTGCCTTGCCGTTTTATCCCTTTTGATTACAAATCGTTGGGCTATAATGTTCCGCTATTGCCTGAAAAACGGGATTTACACAAGACTATGATCCGAGTTAGCGGTTTAACCAAAATTTTTGCCACCGGCACCAAGGCTATCGACGACCTGACGCTGGAGGTAAAACAGGGCGAGATCATCGCCCTGCTTGGTCCCAACGGGGCAGGCAAAACCACCACCATCCGTGTGCTGTCGACCCTGAGTGGCTTTGACGAGGGCAGTGTCACGGTGGCAGGGCACGATGTCGATGTTGACCCGGAGGCAGTACGCTGCGCCATTGGCCTGGTGGCACAACAGACCGGCGTTGACTACTTCCTGACGGGGCGTGAGAACCTGATGACCCAGGGCCATCTCTACCGCATGGCCAAAGCCGATATTGAAAAACGGATTGAGGAGCTGGCCAGCTATTTTGGTCTGACTGACGCCCTTGACCGATTGGTGACCACCTACTCCGGCGGGATGCGCCGCAAACTCGACATCGCCACGGCGCTGATCCATAACCCCTCGCTCCTGTTTCTCGATGAACCGACCCTGGGGCTGGATATCAAGAGCCGCCAGAGCCTCTGGCAGTACATCAACAAACTCAATCGTGAGCAGGGGCTGACCATTCTGCTCACCACCCACTATCTGGAAGAGGCGGACCACCTGAGCCACCGGGTGGCCATCATCAACCAGGGTAAAATCCAGGTAATCGACACCCCTCAGGCACTTAAAAACAGCATCCATGGGGATGCCGTCATGCTCACCTTTGCCAGTCAGGGGCCAGATGTGGGTGAGTTTACCTTTGCCATGCACGAAGATCCAACCGTGCAAAACGTGGTCTGGCAGAACGACAATCTCTACGTCTATGTCGACAATGGCGGCGAAGCGGTGCCCCGTTTTGTACGGTTGGCCGAAGAGAAGGGGCTAACCATCAAGTCACTGTCACTCGCCCACCCAACCCTGGATGACGTCTTCCTCAAATACACCGGCACCACCCTGGAAGAGACCAAGGAGGAGGAGGGTGAGGAGTGGTGGCACCAGTGGGCTGGCAAAGGCGGCGGTGGTGGTGGCAAGTGGCAAAAAAACTGGGAGAAGTGGCAGGGCCAGCTCGAAGAGAGCGGCTCTGATGAGGATAAGGCCGGCTGGCAGGCGCAGATGCAGAAGTGGCAAGGCGATGATGCAACCACAGCAGCTCCCGCAGCCACCCCCGCACCAGAAACACCGGCACAATCAGAAGCCGCTCCAGCCAAACCGGGCGACTGGCAACAGTGGCAACAGCAGGCTAATGCCAGCGGCACCCCTGTCGAAACACCTGAACACTATCGCGAAGAGGCGCTGAAACGGCGCGGCAACCGGCAGGCCGACGGCAAAGGCACCCCTGAGCAAGGCGACTGGCTGGGCGGTCAGGACGCTGACAAAAACGATAATAACAAGTAGCGCCTGGCCCCGTGCCACCGCACCCCTCACACCGCATAATCGAGAGAGAAAACTGTGTTAGCTGATACCTGGTACCTGTTTCTTAAATACACCAAGATCACCATGCGTATGCCGCTCTGGACGCTCTTTACGCTGATCCAACCCCTGTTATGGCTGCTGATCTTCACCCAGCTGTTCAAAAACTTTGTGCAGGCACCGGCCCCCGGCTCGGGCGGCGGCAGCTACATCGACTTTTTTGTGCCAGGGGTATTGATCATGACGGCGCTGTTTGGCTCCTCCTGGTCAGGGGTCAGTCTACTGCGTGAGATCACTGCGGGCACCGTTGACAAGATGTTGGTCTCCCCCGTCTCGCGTATCGCCATTGTCCTGAGCCGCGTCATGCACTCAGCCGTACAGGTGGTGATTCAGACACTGATCATTCTGCTGGTGGCCTGGGCCATCGGTGCCAACCTCAACCTTGGGCCGGTCAATCTGTTTCTGGGAATGTTGAGTATCTTCCTGCTTGGTGTAGGCCTTGCCGCACTCTCTAACGGCTTTGCCATTACCCTGCAACGTGAAGAGCCACTGGTGATGATCGGTAACTTGATGACACTGCCGCTGATGTTCCTCTCCACCGCCATGGTGCCCAAGCCCTTTATGCCCGGCTGGATCGAGACCATATCGCTCATCAATCCAATCACTTATGCGGTGGAGTCAGTGCGCGCCGTGATGATTGGCACCCCGGATTATCAGGCCTACGGCTTTGGTCTGCTGATCATGACCGTATTTGCCGGGGTATCCCTATCCTGGGCTGTGAGCGCCTTTAACGGATTACGTGACTAATACATTGGCAGCAAGGGGGCCGGAAGTACCTGCCCCCTCCCTATCACCAGAACAGTCCGTGCTAAAAGCTGTAACGAACACTAAGGTTGATGCTGTTACGGGTATAGCTGCCTAACGAGCTGCTTTGAATCCCTTCAATAATCTGCAACTGATTGTAGACAAACCCCAGCGGCAGGCTGGAGCGCTGGATGGAGTAGTCATAACTACCCGAGAAGGTCAGCGCGCTGTCGTAACGGTAACTGACCCCCACGGCCGTCCCCAAACTCAGATTGACACGTTTCTTCTGGAAGTTGGCATAAGAGTCAGGATTGGTATAGAGATAGAGGTTCATGTTGCCACTCAAATACCCAGACCATTTATCGGCCAACCGTTTATCTATCCGGCCATTCACCGCATGGCTGACATATGCATAGTCATTGCCCTGCCGCTTAAGATTTTGGTTAATCGCCAGGGTATAACCGTAGCTCAATGGCAGGCCATGCTCACCCAGGGTATTGGCGCTTATACCCAGGGTATAGGTATTGGCATCAAAAAATGGGTTCTGCTGTGAACCAAAACCACGGTAACTGAAATTGGTCTGATAACCCGTGCCATCCCCCTGCCAGCCCACACTGCCAAACAGGGTGTCCGTGGTAGTACCACTCTGATTAGGCCTTAATACACTCGACTGACTGGCGCGGTTAACCCCCAGACTCCACTGCTGCTCACGCCACTTAAACACCAGATTTGGCGTCATCGACAGGGTGAAAAAGTCATATTGGCCGACGTGGTAAACGGTGTAGTCAGGGTTTACCCGGAGAGAAAACTGCAACCCCTTTTTAATCTTGTAGTTATAGGTGATGTTGGCCGATGTCTGGGTCCGGTATTCAAACAGTTTATTGGTGTAACCCACATTGGCGTTATCATCCACGCCTACCGCGTAGGCAATCTGGTAACTCAGGCCATTGATGGTACGCTCCACCTGCTTAAGCCGTTCAGCGGCGGCGGTCAGGAGCCGTTGATCCTCGCTATTGCTCAGCAATACCTTGCGATACTCAACGATGGCCAGTGCCTCTTCCTCCTCCTGCTCTAACAACAGGCCAATATTAAAACGCGCGGCCATGTAGGTTGGCTCAATCTCAAGCAGTTTGTAGTAGTACTCTTTGGCGATTTTTGTATTCCCTTGGCGGGAAGAGACCAAGGCCAGATTCCAGAACACCTCACGGTCACCACCAAACTGGCTCTCAACACTGGAAAAAGCGCTCATCGACTCCTCCAGCCGCCCCTCTCTGGAGTGGTGCTTCCCCAACGCCATCAACACCCGCTTTTGGATCTCGGCCACCTTTGCATCATCATCAAACATGGTTGCCAACGCCCGCTGGTAATAGTCAACGGCCTGGGCCAGATCATTTTCACGCTCCGCAATCTCCCCCAGCAAAACATAGGCAAACCCTTGACGTGCATCACTTTCTACCACTTTTAGATACTGCTCTTTAGCCTCAGCCAATTTACCCTGTGTCTGCAAAATGCTACCCAAACCAAGCCGTGCCTGTGCATCACCCGGATCCTGCGCCAACCTTGCCATCAACGCACTTTTATCCGCCAGCAACTTACGGACACTCTGCAACCGCCCGCCAATCTGCTGATCAAGACGACCGTAAACATCATTCACCATCTCAGACATCTGGCCATCATTATCATTGGCCAACACATACTCAAGCTCAGCCACCGCCTCGATAATCCGTTTGGAGTCCAAATGCAGCAGCCCCAGGCGAAAGTGGGCTTCAAGATTGTCAGGGTCGACCTTGAGTACCCGCTCAAACGCATCGGTGGCAATATCAAGCCTGCCCGCCACCTGGCTGAGACGGGCAATATTCCCATTCACCACAATATTCATCGGATCAAGTGCCTGCACCTCCAGAAAGGTCTGAAGTGCCTGCTCATTTTTACCCCCCTGCAACTGCCTGACACCACGAATCAAACCAAGCTTGATGTTCACCTGACGCGCCAGGTCATCGTTAGCCCCCTTCTGCAGGACCAACATAAAATTGCTCTCTGCCAAATCAATGTTTCGCATCGCCTCATACACATTCGCCAGATAGAAATAGGCCAACGGATTGTCAGGGGCCAGCAAAACAATGTTTTTATAGCTCTGCTCAGCCTGTTCAAGCAGCCCCGCGCGTACAAAGGTGGCGCCAATGACATGCAACAGAGAGGCGTCAGTCGGGTACTTGCCCTGCAAGGCGCTGCCCAGCTCCAACACAGCATCCTGGTCGCGCTGTTTTTCGGCACGGCCCAATAACAACAGCCCTAACGATCTGTCCGCACGCGCCGCCGCCAGTGAATCCGGCGGCTCACCGGCATGCTCCAAAACATATTGATACTGAACAATGGCATCATCATCACGGCCAATCTCTTCCAGCGCTTTGGCATACGCAAGCCGTGGCATCGGGGCGTTTGGTTCAAGTGCCACCGCCTTCTGTATATATTCCATCCCATCGATATAGTTTTTATTCTGGAAACTAATAATGGCCAGGCGATAAAGCGCTTCCACCTGATTTGGATTAATACGCAACAACTCAATAAACGCCTGGGCGGCATCATCCTGACGGTTTTCAAGGAATGCCTTACGTCCCGCTTCAAGCAGCTGTGACGCTGGCTCCGTCTGCTGGGGCTCAGAAAAACTCTCGCCAAAATCAGCCATCTGGGCCAACACACAGGGCGCTGAGAAGATCACCACCGCACCCAGCAAACATCTTAATGGCCGTGGCGCGGTGAATTTAAGTAACAGCGGACGCCACATCAGAAATAGACATTCATCTTAAATAGCAATTTCCAGCCATCAAAATTAAGGCGAATGGTCGAGTAGTCCTCAATCGAGTCAAAATCATGCTGTAAATATTGAAGGTCACCCGAACCAGCACTGACCCGTTGAGGCAGCCAAAATGTCAGGTTATCCGTTGGCAAAAAGTTGGTTGTCGACGTACCATCACGCAACGTAGGGCGCTTAAGCCCGATCACGTACGACGCATCCACCCCAACAGAGAGCCAGTCATCGAAGAAATAGTTCATGCCAAAACCGGGTTGCAGCATTAACAACCCCGTCGATTGCGATTGTAGGATTGTGGTTTTTTTCACCCCCGCCGCCTTTCCTGCCGTAAAGAGAAAGACCATATCCTCACGGAAATCGATATCAAACACCTCATTTAACGTTAACCGGTAATAGAGTCTGTATTTATTATCAACATCCACAATATTCCGCTTCAGGCCAAAATAGAACTCATTGTAAGAGAGCTTGGCCACCCGCTCACTAATAACATCGGCCGGGTCCCCCTGAACATAAAACCCCCCTGAAGCAACCGCACGCGACGTCGCCTCCCAGCTCCCGCCGCCAAATATCACGGCATACTCATCATTCAGCGTCCACTGAAACTCCAGCCCGCCATTTGTACCCAACTCCAAGGGTGGCAGCGGGTTTTGAAAATTCAAAGGGACCTGAATATTGTTCCCGGAACCGGCAAACAGCGAAGCAAAGCCGCCAATGGACGACTTAAATTCCGCATCGTTCAAATCCTCCAAAGCCGGCCGATGTACCCCTAAATAGAACCCCACACCCAACCCTTTTTCAGGGGCCGCCATAACCTGTGAGCCAAACAGGCACACCGCCAACAGCAACAAACGTTTTGTTAGCCCGCGCATTGGCAACACCTATACTGACTTTGAGGATTCATTGCTACGCAGAAACAGCGGCAGTATCAGCAGCGCCGCAATACAACTGACAACCATATAGAGCACCACAAATACGCCCAATTTGATATGCGGCGGGAACTGTGACAAAAACAGTACGGAAAACCCCGCCACTACCACCACCGCATTAAAGATAATCGTACGCCCGACACTTCTGAGTGTTTCAGAAACTGCCATTTCGTGGGACAACCCCGCCTTACGCTCTGCCGTATAACTAAAAACATAATGGATGGCGTAATCAACCCCTACCCCTACCGCAATACCCGCCGCCAGTACGCTGGAAACATCCACCGGAATACCTAACCAACCCGCTCCGCCACCCACTAGCAGACTGGCAATCAGCACGGGCAGCACCACCGCAGTCCCCACATAAAACGAACGAAACCAGAGTACCGCCAGTATAAAAATGGCCACCTTCGAAAACAGCAACGACCAGATCTGGCTATCGATCAACATCTGCGCCCAGATATAGGAGTTATTGGCTGACCCTGCAAAATTCACCTGAACACTCTTGTCGGTAAAGTTCTGAGCGACATATTCATTAATATTATGAATGATGTTTTTTAAATGGAGCGTCTGGTCAGTCTTGATGGAGACCGTGATATTGGCATGTTGATAGTTAAAGTCCACCACCTCATCCAGGAGCTCCGGCTGCCCAGAGACCGAGTAGAGATAGAGCCCTTCCGCAATCTCGGCCTGACTCTTCGGCAAGGTGTAGTAGGCCTCATCCATGGAGTGGAGAGTCTTGTTCAGGCTTTTAAGATAGTCCACCACCGAGACTGTATCACCCACATACTCAAGGCTCTCGGCGTATTGCTGCAATCCGTCCATCTTCGCCAATAGCTCTGGTGACTTAAGGCCATCAGGCGCAGCGGTCTCCACCACAATATTCAGAAACTGCGAGCCGTCAAAACGCTCGTTCACCAGGGCCGTTGACTGGGCAACTTCACTATCTGCCCTAAAGTCACTCAACCAGCTGGAGTTAACCTCAAGCTTCAACACCCCCGCACTCACCACCAGCACCACCACTGCCACTACCGCCGATGACAGCTTGCGGTTAGCCATTAAAAACTGCCCCAGCTTCACCAGCATGACAGTCATCACATCCTGCTCTGCACGTACCCGCATCGAACGCTTGCGGGAGTGATAGCCAGGCACCGCTGGTTTCATGACAGCAAGCATGGCAACTGCCATTGTCATCGTCAGCAACCAACTAAAGGCAATGCCCAGGACCGTGAACAGACCAAAGACTTTAAACGGGGGCATTTCAGCCATTAACAGTGAGAGAAAACCAACTGCTGTGGTCACAGACGTCGTTATTAACGGTGGCCCCAGCTTTGCCATCACCTCCGAGATAATCTCTCCGCCACTACGGTACGGATTTTCCAACACCTTATTATAGTAGTGGCTCAACAGATGTACCGAATCACCAATCCCCACCGCCACCAGGATCACTGGCAACATGGTTGAAATGGTATACAGCGGCACATCCAACAACACCATCGCGCCCAGCGTCCAGACAATCGCCCCTGACATCACCAGCAGCGGAATCAGAATGCCACGCCCGGTTTTGAAGATCAGAAACAGCGCCACAGCCATTACCGCAATCAGCAGAGGCACCATCATCTTCATATCGGACATCGCGCTAAGCCCCGATGTCACTTCAATAACAGGACGTCCCGCCAGGTAGATCACATCACCATTATCAAGAACAGCCGCCTCAATCTCACCACTCTGCTGCTGCCACTCCTGATCACCTTTCCCCCACTCGCCACCCTGCTGCCAGTCACCACTGGTCTCGCCACTCCACCAGCTATTCCCTGCTGTACCACCACCTTCAGCCGCAATAACGCCTTTTATCTGCCAAAATGTCTGATAACGGTTGGTGGCTCCCTCTTTAAGCTTGGCGCGAATCATCGCCGCACTGCCATCCGCCGAGACTATATTGCCCACCAGGATGTCGGCATGCTGCTCAACTTTATCTTTAAGTTTTTTAATCTCATCACTGGTGGCCGTGCCGCCCTCCATCAGGCGCACAGCCCCCATGCTGTCATCATTCCCTTCAAATACAGTCGCTGTTGACAGTGAGGCCACGTCCAGAACACGGCTGGCAATTACCCCAGGCAGCTCAGCCACCTTCTCACTGATCCTGGCAATACGCTCCAGCGTCTCTTTGTTATAAACCCCCTTGTCATCATTTTTAACAATGATCACAATGGCATCTTTAGCCCCAAACAGATGCTCAATCTTCTCATCATATTGAATCGCCGGATGCCCTTTGGGCATATAGACACGGGCATCGGTCTCCCAACGCAGCTGGCCAAGCTGCATCAACATAAACACGGTTATGGCCGCAATTATTGCAAGAATAATCTTCGGATACCTGACCACAAAACCGTATAACAACTTCATCTATGCCATTCCCCTAGAAAGAGTACTTAAACTCAAAAAATACCCTATCGTTATCATGAAAATTCCCAACAAACTGGGCCTGCTGAATCGCCGGATTAAACTGGCCCTGCTCATTAATATTGGATGTTCCGAAGTCAGACTTTGGCCCTTCAAAAATATCCATTCCCACCGCCACCTGAAAGCGATTTGTCACATGAAAGGTCACCTTTGGCTTTAAAAAGCTCTCATTCATGGTCTGCAAATAGATCCACAACGCCTGCACAGTCATCGAGTACGCAGGAAACTCCCTTCGCACAAACATATTGAACGATGTATCCACCTGCTTCTGAATAATTGATTTCTCATAATCCAGAATGATCCACTGCATGCCCCCCAGCGCCACATCCCAGCCGAGCAAATTGACATCAACCCCGCCTCCCCAACGGATATGATTCTTCTGAACCTCACCATTAGAGTCCACATATCCATCACCATCAGCATCGGCGACATTGCTCAACCCAAAAAACTTATCCCTAACATAGGCCAGCTCACCCTTCAGAATATACCCCCCCATCTGCCGCACTGCCGTCGCACCAAAAATGGAGAGTCTGGAATATGTTGGATAAAAGATCGGCGTTTCACCGCCAATTTTGACACTTCTAAATACCACAGGAAAATCATCCCACGTATAAAAATAGCTGAGGGATAACTCAGTATCCGCAACATCTGCAGACCACCTCATACCCACCTCAGAATTTTCCAGCCTCCAGGACTCAGGCCGTCTGGTACCAGGCACCTCTTGTAACAACTCCCACTCTGAACCCGGTGGTGCCGGTTTATGAAATTGCAAATCAGGGATCCAGACAAACTGCAAATCACCCCGCTTTGTATAATAATCCAGCTTGGCGCTCCATAATGAAATACGATAATCCAACAGATCAGGCAGAATCAGCTCCCTAAAATCCATCGGGTTCATCTCATCAACAATACGAACCCCCTCCAGCACACCCCACACGATATACTGTTTACCCAAGCGCATATCCCAATTATTGGCCGCCACGTCCAGATAAAGCTCACGAATCGCAGCAACAGGAGTGTCTTTTTCTTGGGGAAGGTTCTCAACAAAGGCAAGCGGCTCTTCTGAGTTGCGCTCCAACCTCGCCGAAATCGTCTCATAATTAAACATGTCATAGGCATGATCATAATATGCCCAACCTGTAAAATTAAACTTAACATTATCAGTCAGAGGGTATTTGCTATTTAAATAAGCAATATTACGAAGCTTCGTGATCGCACGTGGCTCACGAATTCGATAGGCAATTTCATTTTTGAGATAACCCGTCAGCTCTAACGCCGACCAGAGGGATTCAGAACTGGCATCCGTCTCCACCTCAACACTCTCGGCAACATCAGGCTCGATACTGTTTGCAAACACGGAACCAAAATCAGATGGCGGCGGAGCCTGCTGCGCCAACACAGAACAGAAGGGCATCGGACCGAAAAAAACAATGACTAACAACCACAGTTTGTGCACACCCAATCACCACGTCCCTGTCTTGATCAAATAGCGGCTTTACACACATGACATAGCATGACAGGTCGTGCAGCTCCAAACCCCAGAGTAGCCTCTTCGCCGGCCAGCAAGTCTACACCACAACCCATACACAGC
Source organism: Gammaproteobacteria bacterium (assembly GCA_021731365.1). Taxonomy (GTDB): domain Bacteria; phylum Pseudomonadota; class Gammaproteobacteria; order Tenderiales; family Tenderiaceae; genus JAKFXL01. The sequence goes on along the minus strand of JAKFXL010000015.1, from coordinate 44,971 downwards.
GCCGGTTTATTTAACACCACACACCCCCATCCCAGCACCGAATCAAAACGATCCATAGAGCGCGCCCCAGCTGCCCCACCTGTCGACAACACGGGCTGCGGCAACACCTCGCTTTCATCCCCCTTAAACGACTCCTCAAGAATATTACGGATCAAAATAGAAACAGGAACCCCCAACACTTCAGCACGCTGCATAATACGATCACGCAGCTCTTTGGGCACCCTGGCCCCCAGGTATCCCTCTTTGCGTTTCATTGCCATCGCAACGACCTCATCACGCCTGGCCATTGCCTCATTCCGCATCGATTTTGTCACCGCAACTATCCTCAGTCATTCACAATGTCATACATACGTTATACATCAAAGTGAGGCGCGTCAAACAATGCTTTCATAAAACAAAACGCCAGCCTGAAATCTGGCTGGCGTCACAACAAAACAGACCACAACAATCCCCTACGGCCCCTTCTTCAGCTCACGCTCGGAAAACTGCCTATCCTCCAAACCAACACCAAACTTAACACCCGTTACCTCAAACACCGACTTATGCTTGGTCTGATAATTCTCCACCTCAACCCGATCCCAGGCCCATGCACCACCCACTTGCTGCCATGACAACACCTGAGTCTTCAACAAACTCCCCTGAGGATCGAAATACTCCATCCTGGCCTTATAACAACTATTCCAATCAGGCACTTTGGCATACCAGGAAATTTTCTTGCTATATTGTGGCCGCGCCTCCTTAGGAGTGCTTTCAACCACATGATATTTCACCCCGCCAATCTCCTCAACACGCAACAATGTGTGCACATCCGCCTCCAGAACACGCTCCTCAATGTCACCATAAGTAAGATCAGAACCCAAAAAGCTGTCCCCTGGATCTCGCACTGAAACCCTGCGAATTTTTCTCAACTGTGGCAAATACAACCACTGATCCGCCAATTTCCCAGAACTGGCAGTATATCCCCAGCGCATAAAACCGGTCCCTTTCGCGTCGGGAGGAAATTCCGTATACAAAACCATCTTATCTAAGACACCTTCTTTGCCGTGGTAGTTTTTCCACAAACGCGCATAGATATTTTTACGTTCATTATCATCTTTATCAATAAGAGCGATAGACAAACGCGACAACTGATCCTCACCCGGGTTTTTATATTCACAGTTTTTCACAACATCGCCACCAAGCAAATCAGCAGCCAGGGCCGCCCCGGTCAATGGAAATATCAAAACCGTCACAAATACAGAATGCATCCACCCAAAGTTCATACAACACCTCCACATCACCTTTGTATAAAACAACCACCCAATGCAACAACCCACCAGTAAACACACCACACAAAAAAAAGAGGGGCTTGCGCCCCTCTCTTAACTCACAATGCCTAGCAATAAAATACTATGGCCAAGGCTGGAACGGGTCGCTGATAGCCCCCGTTGTTGCACGAGCACCCCAAACTCCAGTATCCCACGCGACAGCCGCCATGTTAGTCAAGCTAAAGGTAGAGATAAAGTCGTTGGCAGCAGTGGTTTTATTGTCATATGAAGTAAAACCAAACGTCTGACCGACAATAGTACTCAAGTCCTGACCAATCCACACAGCCTGGATGCGATCACCAATAACACCTAAGGGAGCCGAAGCAGAACCACCTTTAACCGTATCATTAGTCCACGACATCACCAGATTAGTCGGCGAGGCCGGGATAGTCACAGTGGATTTACCGGCTGCCACGTTAGAAGCAATACGAGCATAATCACCAGACAGATCCACCAATACAAAGTCCTGCTTATCCGACCCTTGTATTGGAACGTAAGCGGTAATCTTCATCCCAGTAGCTGTAACTGTGTTCTGTGCAGCATTGCCTTCTTGGCGGAAAATAAAGTCCGTTTGAAAATTATCAAATGTATCCTTCAAGCCTTGCGTCAACTTCAAGCTTTCACCCGCCCAACCCGAACTCAAGGTTGTGGACGCCTTAAACGTTGTAGTTGAACTCACCTGAGAAATACGCTGTTTATCAGCAATACCACTAACATTACCGGTCCGAACAAAACTTTCATCCGCAAAAACCAGAGCGTCGAGAGCTATGGCAGTTGCAGCAGTTGCGTTATTTTCCGTAATGATTGTCTGGAAGTACTGCTGTCCTGTACTGGTTTCAGTAACCATACGCTGATAGAAGCCAAGGTCGGTCATCGCCGTGCCACAGCTAAAACCAGCCAAGGCACCAGAGCCGCACGCCGCACCAGCTATCGTACCGTTATTTACGGTCCATGAATCAAATGCGGGCGCTGCCGCCAACACAGAGCCGGAAAGTACCAGTGCCACAGCACCGGCCGAACTCGCAGCTTTATAAGGTTTACTCATTTTGAAGCCTCCTGATCTTTTTTTAAACATTTGCAGAGACACATCCATCTCTCCCAGCAAAAATCACCCTACTTACTCCACAATAATACGTATATCACCTATTCAGTACCCGCGTCAATCGCGGTAAAATCACAAACAGCACAAAAACACCCTTGCTCAATGAATGGCAACAACCACAAAAATGCCACTCTCAATCCCTTACAAGATACTCAGGCCACATCACAAAACATTTCCTTCTGTACGGATATCGGCCATTAAACAGTCACACTTTAGTACTTTGCACTCTAAACCCAATGTCTTTTGTGAAAATTCATCAACACCAAGTTATTTTGTGTTATCCCGTAATCAACCATAGCAATTGATGCCGGGTCAATACATAGCTGCCTATAGTAGGAAATGGGCATACCAAGTGCCTCAGAGAGCAGAACCCTAATCGGCCCAACATGAGCGACCACAACAACCGTCTCACCACGATGCCGCGCAGCCACCTCACGAACAAACGGTACAACCCTGTCGGCAAGATCGTAAACCGACTCCCCTCTCGTCGGTTTAAAAGCAGCTTGATCACTTTTCCACTCTTGATACTCCACGGCAAAATCACGCTCTATCTCATGAAAGTACAACCCTTCCCACGCTCCAAAGCGACGTTCACAGAGCGATTCATCATAAACCACAGTAGAATCCGGGCTGGCTGACATCAAAACATCGGCCGTCATTCTTGTGCGTAAAGAAGGACTTACGTAAAACATTACTGGACCAAGTCCACGTAAACATTCCTCAGCCTGCCCCGCCTGACACATCCCAGCCTCATTAAGCGGTGGATCCTCAACCTCGTCACAGTAAATCTTATCCGTTGGAAAATCAGTCTCTCCATGACGAACAAATACAACCCTGGTGCTGCGCTCTTTCTCTCTCACACAGCCTCTCCGCGTAAAACCGCCATCATCAGCAATACTCTGCCATCATTCCACCGTTTGAGCAGAGCCATTACCCGACACCACCTCAGCCTTTGGGTCACGCGAATTATGCTCCACCCAGCGTTTATGACCTGCGGGAGTAGTCTCACACTTCCAGAAAGGTGCCCGCTCTTTCAAGTAGTTAATGATAAACCGGCACGCATCAAACGCATTAGCACGATGGGCAGACCATACAGCAACAAGGACAATAGCGTCGTTTGGATACATGTCACCATGACGGTGCACCACCAAGCTATCTACAATATCCCACCGCTGGGCGGCCTCTTCGCAAACTTGCTCGATATGCTTCTCTGTCATGCCCGGGTAATAGTCTAACCGCATGGCAGCAACATCTTGACCATCATTAAAGTCTCTCATAGTCCCGACAAATGTCACAACACCACCATGCTTCCCTCGTGGCAGGCTATTTTGGTAATCAGCCACCACCTGGCCCGGCTCAAAAGGAGACTCCTGAACGACAACTTTCATAACTACTTCACCCCCCTGTCACCGGCGGAAAAAATGCAAGCTCATCGCCATCTTTAAGCGCCGCCGCCGCGTCCGTATATGCCATGTTTACCGCAATCAAGGTGCTTGGGGGCATTGGCTTGTCTTCTGATACTATCGCCCAGACAGCAGCCACTGTCGAAGCATCTCCCCCGATTGACACTACCTCATCAGCGCATCCCATTCGGTCACGCATACTCGCAAAATATCTTACAGTCACGTTCATTTCAGCCTCCGCATTACCGCCCTTCACGCTGCCATGTGCCTGACTTACCACCCGACTTTGCCAGCAACCCGACATCCTGTATCAGCATGCCGCGGTCCACCGCCTTACACATGTCATATATGGTCAACAGAGCAATCTGGACAGCCGTCAACGCCTCCATCTCAACACCGGTCTGCCCTTTGCATCGAACTTTAACCTGACAGTAGACAGAGTTTTGCTCAGGCTCTGGAGATAAATCCAGCTCCACATTAGTGAGCATGATCGGATGGCAAAGCGGCACCAAGTCAGAGGTCTTTTTTGCGCCCATTATACCCGCAACCCGAGCGATACCAAGCACATCACCCTTCTTGTGATTTCCCTGCATGATCTTTTCCAGAGTGGTCGCCTCCATAAAGATCCTGCCTTCAGCAACCGCCTCCCGCTCTGTCTCTGCCTTGGCTCCAACATCTACCATGTGGGCCTCACCTGCGGCATTAAAATGGGTTAATTCACTCATCATTCACTCGCTTATATTTTCCAATAAAAAACACCCTGCTTGCCGCAACAAACAAGGCGCTAACGTCAGCGACAACTAATCTCTACCCACCTATCTGGGTCATGCTGACACGACCAATATCCTTGACTGAAACCTGATGTGCAGATGAAGCCTTTTTGGAGTCAAACCCATCTTTTTCTTTATCCATGAAGGCTTTACGGAATGTACTGGCAATATCATCATCACTGCAGTTATCCCTGATCATCTCTCTTAAGCTGTATTCTTTATCAGAGTAAAGGCAGTTGCGGATATTGCCATCGGCAGTCACGCGAATTCTGGAGCAGTTACCACACAGGCTGCGCGTAAACGCAGGTATAACCGCTATTTTACCTTGGTACCCTGGCGCTTGAAAAATATGGTGTTCCGTACGTGTTCCCGGCGCTGACTGGATGCCAGGGTACATTTTTTCAATCTGGTTTACCAAGCTCTCAGCGCTCGCAAAATGAACCCCACTCTCCCATATTTGATGTGCGTCAAACGGCATGAACTCTATAAATCGCACAGTCAAGCGCTGATCGCGGGTCATTTCAGTAAAAGCCCCAAGCTCATCTTCATTGAACCCGCGCATGAGCACAATATTAACTTTTACCCGTGGAAAGCCCATATCCAGAGCACGCCTTATGCTGTTTTGAACCTTATCCACACCTTCGCGACGCGTTATCCGAACAAATTTCTCCGCATCCAGAGTATCAAGACTGATATTGACGCCTGTCAATCCAGCATCTCTCAACCCTTGTGCATATCTATCAAAAAGTAATCCATTCGTGGTCACGTGCACAGATTTAATACCGGGCGTTCCCGCAGCCCCAGCTACCAAATCAACAATATCCTTACGAACCAATGGTTCTCCGCCTGTATAACGGACTTTTTTTATTCCCATGCGCGCCAAGACGCCCACTATGCGCATTATTTCATCACTTTTAAGGATTTTATCGCGTCCCTGAAAGTCAACGCCCTCTTCAGGCATACAGTATGTGCAGCGGAGATTGCATTTTTCCGTCACAGCTACTCTGACGTAATCAAACGTGCGTCCAAAACGATCTTGCAGGGGGGGTAACGGGTTCAGGACTGGAGCAGCCCCAAGATGTTGACCCTGATCAGCAGGCATATGCTCTACTTTATTTTCTTGATTTAGCTTCATAACAGTCTGACTGACAGCATCCATATTTAATTCTCCCCCTCGCTCAATAACAGCTACTCACATTGCACGGTATTATTCACTAAAACCAAGCATGTGATGTACGCTTTATTAACAAGGCTTTTAGCGTGCACCAACCATGCAGACCGTTGAAACGAACTGTTCGCTCACAGCCACATGGCTACTACTGTAATTATCGGCACCCATCTACTGCTGCTTTAAGCGCCGCACCTAGAATATCCACGATATCCACCTAGCACCTAGCGTTGACGGGGCAATCATAGCGAATCGCTGCCCCACAAACAAGCCGCGATATAACCACACAAACAACACTGGATTCAATGAGATAAGCTTATTCCGCACCACTGGCATGCTTGACAGTCACACAAAAAGGGGTAAAGCTCCAGCGCTCAATTATAGAAAAACAGTTGGATAACATGAACCTAACTACGCATAGCAGTCACTGGTCTCAGCTCCCCCCGCTAGAGATTGCCCGCTCTCACCCTTCTGTAGCCAGCCATAACGGCAAGATCTACGTATTTGGTGGCGGCGGACCTGGCTTCAAAAGCATGAACTCCTCTGTTTGCTACAACCCCGTCGACGACACATGGAGCAAACTCAAGGATATGCCCACCCTTCGCTCCGGCACCATGGCAGCCACCATTGGCGACCGTATTTTTGTCATGGGCGGCGGATTTCGCCAGGAGAATGGCATGTTTCGCTTTTTGACAACGGTGGAGATCTATCATCCCGAGTCAGATAGCTGGGAGACTGGCCCCAGCCTGCTTATGCCACACGACTATCCAGCTGTCGCAGTTTTAGGAGAGACTATTTACATCCTAGGTGGACACCATCCTGATGCAACGCAAGGTGGGCCAAAATCGGACCCCGGCTTCGATTTTTGCGAGCGGCTCGATACTGACGGAGGAGCGTGGGAGGCTATCGCACCATTGCAAGTGCCCCGCTTTGCCCTGTCCGCCACGGCGGTTGACGGCAAAATATTGGCCATGGGTGGCGTCGCCTTCCGCCCCGAGGGGTTTAACAACTTCACCACCATAGAAATTTTTGACCCCGCCACGAATAGCTGGTCTCACGACAATACACTTGCGCTCCCCTGGGTAGCAGCAGGCCTGGGCAGCGCACGGGTTGGTGACAATCTTTACATCTTTGGCGGCTATAGCGATGACAACATTCATAACCGCACCGCTTACTACTCTCTGACCAACAAACAGTGGCATCAAGCAGCGGCATTGCCCTCTCCGGTCGCTGCCATGGGTGTGACGGTTTGTGATGGCACCATATATAGTATTGGTGGCTGGGCCAACGATGGGCGGACCCCCATCACCGAGGCATTTCGCTTTACACCATGATTGCACAGGAGTTCAGCAACGCTCAGCTCAGCCGCTACAGCCGCCACCTGCTCCTGCCGGAAATTGATCTGGAGGGGCAGTCCCGTCTGGCCGTGGCCAAAGTGCTCATTATTGGCGCTGGCGGCCTGGGATCACCAACAGCGATGTATTTAGCCAGTAGCGGTGTCGGCAAAATCACTGTGTTTGACCACGACCATGTGGACTTGGGCAATTTACAGCGCCAGATCGCTTTTCGCACCCACGATATCGGCACACTCAAGGCGGCGCGCCTCTGCCAAGCCATACAAGAACTGAATCCAGATATCGAAACCGAGGCCGTCTGCCGCCGCGCCGAGGGGCCGCCCTTACTGGAGGCCGTGGCCAGTGCCGACATCGTGATCGATGCCTGCGACAACTTTGAGACACGTTTCGCCATCAGCCAGGCATGTTTTACCAGCAACACCCCCTCAGTCAGCGGTGCAGCCATCCGCTTTCAGGGCCAAGTCACTGTGTTTGATCCGCGCCAACCCAATAGCCCCTGCTACCACTGTCTTTACCATGAAGAGGGGCTGCTGGCCCAGGAGAGCTGTCGCGAGCGCGGGGTATTTGCCCCCCTTGTTGGCATCATCGGCAGCATACAGGCCGCAGAAGCACTAAAACTCCTGCTGGGAATAGGGCAATCACTCACTGCGCGGCTACTGATCATCGATGCTCTCACCATGATACCGAGGAGCATCAACCTGCCTGCCGACCCCAATTGCCCCAACTGCGGGGGCCATCACAAAACTTAGCTTTGCAATTGTTGTTGTTTGTCTTAGAATAGCGCCCCTTTGTTGTATTCAGCGTGAATTTAACTTTTAATTTAGGAAACGAATATTTATGCCATCGGTACGCCTCAGAGAAAACGAACCGTTTGAAGTTGCAATGCGCCGCTTCAAACGTACCTGCGAAAAGGCTGGCATTCTGGCCGAAATCCGTAGCCGTGAATTCTATGAAAAACCCACTGCCATTCGCAAGCGCAAAGCTGCTGCTGCTGTCAAGCGCCAGCACAAGAAGGTAATGCGTGATATTTCTCAGCGTAAACGCCTCTATTAAGACTCACTCTAGCCGGCTGCCACTCCTGTGACCACACTCAGAGAGCGCCTCAAAGAAGAGATGAAGACCGCCATGCGCGCCAAAGAGAAGGTGCGTCTGGGGGTCATTCGCCTCGTTTTAGCGGCTATTCAGCAGAAAGAAATTGATGAACGCGTCACGCTGGATAGCGACGATGCAGTTACCGCCGTCATTGACAAAATGATCAAGCAGCGTCGCGACTCCATTACTCAATACCAAAATGCCCAACGTCAAGATCTGGTAGATATTGAACAGCACGAGCTGGCGCTCCTTATGGAGTACATGCCTAAACAGCTGAGCACGGTCGAAATCGAGGCTGAACTTGCCGACATCATCGCCAGCACAGGGGCCGCTGGCCCACAAGACATCGGCAAAGTGATGGGGGCCGCCAAGGGCAAGTTCCAAGGCCGTGCCGACATGGGGCAGGTTAGTCAACTGGTTAAAAGCACACTCGCCGCACTTTAATACCGCCGCCATCACGGCTACACTGACGGCACTCACTGCAACCCTGAAGAGACCAGCATGGCCGGTCGCATCCCGCAACACTTCATAGATGAGCTTCTAAATCGTATCGATATTGTCGATCTGATCGATAGCCGCGTCCCATTACGCAAAGCCGGGCGTGATTTCCAGGCCCGCTGCCCCTTCCATGAGGAAAAAAGCCCCTCTTTCACAGTCAGCCAGACCAAGCAGTTCTACCACTGTTTTGGCTGCGGTGCCCACGGCAGCGCCATCAGCTTTTTAATGGAATATGATCACCTGGATTTTATCGAGGCCATTAAAGAGCTGGCCGACAAAGCGGGCATTGCGCTGCCCTCCACCGAGGAAGAACATACTCACAAAGCCGTCGACAAAGATCTCTATGGCGTTATGGAGGAGGCCTGCAACTTCTATCGCCAGCAGTTACGCAGCCACGCCGACGGCCCTAAAGCGGTGGAATATCTCAAAGGACGAGGCCTCACCGGCCAGATCGCCAACGACTTTGGCATCGGCTTCGCCCCGCCCGGCTGGGACAGTCTGCTCAAAACGGCGGGGGGTTCACGTCAGCGGGAAGCCCAGCTGGCGACCACCGGCATGGCCATTACCAAAGAGGACGGACGGCACTACGACCGTTTTCGCAATCGCATCATGTTTCCGATCCGCGACCGCCGCGGCCGCATCATCGCCTTTGGCGGACGCGTGATCGACAATAATGACACCCCCAAATACCTCAACTCCCCCGAATCACCCCTATTCCACAAAGGAAAAGAGCTTTACGGACTTTACGAGGCGCGTCAGGCGCAGCGCCAAATCGACCGTCTGCTGGTTGTGGAGGGCTACATGGACGTAGTGGCCCTGGCCCAACACGGTATCTGTTATGCCGTCGCCACCCTGGGCACCGCGCTAACAACCGACCACATTGCCCCCCTCTACCGCACCACACAAGAGGTGGTTTTCTGCTTTGACGGCGACCGTGCCGGACGGGATGCCGCCTGGAAGGCCCTCGACATCATGCTGCCGGAACTGAACGAGGGACGTACTGCCCGTTTTATGTTCCTGGCTGACGGTGAAGACCCTGACACATTGGTGCGTAAAGTTGGCCAGGAGGCCTTTGAACTGGAAGTCAAAAATGCTGTTCCACTCTCCACCTTCCTGCTCGACAATCTATTGCAACAGGTCGACATGGGCGCTATCGACGGACGGGCCCGTCTGGTTGAGCTTGTCCGACCCAAGCTGGCCAAGATCAGCAATGCGGTGTTCAGACACATGCTGATAAACGCACTGGCCACCCGCATCCACATCAACGCCCAAGAGCTATTGCAGCTGCTGGGCGAGAAGTCAGCGCCCGTCAATCAGACAAAACGGCCTCGTCAGCAACAGCACAACATCGAGTCACGCAAACTCTCCCCTATCCGTACCGCCATCACGCTACTGCTAAACCACCCGAGTCTGGCGCAATCTGCCGGTGATCCCCAGCGATATCTCCAGCTCGCGGAACCCGGGATACGGCTTTTGGTCGAACTCCTTGAACTTGCCCTCAACAATCCCCATATCAACTGCGGCACCATTTTAGAAAGGTGGCGAGACCGCCCTGAGGGCAAACACCTAAGCAAGCTAGCCAGCGCCCCTGTTTACCACACGACCGATGAGGGGCTGGAGATGGAGTTCCATGACACATTGAGACTACTCGACCGGCAACGTGTGGAACAGGAACATGAACGACTCAGGCGCAAAAGCGAAACCGGCCCACTCAGCCAAGAGGAAAAACGTAAATTCACACAGCTCTTATCCGAGAAACACGCCTTGGCACAACCCAGCAACAACCGCTAAATTCTGCGTGCTCAATAACCCTCGGCGGAGAAAAGTGAGCATGACTACTGATTTTAATATAGAATGATCGGCTATTTTTTGGCCGTCCAGTGATCTTTCGACATCCACGAACGTGAGACTTTAGAGATATATGAGCCGCGAGCAACAAGAATCACAGATCAAATTACTCATCGCCAAAGGGAAGGAGCAAGGCTACCTAACCTATCGCGAGGTCAACGACCATCTGCCTGATGAGATCGTCGATCCTGAGCAGATCGAAGACATCGTCAACATGATCAATGATATGGGCATACCCGTCCATGAGGTTGCTCCCGACGCCGACAGTCTGATCCTCTCTGACAATGCGGTCACCGATGATGACGCTGCTGACGAAGCGGCCGCCACTCTCGCTACCGTTGACATCGAGTTTGGCCGCACCACCGACCCCGTCCGTATGTATATGCGTGAAATGGGCACAGTGGAGCTATTAACACGTGAAGGCGAAATCAAAATCGCCAAGCGCATCGAAGACGGGCTACTCCAGGTCAATAGCGCACTCGCCAGCCACAGCAACAGCATTAGTCGCCTGCTCGAAGAGTACGATCGTGTCGCCGCAGGCGAAGCACGTCTCGCCGAAATTATCCGCGGTTTCATTGATCCCAATGCGGATGACAATGACGAGCTGCCCGTACCCGTCATCCCCACCAGCACGGCTGCCAGCAAAAACAGTGACGATGATGCGGATGATGATAGCGACGACTCCTCCGATGAAGCCAGCACCGATACGGGGCCGGATCCGGAAGAGGCGCGTCTGCGGATGGTGGCGCTGTCCGAGCTATACGACAAATATAAGGCCACACTCAAAAAACATGGTTTGGATGATGGCAAACTCGCACCACTACGCCAACAGATGGCCGACGCATTTCTGGAGTTCAAGCTCGCCCCCCAGTTTAACGACAGGCTGGTCAATGAGCTACGCGACATCATCGAACGGATTCGCAGCCACGAACGTATCATCATGGACATCTGTGTCGAACAGGCACACATGCCACGTAAAGAGTTCATCACCTCTTTCCCTGACAACGAAACCAACCTCGACTGGCTGGATCAGCAGATCAAATCGAAAAAGAGCTTTGCCAATATTCTCAAGGAGCATGAAGAGGATATCCGCAATGCCCAACGTCAACTGATCAGCATTCAGAACCAGTGCGGCCTCACCATATCCAGCATCAAGGATATCAACCGCAAAATCTCCGTTGGTGAGGCCAAAGCCCGCCGCGCCAAAAAAGAGATGGTCGAAGCTAACTTGCGTCTGGTTATCTCCATTGCCAAAAAATATACCAACCGCGGCCTGCAGTTCCTCGACCTGATTCAGGAAGGCAACATCGGTCTAATGAAGGCTGTCGACAAATTTGAATACCGTCGCGGTTACAAATTCTCAACCTATGCAACATGGTGGATTCGTCAGGCGATCACTCGCTCGATCGCCGACCAGGCGCGCACCATCCGTATTCCGGTGCACATGATCGAGACCATCAACAAACTCAACCGCATCTCTCGTCAGATGTTGCAGGAGATGGGCCGCGAAGCGACCCCGGAAGAGCTAGCCATACGCATGGAAATGCCCGAAGACAAGATCCGCAAAGTGCTCAAAATAGCCAAAGAGCCCATCTCCATGGAGACGCCTATTGGCGACGATGAAGACTCCCATCTGGGTGACTTTATTGAGGACAGCAACGTCTTGGCCCCTCCTGAGTCCGCCACGATTGAAGGACTCAAAGAGGCCACTCAAGAGGTACTTGAGAGCCTGACTGCTCGTGAAGCCAAGGTATTGCGCATGCGTTTTGGTATCGACATGAATACCGACCACACTCTCGAAGAGGTCGGCAAACAGTTCGATGTTACTCGTGAACGTATACGCCAGATCGAGGCCAAGGCACTGCGTAAGCTGCGCCATCCGACCCGTTCGGAAAACCTTCGCAGCTTCTTGCAAGACTAAAAACAAAATACCCGCCGCATCTATTTGGATGCGGCGGGTATTTTTTTCAGTAGCAGATACACCGTGTACCTAGCGAGCAAACACTGCACAGGTTATACTGCACGGCACAAATTAAAGGGCCTATAGCTCAGTTGGTTAGAGCAGCGGACTCATAATCCGTTGGTCCCAGGTTCGAGTCCTGGTGGGCCCACCAACCATATCAATCGCTTACGCGTTTTTAGCAAGCTTTTAAACCTCAAGAATTCCCCGTGTAGACACTGTGTAGACACTTCGCAACATCCTTCCTCCCGGTCACGACACTAAAAGAAGCGCACCGTAAACGGAGTTTCCCATACTCTAGGCAAAAAGAGCTACAGTTGGACTTCCCCAGCCGGATAATCACAGCTGATCAGCGAACAGAGTTTTCTCCACATCGTCACACTTCACAAAATAATCTCGTTTTGTTATCTCCGAAAACTGTAGCGATTGATAGCATTCTGGTTCAGAATACAGCCAGTAGTTTTTTAATTTTTGAGAATCATTGATGGCAAGCGCGGAACAACTTAAGGCCTTACTTCAGTCTCATATTGATGAGGATGACGCTCACTTTTATTCTGTCGCCATGCAGCTCGCCGCACATGAGGCCAAACTTGGCCATGGAAAACTCGCCAAAGAATTACGCGAATTGATTGACAAGGCCAAGGAACAGCGGCAACAAATGCACGCTCAACCTACCCCATTAGCCAAACCCAAGGGCGAGCTTTCCGGGCTGCTTTCAGTTAGCTACCCAAAGCTCCGCATAAATGACATGGTGTTATCGCCTGAAATTGACGCGCGGCTAGACAGGCTCATAAAAGAGCACCGACAAATTAGAAAGCTGCGTTCATATGGGCTAGCGCCCAGGAAGAAATTGTTACTTGTTGGTCCTCCTGGCACAGGAAAGACGCTTACCGCCTCCATTTTGTCTGGCGAGCTGTCTCTTCCTCTATTTGTTGTCCGATTGGATAGCCTGATGACAAAATATATGGGGGAAACAGCAGCAAAACTTCGCATGATATTCGATGCAATCCAACAGACACGCGGTGTTTATTTGTTTGATGAATTCGATAGCATTGGCTCTCAACGTGGATTAGCTAATGATGTAGGTGAAATTCGAAGAGTGCTAAACAGCTTTTTGCAAATGGTCGAACAAGATGATTCAGATAGTTTACTGGTAGCAGCCACTAATCATCCAGAGCTTCTTGATCATGCTCTTTTTCGAAGGTTCGATGATGTTATCGAATATCACTTACCTGAAAGTATAGAAATTATTGCAGCACTAAAGAACAAGCTATCATCATTCAAAATATCACGTATGCAATGGGCAAAGCTAGCCGAAATCTCAGTGGGACTAAGTTTTGGCGATATCACCCGAGCCTGTGAAGACTCCATCAAAGATGTAATCATTCATAGTCGAGAAAAAGTGACCCAAGCTGATTTAATATGCTCTCTTAAAGAGAGGCATAAGGCACGCCATAAACCATAAACACAACAAAGGGTAGCAATGGCAGAAAACAGCAAAGAACGCTTGCCTCACATCCTCGTCATAGACACAGCATTAAGGCGCAAATATACAACCCCCAAATCTGCTGGAGCTTCGAGCTTAAAAACCCCTACACGAAATCGGGTTCAACATGCCGAACGACTTTTCAAACAAGTTGAGGCGGCTCTAGCTCAAGAAGCAAACATAATTCATGAACAACGAGCATTTGGATTGGGCGTATGCAATGGCATATATCTCTCTTTTGAGAGTGAACCATCATTTGAACTAAAATTCGATAGCCTTGAATTTCAACGTGGCGGCATTGAGCTTTGCTCAATTAAGAAAATCAATGACAGAACTATCGCCACTGTATTTGTACCTGATGGAAAGTTAACTCATTTTCTACGCAAAATAGGCCAATACCGAGACGAAGACACCGCTCCTCGCACCCCAGAAAGTCCTACAAAGCCAAAAAACAAAGATCTTATTGAAAGCATCTCCGCCATAAAGCTTGCCGCTTTAACAGAGCTTTGGACCGATTCCCCAGAGCTTTTTCCCGAAGAAAACGAAACCATTTGGTGGGAAGTCTGGATAAGGCTGTCTAACAAAATTGATCATGAAGCCTTCCTTCGCGCACATGCACAGCAACTGGAAATGGTCGTGAGCACAGAAGCCATCCATTTTCTGGATAGAACAGTAGTGTTAGTTAATGGAAGCAAAGAACAAATAAGTCGATCAATCAATTTGCTAGGCTCCATAGCCGAAGTTCGGCGCGCCAAAGAAACAGCAGCATTCTTTACGGGCATGGATAGAAAAGGGCAGTCCGAATGGATAGACGAAGCACTTACCCGCATTAACCCTCCCCCCACAAACTCGCCAAGTGTCTGCCTGTTGGACACCGGTATAAACATAAATCATCCATTACTCAAACCCATTGTTAGTCACGATGACGTGCATTCTTACAATGCCCTCAATTGGGGGGTCGATGATCGACATGGTCACGGCACGCCAATGGCTGGACTTATTGCTTACGGCGATCTTACTACCCAGCTTTCTATGGATGGACCAATTGGGCTTACACACCGGATTGAATCCGTAAAAATCATTCAAGCACCAGGCCCTCAAAGAAACAATGAACCCTATGGGGCAGTCACCCGAGAAAGTGTAGCCCGCGTTGAAATTGACCCAGACCGCAAGCGTTTATACTGCATGGCAGTTACAACCACCGATTACAGAGACAGGGGCAGGCCATCTTCATGGTCTGCAACAGTTGATGCATTAACTTCTGGCTACGAAGATGAACAACACCGCCTCATTATCCTTTCTGCGGGTAACACCGATCCCAATGAAAGGCATCGCTATCCAAACAGCAGCCTAACTGATGAAGTCCATGACCCTGGACAAGCATGGAATGCGCTAACCGTTGGCGGATATACCGAAAAGGTTTGGCTTGATGAGGAGAAATATCCAGGCTGGCAATCAATAGCACCAGCAGGTGACCTCTCCCCTTCCAGCTGCACCTCTATGGAGTGGGAAAAAAATTGGCCTATTAAGCCGGATATCGTCATGGAGGCAGGCAACATGGCAATTAACCCGGAAAATGGAGTAGCAGACTATATTGACGACTCCCTGCAACTGCTGACAACGGGCCATCAGTTTTTACTGAAAAAGCCACTCATTTCCTTTGGCGACACCAGCGCCGCTTCTGCGCTTGCTGCTCGTCTTGCTGCCATGGTAATGGCTCAATACCCTGATTACTGGCCAGAAACGATTCGTGCGCTGATTGTCCATTCCTCACAATGGACTGATGCAATGAAAGCTCGCTTTCTACCTGGGAACAATCGTCGGAAGAACCACTATCGGCAGTTGCTTCGATATTGCGGCTATGGCGTGCCAAATGATAAAGAGCTGTACTGGAGCGCACAGAATGCATTGACGCTGGTCGCACAAGATACCCTTCAACCTTTCGAAAAAGATAAGGGACAAGTTAAAACTCGCGACATAAACATTCATTCACTACCTTGGCCAACCGAAGTCTTGCAGTCACTTCCAGATGATACTCAAGTAGAAATGAGGGTAACGCTCTCATACTTTATCGAACCCAACCCTGGGGAGCGTGGCTGGTCAAACAAATACCGCTACGCTTCCCACGGTCTTCGATTCGACGTTCGAAGACCACTTGAAACTATTGAAGAATTTCAACAACGAATAAATCTACAAGCAAGAGATGAAGAATATAATAAAAACCATGTCAAGGATTCAGGCGAATGGTTATTAGGTGAGAACTTAAGAAAGCTTGGGTCGATACACTCAGATACATGGCAAGGTTCTGCTGTGGAACTCGCCCAACGCGGATACATAGCTGTCTACCCCTTACTTGGCTGGTGGAAAGAACGGCCCAACCTGCAACGCTGGGGAAAGCGGACTCGATACTCTTTAATCGTAACGATTAAGACTCCTAGCATTGAGATGGATATCTATACCCCAGTATCGAACCTGATTACTACCAAGGTGGAAATTGGCTAATCCCAACTATATGAGGTACATAAGATTAGCAATCAACTCCAAACGGGGCTACGCGTCTTTTCAACCGACACAACTCTTATTTCCCACGTACAGTTATTGACAGAACTCATAATCCGTTGATCCCAGGTTCGAGTCCTGGTGGGCCCACCAACAAGATCAATTGCTTACGAGTTTTTCGTAAGTTTTTGAGTTCTCATGATTTCCCGTGTAGACACCTCGGCAAATAAATTAACAACGCCATCAACAGATGGCTTGTCTATCCTCACATCCAAAACACGTCCCTCTTCAGCTTCTAACAACACGATGGGCAGCTTTAAAACCTACGCATCCATTCCAGTCTCCATTTACAACACTCTCCACTAGAGAAAGGTATCTGCATTCAATGCTTGGGATTGGAGGAGATGTTATGGATTAGCGGATGATTCTACACCCCACAACATTTGCCCCTTTTACCAAAATCAGCACTGATGCTTAATACTGGCGTTGACGTAAATCTGGGGCCACACTTGCGTGATATGATAAACGGACGGCGGATTCGCATAATAAGTACTTTATTTTAAAAATTAAAACGTAAAACTCTGGATGAACGATATGAGTAATGACCGCATCTAACAAATGCGGCCAATCGGAAATACTTCGGCAACGTTAGTCAAAACTTACAACCAAAATACATATCACATAAATACGGGAAAATTCATGATTAAGCCAAACTTTCAAAAACTGTGGTTAGCATTTCCAGATCACGTTAAATATCGAACGCTAAAAGACCTATATACTGCTCTTGGTGGCGCTTCTGAAAAAAACATCAATGTCCCAGGGTTCGGTCCAAATTGAAACACCTGCGCGAGTCGACTGAGCGTGGCCTTTAACAAAGGAGGCGCTCCTATTAATACAGCCTTAGCAAACTCTATTGGCGCATCAACGCTCGGCACAAAAGATGGTTCTCGCATTATTTTCCGTGTAAGCGATTTTCGAAATTATTTGCACAAAACTTTAGGGGTCCCCACCATTGATAATGCTAGTCCATACGACGATGCCTTTCGAAATCGCAAAGGTATCATTGCGTTTAGCGTGAATTGGCAAGGTGCCACTGGACATATTGCGCTATGGAATGGAGCCACCTACCGTGAACCCAGTTACGACAACTATTCGACTTATGTTAATTCAACGCATACGAATATTAGAACATCACGCGGTGAGTTTTGGGAGCTATTATAATGCGGATTATTATCATCTTTTTGACATTGATATTGACTGCTTGTACTACCAAATCAGTTACAGATGATTTATCCAAATCAAAAGCGTTACGAGACATCGAAGGCTACGCCATAGCAAGCTGCTTGGCTTTTCAACCTAACTCCTATCTTAAGGACCAAGGTGACGCATGGGCATCTGTCATTATTCAGCGAATGAAAGGGAGTCCTGATGCCTTAGCGGAGATTATTGAACAAGTAAAACTTGAAGCCGAGCAAGGTAATATGGCAGTAATTCGAGATGACGCTATGCCGGGACAGGACAAGAGTTTGCCGATATTATTTTGTAGCGAAATTGTTGATCTACCTAAAGTAAGGGACGCGATTCAAAAAGCGATGATGATTATCGAACCGTTATACAATCAAAGATGATTTTTCGAAATAACTTTCCCTTCGTCAACAGCAATTTATATTCATCCAATCCATCTAACTGATGGATTGGATGACCGTCAGAAAAGATGAAAACCAACCCGGAACCATGTCCATGTGTATGAAATCTGTTTAACGGGATTTTCGAGACACAGGGAGTGCCCCTTAGCGGCCTTATACTCCCCTGCCTCAAAGTTAAACAAAGCGCGAAGTACTAACATAACTCCAACATGGAGCGCCTTAGCCAGTCACCAAAGCACAACCTACAATATAGCGGTCCTTCACCGTCACTCACTAACACGCCTAACTATCAAAGAGGCGCGGGATAGCTTGTGGGGCTAGCCGCCATCGCTTTATTTTTATACGCTCACCAGCAAACAGAGATCATTTACCCAAACGTCTTTGCACTGCTTCAAAGGTGTCAATAGTGCTCTGCGGAACGGTTGAGCTTTTACTAAATACCAACGTGGCAATTGTTGCCACAATAAATCCCGGTAGCAGTTCATATATATCAAAAATCCCACCTTCCAGCTGTTTGTAAATAATGACTGTCATTGCCCCTGCCAACATGCCTGCAATCGCACCTGTTTTGGTGATGCCTTTGTGATATAGGGACAATATGATCAGCGGACCAAATGCTGCACCAAACCCGGCCCAAGCGTAAGAGACTAACGCCAGCACGCTGGAGTTTTTATCGGTTGAGATATACCAGGCGATAACAGCAATACCGATCACCGTGGCACGACCAATCCAGACAAGCTCTTTATTGCTGGCACCCGGACGCAGAACTGCGTAATAAACGTCCCGTGTCAGCACTGATGAAGAGACCAGCAGCTGTGAGTCGATAGTACTCATAATCGCCGCCAGTATCGCCGCCAGCAGAAAACCGGCGATCCATGGATTGAAGATGAGCTGTGATAGTGTAATAAAGATTTTTTCACTATCCTGCAGATCAACACCGTTCACGGCAACATAGGCAAGGCCAAAAAAACCGACCGCTAGCGAACCTATAACCGAGAGTATCATCCACCCCATACCGATATGTTTGGCACGCTGCATCTCGGACTCGTCACGTATCGACATAAAACGCACCAGGATGTGAGGCTGTCCAAAATACCCCAGCCCCCACGCCAGCAGTGAAATAACACCTATCAATGAAGCCCCAGAAAAGAGGCTGAGATGTTCTGGCTTTATGGCAGAGATTGTCTCCAACGCAACCGACACCCCACCCACTTCAGAGATAACCACCAGCGGTGTAACCACCAAAGCCAGCATCATTAAAATGCCCTGAATGAAGTCCGTCCAGCTAACGGCATTGTAACCGCCGAGAAATGTGTACGAGACGATAACAAGACTCCCCACGAGCAGCGCGGTGCTGTAGTCAAGGCCAAACGTCGCTTCGAAGAGCTTGGCACCACCCACCAGACCCGACGAGGTGTAGAGCGTGTAAAAGAGCAAAATCACAACTGCAGTGATTATCCGCAGGCTATTACCACTATCCTGGAAACGGCTAGCGAAGTAATCCGGAATTGTGATCGCATCATCCAGCTGATCCGTATAAACCCGTAGTGGTTTGGCAACATAGTGCCAATTGAGATAGGCACCAATAATTAAACCCACGGCTATCCAGCTTCCTACAATCCCCTCAACATAGATCATTCCAGGCAGCCCCAATAACAACCAACCACTCATATCTGATGCCCCGGCACTTAGTGCGGTGACACCTGGCCCCAGGCCACGGCCACCCAACACGTAATCGGAGAGATCCTCTGTTTTAAAGTAGAAGTAGACCCCAATCGCGATCATAAAGAGCATATAGATACAAAATGAGATGATGACAGGCAGTTCCATACTAAACTTTCCTTTTTATTCGGCGAATTAAATCCCAAGTTACCGTTGCAATGGCAGCGCTGAGAAACGCTCTATTCGAAATAGTCCGGCATCATAGTGATGTGACTATGAGAGGGTGAAGGAGGATGAATCTAGGTTAGGATAAAGCCATTTTCACAAAAGTCCACCCTTCAGCCCAGGATTCATGGAAGATGACCCCAATTGCTCCAAAAACAGCGCCTAACATAGGTCAGTCAGAACACAATACTACTTCAACAAAAAAATCCCTCCCCGTTTGACGCCCCCACAACACCCGCACGCTACTGTTAATAGTGGCGAGAGCTACTGCACAGCAACAAGCATCCAGTTAAAACCGATACATTAAAAATGTGAGCACTAAAATACCCGTCAGATATGTATCGCCAAAAAATTGACCCTTACAAAGATCACAATCATGATTGATCACACGTCACGTTTTGACATGCAGATTCGTCAATGTCAGTAAGAAGTCAAAAGACACTGGATGGACCTGCCAGGAAACCACTTAAGCAAACGAGATAACTGACACCTTCGGAGACACAGAGCAATGGTGACAGTGGTGACAAACTGCCGGTCCCAGGTATCTAAGAAATGAGAAATCGATTTCCGCAATCCTGGAGATTTATCTAGAGGCGCACTAAAGTTGAAATCACTTAAGTCCGGGAAGTAGCAACAAAGGGGGGAGGGTATGAACACTGTTCTTATGGATAGTAGGCACACTACTGCTTGTGACGCATATTTCAATGTTAAGGAAAATATACAGAGATGCTGGGATACACCTGAGGGAATTATACGATTACGTATCGTACCGATAAAGATACCGAGGCCCAACCTATCATGAGCGCCCAACTAGACCCTATCGCAGCACAACGTCCGCGCCTGTTTGGTCTTGCCTATCGCATGTTGGGATCCTCAGCACAAGCCGAAGACACAGTGCAAGAAGCTTTCGCACGCTGGTACGCGCAACCGCGAGATGACGTGCACAATGCAGCGGCCTTCCTGACTACGATGGTCACGCGCCTATGCCTAGACCATCTCAAAAGCGCACGCGCACAACGCGAGTACTACCCTGGCCAATGGTTACCTGAACCCATTGCCAGCGATTTATACGACAAAGATTGTGACGACGCCACACGCGGCACTTCGATAGAAGCTGATTTAGAACGATTGCAATCTATCTCACTCGCCTTTATCACATTACTTGACACACTTACGCCATTGGAGCGTGCCGTTTATCTATTACATGAAGTATTCGATTACAACCATGCAGAGATCTCAATAATCGTCGGCCGCAGCGAAGCGGCATGCCGCCAGAATTACCGTCGTGCCAAACAGTCACTACATACACGCAAGTTTACGATAGCTTCACCAGCACGCCATCACGAACTTCTCAACGCCTTTCTTATGGCCTGCCAGCAAGGCGACCTAGCGAGTATTACGCGCCTGCTCGCCAACGACGTTGTCGCACGTGCCGATGGTGGTGGAAAAGCAACAGCAGCTAGTCGTCCGTTAATTGGCGCACGTGCTGTAGCACGCCTTTACCTGGGGTATTTGAATTGTGCCGACCCACCAGAATACGACGTTGAGATACGTGGAATCAACGGCTGGCCTGCGCTCATCGTATGCACTGATGGTGTGCTGCGCGCAGTGATTCAAATTCACGCCGATGACCAACATATCAATGAAATCATTACCGTTGTCAATCCGGATAAATTGGCGCGATTGGCAAACGCACTCGCTGGAGCTAGAGGCAAAAGCGGTGGGAGAGAGGACTCAAAAACGGAGAAAAATCCTCTCTCTAATAATTACTGCTGACAGTCAAAAACAGGCGTGTCTTGACTAAAAACACGGGATATCAAGGGGTGCCAAAAATGATCAATTACTCTTTCGGTCGTCAACGTCGGTTCCATCAACTCTATCGCCATGGGGAGCGGTTTCTCACCGTTCCACTGGACCACTCAATTTCAGACGGCCCGATTGTTTCAGCAGATGGGCTTAGCCACTTGGTAGGTCAACTGGCCCTCAATGGAGTCGATGCTGTGGTACTGCACAAAGGTCGGCTTCGCTACGTGGACCACTGCTGGTTCAAAAATATGGCGCTTATTGTTCACCTGAGCGCGAGCACCTCTCACGCACCGGATCCGGATGCAAAGTATCTCGTGGCGAGCGTCGAAGAAGTACTGCGGCTTGGTGCAGATGCAGTCAGCGTGCACGTCAATATAGGGTCCCAGGACGAAAAACAGCAAATCGCTGACTTAGCGGCAGTCTCAGACGCGTGCAGTTTTTGGAATATGCCATTGATGGCCATGATGTACCCACGGGGGCCTAGAATCGACAATCCCCGCGATCCGAATCTTGTGGCGCATGCTGTTTCTCTGGCGGCCGACCTTGGTGCAGATGTTGTGAAGACGCTCTATGTCGGTGACGTTCACGCTATGGCTGACGTTGTCCGATCTTGCCCGATTCCGATTTTGGTCGCAGGCGGCCCTCGCATGAACAATCAGGATGAGACGGAGCAATTTGTTTACGAGGTCATGAAGTCAGGTGTCGCCGGGGTCGCAATGGGACGGAACATCTTCCATGCCCCCGATCCCGGCGCTATGGCCAGAAAAGTTTCCAGTCTCGTTCATTCTGCTCACAATCCGGCGAGGACGCTTATGAACAGAAGCGTTTTGGGAGCACATCTCGCTATTGCTTAGCATCTGGTAAGAGGTCATGCAGGATGATCTCAATAAAGACATTATCGTCAGGAATAGGCTAGTCGGAAAAGGGGAACCATCGTGAAGCTATCTTGGATAGACGTTCGAGCACTTCGTGAAGAAAAGGCAGCGGTTATAGAGGAGTCCGTGCATCAGCGGATTGACGGAATAGTTACCGACAGTCTGGCAGATATTGCAGTGCTGCCCCCGACAATAAAAAGGATTTTATTCGTTGATAACAAAACTCTGCCAGATGATCTCACCTCGGTCGATTTAGTTATCATCGGTGACAAGCACGGGCCAACGTCCGAGCTAGCCCGACGATTCCCCGATGTAAAATTTGGACGTTACGTTGAAATCATTGACGCCAGCACCCTTGACGATGCCTGTCATGCGGCGAGCACAGAGGAGTGGAGTCTTCTGTCCTTCCGCGATCCTACCAAAATCCCCCTTGAGATTGTGATTGCCGCTGCGGCTAAAGCCGATGGCAATATTATCACTACTGCCACCGACGCCATTGAGGCCAAGATCATCTTCGGCGTCCTTGAGCATGGATCGGATGGGGTCATGATGGCCGCAACCAAGGTGGGGGATGCCACCGAACTTAAAGCTGCGAGCGGTGAGCAGCCAGACAGTCTCAGCCTTGTCGAACTTGAAATCACTGGTACTCATCACATAGGCATGGGCGAACGTGCCTGTGTCGATACCTGCACCTACTTCCGCAAAGACGAAGGCATTCTTGTCGGTTCACACTCGAAGGGAATGATCCTGTGTGTCAGTGAGACACACCCGTTGCCATATATGCCGACCCGCCCATTTCGCGTCAATGCTGGGGCGATCATGTCATATACGCTAGTAGCCGGTGAACGTACCAACTACCTGTCCGAACTCGAAGCAGGCAGCAGTGTGCTAGCGGTAGACGTCAAGGGGCAGACCCGCCTGGCGATTGTCGGGCGCGTAAAAATCGAATCGCGTCCTCTCATCTCTATCGATGCCGTGGCTCTGGACGGTACGGCGGTAAACCTCATACTCCAAGATGATTGGCATGTCCGGGTACTCGGGCCGGGTGGCACCGTTCTTAATAGTACGGAGCTGAAGC
Source organism: Gammaproteobacteria bacterium (assembly GCA_021731365.1). Lineage (GTDB taxonomy): Bacteria > Pseudomonadota > Gammaproteobacteria > Tenderiales > Tenderiaceae > JAKFXL01. Next base: position 21,191 of record JAKFXL010000015.1, on the reverse strand, counting down.
GCGGCGACAAGGTTCTTGGTTACCTGCCGCAGGCAGACCGACATGTCGGCTATCCCATTAGTGAGTTCTGCCTTGAAAAATAGTCCACACCTTGATGGTCAGAGTACCAGACCCAGTCGGGTTGCTGTGGTTGGTGCCGGAATTGGTGGTCTGACTGTCGCATCTGCACTGTTGCGACACGGAATCGCCTGCGAAATCTTTGAGCAAGCTCAGCGGCTCGGTGAAGTCGGAGCGGGAATTCAAGTATCACCAAACGCCGCCAGATTGCTGCATCGATTGGGTATAGCGAAACGCCTGGAGCAGGTAGCGGTTCGGCCAGGTGCAACGGAGATGCGTCGCTGGGATGATAATCGCTTGCTCGCTCGTACAACGCTTGGAAATGGGTGTGCCCGAAGGTACGGCGCTCCATATTACACATTCCATCGCGCTGATCTACATCGGGTGTTGTTGGAGTTGCTTCCCTCGGACTCGATCTATCTTGGCCAACAATGTGTGGAAGTAACTGAGCTGGATGGAGAGGTGATATTACGCTTCGCTAACGGGAGATCTTGGCGAGGCGACGTTGTCATCGGTGCCGATGGGATACGGTCTGCGGTGCGGTCATCTCTGGTACGAGACAAACCAACGTTCTCAGGTCAAATGATATATAGAGGCATTATCCCTGCTGAGCGCATAAAACATTTCGCCGACCGGATCAACGTAAGGTTGTGGCTCGGACCCAAGCAACACTGCGTCTGTTATCCCATTGCAAGTGGCCGCCTGTACAGCTTCGGCGCAACAATCCAGCATGGCGAGGCGATTGCGGAGAGCTGGACCGCACCTGGTCGTATCGAGGATCTGGCTGTGGCATACCAAGGATGGAATGAAGAGGTACAGCGACTCATTGGCGCGCTGGACGGAGTCAACCTGTGGGCTCTGCATGACAGGGACCCCATTGCACACTGGAGTAGCCAATATGTAACCCTTGTCGGAGACGCCGCCCATCCGATGCTCCCATTCATGGCACAGGGAGCGAACCAAGCGATAGAGGATGCATTTGCCCTGGCCAAATGTATGAGCGATACGACGTTGAGTATTTCCGACTGCTTAACCCGTTACCAAAATGTTCGTGCACCACGTACCGCCGAAGTACAGCGCATTTCACGTGAGAATAGCAGCACCTTCCATCTTTCCGACGGCGATGCCCGCAAAAACCGGGACAGGGCGATCTCCGTCAACCAAAAATTGAATAACCAGGAATGGCTCTTCGGCTACGACGCTGAACTGGCCGTTACCACATAATTTGAGGAGAAACGCCATGACATGGAACTTGCCATTCACAAGCGCAACACAGACATCAACGGAAACGCGACTCCGCTTCGCGAGTGACCCGAAACTGGGAGGTGGCAATGTGCTGATAGCTGCCACCGCCAATAATCCGCATCCGGATCTACCATTTATAATTACAGACACGGCACTAATAGACGCTGATGGAACCGCCAAGAGCCAATTCTCGTTGGCTGAGCTAAACGAGCTCGCACAAGCGTGGTCAGTGTGGTATCTCGCGCAGGGGATTCGCCCTCGCGACAGGGTTGCCATATACATCAAAGACAGTTTCGAGGATGTGCTGCAATTCTTCGCCTTATCGCAGATTGGGGCAATTCCAGTTTTGATTAACGGACTCATGTCAGCAGAACTGGCCGCGGATCTGTGTAAGCGAACCAGCGTGGTAGGACTATATAGTGATAGGGAACATGCCCCTCGGCTAGACGAATACCTTGGCGAATACAGCGTGAACTTCCGGATTAAAGTAATTAGTTCCGAGGTAGGGGCAATCGGGAACCGGTGCCTGTCAGACGACATGCGTTACCACCATGGCCCCGATGACCCGGTGCTCATCTGCCACTCCTCAGGTACCACCGGTATACCAAAGGCAGTGATTTGGACACATCGGCAAAGTATTGAGGGGATTCGCTGGCTATTGCGTGCGTCTTGCGAAGGACGAATGTCACTCGCTCCTAACCAGAATGCGGACATGGTAAGTGAGGGGCACACCGGGGCCGAGCCACAAGTCCTGCTGTCGGCTGTTCCACAATCTCACTCCGCAGGTATGAGCTTTGTCGCAGGGCCACTGCTGTTCGGAACGCCTGTTATCGCACTGTCGGATATCAGCGGCAGCAATGTGATCAAGGCCATTGGACAGTATCGACCAACCGAAGTGGTCGCATTCAGCGCTACGTACGCTGAAATCGCCACACTTGCGCCGGACCCACATTGCCTCGCATCGGTGAGTACTTGGTTCAACACAGGAGACTCGGCCCACGCACGACATATTGAACCTCTAGTCAAAGCGGGTCACCGATATGTTGATGGCGAGCGTCGACCAGGCTCGACGTTCATTGATGGGCTCGGATCATCTGAACTCGGCTTCGCACAATTCCTCAAGATCACTACCGCCGATTCGTTGCGGCACGACCGGTGCGTAGGAAAGCGCCATCTGTTCGCCGAGCCTGTAATATTGCGAGAGGATGGGACATTGGCAGAACCGTACGAAATTGGGTTTCTCGGTGTGAAGAGTCCAACAGTAACACACGGTTACTGGAATGATTCGGACAGCACCTACCGGAGTCGGCTTGGCGAATATTGGCTCTCGGGCGACATGGCATACAGAGACAAAGACGATCTCTATTACCACATGGACCGGGCGGTGGACGTAATTAACACTCCAGGCACTCCTGCCTATTCCCTATTGATGGAAGAGATTCTGCTCGCACAACTGCCGGAAATCTCGGATTGCGTGGTGATAGCGGCTCCATTCGGCGATGCGGAGCTGCCAATTGCAATCGTCACCCCATCATTGGAGTCCGTGGAGTCGCGCCAACTCTTGGAGAGGGCAAACAATATCCTGCAATCCTACTCACAACAGCCACTGGCCTTCCTTGAAATTATCAAAGATCCTCGAAATATTCCGACTGGCCCCACCGGAAAGGTTTTGAAACGAGTGCTTAGAAAACGTTACGAAAACATTCTGGCCGTCGGCCATGAGGATGCTGCCTCTGAGTGCGCTTATGCCGAGCCTGTGACTCTTTTACAACGAACTCACACGGGGTAAACAGGTGAACTGGATACGTATTTTTCCTCTCGCACTTGGAACCTTCGCCATCGGAACGGACAATTTTATTGTTGCGGGTGTGTTGCCATTGATGGCAGATGATCTGCATGTCTCGCTCGCAGTGGCAGGCATTCAAGCCACTGTATTTTCCTTGGTATATGCCCTGGGTGCCCCCATCCTCGCCTCGGTAACGGAACGCGTAGAGAGAAAGCGCATTCTACTGGCCAGTATGGGTATGTTTACCATTGCCAATGCAGGGACAGTGCTTGTACCGGACTTCGCAACATTGCTAGTCATGCGTGTATTGGCCGCTGCTGCTGCGGCGGTTTTTAGTCCGATCGCAATGGCGATGGCGGCAGAGCTAAGTGGAGACGCACATCGCGGAAAGGCCATATCAGTTGTTACCGGTGGGTTGACTGTCTCGCTGGTGTTAGGCGTACCCGTAGGTGCAATCCTGGGTGAAATGGCCAGCTGGCGTGCGGGCTTCGGATTTGTTGCGACGTTGGGCCTCATCTGCATGATCGGTTCAGCACTCACACTGCCAAAATGTGCTGGCTCCGATGGGCCAAGCTTCCTGGAACGCCTTCGCCCTGCCACCCAGCCCGATGTTGGCCTGGTACTAATCCAATCACTTGTGATCGTTGGCTCCACCTTCATCGCCTTTACATACCTCGCGGCGATCGTCTCCGAGCTCGACGGCTCGGGCCGACGTCTTGCGGCCGGGTTTCTGTTTGTGTACGGCGTTGCCGCCATGATCGGGAATCTTTTGGGTGGCCGCTCCGCCGACCGCATAGGAGGGGACTCGACGACGAAGAGAGTGGTACTCGTGCTCGCCGCGTCGTTGGCAGTGCTCTCCGTTGCGACATGGTTACCATCAGGAACGATGGCACTTGCCGTGGGGGCTGCTGCAGTCGCAATGTGGGGACTCAGCGGCTGGGCATTCACACCGGCTCAATTTTCACGCATCGCTGCAATGTGTCCGACCCAGATGCCAATGGCGTTTGCACTCAACACATCGGCCATCTATATCGGTGCGGCGGTCGGTGCCGCCGTGGGAGGTATCGTGGTAACAGCGCTGTCCGTTACGGCACTGGGCTGGGTAGCGGCGATCGGCGTGCTGGCCGGTTTCGCGCTACTACATCTTTCCGGAGCCACAAGATCGTAGCGGGATCGTCAGATACAGTGCAATCAGCTGCCTGAGCGCCTAATAAATGATCGTCCCGAAGTTACCAAGCACAACAAAAGAGTCAAAGGTGAACCATTTTATGACATTGAATCCATGGCCGCGTATTGGGGACTGGTCAACATTCGAGGCGCTTGCGAAGCTGCAAAACGAAGCTGTTGGTAGAACAGTTTCGGTGGCTCGACAATCCCCCTTTTACGAACAGCGACTCTCTGCCGGAGTCAAGTTTTCTGACATCCCACTTACCAGCAAGGAGGATCTCAGAAACGGTTACCCCTATGCATTTCTCGCCATACCACGCCACGAGGTGGCGACATACCATGAGTCCAGCGGGACAACGGGACAACCGATTGCATCGTTTCAAACGGAAGCAGATTGGCGGGAGTGTGTCGACCGCTTCACCCGCGGCGCCGCCCGGCTCAATCGTGATGATTGGGTACTAGTCAAAACTCCATATTCAATGGCGACCACCGCTCACCAAATGCACAATGCGGCACTGATGTGCGGTGCCACAATAGTGCCGGCGGACAACCGCACAAGCATGATGTCCTATCCACGCGTCCTACATCTCCTTAGCAGCTTGGGAATTTCCGTGACGTGGAGCTTGCCGAGTGAACCGCTGTTCTGGGCCGCCGCTGCGTGGGCCCGTGGACTTGAACCTACGGACGTTGGGAAATCGTTGCGTGCATTTGTGGTGGCCGGTGAACCCATAGGCCCGGCAAAGCGCAAGCGCATTAGTGAAATATGGGGCGCGCCAGTGGTAGAGGATTACGGATCAACAGAGACAACATCGCTCGCTGGCGAGTGTTGCGAAGGGGTATTGCACCCTTGGGCTGACCGATTCTTAATGGAAATATACGATCCTCTAACCGGCACCATCGCACGACATGGTCGCGGACAACTGCTAGTCACAACCCTCTACCGAGAGGCAATGCCCCTGATACGGTACAACTTAGAAGACATCGTGGAACTTTGGGATGAACCATGCTCCTGCGGTTGGGTGCTACCGAAAATCCGGGTACTGGGCAGACCGTCGAGTTTAACTGGCAACACTGCAATTGAACTGAATCAGAGCTCGATTGACGAGGTGGTTTATCGCCTCCCCATGGAGTTCCGAGCTTTATTCTGGCGAGGCGTGATGGCTGACAACCGGTTACGCCTGGAAATCGAAGCAGAACCGGCGGTGATGCAAGAGTGCGGAAGGCATCTTCGGCAGGAACTCGAAAAAAACCTCGGCATACCCGCCGAAGTACTCGCCGTACCTCATGGCGCACTGGTATCACGCGAATTCCTGCTCCGTGAAACCCCCTTTGTTAAGCCTCGATTCCTCTGCTCATCGCTGGATGAGTGGGAGCAGGGTCTCATCTGTCAGTAACAATAGCGTGTTTTATAAATTAAGGAGATAACGATGATCGACACAATACAGAACAACAGCGAAATAATTTTGGATCAGTCGGCACAGAACCTTCTGTTCTTGACCGCCCGGACCGCAAATCGATTCACTGATGACCCGGTATCGGATGAACAGCTCAAGACAATCTATGAACTGGTGAAATGGGCACCCACGTCTCTCAACCAGCAGCCTTTGCGTGCTCTGGTCGTTCGCTCAGAGCGAGCACGCCAGCGGTTGGTCGACTGTATGTATGGCGCCAATGGAGAGAAGACCGCAAAAGCACCAGTGACCATTATCTTCGCGGCCGACATCGATTTCCATGAGCACCTCCCAGAACAGTTCCCCGTCTATCCGGAAGCTAAAAATGAGATGTTCGCGGACGAGGGGGTTAGAGTGACGTCGGCGCGACTCAACGCCACGCTCCAAATAGCCTACTTCATTCTCGGCGTTCGAGCAGCCGGTCTTGCGGCGGGACCGATGACTGGATTTGATGTAAGCAGATTACAGAGGGAGTTTTTCCCTGACGGAAAACACCAACCGCTAGTAGTAATGAATATTGGCAAACCGGGTACCCATGCGTGGTTTGATCGTTTGCCAAGATTGAATTATGAGGACGTGTTCAACATAGCGTAATAATTAAATAACAGATCACTATGATTACTGGGGAACTCCAATGCCTATTCTTCATAAACAAGTGCACGAACAGAAAATATTCGATTTCCACGCACGGCTCATACCGGACAATACTTCCTTAAATCGCCTGATACGAATGATGGATGACCTTCATATCAAATGCGCTGTGGTATCAGCAGGCGGAACAATCCCACTCGGGCAGCTATCGCGGCAAATTATTGAAGGCGGTTTCGCCGATGTCGATGCCGATAACGATTTTGTGCTGGATGCCTGTACCCGTGCAAAAGGCAGGTTGGTGCCTTTCTACTTTGCGAACCCGCGTCGCGACCCTGACCATTACCGAGATCGGGCGAACCAATTCAGCGGACTGGAGCTTGCTCCGGCGGTACACGGTGTTGCATTAAACGACAGTCGCACCTCGGCCCTGATCGAAATCGCTGCCACAGTTGGGCACCCTGTCTACCTGCATTGTCTAATTCGCAACGGTTTCTCCGTGACCGACTTAGTCGTGCTCGCGAATCAGTTCCCATCGGTAAACTTTGTACTTGGACACAGCGGTATTGGACACATTGACTTGTACGGGATCGATTTAATTTCAAAAACCAATAATGTACTCCTCGAGACATCGGGAGGCTATACGCGGGTAATTCAGTACGCACTGGAACGTCTTGGGCCTAATCGCCTATTGTTCGGCACTGAATACCCTATCCAGCATCCAGCTGTTGAGTTAGCGAAGTACCGCGTACTAAATCTTGATTCGACAACATGGGAGCAAGTGGCATGGATTAACGCATGTCGCATATTAGGTATCACAGCTGAGCCACTAATAGATGAAAACAGTGTCTCAACTAAACATATGATTGACGATCCCATCGACCTCGGGACCATTGGTTCCGCAACGCAGGGTAAATCACATCCGCTCACCTCACGTACACAGATGCTTAGCTTAATCATCGGCGCTCTCTTTACATCGCAACAGCTCTTCGCAGCGGACTGGTCAGATACCTTTGTCAGCTACCGAATAGGTAACGAATTTACCGAGCCGACGAATCCCAACAAGATACACAAAGATATTTTTTCATTCACCCATGTCAGCGGCTACAAGTACGGTACAAACTTCTTTGCCACCGACTTTATGGTGTCGGACGACAAAGACCCTGCCCTTAATGGCGGGGGTGGTGCGCAGGAAATCTATGCCGTCTATCGGCATAAGATCGCCTTGGGCACCATGACCAACATCAAAATGGGCGGGGGCATTCTCAAGGATGTCGGAATTACCGTTGGGGTCGATTTAAACTCGAAAAACGACAACATGGGTCCACGTGTTCAAAAAACCGTGTTTGGCCCAACACTGAACTTCGATGTCCCTGGCTTCCTTGAAATCAGCCTACTCTACCGCACAGAAAAAAATCATAACGGTATTACTGGAAAGTCAGTCACGTTCGACGACACCTATGGCATCAGTGCCGCGTGGAGTCTCCCTATCACCAGCATCAGTGCCAAGTTCGACGGAATTGTTAATTACATTGGAAAGAAAGGCAAAGATGGTTTTGACATGGAAACCGGGGCTGAAACGCTTGCCCGTGCCTATTTTATGTTTGATGTTGGCACTCTGTTTTCTAAGCAGGGTACGTTTTATGCGGGCATCGGTTACGAATACTGGCGCAACAAATATGGCACGCCACCTGGCATCACTAAAGATACCAATGCACCCATGATGGTACTGGAAGCACATTTCTGAAGAAACCTCCCACTGTATTTGACATAAAAGCATCCTCACACATGACTATATAGTCCAGTAGATCTTTGCAAACACCGTTTCGCCGGACTCAAACTCTCAAATCGACGACCCAGCAAAATAACTATTTTGACCTTCCATCACACGGATTCAACATGGAAATACCCACTGCTCAGATAACAGCAATAAGACAGGGGGCTTGTGGGTATATACAATCCAGAATAAGAATTGGTTCTGGTTGCTCTAAAAAACCATTATACAAATCAAATATCATTACAAATAAGCTAAACAGTACGGTGCCAACATTGCATGTTTAGAAGCGAATTTTAAAAAATATAGTTGCCTGATAGAGGAATTCAGAATAGCTTAGTCACACTGGATACTATAGATGCACGACTATGGCAGCATCACCACAAAACAGTTGCGACACCCTATTCACCGTAAAGAGCTTAACTATGTAATTGACTTTAAAACTTCGCAGGCAGGGAGATTGATGCGGAGATACATCTGTAACCACGACAGGGAGAATCTAAATGATGTTCACAATAACCTCTAAATGCTGGCCGCTGGCCGGGACACTGCTCATCGCATCAGGCACCGCCTCTGCAGCTGGCTTTGCGCTGATTGAACAGAGCGGCAGCGGCTTAGGCAACGCATATGCCGGTGGTGCTGCCAGCGCCGATGACGCCGCCACTATCTTTTTCAATCCGGCAGGCATGTCACGCCTGAGTGATAAACAGGCGGTACTGGCGGGCCATCTTATAAAACCAACGGTCCATTTTACCGACAACGGCGCATCAACAGCCGCCACCTTCCAAACAGCCGGTGGTGCTGGCGGTGATGCAGGCAGCTGGGCGCTGGTACCTAACGCCTACTTTGCCATGGAGCTGGACCCTCAGACCCGAATAGGTCTGGGCATTAACGTCCCCTTTGGTTTACAGACCAACTATAACGATGACTGGATCGGGCGTTTCCAGGCGGTGAAGTCCAAAATCGAAACCATCAATCTAAACCCCTCAGTCTCATACGACATCAACAAGATGGTTTCACTGGGGGCGGGCCTGGATTACCAGTTTATAAAAGGTGAGTTAACCAGCGCGGTCAACTACAGTGCTGCAGCCTTTGCCGCCGGGGGATCTGCTCTGATGACAGCCATTGGCGGGGCAAATCAGGAGGGGGTTAGCACTATTCGTGGCGATGACGCTGCCTGGGGTTATAACTTTGGGGCGTTAATCAACCTGGACCCGAAAACACGTATCGGTCTCGCCTACCGCTCAAAAATCAAATACACCCTGAATGGCACAGTCTCCTTTGACAACGTGCCCACCGCCATGGCCGCCAGCCCACAACTGGCAAACGGCGATGTCACACTCCCTATCAGTATGCCCGACTCATTTTCCATCAGCGGCTTTCACCAACTCAACAGTCAATGGGACTTTATGGCTGACGCCACCTGGACTGGCTGGGGGGTCTTTAAACAGCTGAAAATCGACCGTTCAAACGGCTCCAATGTACAGACCGTCAATGAAAACTGGGCCAATACCTGGCGCTTCTCAGCCGGCACCAACTACCACTACAACCCCAAATGGTCGGCACGTGCCGGGGTGGCACTTGATCAGGCCCCCGTGCCCGATTCACACCGCACTGCCCGTATCCCTGACAACGACCGTACCTGGGTCGCACTAGGTGGCCAGTACAAACCCTCCACCAATGAGGCATTCGACTTTGGTTACGCCCACCTGTTTATAAAGGAGTCAACGATTGCCGATATGCAGGCCGCCAGCGGCAAGGGTAATCTCGTGGGGAGCTATGCCAATAGTGTCGATATTTTGAGCGTTCAATACACTCGATCATTTTGATCCATTAAGGCCAGGCAGGACTGCCTTGTGGCAGTCTTGCCGATTATCCAAAGTACCCAGCAAGACCTACCGGTACTTTTCAATACAGACAACCGTCACCTCAGTTGCGGCTGTTTGCCCTCCCCCAGCCGCAACAGACTCGGCAACAGAATCAACGTAAAGAGCGTACTCACCGCCATACCACCGACAATCACCGCCCCCAGGCCGCGATAGAGTTCAGTCCCGGCACCCGGCATCAGCACCAGCGGCAACATGCCAAAGATAGTGGTGAGCGTACTCATCAGGATTGGCCGCAGCCGTCGCCGGATCGCCTGCTGCACGGCATCACGACGTGCAACACCTTCGCGCTCGGCGCTACGGGCCAGGTCCACCAGCAGGATGGCGTTGTTGACCATCAAGCCCAGCAGGATGACAAAACCGATCATCGTCAGCAGGTCCATTGGCTGTTTGAGGCCGACGAGGTTGAGCACCCAGAGCGCCAGCACCCCACCCACGGTTGCCAGCGGGATCGTCAGCAGCACCAGCAGGCTGTCCTTGAAAGAGCGGAACAGGGCGCTGATCAGCAGGTAGAGGATGACAATGGCAAGCAGGAAGGTACTGCCCATGTTTTTGAGCATGTCGCGCAGCTTGTCGGCTGAACCGGCGTAGCTGAGGGAGCCATCCTCCGGTAATGCGGCTTCAATGGCAGGCGCAACCTTGGCCTTGATAAGGTCCAGCCCCTCCTCCACCGACATGCCCTCCGGCAGCCGCACTTGCAGGGTGACGGTGCGACGGCGGTCGATGCGACGCAGCTGATCCGGTCCGGCGGTGCGCTCCACGCTCACCAGTGAACCGAGCGGTTGAATGCCACCTTCAGGTGTGGCCAGCGGGATCGCCGCCAACGCCTCCGGTGTATCCCAGCTTTGACTACGCAGGATCACGTCGAGGCGTTTGTCGCCATCAAAGTAATCCGCCACGTAAAGCCCACTGCCGAGGGCGCGGGTGATGCCACCCATGTCGCCACGGTTCCAGCCCACCTCGGCGAGACGACGCTCGTCGGGCACCAGACGCAGCTCCGGCTCCGCCAGATCCAGCCCCGGAAATGGGCGCGGCATGGAATCAAACGCCTCACGCACTGCCATAAAACCCGCGCCACCGGCCTGCAGCAACCCCTCGAGGTCACGCCCCTGAATGTTGATATCAATGGAGCGGCCACCGCCCAGCCCACCAAATAGCGACGCCTTGAAGGCAAAGCCGATGGTATCGGGGAAGCTGGCGATCAGCTGGTTGATCACCGGCACCAGCTCGCCGGTGCGGGTGGCGTCAGCGGTCTGCGCCCCCATGAACATGCCGTTATTGAAGGCCACAAAAAAGTAGTGTTTCACCTGCGGCTGCTTCTCGCCGCTGAGATGGGGGGCCATCGCCGCCGCCACCTGCTGCCCCATCTCCTTTTCCATGTAACCGATGTTGGCACCTGGCGGTGGATTGATGAAGCTGAAGATCAGGTTACGGTTCCCCTCCGGCAAGTAGTCAGCCTTGGGCACCATAAACCAGACCAGCAGCAGCGGCAGGGTCAGCAAGCCCACAATCCAGAACTTACGGCCTGTCGGGCCGGTAATCTGCATGATGCGGGCGGTGATGCCATCCCACCACTTCTCGTGGGGGTCGGCGAGTTTGGTCTGCTTGAGCCAGCTCATCGCCGCAGTGGGCAGCACCACCACCGCCACCAGCAGCGAGAGGCAGACCGCCACCGAGATGGTCAGCGCCAGATCGGCAAACAGCTGCCCCGCCTCGTCAGCCAGAAACAGCACCGGCAGGAAGATCGCCACCGTAGTGGCGGTGGAAGCAAGAATCGCCCCCCACACCTGGGTGGCACCATGTTCAGCAGCCGCCTCATTACTCTCGCCCTGTTCGCGCAGCCGGACGATATTCTCCAGCACCACAATGGCCGCATCCAGCACCATGCCCACCGCAAAGGCAAGCCCAGCCAGGGAGATGACGTTGAGCGTACGCCCCGCCATATCCATCACCATAAAGCTGCCCACCACACAGATGGGGATCGCCAGCGCCACAATCAACGTCGCGCGCAACCGGCGGAAGAACCACCACAACACGCCCACCGCCAGCAGAATCCCCAGCAGCAGATTCTCCACCACCATGGAGATGGAGTTGTTGATGTAGTCGGTCTCGTCATAGACCTGGGTGATGGTGAGGTTGGCCCGTTTGAGCGGCCCCTCGCGCAGCTCCTCCACCGCCTCTTTCAGCCCGGCCATCACCTCCAGCACGTTGACGCCGGTCTCGCGATGGGCGTTGATCGCCATGGCGGGCTGGCCGTTCTGGATCACAAAGCTGGCGCGATCCTCCATCTGCACCGCCACCGTGGCGACATCACGCAGATAGACCGGCCGCCCCTCACGCCAGTCGATGATCAGACCGGCCAGATCGTCGGCCTTGTAGGCGCCGGTATAACGCAGGGTATAGCGGCGTTTGCCCACATCGGCAAAACCGCCGGAGCTATCCTTGGCGCCGACCAGCTTTACCACCTCCGGCAGCTGCACACCGAGACTGGCGGCCTTGTAGGGGTCGAAGGTGATACGCAGTTCGTTCTGCCGACCACCACGCACCTCGGACATCGCCACGCCGGGCACTCGTTCAAAACGGCTCTGCACCACCTCTTCAAGGTAGTCCTGATAGGAGGCAATATCGCGGTCGTTGCCCGCCTCCGCGTCCGCCTTGATGATGAACCAGGCGATGGGGCGGCTATCCCCCCCCACCGTGCTGATCACAGGTTCGTTGGCATCGGCAGGATAACGGGCGACGCGATTGAGGCGGCTCATCACCTCCAATAGGGCGCGGCGCAGATCGGTGCCGACGGCAAAGGTGAGTGTCACCTTGCCCTGGCCGCGACTCGCCTCCGCCAGAATCTGGGTCGACCCTGGCAGACCGCGTAGCGCATCCTCCTGCGGCTCGACAATCTCCGCCTCCACCTCCTCCGGTGCCGCCGCACGCCAGACGGTGGAGATAGTGATCTTGGGTTCTTCAACTTCTGGCGTCAGCTGGATCGGTAACCGCTCCATGCTGATAAACCCAAACAGCACAACGAGTAGTACCGCGACAGCCACCGCCACCGGGTTGCCGAGCGAGAGACGAGTCAGGTTCACTGTACCGCTCCGCCCTTGCCTTCACCCTTGATATCAACCGCCTGGCCGGGGCGCAGCCGCTCGTTGCCACGAACCACCACCCGATCACCGGCCTGCAATGGACCACGCACTTCAATGTGGTCGCCCACGGCCATGCCCGTCTCCACCGCCACCGGCTGCGCCAGATTGTCATCACCCACCTTAAATAAAGAGGCGCCGCCGCGCCGCAGGATCAGCGCATCACGCGAGATGCTCAATACCTCACGCGGTGTGGCCGAGGGCAACGCCACGCGCAACGGCTGCCCCACTACCCACGCCCCCTCAACCACATCAATTCGTAGCGTCAGCAGCCGCGAACGGCTATCCGCCACCGGCACCACGGCACGAATGCGCCCCACGCCGTTGCCATTGTCCGATTGCAGCACCAGTCGCTGCCCCGCCGCCAGATGAGAACGTAGATTCAACGGTGCCGTCGCCTCAATCTCCAGGTCACTGGTGGCGACCAGCTGCACCACCGCATCACCCACCGCCACCCACTCACCGGCCCGTTTGAGACGTGTCGCGACAACTCCGGCAAAGGGGGCTTTAATCACCGTACGCGCCAGCCGTTCACGCGCCAGATTCAATCGCGCCGCAGCAGCGGCCAGGGTACTGGTGGCGATGTCGTGATCGGCGCTGGTCTTTTCCAGCTGCGCCAACGCTGCGTTATTCTGCTGCGCCAACTGCTGCAGGCGTTCCATCTCGCGTTTGAGAAAGGTGAGATTGGCCTGCTCCCGCGCCACTGCCGCCTCGGCCTCCGTCACATCCACCTTGGGCAGTACATCATCGATGCGCGCCACCGTCGCACCAGCAACCACCGTCACCCCCTCCTCCGCCACCTTCAGCAGCCGCCCCGTCACCTCGGCAGCCAGCTGTGCCTCGTTGCGACTCACCACACTGCCCGCCACCCAGGTGATGGGCGACAACATCCGTAGCTCCGCCTGCTCCACCACTACCGGTGTACTGCGCCCCCCCTCCGCGCCGTTCGCCTGCCCCAATGACAGGGCAAACGCTAACGCAACCCAACAGTACCTACCCTGGAATCGTCTCTGCACAAACAGCAAAACAATACTCCTTAATATAGTGCTAAGGAAACAGCACCCCGCCACCCCAGACAACACTCACTGGAAAATGGCATGTGCACTCAACTGATTTAACCTACAATTGCGTCACAGAATACCGCAGCAATGCCACAATGGCATTACTATTCATAATCAATCTCCTCTTGATAATCGGGTGGCTGGCGCAACTAGCGCCCCAATTTTCAGACAATTGCTCAACCAACCCTTGGGGCTTGCGTCCGTTATCCGATATAGTCTGAGGTGAATACTTAAAAATCAGGCTTGAGGGGACCGATCTACCCAAGATGAAATCTATAAAACTCAACATTCCACAACGGAATAATAACCCGGCGATCACCATTACCCCCAGTCTTGAGCAGATCAAGGCGGTGCTTCGGGAGCTGCCCCTTGCGAATCCGGAGAAGTGTTGTGTCCAGATTCTGCAAGAGCTGTTCCGTCTTAATCGGGCACCGTTTGCGGTCAAGGCACGGATCGACATCATGGCGCTGCTGCTGCCATCCATAGATGACATGATCAACAGCGTCCGCAACGGTTATATCAACGACTCACTGCCACTGAGCAACCGTCGCCAGCAGAGCGCCCAGCTGATCAACCGCCTGCTCACCGAAATGAGCTACGGTTACAAAACCATCGTCCATGAGCTGCTCGAAGAGGAAGATAGTGCCAACACAGCAACCCGTGCCCATCTGCCACAGGCGATCTATTACGCCATGGGTTTTCTGGCACGGCTGCTGGTGGATGCCTACGCACTCTACATTCCAGAGCCGCCACAGATCTGGCTGGAACTGAATCAACTCTATCTCTATGCCGAAAAGAACCAGCTGCATGATATCGAACTGAGCCCGATCAACCCCATACATGAGCCAAAACCAGCCACCATCATCAACAGCTATCGCCGCATCGTGCTGCTGGCAATCGCCAACCCCTACCATCTGATGCTGGGCGAGACGGTCAAAATGTATAAAAGCCTGATCGACTGGGCACCGCAGTGCCGCATCCTCAACCTGAGTAACAACCGCCTGCCTGAGGGTAAGCTGTTTGTCGACCTGACCATGGATGCACCGCCACTTTACGCCCCCAAAACCTCCAGTAAACTGCGCCCGATCGAAGGGCGGCAGATAGAGATAAAAGAGCTGCTGACACTTGTCAGCCAGGAGACCCGTCGCCTGACACTGGCCAAACAGCGTGATTCACTCAGCCACAATCTGGCCAAGCGGATGGAGCGCGACATGTACTTCCGCTGGGCCGAGGCGTGGGGCGTCCGGCGCGAGCGACTCAGCAACCGCAAGCCGGTAGAGCTGCCTGCACGGATGATCTGTGGCCTGACCGCCACCCACCACTTTGTCAGTGGCGAAAAAGTGTTCCGGCCGGAAGAAGATGAGCTGCAAATCCGTGGTCGTAACGCCCACGCAGGCGGCAGCACGCTAACCCTGCTGGAGGAGGAGCAGACCCCCTGGGCCTTTGAAGACCCACAGAAACATGTGCTCACCTCACTGCATCAACCACGCAAATCACAGTTCAATGCCCAGCAGGGGGCCCATGAGCGCAATCTCTGGATCAAGGTCTACGCCAACTCCACCCAGGCTATTGATGAGTTTATTACCAACGAGGCCACTCTTTTTGAGTTTCATGGCTGCGACATCGTCAACTCAAACCAGGGCGGGTTTGGCATTATCTGTCCCCGTTCAAGCCAGCTGCCCGCCCGGGTCGGTGACCTGCTCTCGGCACGCACCGAAGGTAACAGCGCCTGGGCCATTGGCCGGGTACAGTGGATGAAGATCAATGGTGACAAGAATGTCTCACAAGGCATCAAACTGATTGCTGAAGATGCACGGGTTATCGCCGTCAAAGCGGTGCAAGGGGTTGGTTGTGGTGGTGAATATTACCGCAGTCTGCTGATTCCCGATCTTGATCCAAAAGAGCATCCCACCACCATGATCACACCGGCAGCGGTCTATGACATCGGTTCAATTCTGAAAGTAGTGCTGGAGGACGAGATTCTTCACGCCCGGCTACTGCGACAGCTCACTGCCACCAGCTCGTTTTCACACTATCAATTTGAGCTGGTGGCACAACCCGTTACCGAAAAAACATTGACCAGTGATCAGGAGGACAAGCTCACCTCCAGACTCTTTCGCTAACAACGGAGATAAAACGTATGGCTGTTACCCCGGTCCCCCGCATCAAAAATAACGATGTGCTCTATCGCCTGCTGCGCGATGGCAAAATTGTGGAGTTCAATCAGCAGCGTAGCCACAATGCAACGCTCGACCTCATAAACTGCGATTTCAGGGGTGTTGACCTGCGTGGGCTGGACGCAGCAGGGCTAGATTTAACCGGTGGCTATTTTCGCCAGGCCGACCTGCGCGGCATTGATTTCACCCTGACCAAAATGGAAGGGGCAAGCATCAACAGCGCCAAAATCTCCGGCACCTACTTCCCCGTAGCGTTAAGCGCCACCGAAATCGAGCTTTCGCTGATTCACGGCACACGGATGCGCTACAGCAAATAATCACCACTCAATTTTGATGTAACACCTGCTGACCGGGATTGGTGCGAACCCTTCGCCCAATCCCAATCTCCTTCCCCCCTCCCCTGGAACAAAACCAATTGTGCTTGGTATCCCCCGTAATTCCGTGGTAACTAATAACCTCATCTAATCAGTTGTAAGCCAGCCTATAACGATGCCTCAGCTACCATCATCAGAGAGCCCCACCCCCCCGCCAGCAGATGCTGCCGCGCAACGGGTTGTTAAAGTCCGGCGCGACTACAACACCTGGGTCGCCAACGAAACCCTGGAGGATTACGCGCTCCGTTTTACCCCCCGTTCGTTTCGTAAATGGTCGGAGTGGCGAGTTGCCAATACCGCCTTTGGTGCGGCGGCGTTTCTGGTGCTGGAAGCAATTGGCGGCACCCTTGCCCTCAACTACGGTTTCACCAACGCCTTCTGGGCGATCCTCGCCGCCGGGCTGATCATCTTTCTCACCGGCCTGCCCATCAGCTACTACGCCGCCAAGTATGGAGTGGATATGGACCTGCTGACCCGTGGCGCAGGTTTTGGTTACATCGGCTCCACCATCACCTCGTTTGTCTACGCCTCCTTCACCTTTCTGCTGTTTGCGCTGGAGGCGGCCATCATGGCCTATGCGCTAGAGCTATACTTTCACATCCCGCTCTATCTCGCCTACCTGGTCAGCGCCCTGGTGGTGATCCCGCTGGTCACCCACGGCATCACCCTCATCAGCCGCATCCAGCTGATAACACAACCTGTCTGGTTGATCATGATGGTCTTGCCGCTACTCTTTGTGCTGCACAAAGAGCCTGACCTCATTGCCGGCCTGATTGATTTCGGCGGCAAGGCGGACACCACCCACTTCAACATCTACCTGTTTGGCACCGCCACCGCCGTGGTGGTGGCGCTGATCACCCAGATTGGCGAACAGGTCGACTACCTGCGCTTCATGCCCGAGAAGACCGCTAAAAATCGTCTGCGCTGGTATGCCGGTGTGGTGGTGGCTGGCCCCGGCTGGGTGGTGATTGGTGTCATCAAGCTGTTGATCGGCGCCATGCTCGCCTACCTCGCCATCCGCCACGGCTTTCTTACCGACGACGCCATCAACCCCACCCAGATGTATCTGCTCGGTTACAGCTACGTCTTTGATGACCGCGACTGGGCCATCCTGGCGACGGTGCTGTTTGTCTGCATATCCCAGATCAAGATCAACATGACCAACGCCTACGCCGGTTCGCTGGCGTGGTCCAACTTTTTTGCCCGGCTCACCCATAGCCACCCCGGCCGGGTGGTCTGGATGGTCTTTAACGCCCTGATTGCAGTGATGCTGATGGAGCTGAACATCTTCCACGCCCTGGAGCAGGTATTGGCCCTCTATGCCAACATCGCTATCTCCTGGATCGCCGTGGTGGTAGCTGACCTTGTCATCAACAAACCACTCAAACTTAGCCCGCCCGGCATCGAATTCAAACGCGCCTACCTCTACGACATCAACCCCGTGGGCGTGGGTGCGATGGGGCTAGCATCACTGCTCTCCATCTGCGCCTTTTTTGGTGCCTTTGGTGAGCAGGCTCAACCCTTCTCAACATTTATTGCTTTGATCACCGCACTCATCACCTCGCCGTTGATCGCCTGGTATACCGGTGGCAAATATTACATCGCACGGCAACCGGTAGCATTCGACAGCGCCACCGGCCTGCTGCGCTGCTGCATCTGTGAACGGGAGTATGAGCAGGAAGACACCGCCCACTGCACCGCCTATCAAGGGCCGATCTGCTCACTCTGCTGCACCCTCGACGCCCGCTGCAACGACCTCTGCAAACCACAAGCGGCACGGGTTGCGGTACAGAGCGCCGAGCTGATGCGCACGCTGCTACCCAAAACACTCTGGCAACCGCTCGAAACCGGGCTGGGTCACTATCTGCTGTTGATGGTCGCCATCGTCGCGCTACTCGCCGCCGTGCTCGGGCTGATCTACTACCATCAGTTCACCTTGATCGAAGCGATGGCCATCTCGGTGCCCGCGATGCAGCTGCTGTTCCTCAAGATCTTTGCCGCGCTGGTATTCCTCAGCGGCATCATCGCCTGGTGGCTGATCCTTACCAGCGAAAGCCGACGTGTGGCGCAAGAGGAGTCCAACCGCCAGACCAGCCTGTTGATGCAGGAGATCGAATCCCATCGCCGCACCGATGAACAGTTGCAAAAGGCCAAGCAGCAGGCCGACCAGGCCAATCAGGCCAAGAGCCGTTACATCACCACCATCAGCCATGAACTACGCACGCCGCTCAACAGCATCCTCGGTTACGCCCAGATACTCGATGCCGACAAATCAATCCCGGCCCATCGTCGTCAGGCGGTTAGCATCATCCGCCGCAGCGGCGACCACCTGCTGTCACTGATCGAAAGCACACTCGACATCGCCCGCATCGAAGGGGGGCGCGTCAAGCTCGAGGCCAGGCCACTGCACTTCACCGACTTCCTCAAACAGATCGTGCGTATGTTTGAACTCCAGGCACTCAACAAAGGGATCAACTTCCACTACGACCCCGCCGACAAACTGCCGTTGGCCGTGCGTGCCGACAAACGACGGCTGGGGCAGATCCTCATCAACATCCTCGGCAACGCCGTCAAGTTCACCCAACGCGGCCAGGTGACATTCCAGGTGCGGCACGTGCGTGAAATGGCGATCTTCGAAATCAAAGATTCCGGCCCCGGCATCTCGCCAGAGGAGCTGGAACAGATCTTCGAACCGTTTGCCCGTGGCAGCCACAGCGGCGGCGGCACTGGCCTGGGGCTGACCGTCAGCAACATGCTCACCAACCTGATGGGCGGCGAGCTATCGGTGCACAGCGCCCAAGGGGCAGGCAGCACCTTTCAGATACGGCTGTTCCTGCCCGAGGTGCGCAACTTCAAACCCATCGCGGCAGAGACAACTCAACGCATCGGCTATGTGGGCAAACGCCGCAGCGTTTTGATTGTGGACAACGAAGCCGTCGATCGAGAACTGCTCGCCAGCGTGCTGGAGCCGCTGGAGTTCCATGTGCAACAAGCCGCCTCCGGCACCGAGGCACTGGCAATGCTGCACGACTTCACACCCGACCTGATCCTGATGGATCTTGCCATGCCCGGCATCGACGGCTGGGAGACCATCCGCCGCATCCGTCAGCAACAACTCACCACCGCGCAGATCGCCATCGTCTCCGCCAACGCCTTCGACAAAGGGTTGGAAAACGATGCCGGCATCACACCCGACAACTTCATCGTCAAACCGGTACAGGTGGAGGAGTTCCTCGACTGGCTTGGTGTTTGTCTCAATCTTGAATGGTTAAAGCAGGAACCAGAGACAGTGCAAAATCTAGTCATCGCAGATGATTACACCGAGATGCACTACCCACCCGAAACACTACTGCGCGACCTGGATGAGGTAATCTCATCAGGCTACGTGCGCGGCATACTAAAAAAATGTGACGAGATCGAAGCCGCCGACCAACGTCACAACCACTTTGTCAGCGCCATACGCAAACTCACCAGCCAGTTTCAGATGGAAGCGTTAGCGCAACTAGTAAAAGAGGGATTGATCCGTGCCAGAACACCATCCTGACAAAACCGCTGGCGACACTATCGGCACCGTACTGATCGTGGACGACATACCAGAAAACCTATCACTGCTGCACGACGCACTTGATGAAGCCGGTTACAAAGTACTGGTCGCCACCAACGGTGAAAGTGCTATCCAGCGCGCACGCCAGGGCGCACCCCATGTCATCCTGCTCGACGCCATGATGCCCGGCATGGATGGCTTTGAAGTCTGCCGCCGCCTTAAGGCCGACTACACCACCCAACAGATCCCCATCATCTTCATGACCGGACTCACAGAGTCACAACACGTCGTTGCCGCCTTTGATGCCGGCGGCACCGACTACGTCACCAAACCGATCAAACCGCCCGAAGTGCTCGCCCGCATCAGCGCACACCTGCAACGCGCCCGCGCCACATCACAGGCACGCACCGCACTCGACGCCTTTGGCCAGGCCACCGTCGCCATCAATCTGCACAACAAAACACTCACCTGGCAAACGCCGTTAGCACGACAGATGCTACGCGAGTTTTTTGATGCGCCTGACGGAATAGCACCCGCGCAACTGCTGGAGTGGCTGCACAACACCATCGACGCACGGGCAGCAGGCAACACACCCACACCATTGCAAAAAATGCACAACGACAAACGGCTCATCGTCACCCTCTCCGCCCACACCGACGAAGGCGAATGGCTACTCATGCTGCGCGAAGAGTCCGATGCCGCGCAGATCGAAATACTCATCAGTACTTTCAAACTCACGCAACGCGAAGCAGAAGTGCTCTACTGGGTAGCCAAAGGCAAAACCAGCCGCGACATCGGCGACATCCTCGGCAGCAGCCCACGCACCGTCAACAAACATCTCGAACACATCTTTGCAAAACTCGGAGTAGAGACACGCACCGCCGCAGTGGCGATGACCATGGAGAAATTCAGGACGGTACCGTCGCTCTAATACCATCCAA
>JAKFXL010000026.1 GCA_021731365.1 Gammaproteobacteria bacterium | reverse complement strand
ACGACGCAACGCGGCGTCCCCGTTAATGCCCGAGACCTCAACTACCCATTGGGTGTGGCTACGTTCCCTGTTCTGCTTGTCTGAAAGTTTCAGTTTAATGGTGCCCTGGCCCAGTGCCCACCCCCCCTTTTCGCCAACCACCGCGCTGTCGACAGTAGCGCTGATTTTGTAATCGGCCTGTTTCTCTTTACTGGGTTTCAGGTCAGCGATGGCCAGGGCGTTATTCAGGGCGTTGCCCAGCAGTTCGGCGTTGGCATCCCCAGCCACGCCTGACGGGTAGATTTTAAGGCCCATCAGCTGGTTGTTGATATCCTGCTGCAGGGCCTCCAGCGGCCAGCGTGGTTCAATGCCACGGCGGGTCAGATCAACCTCTCTCATCGACTGCTGCAGTGTGCTGCGTAGTTGCTGGGCGCGCCATGCAAGTGCGGTTTGTCCCATTCTGGTGAGTGGATCTTTGCCCTCTTTGGCTGTTTTGAGAAATGTCTCGGTCCTGCCATCAAGCATCTCTATCTGGCTGCGCAGGTAACCCAGGCCGCTGTTGCGTGGCAGGGCCGCGAGAACGTGATGGGTATTGCTGCTGCTGTCGTACCACTGGTCAACAACCTCAATTTTGCCAAGGATACGCTCGATCTCCGGCGCAGCGCTGGTCATGGCGTCCTCGGTTTGAAAGGTGCGGTTGATCTTGTAGCCGCCACTAACCTCCGCCTGCCGTTCTGATATGTCGTATTGGGCCAGATCGACCATAAACATACGGCTTATATTAGTGTTGAGTTGCTGCGTAGCTGCCTCAACACTGTCAGCCTGGGCACGACTGGTGATGTAGTCGAGACGTGGATAGGTTTTACTCTCACCACTCACCCACTCAGGTTGTAACCGGGTGGTATCACCATGTTTACCGCTGCTGTTTGATGCAAACCCCGCCTTGCCAGCGGTACTGGCGCAGCCGCCGCACAGAATGGCCACTAAAAGGATGCCCCCGGTTAGTGCTTTAATCATAATACTCTCCCCTCTGGTCTAGCTGGTGGCGCGTAGCGAGTGAGTCCCCACCCAGTTCGCCCGGCTGAACGATGTGTTCTTTTAAGTGCAACCAACATAAGTGTAATAGTGCGGTTGGTCAACTAAAAGGCGTGCTGCTTATGGAGGAGGGGGGGTCGGACTGGTGGTAGAGGGGTAGTGTGGTCTTCACCACCATGTGGCGCAAACGATCCTGACTTAGGGGGTAGTTTGTAGGTCCGATTAGCGTAGCGTAATCGGACGTATGCCAATCCTCACTTTAAACAGTCCGCCATGGATAGTCACCCCAATTAATGGGTAGCCCAGTTTGACGTAATGGTAAACGGTGGAAACAGCTATGTTTTACATAAGTCCGATTAGTCATAGTTTACGGCAAAGGCCAAAACCATATTTCTTTTGACGCAAAATAACATTGCGAGTTACAGGTCTGAACTGTTGTGGCCGTCTCAATCAAATCTATATGTCCTCCGCCATAACCTGTGATTTTCCAAAACAAGATCACACCCTTCTTGCCACTCAGTCGAGCAATAGCGTCACGGGGAGCAAAAACGTCTGGGCGTCCAAATACAACGGGGCGCATCAACTGATCGGCCAATAGCTTTGCGCCCGGCTCGATCATTTTACCTTTGTGTGGTCCATCCTTAATCTTCAGGCGACCTAGGAAATCAACACCGTTATTGATCAGCGCAAGACTCATTCGTACTGCGCATGTGTTTTCATACGCAGGGTTTTGCTTCATTAAGTCATCGAGGCTGTAACCAATCTCCTTGTAGACATCTTCCCCAGACTTGTAACTGGAGCTCATTCGATCTGATGAGTAGTGCTTGCTCTTTAGAATTGAATAATGCACCTTCATTTTTTCCTCCCGCAGGGATAGCGCTGGCTCAGAATCCTTTTGATAACCGAGGATGCACGTTCATCGAGGTGGCTGTTGTCTAGTTTTTTAAATTCTTCGAATATCCTCTCTCTTAGCGTAATGGTCTTAAAGGTTTGATAGTCGCACCAGTGTTTGCCTTCAGTGGTATCCATTACGCCAAGCAGATACAACTCAGCGTTATTTCTTTCATTAACATTGGTACTTATATAAGATTTGAAAAACTGTCTTGCAGGTAAGTTGATGCTATCGACTGTTATCTTGTCTATCGGTAATGATTGGTCGGCAGATAGGGGTGAAGATAGCAATGGGAGCGATAACGCTAAGGCAAGCAGCCAGGACGCTAAGCTGCGCGAAGGCTCGCGTCTAATGAGTTTGAGATTATTCATATTTCGTCCTCTGAAGTGTGTTTCATTTCTTGTGGATTCTCGCCAAAAAATACGCGTAGCCGCCTGGCAGACAGTATGAAACGGTGGAAACAGCCATGTTTTACATACGTCCGATTACGCTGCGCTAATCGGACCTACGGGCCTGATATTTTATACCTCTCCTGTTCTGATCTACCATATTTAACAAACTCCTTTGAAACAGAAGCGGAAATGACAGCCCACAAAACAATGTCGGTGCTACCACTAAAGAAACTAGCTTATCTATCTCGAATTGTTTTCCAGACAAGAATGGCGCCAGTATCAGAATACAACTCACGCTGGAAACTAGCCCGACCAGTAACAAATCACCTACATGATTTATCTTAAACTTAATGCGCTTATATTGGATGGAAAATAGAAATAGACCTATATAAATAAGGCCAGTTAATGCTGCTACTAAACCACCAAACAGTAAAGCAATGGGATATGTTATTAAACCAAGAAAAGCTATTACTAAAGACCCCGTGTCGAAATAAATAATTAACACGAGGGGAATGGCCGGCCCGACAAAACCGAAATATAGACAACTCTTTGCAATGACACTGGTCACTTATGAAAATACTCCAAATCAATATCAGCCTAACAGTTAATGGCCCCCAAAGTGGGGTAATCAACCCCCCCACTTTGGGGGCTTTCCTTTTTGTATAGTTATCCGGATTCTGCTCTGAACTAAAAAATAAAATTTTCCGCATTCCCACGCTCCCGCGTGGGAATGCATACAGTAGGCACGCATGATATCAGGTATGGGTTCCCACGGCGGACCGTGGGAGCTAGAACATATTTGCCCATTCTCGTGCTACGCAAACAGATTTTTTCGGGGTACCTGTCTCTACTCAGTTTGGGCATAGATCGGCAATGTGGTTCTCTCTACCACCCGGCGCAGTACAAAGCTTGTGTGTACGCCGGTGACGCCGCTGATGCGGGTGATGCGGTTGAGCAGTAGCTCTTGGTAGGCGTCCATGTCTTTGACGATGACTTTGAGTTGGTAGTCGGCGGACTGGCCGGTGATCAACAGGCACTCCATCACTTCGGGGATTTTGCTGATCTGCTCTTCAAAGTTGCTGAAGCGTTCTGGTGTGTGTTGGTCCATGGAGATGTGGATCAGGGCCATCAGTGTTAGGCCAAGTGCTTTGGCGTTGACGAGGGCGCGGTAGCCGGTGATCAGGCCGGATTTTTCCAGCGCCTGGACGCGGCGCAGGCAGGGGGAGGGGGAGAGGCCGATGCGATCGGCCAGCTCCTGGTTGCTGATGCGTCCCTCTTCCTGCAGCAGTCGTAGGATCTGTTGGTCGTGGCGGTCTAGCTTCATGGTGCTGCCTTTGTTTGGGTGTCTGTTTGTAATCTTGCTGTACTTTTGTGTATTGCGCAATAAAGTTGTTTGATGTTGTGATTTTTGGCGTGATTCGCAATCTTATGCTGCTGCCGTTGGGGTAGCATGGTGGTCATTGGATTTGCCATTCACTCTTGCCGGGATATTGTTATGTTGAAACAACCTGATACTAAGTACCGCCCCTTTGCCCCTGTTCAGCTTGTGGATCGCCAGTGGCCGAATCGCACGATTACGGCGCCGCCGATCTGGATGAGTACCGATCTGCGTGATGGCAATCAGTCGCTGTTTGAGCCGATGAATGTGGAGCGCAAGATGCGGATGTTTCACACGCTGTGTGATATCGGTTTTAAGGAAATTGAGGTGGCGTTTCCGTCGGCGTCGCAGACTGACTTTAACTTTGTGCGCAGTTTGATCGAGGATGATCTGATCCCCGCCGATGTGACGATTGAGGTATTGACCCAAGCGCGTGAGCATCTTATCCGCCGCACTATGGAGTCGTTGCGTGGTGCGCGCCGCGCTATCGTGCACGTTTATAACGCGACCTCTCAACCGTTCCGTGATGTGGTGTTTGGTTTGAGCAAGGCTGAGGTGGTGGCGATGGCGGTGGCGTCGGTTAACTTGATTAAGACGTTGGCCGCCGAACAGCCCGATACCGAGTGGCTGCTTGAATATAGCCCGGAGACCTTTAGCGCAACTGAACTCGATTTTGCGTTGCAGATCTGTGATGCGGTGACGGCGGCGTGGGGGGCGACGCCGCAGAACAAGGTGATTCTGAATCTGCCAACCACGGTGGAGGTCTCAACCCCCAATATCTATGCCGATCAGATTGAGTGGATGCATCGTCACCTTGCGCGTCGCGACAGTGTGATTTTGAGTCTGCATCCACATAACGATCGTGGTACTGCGGTGGCCTCTGCGGAACTCGGTTTGATGGCGGGTGCTGATCGTGTGGAGGGGTGTCTGTTTGGCAACGGTGAACGCACGGGTAACGTTGATATCGTGACGTTGGCGCTTAACCTCTATACCCAGGGTGTTGCGCCGGGCTTGGACTTTTCTGATATCAACGCCGTGGCCCGTACCGTGGAGCACTGCAACCAGTT
The DNA here is from genome assembly GCA_021731365.1 of Gammaproteobacteria bacterium. GTDB lineage: Bacteria > Pseudomonadota > Gammaproteobacteria > Tenderiales > Tenderiaceae > JAKFXL01. The sequence continues at coordinate 74,507 of JAKFXL010000026.1, read as the reverse complement.
GCCGATCCATCCACGTCACCCTTATGTGGGTGATCTGGTCTTTACCGCCTTTTCGGGTTCACATCAGGATGCGATCAAAAAGGGATTTGCCGCACAACAACCTGACGCACTCTGGAGCGTGCCGTATCTGCCCATCGATCCGGCGGATGTCGGGCGTAGTTACGATTCGGTGATCCGGGTCAACAGTCAGTCGGGCAAGGGTGGCATCGCCTATCTGCTTGAGACTGAATATGGGGTGGTGATGCCGCGCCGGTTGCAGGTGGAGTTTTCTGGCGAGGTGCAACGTTATACCGATAGCCACGGAGGTGAGATGACGGCAGCGGATATCTGGCAGCTCTTTTCGCGCAGCTATCTGGAACCAGAGCAGCCGCTGCGTTATGTCGAACACCATCTTTTTGAACATGGTGCGGCACAAGGAATTCGTATTGCTGTTGAGATCGATGGTGTCTCCCATCTCTTGATAGGAGAGGGCAACGGCCCGGTAGATGCCACCGTACACGCCTTTCAGAGTGTTGGTATTTCTGTTCAGGTGCGTAGTTTTGAAGAGCGCTCCACCAGCCCGAGTCGTGAGGCGGGTGATGCCCAGGCCTGTGCCTTTATGGAGTTGATTGCAGGCAGTGCGGGTGATGAGCGTTACGGCGTGGGTATCGATACCAATATAGTGACGGCTTCGATCAAGGCGTTGATCAGTGGTATTAACCGGCTGGCTGTTGCCACCCAGTTGACCCCGATGAGAACGAAGGAGGGCTAGGGGGTAGGCCGACTGCGGCACAGGTTTGTAGGTATTTTATAGCCTTATCTGGCACTATAGGCGGAGCTGAAAGAGTAGGTAGATGCTGTGTCTGTATATTCCCTGGAAAAGTTGATTGCTGAAACGCGCCGTATTGCGCGGGATTACCGTAACGCTACTGGCAAGCCGTTGGGCGGAGTGAGTGGTGAGATTGCCCAGTTTGACGCCTGTAAAGAGCTAGGCTTAGAGCCGGTGCCCGCAGGTACTGAAGGTGGTTACGACGCCGTAGGGTGTGGCAAACGGGCGGGTAAAAAGGTCCAGATTAAGGCACGTACCATTTTTGATGAGGGCAAACAGGGGCAGCGCATCGGCCAGCTTAAACTCGAACAGGCGTGGGACAGTGTGGTGCTGGTACTGCTGGATGAGAATTTTGAACCGTTTGAGATGTACGAGGCCGGGCGTGCCGAGCTGACTGACGCACATCAGCAGAACGAGAGCAAACGCAGTAAACGGGGGGCGATGTCAGTTGCCAAATTCAAGGCCATCAGCCAGCTTGTCTGGACCCGTGAACGGGGCGAAGAGGATGAGGTCTGGGATAACCAGTCTGGTCTTTAAGCCACCATCAACTATTGAACTCCACTAATGCCATTGATTGAAGCAGCTGAAGTACTGGGGCTTGATGGCCCTATGGCCCGTTGTATTGACGGTTTTTTGCCACGTCTGCAACAGCAGGAGATGGCGCAGGCGGTAGAGCAGGCTATTAAAAACAGTCAGGTACTGATCTGCGAAGCGGGTACCGGTACCGGCAAAACCTTTGCCTATCTGGTGCCGGCACTGCTGTCGGGACAGAAGGTGGTGGTATCCACCGGGACTAAAAACCTTCAGGATCAGCTCTATCAAAAGGATCTGCCCCTGGTGCGCAAGGCGCTGCAGGTGCCGGTGACCACGGCGCTACTTAAAGGGCGTAGCAACTACCTCTGTCTCTACCGTCTGCGTGTCACAAAGGATGAGGGACGTCTCTCCTCGCGGGAGATGATCCATCAACTGCAACAGGTGGGGGAGTGGGCCGGTGTGACGGAGTCGGGTGATATCACCGAATTTATGGAGATTGGTGAGGATTCGATGCTCTGGCCGATGGTCACCTCCACTATTGATAACTGTCTCGGTTCGGAGTGTCCTGATTTTGGTGAGTGCCATGTGATGAAGGCGCGGCGTGAGGCGGTCAACGCCGATGTTGTGGTGATTAACCACCATTTGCTGCTGGCCGACATGGTCTTGCGTGAGGATGGTTTTGGTGAGCTGTTGCCCACGGCCAATGCCTATATCGTTGACGAAGCCCATCAACTGCCAGAGATTGCCGGTAGCTTTTTTGGCACCCATCTCAGCAGTCGCCAGCTCAGCGAACTGGCCAAAGATAGCACCCGGGAGTATTACAGCTGTGCGGTTGATAGCCCGGCGCTGCTGAAGGTGGCGGACCGGCTGGAGTATGTGGTGCGTGATCTGCGCCTGGCACTGGGGGATACCAGTCAGCGCACGCCGTGGCAGACCTTATATAAGGAACCCAAGGTGGCCGAGCAGCTGGATAGCTTGGCACAGGTGCTGGAGGATCTGTATGGATCACTGAAGTCGTTGGCTTCGCGCAGCAAAGGGATGGAAAACTGCCTGGAGCGGTGTGAACAGCTACGTGCCTATTTGAAGCTTTTTAGCCATGCCGGCAGTGATGATAACGTCTACTGGGTCGACATCTATAGCCGTACCTTTGTGCTCTGCTGCACACCGCTGAACGTGGCCGAGCCTTTTCAAAAGCGGTTGCAGCACCACAAAGCGGCCTGGATATTCACCTCTGCAACGCTGGCAGTGAATGGCCGGTTTGACCACTATACCCGGCAGTTGGGGCTGGAGAGTGCAGCCACGGCATTGTGGGATAGCCCGTTTGATTATCGTCGCAATGCCTTGCTTTATGTGCCCGAGGCGCTGCCGGAACCAAACAGTTTTGGTTATACCGAAGCGGTTATCGAGGCGGCGTTACCGGTGTTGGAGGCGTCGCGTGGTCGCGCCTTTCTGCTGTTTACCAGCCATCGCGCCTTGAAACAGGCGGCGGAGTTGCTGGCAGACAAGATTGAGTTTCCACTACTGATACAAGGTAGTTACCCCCGCAATGAACTGCTGCGCCGTTTTCGTGAGCTGGGCAACGCCATACTGCTGGGAACGGGGAGTTTCTGGGAGGGGGTTGATGTGCGGGGAGAGGCGTTGTCGTGTGTCATCATCGACAAACTCCCGTTTGCCGCACCGGATGATCCGGTGATGCAGGCGCGTGCCGATCTGCTGCGTAGTCAGGGTGGGAATCCGTTTATGGAGCAGCAGGTACCGCAGGCGGTGATCACCCTGAAACAGGGGGTTGGACGGCTGATCCGCGATGTGAATGATCGAGGTGTGATGATGCTCTGTGATCCACGGTTGATCAGTAAACCCTATGGCAAGGTATTTCTCGACAGCCTGCCAGCGATGTATCGAACCCGTAAAGTTGCGCGGGTAAAACGTTTTTTTGAATTGGAACAAGCAGATCCAATTACCCCACCTTCAGAGTGATTTTTGTCACGCTCTTTTACCTTCTGTTTTGATCAACATCCCTCAAGTCCGCGCCACGGCTGGCCGTTAGCTGATAGGTAGTCGCAGTATTTAGAGGTACTCTTTCCAGGCAGCACAAGGAGCGCAGCCATGACAAATGTAATGGGTATGTTAATTGAGGCGGTGGTATTGGCATTTTGTATGGGCGGTGCGTTGGGCGCGATAGTGACCATGCACCTGCAACATAAGGGCCGCAAGGTTGAGAGTGATGAGTTTGCTGACCAATCGTTAACACCGGTTGAGATAAAACTGAACACTCGTCGTTTTAAATGAGTAAACGTCTGTTGTAGCAGGCAGCCTGTTTTGGCGTGTGGGCTGCCTGTTTTTATGGTTGGTTGTAATCCTCCTTTATCGTTTCCCCCTTTCCCTCTATCATAGTGACTCTCCGTAAACGACTGGAAAGCATCATTGAATATTCTTGCCATTGAGACCTCGACTGAGGCCTGTTCCGCAGCACTGCTGGTTAACGGTGAAATCAAAGAGCGTTTTGAGACCGCCCCCCGTGGCCACGGCGACCTTATTTTACAGATGGTGGATGGGTTGCTTGCCGATGCCGGGTTAAAACCACAACAGTTGAGTGTTATCGCCTTTGGTCGTGGTCCCGGGGCATTTACCGGCGTGCGTATCGCCACCAGTGTGGTGCAGGGGATCGCCCTGGGGGCAGGTCTGCCGGTTGTGGCGGTCTCGACCTTGGCGGCACTGGCCCAGGGCGGTTATCGACAACATCAATACCCGATGATGCTATGTGCCATGGATGCACGGATGGCCGAGATCTACTGGGGCACGTATCGTATTGAATCGGGACTGGCGGTGGTGCAGGGGCAGGAGTGTGTCTGTCCGGCGGCGTCTGCACCGGCGGTGAGTGGTGATGGCTGGCAGGGCATAGGCAGTGGCTGGAACGTCTATGGTGAGCAACTGGCTGAACATTACGGTGCACAGGTATCCCTCTGTGACCCTGCGGCCCTGCCACGGGCCTGGGATGTGGCGCTATTGGCTGAGCGTGACTATCGCAACGGTATGGCGGTGAGTGCGGAGCTGGCCTTGCCGGTCTATCTGCGTGATAACGTGGTTAGCCGCAGCTAAGGAGATTATGCATACCGATGAATAGCGAGCGTAACTGTATCAATCTTGTGCAAATATCTGATCCACACCTGTTTGCGGATAGGTTGGGCAGTATGTATGGCCTCAATACCCTCCAGTCCTTGCAGGCGGTGGTGAATGAGGTGGCGCGGCAGCCGTTTGATCTGGGGGTTGTGACCGGGGATTTGAGTCAGGATCACCAGCCTGGTGCTTATCACCATCTGCGTGACGTATTGCAGGGGCTGAAGATGCCGCTGCACCTGATCCCCGGTAACCATGATGACTGGGCGTTGATGAGGGAGACCTTTGGCGAGGGTAATATCAGCTGCAATAAGGCGGTGGTACTGGGCCAGTGGCAGATTATCCTGCTGAATACCCAGGTGGTGGGTGAGGTGGGAGGGTGCCTGAGTGGCTCGGAACTGAGCTGGTTGGAAGAGACCCTTGCCAACGGGGGCGCGGCCCATGTTGTGGTCTGTATTCATCACCATCCGGTTGATATCGGCTCACGCTGGCTTGACCAGATTGGTCTACATAATGCCGATAAGCTGTTTGAGGTGCTGGCCTCCTACCCGCAAGTGAAGGCGTTGCTGTGGGGCCATGTGCATCAGGCGTTTGATGAGTGTCGTGCCGGATTGCGGCTGCTCTCGTGCCCCTCTACCTGCATTCAATTTAGGCCGGGCAGTGATAAGTTTGCACTGGATCTGCTGCCCCCCGGTTACCGCTGGCTGCGGTTGTATGATGATGGTTCGCTGGAGACGGGTATTCGGCGTCTTGAGACGATGCCTGGTCAGATCGATCCGGATCAGAAGGGGTATTGAGTCTCTATTAATAACCAGGCCCGCACGGAGGCGGGCCTATGGGCTGTTTGAATAAAACAGTCGTTATCGATGCAGCTCTTCTTCCATCTGTTCAACGCTGATGTGCCTGACGTTTTTACCTTTCACCAGATAGATGATGTATTCACACATGTTTTTGGCGTGGTCACCGGCACGTTCCAGCGCCCGGGCCGCCCAGATGACATTGAGCACCCGCTTGATGGTGCGTGGATCTTCCATCATAAAGGTCATGTTCTGGCGCATGATCGCCTCGTATTCGTGGTCCACCTGCATATCCATCTTGGCCACGGCAATAGCAGCATCCACATCCATCCGCACAAAGGCGTCCAGCGCGCCGTGGATCATCTTCTGTACGTGGCTACCCAGTGACTGAATCTCAATGTAACCGTTGCGTGGGCGCTCCATGCCAGCCAAATCTTTTGCCATCCGGGCAACTTTCTTGGCTTGATCGCCCATGCGCTCCAGATCGGTGATGGTTTTGATGACGGCAATCACCAGCCGCAGGTCACCGGCGGTGGGCTGGCGGCGGGCGAGGATATGGGTGCACTCTTCATCAATCTCCACCTCCATGGCGTTGACCTTATAGTCACCGGTGATGACATCTTCTGCCAGTTCGATATTGCCCTCTGTGAGTGCGGCAACCGCATTCATGGTCTGTTTTTCAACCAGACCGCCCAAGGCAAATACATGGTTACGCAGATGTTCCAGTTCAGAGTCAAACTGTTGTGATATGTGGTGTTTATCCATGGCGCTCTCCAAATAGGGATAGTGTGCAGCTTAACCGTAACGACCAGTAATGTAATCTTCGGTCTGTTTTTTGCCAGGATTAGTAAAGAGTGTATCCGTGCTGGCCAGCTCAATCAGCTCGCCCATGTACATAAAGGCGGTGTAGTCGGAGACACGCGCTGCCTGTTGCATGTTGTGGGTGACGATGATGATGGTATAGGTCGACTTCAGTTCGTAGATCAACTCCTCAATTTTTAAGGTTGAGATAGGATCCAGGGCAGAGGCCGGTTCATCCAGTAGCAGTACATCAGGCTCGATGGCGATGGCTCGGGCGATCACCAGACGCTGCTGCTGACCGCCGGAGAGGCCAAAGGCGCTATCGTGCAGACGATCTTTTACCTCGTCCCAGAGTGCCGCCCCTTTGAGGGAGTTTTCCACAGCCTCATCCAGTACCCGGCGCTCTTTTACCCCTTGAATACGCAGGCCGTAGGCGACGTTTTCGTAGATCGATTTGGGGAAAGGGTTGGGTTTCTGGAAGACCATACCCACACGGCGGCGCAGTGCGGATACATCGACAGTGCGGGCGTAGATATCGTCACCATCCAGCAGGATTTTGCCTTCGATACGGACACCGTCCACCAGATCGTTCATGCGGTTAAAGCAGCGTAGCAGGGTTGATTTACCACAGCCACTCGGTCCGATGAAGGCGGTCACCCGCTGTTTGGGGATCGGCATATTGACACCCTTGAGGGCCTCTTTGTCACCGTAAAAGAGTCGCAGGTCCTTGACCTCCAGGGTGTTTTCCGTGGGGGCGCTGCTGTGTGCTACACGCTCGCCAGTGATCGCGCCCAGGTCAATACCGTGTGTCATGGTTGATGATTTAATCACTTCAGTGTCTGCCTTTTGAGTTCGGTTACTGTTCCAGCGATTTATATTTTTCGCGCAGGCGGTTACGAATGGCAATCGCCGCCAGATTAAGTACAACAATTACAATTACCAGCAGCAGGGCAGTGGCGTAGACCAAAGGCCGTGCTGCTTCGATGTTGGGGCTTTGGAAACCGACATCGTAGATATGGAAACCCAGATGCATAAATTTACGGTCCAGATGCACAAAGGGGAAGTTACCATCCAGCGGCAGTGAGGGTGCTAACTTGACTACACCGACCAGCATTAATGGTGCTACTTCACCGGCAGCACGGGCGATGGCCAGAATCATACCGGTCATAATGGCGGGGCTGGCCATGGGGATAATGGTGCGCCACAGGGTCTCTGCCTTGGTGGCCCCCAGGGCCAGACTGCCTTCGCGGATGGAGCGGGGGATGCGGGAGAGCCCCTCTTCGGTGGCGACAATCACCACGGGCATGGTTAGCAACGCCAGTGTGAGTGAGGCCCAGAGCAGTCCGGGGGTGCCAAATACGGGTGCGGGTGCCGCTTCGGGGAAAAACAGGCTATCGATGGAGCCACCGAGGAAGTAGACAAAAAAGCCCAGCCCAAATACGCCGTAGACAATGGCGGGCACCCCGGCAAGGTTGTTGACGGCGATGCGGATGGTGCGGGTGATGAACCCCTGTTTGGCATATTCACGCAGATAGATGGCCGCAATCACACCAAAGGGTGTTGCCAGCATCGACATGATGATGACCATGATGACGGTACCAAAAATGGCAGGGAAGATCCCCCCTTCGGTATTTGCTTCACGGGGATCTTCTGAGAGAAACTCCCACACCTTTTCAAAATAGAAGAGGGTCTTGGCAAACAGTGAGAGTTTGTTGGGCTGGTAGGCACGTACCACTTTAGAGAGTGGCAGTTCAACGGTCTGTCCGGTAGAGACTTTGACGGTGACAGTGGCGCGGCCAATCTCGCGGTAGAGCCCCTGGAGTCTGTTTTGCAGCAGTTCGTACTCTTGCTGGAGCTGCTCTGTTTCAAGTTGAATGTCGGCGAGGGCCTCGGGCGAGGCCCCGTTTTTCAGCTCCAGTGTGCGCTTGTCCAGACGCAACTGCTCCATGGCGTAGTTGATGGAGCCGATGTCGCTCTTCTCAATATCACGAATGGTGCTGTGCAGGTCCAGGGTGGTATCGAGCTGTTTCTGCAGTGCTTCCCAACCGCCCGGCCCTTCGGCCACGGTGGCACCATCGATCTTGAGTTGTAGCAGGTCACCATGCAGGTTGCCCCACTCCAGGCGTTCAAAGACGATGATCTCTTTTGGGGTGCTGACACCGCTGATCAGGGGTTGGATGATCCAGCGGAAATCACTGCCACCAATATCACGGTTGCCTACTTTAATCAGGTAACGCTGGATACGGTCACTGCTGCTTTCCAGTGCAACGCCGCTGTCACGAATGCGCTCTAACGACACCTCCTCTTTTTCGCGCAGCTCACCCACCACCTGCACAACTTCGCCATTCTGATAGGGGTCTTGGTATTGATAGGCGTTGATATCGGAGGGCCAGAAGTGGACCATGCCACGGGCGATGATCAGTCCCAACAGGCCGATCACCGCCAGCAGGCAGATGGAGACGGCTCCGGCGGTCAGCCAGATCCAGGGTTTACCGCTTTTTATCCAGGTTTTCATCAGAGTGAGCTGTACTTTTTCCGGAGTCGCTGACGTACAACCTCAGCGATAGTATTAAAGAAGAAGGTGAAGATAAACAGTACCAGCGCCGCCAGGAACAGGATCCGGTAGTGGGTACCATTGACCTCAGACTCAGGCATCTCTACCGCAATATTGGCCGAGAGTGTGCGTAGCCCCTGGAAAATACTGAAGTCCATCACCGGGGTATTGCCGGTGGCCATCAGTACAATCATGGTCTCGCCCACGGCGCGGCCAAAACCGATCATCACCGCCGAAAAGATGGCGGGGCTGGCGGTGAGCAGGACCACCCGTGTCAGGGTCTGCCAGGGGGTGGCCCCCAGCGCCAGAGAGCCGATGGTTAGATGTTTGGGGACACCAAAGATGGCATCTTCAGTGATGGTGAAGATGGGCGGAATGACGGCAAACCCCATGGCGATACCCACAATCATGGCGTTGCGCTGGTCAAAGTCGATCCCCAGTTCATGTTTCATCCAGATCCGCATGTCACCACCAAAGGCCCATATCTCCAGGGGGTGGCTGAGGGTGAAGGCGAGCCAGACGGTGAAGATGATGACGGGGATTAACAGTGCCGCCGTCCAGCCATCGGGGACCCGGCTGTGGATATGTTTGGGTAGCAGATTCCAGAGATAGCTGGTGGTTAGAATCGCCAGTGGCAGCAGTAGCACCAGACTGAAGACGGCAGGCAGGTAATACTCAACCAGCGGTGCTAGCCATAGTCCAGCGAGAAATCCGAGGATGACGGTGGGCAGCGCCTCCATGATCTCAATGGTCGGTTTGATGGTCGATCGCATTTTGGGGGTCATGAAGTAGGCGGTATAAATAGCACCGAGAATCGCTAGTGGGATGGCGACCATCATGGCGTAAAACGCCGCCTTGATTGTGCCAAAGGCGACAGGAACAAGGCTGAACTTGGATTCAAAGTCGTTACTGGCCGAGGAGGATTGCCAGACGTAGTCTGGTTTTTCGTAACTCTCATACCAGACCTTGCCCCAGATCGATGACCACGATACCTCCGGGTGTTCGTTATGGATGTGGAGGAAGTGGGTTTTGCCGGCCATATCCTCAATCAGTGCGGCGTCGGCCCTTGGGGCGATGGCAACATGGCTGGCGGGGCTATCAAGCTGGTGTTTAAGTACGGTGCGCCCAGAGGTGGTATGAAACGCATTTAACTTGCCCGTTTCGTCAATGGCCATAAAGCCCTTACGGAAATATTCCGGTGTGAGGGTGGCCACCCCTTTGGGCATCTCAAACTGGCGGATTTTGGTCAGGTGTTGATCGTTATTTTCGTCCCGGACCTCAAACCATTGGCTGACGGTGCCACTGCTGTCGGCCACCAGGATGGAGATATCACCGGCGAGAAACTCCAGCCGTACAATACGGTTCTCATTGCTGACCGCTGTCACCTGCTCTTCCAGTATGGGGGTCTCAGGGTCGGAGATATCGAAGCGGGCGATGGTGCCAGCGGTGGTGGCGGCGTAGACCACACGTTGCTCCTTGTCGAGCAACAGGTGGGAGATTTTGCCGGGGGCGTTTTCGAGTCGGCGGGTCTCGGTTTCAATGGTGGTCTCATCATCCATCATCGAGGTTTCGATGGTGAGTGTGGTCATTAACAGCCGACTATCGTTGGTGAGTGCGACCAGGGTGGCCTGTTCATCGTTGCTCTGCACGGCCAGTTTGGCAAGTGGGCGGCCGGAACTGTCAACCTGAATCGGGAGTTCACCCAGGGGGTAACTCAGACGTGGGGTAATGACACGAACGTTGTCAGGGTAGCTGACATCATATTCGTGTTTGAGCACGATGGCGCTACCGTCAGAGAGGCCAAACGCAACAATTTTACTGGCACCGGTGCCGGCGGCAAAGCTGGTAATCGTACTGCTATGGGGCAGCACCAGGGGCTGCTGGCTGATGATCTTGCCGTCAAGGGTATTAAAAAAAGTGGTCTGCCCATCGCTGGTAAAACGCACGGCAATTTCGGCCTGCTCTTCCATCGCCAGATGCAGTGTGCTGGTACCGCTCCCGTGGGGCAGGGCGTAGTCGGCCTCTTTTTTGATAGTACCAGGGATGAAAAGCGGGATAACCACGTAGAGCAGGTAGGCAAAAATCAGGGTGATGGCGATAATGACACTGATCCCACCAATACCGATCATGTGCTTGGCAATCTTGTCTTTGAGACGACGACGGGCACGATGGCGAATGCTGCTGGGGTGATTAATGGGTGGGAGGAGTGCGGCCATTGACTAGAGGTCCCTTGGTTATGGGCGGCAATCATACGTGGCTAATATTACAGAATTGTTACACCTGGTTTTGTCCAGGACACTGTTTGCAATTGTTTGATAAAATTTGAAAAAGGGTGTGGAGGCAAGGGCATCTGCCGTTAGATCAGGGGGATGAAGATGAAAGGTGGGCTATATACAGACACTCGTAGCGAAGCACAGGCTGGCAGCGCCTTCATATTTAACACAGTTGCAACAGTCTACGGCCCTTTAAACGGTTGAAAAAGGGTACTTGCTACCTATTCCTAGGAAGGTGAACCGCGGACAGGACTCTCCTTTAACGGGTAAGAGCAGCCACTTCGGCTATTTTTTGCCGATAGCGCTGGCCTGTGAATCCTAGCAGGGCCAAGCCAACGAGCGCCCAGGTGCCCGGTTCAGGAACGGTCTGGGCGGTGGATCTGACCAACCAACTGCCTGTAATGGCCTCAGGCTGGGAAGGGTCCTGGAGACCGCCGATTACAAACGGTGGCTCAAAACAGCCACAAAATGTTCTGGGGATATCGGTGAGCTGCATCAGTATTCCGCCAGTGGCCTGGAGGCCGGCAAGGGTGGAGTCGGTGATGCCCCATACAACACTCTTCATCGGGGCACCGCTGGGTGTTTGTGTACCGGTGGTGCCAAACAGGGAGAGGAAATGGTTGGCGGCGGCCAGTTCGCCGGGTTGTGGTGTGCCGTCTACTGTCAGTCCCATGGTTTGTAAAAGTGCAAAAAGCTCCACCGGTGCGGCGTAGCGGAAGCCCGCGAATGGGCCAGCGGAGATGCCTGAGCCGAGTACTGCGTTCATTTCGTCATAGCTTCTGCCCACGGAGAGTGTGGGGGTTAGCCACTCCAGCTGGGTTGAGGTATCGACGATGATGGTGGGGTCACTGGTCCTGATCACGATGGCTTCGCAAAGGGGGGTGTAAAGCAGTGCGAGTAGGAGGGGTATGAGCAGTGCCCGGTTTTTTACAGATTGTTGCAGTGGTGAAGTAGTCATAAGGGTTCTCCGCTGAGTCGTCGCCAGATAAAACTGTTCCCAACGTCAGGATCACCCTGTTTACAGGGGTAAACCATGAAGTAGTGAACAGTTGTGCTGTGAACTATTTACACCGATTGGAGGGGGTGGCGGAGCGGTTGCCGGGTTATGGATAACGCATGGCGATGTGGGTACTGATCAGTGCTGTGGTCTGGTTGCGGATAATGTCGCCATCGATGTCTGAGATCCAGAGGCGCACCAGCCCCTTGATAAAGGTATAGCTGTCGAGGGCGCACAGGGCCGGGTCAAGGCCACTCCGCAGTAGCCCTTTGCTGTGGGCGCTGTCATAGGCGCGGTTGAGTATCTGTATGAAGTTGCAGCGGGTTTTGATGGCGTGGTTGTCGAGGGCGGTAAACTCATCGACGTATTCACATTTAAAGTGAATGATCTCAAAGGTGGTGCGGGCGATCTCATCCTCTTTCAGCAGTTGAATAATCTCATTCATGCTCTCCTGGATGTTGCGGAGTGGATCGTCGAGGTTGTTGGCCAGCATGCCCTCATCAATGTGGTCGATGAGTGGCAGCGAGACCTGCTCCATCATGGCAAAAAAGAGGTCAGGTTTATCTTTAAAGTGCCAATAGATGGCACCGCGGGTAACCCCTGCCTCGGTGGCGATCTGCTCCAGTGTTGAACGGCTGACACCCCGTGCGGCAAATATTTTGCGGGCGGCGGCGATAATATCCTGGCGTGTCTGTTCGGTCTCAGTCTTGCTTTTACGTACCATGGTGAGGCTGGGTCCTGCTGTTGGTATAGTGTCGGGCACCTGGATTGGCAGGTGCCACAGTCACTTTGATGGATAACTGAAGGGTCAAGAGCGGCTGTTGTTAGCCACTGGTGCGGCCGGCAGGTTCTCTGCATCCCAGCCACCCCCCAGCGCTTTCATCAGATCTATATTATAGAGTAGCTGTGCCTGGCTATTTTGAATAAGTGCCTGGGTGGCGCTGTTGTGGGTGCGCTGGGCGTCCAGAACCTCCAGGTAGCTGGAGTAACCGGCATCGTAGCGCATCTGCGCCAGTCGCAAGGCGTTGCTGGCGGCGTCGGCCCTGGCTTGCAGGTCGGCAACGGATACGCCGCTCTGTTCGGTATTGGTCAGGGCATCGGCCACCTCTTTGAAGGCGGTTTCGACCGTTTTCTGGTAGTTGGCCAGTGCCTGCTGCTGTACTGCCTCGGCCTCGCGGGTGCGGGCCGAAAGCTTTCCGGCATCAAACAGCGGCAGGGTGGCCCCCAAACCGAGTGACCAGATGCGGGCACCGCTGTTGAGTATGTCGATTAGCTCGCTGCTTTGACCGCCGAGAATGCCGGTGAGGGAGAAGCTGGGCAGTTGCGCGGCCTTGGTGACACCAATCCGGGCGTTGGCGGCGATGAGCATCTGTTCCGCCTGTTTGACGTCAGGGCGGCGTTCCACCAGGGTGGAGGGGAGTCCAACCGGTGGGCGGATAGCTGCGGGCAGTGTGGCTTCGGCGGTTGCGGCGATGTTAAGGCCGGGGCTGCCGCTGATTAACCCCAGCTGGTTCTCCGCCAGTTGTCGCTGCCGTTGCAGCTCGTGCAGTTGCAGGGCGGCCTCACTGCGGGAGAGTTGCGCCTGGTTGAGGTCCAGCGCTGAGGCCAGCCCGCCGTTGAGGCGACTGGTGACAACAGCGACCGTCTCATCACGGAGTGCCAGGGTCTGGGTGGTGAGGGTGATCTGGGCATCGAGGGCGCGCAGTGTGAAATAGGTCTGGCTGGCGGCCCCTGTCAGGGTGATGGCCATCACATCATGGGCGTAGCGGCTGCCCAGCAGTTGGGCGCGGGCGGCCTCGGATGCCCGTTGCAGTTTGCCCCACAGATCGATTTCAAAGGCGGTGGAGAGGACCAGCCGCTGGCTGTTTGAGATGATGGGGGTACCGGGCGGCAGTGGTTGTGCGTTGAGTGTGCTGGAGCGGGAGCGGCTACTGTTGCCATCGAGGTTGATCTGCGGCAGCAGGTTGGCGCTGGTGGCGCCAAGCACGGCGGCCGCCTCATCCATCTGGGCGATGGCCCTTTGCAGATCACGACTGTTACTAAGGGTGTTTTCCACCAGCGTGTTGAGCACGGCATCGTTGTAGAGTTTCCACCACTCATATTGCAGCATTGCAGCGCCCTCTGCCTGCTGTTCCCCCTTGGTATAGGCGGCGGGCAGGGGCACCTCAGGGCGGGTATAGGCGGGGCCAACGGTACAGCCACTGAGAAAAATCAGTGTTGCCAAGGCCGTCACTTTTTGGTGGGTAGGGCGTAGGTATTGTGCACTCATGGCAGTTTCTCCTGCACAGTGGCCGGTGGCTCTGCATCGGGGTGTTTGTGTGAGGGGCGCGGTTTGCGTGCCAGCAGGGTAAAAAAGAGCGGCACAAAGATGGGGGCAACAAAGGTGGCGATGATCATGCCGCCAAATACACCACTGCCCATGGATTGCCGTGCCGCAGCCCCGGCACCGGTGGCGATGACCAGTGGCAATACACCAAAGACAAAGGCGAGGGAGGTCATGACAATGGGGCGGAAGCGCAGTCGTGCCGCTTCCAGCGCTGCATCAACGGCGCTCAACCCCTCTTCCATGCCCTGCATGGCAAACTCGGCAATCAGGATGGCATTTTTTGCCGCCAGACCGATCAGTACTACCAGGCCTATCTGGAAGTAGATGTCGTTATTGAGTCCGCGCAGATAGACAAATCCCAAGGCTCCGGCGATGGCAAACGGTACGGCCAGCAGCACGGCCACCGGTACCCCCCATCGCTCATAGAGCGCTGCCAGGATCAGGTAGACCATGATCAGGGCAAAACCAAAGGCAAAGATGGAGGCGCTGCCAGTCCGTTTCTCCTGGAATGCCTGGCCGGTCCACTCCATATCGTACCCTTTGGGCAGATTGGCTTTGGCGACCTCTTCAACGGCCTTGATGGCATCGCCAGAGCTGAAGCCGGCCTTGGCGCTACCAAATACCTTGGCGGCGATATAGCCGTTGTAGCGTTCTACCTGTTCAGGCCCAATGATATTTTCAACCTTGATCAATGCCTTGAGTGGAATCATGGTGCCGCTGGTGGAGCGTACATAGATGTTACCAAGGTCCTCCGGCTTGGCACGATACTGGGCATCCGCCTGAATGGTGACACGATAGGTACGGCCTGACTTGTTGAAGTCGTTGACGTAGAGCGACCCCATCTGTGCCTGTAAGGCGGCAAAAACTTCGTTGACCGGCACCCCAAGTGCCAACGCTTTTTCCCGGTCCACATCGACACGCAGTTGTGGCACGGTGGGGCGGTAGAGCGTTCTTAATCCTTGCAGCGCTGGATGTTGCCCGAGGGCGGCGATGAAGTCGTTGGTGACCTGGGCCAGCCGTTGTGGATCGGGATCTGAACGGCCACGCACGTAGACCTCAAAACCGCCAGTAGCCCCCAGGCCACGAATGGCGGGTGGGTTAATGGCAAAGGCGAGGCCATCGGGCAGCATCATGCCCTTGCCACTCACCTCCTGCACCAGCTCTTGTGCGGTCTGGGTGCGCTCTTCCCACGGTTTGAGTGGCATAAAGATGGTGGCGGAGTTGCTCTTATTGCTGCCGCTGATGAGGTCAAAGCCGTTGACAACAAAGATATTGGCGATGGCCTCATTGTCGGCCATCATGCCACGTAGCTGTGAGGTGGTATCCATTGTGCGTTCAAGGGTTGCGCCATCGGGCAGCATGGCAACACTGACGATGTAACCTTGATCCTCCTCCGGTACAAAGCTGCCTGGCACTTGGGTAAAGAGCACGGCAACACCCACAAGCAGTAGACCAAACAGCGCCATGGCGGCGATGCGCCACTGTATCGCCAGCGTTACTGCACCGAGAAAGCGCCGGGTGATCCAGGCAAAACCACTATTAAAGAGCTGAAACAGTTTGCCCGGTGGTCGCTCACCTTCGGGGTGTGGTTTAAGCAGCATGGCGCACAGCGCCGGTGTCAGTGTGAGGGCGATGATGCCGGAGAGCACAACAGCAATTGCCACCGTGACGGCAAACTGGCGGTAGAGCTGGCCGGCTATGCCACCCAGGAAGGCGACCGGTATAAATACGGCCACAAGTGCCAGCACAATACCGATGACCGCATTTTGTACTTCGCGCATCGCCTCAACGGCTGCATCAAAGGGGCTGAGTTTGCGTTCGCGCATCAGCCGTTCGACATTTTCCAGGACCACAATCGCGTCATCGACCACGATCCCCACCGCCAGTACCATGGCAAAGAGGGTAAGGGTATTGATTGAAAAGCCAAACAACCATAACCCGGCGAAGGTGCCGACCAGTGATACCGGTACCGCAATCATCGGGATCAGGGTGGCGCGCCAGTTTTGCAGGAAGACAAAGACCACCAGCAGCACAATCACCGCCGCTTCAATCAGTGTATGGATAACACTGCGGATCGAGGCGGAGACAAAACGGGTGGTGTCGTAGGGGATGATGTAATCGACATCATCAGGGAACTGCTGCTGTTTGATCTCTTCCATCTTGGTGCGGATGGCGTCGGCGACGTCCAGGGCGTTGGCCCCGGTTTGCAGAAATATCGGTAAGGCGATGGCGGGCATACCATTCACGCTGTTGGACTGATCATAACTTTGGGCACCCAGCTCAATACGTGCCACATCTTTCAGGCGCAATACACCGCCGGGACCCTCGGAGCGGAGGATGATCTGGCCAAACTCTTCCGGCTCTAACATGCGGCCACGGGTGGTGACGGTATAGACCAGCTGCTGTCCCTTGGGGGCGGGGTCTGCACCGATCTTGCCCGCTGCGTATTGGGTGTTCTGGGCGTTAATGGCGTTGGTGATGTCACTTGTGGTCAGGCCCAGCTGGGCCATGCGGTCTGGTTTGAGCCAGATACGCATGGAGTAGTCACGGGCACCAAAGATGATCACATCGGCTACGCCGGGAATACGCTTGAGCTCATCAGCAATGTTCAGGCTGGCGTAGTTGGAGAGGTAGAGCATGTCGTAGGTGCTTTTGGGCGAGTTGAGTGCCACCACCAGCAGGATGTTTTGTGACCGTTTGGCCACCGTTATGCCGTTGCGCCGGACCTCTTCAGGCAGGCGCGGGGTGGCGAGCTGCACCCGATTGTTGATGTTGAACGTCGCCTTATCGATGTCGGTACCGACATCAAATGTTGCTGTAATGGAGAGCGTGCCGTTAGAGGCGGCGGTGGAGTTGAAATAGAGTAAATTTTCAATCCCGGAGAGCTGCTGTTCAATAGGCGTGGCCACTGTTTTTGAGAGTGTCTCTGCCGACGCACCAGGATAGACGGCGGTAATGGTCACCGTGGGTGGTGCTATCTCGGGATACTGGGCGATGGGCAGGATGCTCGCCGCCACCAGACCGGCAAGCATCAGGATGATGGCCAGAACCGTGGCAAAGATCGGACGTTCTATAAAAAATTTAGACATGGCTTGGGGCTCGCTCTGTTGCGGCGCTGCAAAAGGGTGAAACTACTGCTTGGGGCCTGCAGGTGTTTCGCCGGGCGCGTGGGGTGCCACGGGTGCGCCGGGGCGCATCTTCATCAGATTATCGATAATCACCCGGTCGCCGGGCGCAAGCCCCTCCGTCACTACCCAGTTTTGCTCCGACCAACCGGCTGTTACGACTGGGCGTGGTGCCACCGTATTGTCTGGCGTTACGGTAAAGAGCACGCTGCCCTGTTCGGTCTGGGCAACAGCGGCATGGGGTATCAGATAGCCGTCACGGTGGCCAACATTGACCTGGACACGTACAAATTGGCCGGGCAATAGCCGATGGTCGGTATTGGCAAACTCAGCCCGCATCTCCACCATGCCGGTTCTGTTATTTACGGTTGAGGCCGAGAAGTTGATAACACCAGAGGGGGCGTAGCGACTGCCATCATCCAGAATCAGATGGATCTCTGGTTTGTTGGAGTGACGCAGCTGGGCCGTTTCACGCTCAGAGAAGGCAAAACGGACCCAGATCGGATTGCTGGTATTGATGGTTGTGAGCAGGCTTGATTGCGCGCCTGCGGTGACCAGTGAACCTAAAGAGAGTTGCGCCCGGCCAGTGATGCCGGCGATAGGTGCGGTGACATGGGTGTAGGAGAGGTTCAGCTCCGCGTCACGTAATCTGGATTCGTTTATTTTCTGTGACGCCAACGCTGCCTGGAGCGCTGTATTGGCGTCATCCAGTTCCCGACTGCTGATTGCCTTTTCCGCTACTAGCGGCTTAAGACGGGCCGCTTCACGTTCGCTGCGTTCCAGGCTGGCCTTGTCCTGTGCCAGTGCCGCCTGAGCCTGATTCAGGGCAATCTGGAAAGGTGCCCGGTCGATGGTAAAAAGCACTGCGCCGGCGTTGACATAGTCCCCTTCTTTATAGCGTTGCTGCATTAATACACCGGAGACGCGGGGACGCACTTCAACATCCTTGGACCCTTCGGTCTGCCCCACTGCTTCGATGAGTGTGGGTACCTTCTCAGGTTGAACGTCGATAACCGTGACAGGCATGGCGGGCATGGCACCACCTGCTGCGCCGGGGAGGGGCGCATCTTCTGTTTTTGAGCAGCCACCTAAAAGGGTGAGCAAAATTATTGCCCCAAGAAGCAGAGGATATTGAGTGGATGTTTTTGAGTGGGTAAGGGGGGCAGTGTTGAGCGTGAGTAGCGCCATGGCCGTGAGTCCGCAGTGGAGGATGAGATTTTGCATTATATACAAACATTCATGTATGTATACTGCAAAAAACTGGGAACATGGCCGTTATCCTTGAAGGGACTTCACATTTATGGCCTGATGATTGTGTTGCTGATGGGTTGCAACGGAACTCTGCGGGTATAATGGGTTCACAACAGTCACTATTTGAGAAAAGGAATGTTTAGGATGAAGTTTAGAATTTTGCTGCTGACCTCCCTGTTGGCATTAGGGTTGAATAGTCCAGCCAGGGCGGCGGACGAGGTGGCACAGGTACGTAACGCAGTGGCTAAAATTGTGCCGGGTATGGCACCGGACTCCATCGTGAAGAGCAGTGTTCCAGGGTTTTATGAAGTGGCCTACGGTGCAGATCTCTTCTACGTCTCGGCGGATGGACGTTATCTGTTGAACGGCAGCGTCATTGACTTAAAAGATGGTAAAAGCCTCTCAGAAGTGAAGCGTGGGCAGGGGCGGTTGAAGTTAATCTCTGAAATTGATGAAAAATCGATGATTATCTATAGCCCAAAACAGGTCAAACACCGCGTCACTGTGTTTACCGATATCGATTGTCAGTACTGCCGCCGCATGCACTTGGAGATGGCAGAGTTGAATAGTCTGGGTATCGAAGTGCGTTATCTGCTATTTCCACGTGCCGGTGCTGGTTCAAAATCATATGATAAGGCCGTTACTGCCTGGTGTTCAGCGAATCGGCAGCAGGCGCTGACGGATGCAAAGGCGGGCAAAAACATGCCTAACAAGAGCTGTGAAAATCCGGTTGAAAAACATATGGCCCTGGTTGAAAAGCTTGGCATTACAGGCACACCCACGCTGGTGTTGGAAGATGGCAGTGTGATTCCTGGCTATGTGCCAGCGGCACGGCTGTTGGCGGCACTGGAAGGTAAAGAGCCGTAGGCAATAGACCCACCACTAGCGCAACGCTGGTGGTGGGATAGTCAGGCGTCAGGCGCGGCGTCTATATAGGGGGAGTGGTTCGTCAGAGGATGTTTGATATTTGACGCTAATCTCACCAAAGGCGTTAAGTGCATCTTCAATTGTCTGGCTGGCATCGATCTCAAAGGCGTCAAAACCGGCACGTTCCATATAAGCCAGCTGATCACGCAGCACGTTGCCCACCGCACGTAGTTCGCCAGTATAACCGTAGTGTTGGCGCAGGGCAGTGGCAATGGAGTAGCTGCGACCATCGCGGAAGCTGGGAAATTGCAGCGCGACGATGGCAAAGTGTGACAAATCGGGGCTGATTTCTGCCACGTCATGATCGCTGTTAAGCCGCACACCGAGTCCACCTGAGTGTTGCAATAACTGTTCTTTATCACTCTGCCATAAGCTGAAAGGGACAATGATGTCACCTGCGGGCAGTGTATCGGTCGTCACGCCGTCAGTCAGGTCAGGAATATGTTGCCACCGGTCTTCAATGATCTGGCGATTCTTAATTATCTGCATAGACACGCTCTTGAAAAGGGACAATTCCGATGCGCTGGAAGGTATCGATAAACTGTTCACCTTCGATACGTTGTTCAACATATACATGGGCGATTTTTTCAACAGCATCCGCCACTTCATCCTTAGAGACGGCACGCCCCAGGCGTTGACCCAGCTCAGCGGTGGTCTCTGCAAAGCCTCCCAGCGTTAGCTGGTACCACTCTTCCCCCTTTTTATCGACACCGAGGATGCCGATATGGCCGATGGCATGGTGGGCGCAACCGTTCATGCAGCCAGACATCTTCAGTCTGATTTCGCCAAGGTCGTAGAGGTAGTCAAGATCTTCAAAACGGCGCTGGATCATATCGGCCACATCGATGGAGCTGGCATTAGCCAGCTCGCAGAAGTCGAGCCCGGGGCAGCAGATCATGTCATTGATGGAGCCAATGGTGGGTGTTGCCAGCCCATCTTGATGCAGTGATTGCCAGAGTGGGTAGAGTTCACCCTGTTTAACATCGCTGAGTACCAGATTCTGTTCGTAGGTGCTGCGAATCAGCCCTGCGCTGTAACGATCGGCCAGCTCAGCCACCAGATCCATCTGTTTGTCAGTAATGTCGCCGGGCGCAATGCCGGGGGCTTTGAGTGAGACAAACACACCACGGTACCCCTCTACCTTATGGTCAAAGGTGTTGTATTTGAGCCAGCGGGCAAAGTCATCGTTATTGTTGGCATAACCTTCATGACGTTTATCGCTGGCCGCATCGGCGTCATAGGGGAGTGGGGTAAAAAATGTTTTTACACGGTCAATTTCAGCCTGATCGAGGATGAGTTTATCCCGGTTATTGCCCCATTCGCGCTCGACCAGAACCCGGAATGTGTCCATACCCAGGCTGGCAACGAGTATTTTGATGCGGGCTTTGTACTTGTTGTCACGACGACCCTTGAGGTTGTAGACACGTACTATCGCCTCCAAGTAGGAGAGCAGGTGCTGCTTCTCCAGGAAGGGGCGAATAGTCTGACCAATCATGGGGGTGCGTCCAAGACCGCCACCAACACTGACTTGAAAGCCAACTTCGCCGGTCTCATTTCTGACCAGTCTTAGGCCAATGTCGTGAACCAGAGTAGCGGCGCGATCGCGGCTTGCGCCGGTGATGGCGATTTTAAACTTGCGTGGCAGGTAGGCAAACTCCGGGTGCAGGGTGCTCCACTGACGGATGATTTCACAATAAGGCCGCGGGTCTTCCAGCTCATCGGCAGCAACACCGGCCAGCGGGTCGGTGGTGGTATTGCGGATACAGTTGCCGCTGGTCTGGATGGCGTGCATCTGCACTGAGGCCAGATCGGCAAGAATATCAGGCACTGTTTCCAGCTTGGGCCAGTTGAACTGGATATTCTGGCGGGTGGTGAAGTGGCCATACCCTTTGTCATATTGACGGGCAATGTGCGCCAGCATCCTCATCTGGTCTGATGAAAAGAGGCCGTAAGGGATGGCGATACGTAACATGGGCGCGTGGCGTTGGATGTAGAGGCCATTCATCAGGCGCAAGGCCATAAACTCATCAGCCCCCAGTTCGCCCGTCAGGTAACGTTGTGTTTGTCCGCGAAACTGGCTGACACGTTCGTCAACAATGCGTTGGTCGTACTGGTCATAGATGTACATGCCAGGACGCTGAACGCACGGGCGTGAGGGCTGGGGCTGCGCTGCTGGGGCTATGTTCTGGGTTTGACTCATGCTGATCCGCTTGCCTTGTTTTTCGTACTCGGATGGTCGTCTGTAGCTTTATGGTAGACGACCGCCAACGTTAAGATAGGGTATTTTTTATATAAGATAAATTAATCGTTTTATATAGTTTATATCAACTAATTATATAAAGACGAGTGTTGATGCCGTAAAAATGGTGCCCCGGGCGGGACTCTAACCTGCGACCTATCCCTTAGGAGGGGATCGCTCTATACACTGAGCTACCGGGGCGTGCAGTTAACTGCTGGGGCGACAGTATATCAACTTGAATCAGAAAGGAAATCAGCTGTTACGTTTTTGTTGGGCGAGACGTTGCAGCAACATGACACTGCGTTCAATTTGCCTCTCCTGAAGGCTGGTAACGCTGATAAATTGGCCGCCGATGAAGGTTGTCTGAGCTTTTTCATCCTGATTTTTGATCGCACGGACGATTATTTGACAGGTGAGTGCCTGCTTGCCATCGGGAGGTAGGGGGAATGAGCAGTAGAGTATTTGGTCCGTTTCCAGTGCTATGGGTAGCTCTTTGGAAAAGCGCACGCGAATGCCACCAATTGATATGTCAGCGATATCGCCGGTTAAAATTAGGTTGCCAGGTGTAGTCAGGGTCGCAGGTAGTGATTGAAATTGGCTCAGGGGTACGCGGATGCTCGCCCGTCTCTGGTGATGATTGAGTGATGAGGGGAGTGTACATCTATAGTGGGCAATACCATCTGTTTTGTGGTTACCCCTGAAGTTGACGTTAAAATCGATTGGAACCCCATCAATTTGGGTTGCAAGCTTGAGGGTGGTCGCTGATTTATATAGCGCCTCGTCGGGCACAGGCCTGAATTCGTTGAACATTAGATGTTCTCCATCGTCACTGGAAAAATCGATTATGGTAGTTGTGTATTCCTCCATATGTTCATCTATTGAGGCAGTGATTAATGTGCGCCGTTCCATGAGCTGAGTGAGGATTTTTTTGATTCGTATGGTATCGGTTAGCGTTTCCATCGTTTTTATATTCAGGTGTTGGCGTGAAAGATGAGCATATTAACCGCCCCGTTTATGCTTGGATTAATGGGTTGGAGTGAGGTGTCGTCACTGATTGCCCATTGGCTCCGTATGTGAGGCCGTCTGATGTTGGTTGACCCCGTAATATTGCCAGTGCAGTTTCGGTGGAGTGTCTATTTGCGGCGATAATTGTGCCATTAATGGTGTTAAGTTTTTGGCAGTTATCAAGCAATACTAAAAGGGATGTCTGTTTTTGGCGAAGCTGTATTGAGAGGAGAGGGGGGTGACTATTAATAAAACTGTTCATGCCATCGGGGGTGTACGAAAATCCATGTTTCTTTAGCAGGTGGTGATGTTCTTGATGAAGCTTCTCGAGTAACGCACTCTGTTCGAGTTTTTGCTGATTAAGGGTGTGAATAGCCTCAAAGTCTCTTTTAATCAGGATATTACCCTCATCTTCAAGGGTGTGTTTCAGTGAATCTGCCGCTTGAATTTGCTGTTCTAGTAATGCGTCTACCTGTTGGGCAATGTGAGGCGTTGTCATCATATTAGGTCCCTGTCCTGGCGTTGTTCAGGTTGTTCTCAAAATTGAGTATCTTCGCCGCCAGGTCGAAGTGGCTAATTTTTGGCCCCCCTGAGTTGATAACGTGTTGCAGTTCTTCCACGCGTTGGTTATTGACAGCAGATTGCGCTGTGATTACCTGCTCAAGTTGCTGCATACGTGTGGCGGTGTCGGTGATGGTGACAACATCAGCTGTGGTGTGCTGAGGGGGCGGCAGGATGGCCGTTTTTTTATCTTGTTTTACTTCTTCTTTTACCAGGCCAGTGGTTAAGCCAGGATTGTCAATTCTCATTCTTATCATCTCCTGCAATATTGCTTCATATGATTATCGGTCAAGATTAATCGCGCTTGAAATTTTTCACGCTTTTTAAGTGTGGTTATCTCGGGTTCGTGCATTGGTTCACATTTGCACCTCAACAATGCCGGGCCGTGCTGCAATGGCCTCAATGATTCGTTTTGATGAGAGGTTTTCAACCTTAACTATAGCCCCCAGAGTGGCGTCCTCCAGCGCCTTGCCTGGCATTTTTACTGTAATGTTGTTGTTACGGGCAATGATGGTTACTTTACTGCCACGTGTAATAATGCGGTTTTGCTCAAGATCGTTAGGTGTGATGGCAATGCCCTTGGGAAGGGATCTTTTTAGAACTCTTCCCACTATATTATCAGTGTTTTCAAAGTAGCCATTACGTAGCTGGCTGGTTTCGCGTCTTTCCATGTGCAGGTCAGATAGCTGAATGGTTGCGCCTCGTGGCAGTGGGCGTGAAATTGTAGAAATAGTAGAAAAAACAGATGTTCTTACCGGTATGTGGATGCTCCACGGCTTTGGACTGTCACATTTTATCGTTACCGTGATATTGGGGTTGTTAAGTTGTTGGCCAAGTTGCTCGGTTGTTAGGGGCTGACTGCAGCGGGGGAGGCGTAGGCGTGGATCAAGATGACCCACTTCGATGACACGATCTTGGTCGGCAGACGCCCGGTTTAGAGCAAATGTTTCCGCAGCCTTGCGAATATCTTCTAAAGGCTGTAGTTCTGTTGCAGACGTTGTCCCAACCGAGACTATAACCATTAAACCGATAACTAGTGTGCTTGTTTTATCTCTCATAGTCGGGGTTTACCTTAAAATATGGTACTAAACCAAGCAATACCCGCGCCAATGCAGGTGCCTCAAGAAGTTTAGTTTCGAGTCGATAGACCCAGTATTAAAATTGTGAGAAGGACGCAAGGGGAGTGAATTAGTGGCCAGTGTCATGGATGCAGTGAACCAGCGAACTCAACTGGCGGGCCATAACCGCTTGGAATTGCTGACATTCCGGTTACTAGGGCGTCAACGTTTTGGCATCAATGTGTTTAAGATTCAAGAGATTGTGAAGTGTCCACGTTTGAACCACATTCCACATTCGAATTCAGTGGTCAGGGGGGTTGCAACGATGCGTGGCAATACCATCCCAGTTATCGATCTCAATATGGCGATTGGCCGTGCAGCAATGACTGATACGATGGGATGTTATATGATCGTGACAGAATATAACCGCTCAGTTCAAGGATTCCTTGTGGGTGGGGTGGAGCGCATTATTAATCTTACCTGGTCCGATATTACGCCGCCCCCAAAAGGTTCCGGAAAAAATTGCTATTTAACAGCTGTTACACAAATTGATAACGAGCTAGTGGAAATTATCGATGTCGAGAGAATATTGGCAGAAGTGTCGTGTTTGCCAACGGATGTATCGAGCAGCCTTACTGACAATGTCGAGGATCTGGTCCGGCATCAACATATTTTAATAGTGGATGATTCAGGAGTGGCGCGAAAGCAGATAAAACGCACCTTGGAACAGCTTGGCATCGAAAGCACATTGGCAAACAATGGTCGTGAAGCATTGAATTTGTTGAAGACATGGTCACGGACTGATGCGCTTAAGCTACAAAACTTGGCTATGGTTATATCCGATGTAGAGATGCCCGATATGGATGGCTATACTTTGACAACTGAAATTAGGCGTGACCCCTTGTTACAGCATCTTTTTATCCTATTGCACACATCCTTAAGTGGGACGTTTAACAATGCAATGATAGAGCGTGTAGGCGCAAATAGATTTGTACCTAAATTTAAGCCGGATGACTTAGCTGTGGTGGTGCTGGAGCAGGTTAGGGCGTTTGTTTATGACAAATACAAAGCATAATAAACAGATGAGATACCAAGGGTTCAAGGACGAACGTGACTAATCATTCGATATCAAGCCGTGATTATGACGCTTTTCGTAAATTTCTTGAAGAGGCGTGTGGCATTGTGCTCGGTGATAACAAACATTATTTAGTGGCTAGTCGATTAAATCGTCTGTTAAAAGAGCTTGAACTTGGATCGGTGGGGGATTTAATTGAGTCCATGCATCTGCATCCCCATTCAGGTATTCGTGAACGGATTGTTGACGCAATGACGACCAATGAAACTTTTTGGTTTCGAGACAACCACCCCTATGTGTTGTTGAAAGAGCTTATTTTTCCGGAAATAGTTAAAAAACGTCAAGGCCAGGTGAGGATATGGTCGGCGGCCTGCTCCTCAGGCCAAGAACCCTATTCGATCAGCATGATTGCACAGGAGTTCATGCAGGCAAGAATGGGCATGAAGATGAGCGGCATTGACATTGTTGGTACGGATATATCACCAACGATGCTAGCACATTGTAAGGCCGCAAAATATGACGCTTTGGCCCTTTCAAGAGGCCTCTCTCCTGAGCGAAAAAATAGATTTTTTAATAATTTGGGGGAGATCTGGGAGATAAAGGATGAGGTTAAAAAAAATGTTAGATTTATCGATCTGAACTTGATGAATAGTTATTCTTCGCTTGGTAAATTTGATGTTATATTTTGCAGAAATGTGATGATCTACTTCTCTACTGAATTGAAAAAAGATATTTTACGTCGTATGTCACAAGCATTAGTTCCAGGCGGATATTTGATACTTGGGTCTACGGAAACCTTGGCAAGCTATTCAGATGATTTTGATCTGGTCCGTTATGAAAGCGGTATGGCATATAAATTAAAACCCAGCTCACAGTTGAGCACGCCACAGCCCTCCTGGGTCTCCTCTTTGCCAAAAGCGTAGTTTTACGGTCTATGCTCAACAGATCCCTATTTGCCGCATAGATCGGCAATGTTTTTCCGCCCTCACCCTCCATTACTCCTGTAGCCACCATTATTTACATTAAAATTTCTGAATTCTGAAGTTGGCACTTACCTTGCATTTGTTATGACAGAGTTTAATCTGGTGTAGATATAAGGTGATGTGATGGCTTCAGGATTGGATAACTATTTTGGTGTTCACGAGCAAGCGTTAAGATTGCGTTCACAGCGTACAGAGCTTTTAGCGTCCAATCTTGCAAACGCAGACACCCCCGGTTACAAAGCAAAAGATATTGATTTTGAAGGTGCTCTAAGAAGTGCTATGAGCAGTGGTGGTGGGCAGGCCCCAGTGTTAAAAACCACCAGTTCAGGTCATATTGGAGATATAACCGGTAGCAGTCTTGATGCCTGGGTTAAATACCGTGTACCACACCAACCGGCACTTGATGGAAACACTGTTGAATCACATATAGAACAGGCCGCTTTTGCCAAAAATGCGGTGGAGTATCAGGCAACGCTTCAGTTTCTTGGTGGCAAATCAAAAAGCCTTATTCAGGCGATAAAAGGGAGTGAGTAATCATTATGTTTAATATTTTTGATGTGTCAGGCTCGGCCATGAATGCTCAAAGTATACGATTGAACACAGTCGCCAGTAATTTGGCCAATGCGGATACTATCAGCAGTAGTCCAGATACGGTTTATCAGGCTAAACACCCTATATTTTCAGAGCTACTTCAGAAAGAAGGGAGTAAGCAGGGGGCATCAGGGGTACAGGTAAAAGAAATTATTGAAAGCAAAGCACCACCATTAATTAGGTATGAGCCAAATCATCCATTGGCAGATGAAAAGGGAAATATTTATTCGCCAAATATAAATATGGTGGAAGAGATGGCTAATATGATGTCAGCCTCACGCTCATACCAAAATAATGTTGAAGTCTTTAATACATCAAAACAGTTGTTGATGGCGACTTTGAACCTGGGTCGTTAATAGAATGGGAGATACGTGATGTCACTGAATGTTGATGCTTCAGTTCTGGAAGGAATAGGGCTTACTGCACCACAGAAACGGGCGGTTCCGGGTAATCAGAGTGATGAAGATACATTTATGAAGCTGATTCTCACTCAATTGCAGAATCAGGATCCGACTAAGCCGATGGATAATAGCCAGTTTTTAAGTCAATTGGCACAGTTTAAGTCGGTTTCAGGAATAGATGAATTAAAAAAATCTGTTGATGCCATGGCAGAATCATTTCAATCAAACCAGGCATTACAGGCTTCATCATTAGTGGGGCGTTGGGTCATGGTTGAAAGTAACAGTGGTCAGCTCTGGGATAAAGTTGGAATGGCAGGTGCTGTTGATGTTCCATCATCATCCAGCCAGGTTACCGTTTCTGTAAAAGATTCCAGTGGCCAGGTTATTAAAAAGATAGATCTTGGGCCACAGGAAAAGGGTGTTGTTAGTTTTAATTGGGATGGCATGGATGATGAGGGTAATTCATATAAAGTTGGTAAATACTTTATAGAAGCAAATGCAAACATTGCTGGAAAAACTCAAGCGTTAATCACAAATACAGTAGTTCCGGTTGAGAGTGTGATTATGGGGAAAGTAGGAACAGGTCTGACAGTTAATACATCGGGCTTTGGAAAAGTTAGCTTGTCTAATGTTAAGCAGATTATGTAAGTATGTTGTAAAGGAGAACGGTCATGCCATTTCGTATAGCACTTAGTGGGTTAAACTCATCTACTGCTGATTTAAAGTCGACAGGTAATAATATTGCGAATGCCAGTACTACTGGGTTTAAGTCTTCACGTACTGAGTTTGTTGATGTTTTTGCAGTAGGCTATGGGGGTATCTCTGCTACGGCGATTGGTGGTGGAGTCAGACTTGCGTCGGTGACGCAGCAATTTTCTCAAGGGAATGTTGACTTCACGGATAATAATCTTGATCTGGCGGTTAATGGGCAGGGGTTTTTTGTATTAAGTGATGGAGGAACCAGAGTATTAACTCGTGCAGGGGCCTTTAAGTCTGATCGCGAAGGAAATGTTGTAAATAGCAGTGGCCATAAATTGCAGGTGTTCCCCGCTATTACAACAGCCAGTGGAACTTCATTTGATACCGGCCGATTGACCGATTTACAGCTTTCAACCAATGAAGGCGTTCCAAAATCAACTGATGAGATAAGCTCAAAATTAAATTTAAATGCAGCTGAGATAATTCCTCTAGTAGCATTTAATGCCGCGCTTACTACGCCTGATCCGGCTTCTTATAATAGTTCCACTTCCTTGACTATTTATGACTCATTAGGTGCGCAACATGCCGCCACTCAATATTTTGTAAAGACCAGCCCAAATAGCTGGGATGCATATCTTAAAATTGATGGTTCAACAGTGACTG
Source organism: Gammaproteobacteria bacterium (assembly GCA_021731365.1). Classification (GTDB taxonomy): domain Bacteria; phylum Pseudomonadota; class Gammaproteobacteria; order Tenderiales; family Tenderiaceae; genus JAKFXL01. The sequence continues at coordinate 45,722 of JAKFXL010000026.1, read as the reverse complement.
GATCACCGGCAAGCCTGACGTTTACTAATCAAGGTCTTCTTAATCCATCTCTTAGTTCAGGTAGTAATGGAGTTGTTACGATGGGGCCCACGACAACAATATCGTCGACCACCGGGTCGTCTGAAATAACGCTTGATCTTGATTTTTCTAATTTGACCCAATACGGAAGTCCTTTTTCTGTTAGTGCTCTGCAGCAAACAGGATACTCAACAGGTCGTTTGAGTGGTATTGATATTGATTCCGGCGGAATAGTCTCTGCTCGTTATACCAATGGACAGTCCAAAACACTTGGAAAAGTGGCACTCGCTAATGTGGCAAATCCGCAAGGATTGAGTCCGCAAGGAGATACGGTATGGGGTGAAACATTTTCTGCTGGTGACCTTATTCTTGGTGAAGCAGGAACCTCTAGTTTTGGATTAATGCAATCCGGAGCGCTGGAATCATCGAATGTTGATATTGCGGGAGAGTTGGTTAATTTGATTACAGCACAGCGTAATTTTCAAGCTAATGCGCAGGTTATTAGTACGGCGGATGCCGTGACACAGACGATTATTAACATTCGATAGTTATTGATAGCTTCACTACTGCAAAGGAGGACTTTAGTCCTCCTTTTTTATTGTCCATAATTTGCCGTTAATGCGGCATATATTTTCCGCTCTATATCTCTTTGATGTAAACGAGTTAGCTATCTTGTTCTGCCGCAATGGTTTTTCATTGGCACTGGTATTGCATTGATTTAATAGCGACTCCATGGTGTCAAATAAACCATATTGAGGTGATGAATGGATAAGGTTTTATATCTGGCTAGCAGTGCAGGCAAAGAGATTATGTTTTCCCAGACACAAAATTCTAACAATCTTGCCAACGCCAATACTATTGGTTTTAAGGAGGACCTCGCGTATGCCAAGAGCCTTCCAGTGTTCGGTGACGGATTATCAAGTCGTGTCTATGCTATCACTGAAGGTAAGGGATCGGATACTTCATCTGGATCGTTAATGAGCACGGGACGTGAATTGGATGTTGCTATTAATGGAAAAGGGTGGTTTTCAGTACAAGGATTGGATGGCACTGAAGGTTATACCCGTGCAGGGGATTTGCGTATTACCCCGAGTGGTCTTTTGACTACGGCAGCAGGACATCCCGTCATTGGCAACAGTGGTGGCCCGATTACCGTTCCACCTTATGAAAAACTTGATATAGGTAGTGATGGCACAATTTCTATTCGTCCTATTGGGCAGGCACCATCAACTTTAGCGGTTGTTGATCGTATTAAGATGGTTAAGCCGGATGAGAAAAAAATAGAGAAAGGTGAGGATGGTCTTTTTCATACCAATGATGGTGTGCCTGTGGTCGCTGATGCAGGTGTTTCTATGACATCAGGCGTTTTGGAAACAAGTAATGTGAATGTTGTTGCAAGCATGGTCTCAATGATGGAGTTGGCAAAGAAATTTGAGATGCAGGTGAAAATTATGGAGAAAGCTAACGAAATTAGCACGGCATCACAACAAATTATGAAGATGAGTTAAGTAACGCGAGGAGTTAATTATGAATTCAGCATTATGGGTGGCAAAAACAGGTCTTGATGCACAGCAAACACGGATGACTGTGATTGCAAATAACATGGCAAACGTCAATACCACCGGTTATAAACAAAGCCGTGCTGTATTTGAAGACCTTCTCTACCAAAATGTTAGACAGGCGGGTGGGCAGTCATCACAGGATACCGTTTTACCTTCTGGTTTGATGTTAGGTACGGGTGTTCGTACAGTAGCCACCGAAAAACTTTTTACTCAGGGTAATTTACAGCAGACGGGAAACCAGCTGGATGTGGCAATCCAGGGGCGTGGTTTTTTTCAGGTTTTACGTCCAGATGGTGGTTTGGGTTACTCTCGCGATGGCAGTTTTCAAGTGGATGCTCAAGGTCAGTTAGTGACTTCTAGTGGTTATGCTGTTCAACCGGCAATTACGATTCCGAGTGGTGCTATTTCTATTTCTATTGGCAGTGATGGTGTTATTTCAGCGATGCAGTCTGGCCAAACGGCACCTACCCAGGTAGGAAATATTCAACTTTCCGATTTTATAAACCCAAGTGGATTACAGCCAGTAGGTGAGAATCTTTTTCTAGAAACAGCAGCCAGTGGTGCGCCACAATCCGGTAATCCAGGTCTTAATGGTATTGGCAGTGTTATTCAGGGGGCATTGGAGAGTTCAAATGTGAATGTGGTAGAAGAGATGGTTGGAATGATTGAGGCACAACGTGCTTATGAGATGAACTCAAAAGCCATCTCGACCGTTGATCAGATGTTGCAATACGCGTCTAACAACCTCTAATTTTGGGGATGATGATGATGAGTAATAGAGGTAGTGCAATCACCATAATAATCATATTGAGCTCTGTAATAATGTCAGGATGCTCAACGTCATCTGTACGTCCAATATCACAGGGATTTGAACCATCAAGACCGAGCTATTACAGCCCACCACCACCTCAAAATGGGGCCATATTTCAGGCAGGTTATGAAATTTCACTTTATGAAGATATGCGTGCCCGTCGCGTTGGAGATATTCTTACAATTATATTAAGCGAAAGAACTAATGCATCCAAGAAGGCAGCAACCAATACGGCAAAAGACAGTTCTGTTGACGTTAAAACGCCAACGTTGCTTGGTAGGGCGTTTAAGTTTGATTTGCCACGTCCTTTTACTTCAGCACTTCCAGATCTATCTTTGGACACATCGATGAATAGTGCAAATTCTTTTAAGGGTGAAGGGGATTCGGCGCAAAGCAATAGTCTGACTGGAAGTATTACGGTGACAGTGTCTGAGGTGTTGCCCAACGGGAATCTGTTTGTAAAGGGGCAGAAACGCCTGACCATTAATCAGGGGGATGAGTATGTTCAATTCTCTGGAATTGTGCGCACTGCAGATATTAATCCAGACAATTCTGTTGTATCTACAAAGGTTGCGGATGCCAATATTGCTTATATTGGTGAGGGTATGGTGGCTGATGTTAATAGTCAAGGCTGGTTGGCACGATTTTTTAACGGTAAATGGTGGCCTTTTTAGTGGCAGAGGACGTTGATATGCGGTTGAATATAAAAATATCTTTGATGGTAGTACTTCTGCTGTTTACGCAAAGTGTGTTGGCTGAACGTATAAAAGACTTGGCATCGGTAGCAGGGGTTCGGAGCAATCAATTAATTGGATATGGCATAGTTGTCGGTCTTGATGGTTCAGGAGATCAGACCAGTCAAACTCCTTTTACCGTTCAAAGTGTTAAAACGATGCTAGCACAATTTGGAGTTCAGATACCCGCCAATGTTAATCCGCAATTAAAAAATGTCGCGGCGGTTTCAATTCATGCGGAACTTCCAGCATTTGCCAAACCAGGCCAGAATATAGATATTACAGTGTCATCCTTGGGTAATGCTAAAAGTTTGCGTGGTGGCAGTCTGTTAATGGCACCTCTTAAAGGGGCTGATAATCAGACGTACGCAATGGCGCAAGGAAGTTTGATTGTAGGTGGGTTGGGCGTTGGTGGTGGTGATGGATCAAAAGTCTCTATTAATATCCCGAGTGTTGGCAGAATTCCAGGAGGAGCCACAGTAGAACGCCCGGCTCCAACAGTATTTGGTAGTGAAACAAGTTTAGTACTGAATCTGTTTAAACACGATTTTACGACGGCTAGCCGTCTTGCTAATGTGATTAATGAAAAGATTGGCATGGGCACAGCCACACCTATGGATGGCTCATCAGTTATGGTTCAGGCACCGCGTGATGTAGGACAACGTGTGGCCTATGTTTCATTATTGGAGAACTTAACACTGGAACCTGGTGAAGCATCGGCACGCATAATTATTAACGCACGTACTGGAACGGTGGTGATTGGCCGTCATGTGCGTGTAACATCGGCAGCAGTGACTCATGGAAGCATGACGGTGACAATTAGTGAAAAAGCAAATGTGAGCCAGCCAGGGCCATTTGCGGGTGGTGGGACAGTGGTGGTGCCTGCCTCAGACATTAAAGTGTCTCAGGAAAATAATAAAATGTTTCTATTCGAACCGGGAATTTCATTGGGTGATATTGTTCAGGCGATTAATAACGTTGGTGCGGCCCCGGGTGATCTGGTTGCTATTTTAGAGGCACTTAAAGAGGCCGGCGCACTACGGGCTGAGCTGGTGATTATTTAATGACTATTGCGATTAATGGTGGTGACATTTATACGGATGTCAGCTCTTTGCGTAATCTGAAGCGAGAGGCCGCACAGGGATCATCACAGGCGCTTGAAAAGACGGCAGAGCAATTTGAGGCGTTGTTCCTTCAAATGATGCTTAAGTCTATGCGTCAAAGTTCCAGTGGTGATGGAATGTTTGAGAGTGATCAGACCCGTTTTTACCAGCAGATGTTTGATCAGCAGATTGCCATCGATATGGCAAAAAAAAGGCAAATTGGCATTGCTGATATGCTTGTTAAGCAGTTGGGTAAGGATAAAGTAGAGAATGATGTTCCATTAAACAGTGCCATAAATAGTGTGTCTGGACCATCTAACTATGTACCTCAAAATTCAATTAAGCCTCAGGTTGTTAATATGGCTGATAAAGTATCTGCTGTTGAATTATCCGCTCCTTTCCCCGCTGATACGGTATCAAAGTTATCAATAGAGTTAAAAATCAGTCCAGTACAGAGTAGCCGTATAGAGAAAAAAAGTTTTGATTCGCCAAACGACTTTATAGAAGAGCTTACGCCACTAGCAGAAAAATATGCAGCGGAACTGGGTGTTGACCCACGTGTATTGTTGGCACAATCGGCTTTGGAGACGGGATGGGGTAAAAAAATAAATCGTGATATGGCTGGGGTGAGCAGCTATAACCTATTTAATATAAAAGCGGATCAACGATGGTCAGGAGATAAGGTAATGGTATCAACGCTTGAGTATGAAAATGGCCGACCTATGCAACAAAGGGCTGTTTTTCGCTCATATCCAAATTTTGAAGAGAGCTTTAAGGATTATGTGAGGTTTCTGAAGTCAAACCCCCGTTATCAACAGGCATTGAGCAAAGCCTCTGATGGTGCCGCTTTTGTGCGCTCCCTGCATGAAGCTGGATATGCCACTGATCCTAGGTATTCAGCAAAGATTACGACTATTATGAGAAGTGATCTCTTGAGTGATCTTTCCCAAAAGATATAGTTCTTGATACATGTGCCGCTAACATGGCTATGTGATTCTACATAAAGTGGTCATCCGTTTATATTGTGATGACGAGTGATGATATAAGAGGTGATGCATGGCATCAGGTATGTTAGGTGTAGGGATTTCCGGGCTGCTTGCGTATCAACGCAGTTTGCAGACCGTTAGCCATAACATCGCCAATGCCAATACTGAAGGCTACAATCGCCAACGTGTAGAGCTTGGTACCCAGCTGCCACAACGGGTGGGGCCAAACTTTATTGGTAATGGAGTCACTATTGAGGGGGTCTCCCGGGTTTATGATAGCTTCCTGACAAATCAAGTACGTACTTATACTGCCAGCTATAACCAGGCCGACATCTATGCACAGCATGCTGGGATGATAGATGAGTTGCTGGCAGACCCGAAGGTCGGGTTGATGCCAACTATTGAAGGATTTTTTAGCGCAGTTCAGGGCGTTGCCAACGATCCATCCGCAATCCCAGCTCGGCAGGCATTGGTTACGCAGGGTGAAACATTAGTAGACCGATTTAAGTACCTCGATAAACGTTATGAAGATTTACGTTCGCAGGTAAATCAGCAGCTTAATGGTAATGTGGCTGAAATTAATAGCTTTGCCAAGGCGATTGCCAGAGTTAATCGTGAAATTGTATTGAGCCCAAATGGGTTGCCCCCTAACGACCTGTTGGATAGCCGTGACATTCTTTTAAACAAGTTGTCGGAGCGGGTATCGATTACCACTTTGTTGCAGGATAATGGGGCGATAGATGTTTTTATGGGGAAGGGGCAGATTTTGGTGTTGAATTTTGATGCCAATGAGCTTGTAATTACTAAAAATAAGTATGATATCAGCCAGTCTGAAGTGAGCATTAATTCGGGTATTGGTGGAAATCTTGAGATATCTGATTTTATTAGTGGTGGAAAGTTAGGCGGATTAATCGATTTTCGTAACAACGTTTTAGCACCAGCACATAATTCAATAGGGACACTGGCGATAGGTCTTGCAGAATCTTTCAATGCACAACACAAGTTAGGCCAGGACCTTAATGGCAATATAGGGGCGGGATTTTTTACAGATTCATCCCTGCAAGTATTGCCTGGACTAGGCTCTCCTTCAACAGTAACGGCTGGATTGGCCGATATACGGCAATTAACCAAAGATGATTATGTACTACGTTTTGATGGTGGCAATAATTACAGTTTGATTCGCAGTTCAGATAAAAAACTGTTTTCCATTAATACCGGTGGAACATCTCCCTATACTACGGTGGCTATGGACGGTTTTAATTTGACCATTACTGCAGGAGCGGTTGTGGGTGACAGTTATCTTATCCGTCCTGGTAAAACCGGCGCAACGCAGCTTGATGTGAATATCACGAGTGCACGAGAGGTGGCGGCAGGATCTCCTGTTCGTACTCAGAAGTCCATCGGTAATATTGGTTCAGGGCAGATATCTCCTGGCAGCGTTACCAATACAAGTACATTACCTCTGGCTGGAGGAGGTATTACTCTAACGTACAATGCAGGAAACATTACGATAGCAGGTGCTTCGCCAGCCTCTGTTCCGTATGTTAATGGTGGCACAATCCTTCTCAACAATCCTGGAGATGGTACAGGAATTGAGGTGATGATAAGTGGTATGCCCAGTAATGGTGATACTTTTAATATTGGCAATAATAGCAATGGTGTTGGTGATAACCGTAACGCATTGCTGCTTGGTAAGTTACAAACGCAACGTATTCTTGATGGTGGCAACGCGAGCTATGATGAGTTTTATGGCGGTATGGTCGCTGATGTGGGCATCAAGACTAATCAAGCGCGGGTGACTAATGAGTCCCAGTTACGGTTGTTGGATCAAGCAAGAAATTCACGGGATGCATTGTCGGGCGTTAATCTGGATGAAGAAGCGGCTAATTTGGTTAAATTCCAGCAGGCATATCAGGCGGCCTCTCAGATAATTGTTACTACGAACTCTATGTTCCAGTCACTATTAGCGGCGTTGCGAGGGTAATTTATGCGTATCTCCACTCAGATGATGCAACGGTTGGCGGTCGGTTCGATACTTGATCGCCAGTCTTCCTTGAGTCAGACCCAGCAGCAACTTGCAACAGGGAGGAGATTTTTAACGCCTGCTGAAGACCCCGCGGCATCGACCCAGGTATTGATGAACAATCAACGCCTTAGTATTACCAAGCAATATCAGACAAATGCTGATAGATCGATATCCCGTTTAGAATCGGAAGAGTCGATATTGGCAGCAGCTGGAAACTCATTGCAGCGTATTCGTGAGCTGGCAGTGCAGAGTCAGAATGGCTCCTTGGGACAAGAGAGTCTTGATGCTATTGCTGCTGAAGTTAAACAACGGTTGGATGAGTTGATCGATCTGGCTAATAGCAAAGATGGGAGTGGTGAGTATCTGTTTTCTGGGTTTCAGGGAAATACCGAGCCTGTTGTCAATAGTGGTTCGGGTGTTTATACCTATCAAGGTGACCAAGGTCAACGTAAACTTCAGGTGAGTCCCACGCGACAAACTGCAACATCTGATCCTGGGTCGGCCATATTTTTTGATCTTCCATACAGTGGTGGTGGTACTCAGAATGTATTTAAAACAGTTTATGACTTCTCCACTGCGCTTAATAACAATACTTCGGTGGGTTCAGTACTGGATGATATTGATGCGTCAATGGATAAGCTGTTTAGTGTGCGAGCTGAAATCGGCGGACGTATCAACGCTATCAGTAGTCAGAAAGATATTAATGAACAGTACACTATTCAGCTTGAAGGGCTACTTTCTGAGATACAGGACCTTGATTATGCAGAGGCGGTGGGGCGTTTGAATTTGCAATTAACAGGCCTACAGGCTGCCCAGCAATCGTTTCAGAAGATCCAGAGCCTGTCACTTTTTAACTATTTATAGTGCCTGAAGGCAAGTTGTATATCGCTTTTTCATAGGACTCTATTTCTCGTCCACCATAACATCACCCCTATTCAGGCCGTCATTACTATCCTCTGGTCGAAGTGACGAGAGAACATATTCCGTCAATGTTTCGCCATCATGCTGTTTTATTTATCTGGCCATCGCCAATAATTCGTCAAAATATCCACTATGGAGTCTATTTTTATCTGATGGAAGCCTGTTATAGGTGGCATGGAAATTGAATCGATCTGAGTTGACTGGTTATAAATTACCATAATGGCTTACAACAACTGTGCAGGTGTTAAGAATGTTTGATGGCAAATCAATATTGATTACCGGCGGCACAGGTTCCTTTGGGCAGCGTTATGTCAAAACCTTGCTGGAGCGTTACAAACCCGCCAGGCTCATTATCTATTCACGTGATGAGCTGAAGCAGTACGAGATGCAGCAGCAGTACAGCGGTCCGATGATGCGTTACTTTATCGGTGATGTACGCGATGGCGACCGGCTGAAGCAGGCGACACGTAATGTCGATTTCATCATCCATGCGGCGGCCATGAAACATGTGCCGGCGGCGGAATACAATCCGATGGAGTGTATCAAGACCAATATTCACGGCGCCCAGAACGTGATCGAAGCGGCATTGGAGAATAATGTCGAGAAGGTGATTGCACTCTCTACCGACAAGGCGGCCAATCCCGTTAATCTCTATGGCGCTACCAAACTGGCCTCGGACAAACTCTTTATCGCGGCCAACAACATTGTCGGTTCACGCCAGACCCGCTTTGCCGTGGTCCGTTATGGCAATGTGGTGGGGTCACGTGGTTCTGTGGTGCCATTTTTCAAAAAACTGCTGGCAGAGGGGGCGGCGGCGCTGCCGATCACCGACGAACGGATGACCCGTTTCTGGATCACCCTGCAGCAGGGGGTCGATTTTGTTTTGCAGGATTTTCATCGTATGCAGGGCGGTGAGCTCTATGTGCCTAAGATCCCCTCTATCAGGATCATGGATCTGGCGGAGTCGGTGGCGCCCGGCATGCCGGTTGAATTTGTCGGCATCCGCCCGGGTGAAAAGCTGCATGAGATTATGTGTCCCGCCGATGATTCACACCTGACACTCGACTTTGGTGATCATTACGTCATTGGCCCGACGATCCAGATGTTCAGAAATGTAGATTTCGAAACCAACCGTCTCGGTGAAAAAGGCAAGGCTGTAGAGCAGGGGTTCTTCTATAGCTCCGGCAATAATCATGAGTTCTTGTCAGTACCACAATTGGTGGAGCTCAACCGGGAGCTGGGATTGTGATCCCCTACGGTCGTCAGTGCATCACTGCTGATGATGTTGAGGCGGTTGCCGAGACCCTGCAATCGGATTGGCTGACCACCGGCCCCAAGGTAGATGAGTTTGAACGTGCCGTTACCGACTATGTCGGTGCGGGTCATGGGCTGGCGGTCTGCAATGGCACGGCGGCGTTACATTGTGCTGCCGTCGCGGCGGGCATCGGCCCTGGTGATGAGGTGATTGTGCCGGCTATCACCTTTGTGGCAACGGCCAATGCCGCCGTGTTTCAAAATGGAATCCCGGTCTTTGCCGATGTTGATCGCGACACACTGCTGATTGATCCCGACTCGGTTGAAGCAAAAATCACGGCAAAGACCAAGGCGATCTTTGCCGTCGATTATGCCGGACAGCCGTGTGATTACGCGGCGCTACGCAGCATCGCTGATCGACATAAACTTATCCTGGTGGCCGATGCCAGCCACTCCATCGGCGCCGCCTCTGAGCTGGGCAAAGTCGGGCAGCTGGCCGATCTGACCACCTTCAGTTTTCATCCGGTCAAACCTATCACCACTGGTGAAGGGGGCATGGTGGTGACTAATGACGAGACAATGTGGCGCACCATGCGCCGTTTTCGTAATCACGGCATCGACAACGATAGCCGCCAGCGCGAAGCATCAGGGCAGTGGTTTTATGAGATGGTGTCACTCGGTTACAACTACCGTATTCCCGATATCCTCTGCGCCCTGGGCATCTCACAACTGAAAAAACTGGCTGGCTGGATCAAACGGCGGCAGGCTATTGCTGCCCAGTATGACAACGCCTTTGCCTCTGTTGCTGGCATCAAGCCACTGCTCACCCGGCCCGGCGTCTCCCACGGTTACCACCTGTATGTCATCAGAATTGATGAACAGCGCTTTGGAAAAACTCGTGATGAGCTGTTCCGACTGTTGCGAGAAAAGGGGATAGGGGTGAACGTACACTACCTGCCGCTCAACCTGCACCGCTTCTATCGTGAAAATTTTGGTGCCCATGCCGGGCAATGTCCGGTGGCGGAGAACGTTTTTTCTGAGCTATTGTCCCTGCCCATTTATCCGGACATGCAGAACAGCCAAGTGGAAATGGTCGTTGATGCCATTCAGGCAGCAGTACAAAAATGACGGCCAGCATACCAATGGTTGCAATGTCTGTATCGCCTAAGAGCGGGTGTAATGGGGAGTGTAGATGAGACTTTATTGCCCTACCGAGATCCACTTTGGTAATACCGAGCTGCAACAGTTACAGGTTGATGGGTGTGTTACGTTGGCGTTACTGAGTCGTTCCATTGCCCCTGAATACAAGGCCAAGATAGTGGCGCAGCTGCAACTTGGCGGTAACCGGGTGATCGTGATGGAGCGCGGTGGTGCTGAACCGAGCAGCGATGAGATTGATCGTTGTGCAGTGGCTGTTGACGGCGTCGTTGATAGCATCTTTGCCGCAGGTGGTGGCAGTACCCTAGACTTTGCCAAGGCACTGGCTCTGGTTAAGGTCTCAGGTGGCGCCATTGCCGATTACGAGTTTGGCAGTCGCAGTTTCAACGGCGCTTTACCACTTACGTTAATGCCAACCACCTGTGGCAGCGGCAGTGAAGTGACTCAATACGCGGTGATAAACAACTCAGTGAGTGGTCGAAAATTCACTCTGGGAGATGACTGTTTGCGGGCAAAGCGGGCTTATGTGATTCCTGACCTGTTGCAGACCTTGCCCGTTAATCAGATATTAGCAACGGCACTGGATGGTTTTATTCATGCCTTGGAAGCTCTGCTTAACGAAGTACGTAATCCTATTATTGAACCACTGGGCATCGAAGCCATGCGGTTAATACATCGTCATTTAATAACCATTGTGCAAGGTGAGTATGGCATTGAGCAACTTGAGGGAGTGGCGTTGGCATCGTTATACGGTGGTATCTGTATTACCAATAGCCGCACGGGGTTGATACATACCCTGTCAGTGGCATTTTCCGAATTTCATAAACTCTCCCATGGGGTGGTCAATGCCCAGCTTTTGCCACACGCACTTCGGTTTAACCGTGATCACTACAACGGCCGGTTGAAACAGATTGTCAGTGACTTTTCGGCACAATCCTTCAACAGCGACACAGATGCCGCGCAATATCTCTGCACATGGATAAAATCATTATTGCCAACAACTATTTCACCACTGAACAGGAGTGTTGTAGCCAGTGATATTGACCATATTGTTGACCGTATTCTGCAGGACAAAGGTCTACCACTGGTGAATAGCCGTCCCCTCGACCATACAAATATCAGAACATTGGTAGAGGAGATAGTTTATGAATAGGGTGGATGCTAAAGGTAGAGCACTGTTTGATCAGATCTCCAGCAGCCGCGAGTTTGCAGCAGCGTTGATGAAATATTTTGACTGGTTCAGTGGGGTGCCGGATAGCGTTTTTAAAAATGTATTGCCGCTATTGCAGCCACAGCAGTTTGCAGCACGGGAAAATCATGCAGTGGGGGCAGCCTTTGGTGCCAGGATAGGGGGTAAAAACCCATGTGTCTTGATGCAAAACAGTGGTCTCGGACTCTCATTGGATGCCATTCTTGGTCTGTTTGAACTGTATCGCCAGGGTCTGTTGTTAGTAGTATCTAATCGAGGCGAGCTGGCATGGGAAGAGATTCAACATCAGGATTGGGGTCGCCTGACGTTGCCACTGCTAAATGCCACAAACTTCACCGTGCTCGACTTTCAGACACACGGTGTATCTGCCATTGCGCAAGCAGCAGATATCATCGCAACGGAACAATGTATTGTTGTACTGCTTGTTCATCGAGGAAATCTGGATGAATAGGGTAGAGGCTATCAAAGATATTTATACACGCCATGTAGGCAGTTTTTTTGTTCTCAGTAATGGCCTCACGGCGCGCGAGGCAGCACATTTTATCGACCAGCCTAACAGCTTTTATCTGTTACATGGGATGGGTGAATCGCTGGCGGTGGCCATCGGATTGGCCAGCAGTCAACCTCAATTATCTGTGGTGTTGATTGAGGGAGATGGTAATACCTTGATGGGAATGGCGGCCTGGAGCATGACGCCACCATCAAATCTAACCTACTACGTGCTGGCCAATGGCATCTTTGAAACCACGGGTGGTCAGCCTTTGCCAGCGCTTCCCTGCCTTCCGCCGTGGTGCATGGTTGTGCCGATCGAACCGGGTAAGGCGGAGACACCCAATCCACCATCACCAACAGATATTTGGCATACGAGTCAGGCGTGGCTTAGGCAGCATGGTTTTGTAAAAGGAGAGTAGTGTGAGCTTACGGACAACATTCACAACCGGATTTGGTGATATTGAAATTGGCGAAGGGTTGCCAACTCACCTGATTGCTGAGATCGGTCTTAACCATAACGGCAGTGTTGAGCTGGCGCAGCAGATGATTCATGCCGCCGCGCTCTCGGGCGCCAGTTTTGTAAAACTCCAAAAGCGTTCACCTGCTGATCTGGCAGTGGCGGCATTTATCGATGCACCGTTTGAAAAATGTCCTGCCCTCGGCAAGACCCAGCGAGCGGTGAGGCAGCGTCTGGAGTTAAATTTAAACGCCTATATCCAGCTGCGTGAATATGCCGAGTCGCTGGGAATGATTTTCTGTGCGTCAGCCTTTGATATACCCAGTTTAGAGTTTCTGCTGGAGGCGGGCATTACAGTGATCAAGGTCGCTAGCCACAGTGTGACAAATGGCCCTTTACTGGAAAAAATTGCCGCTTACCACGTGTCGACTATTTGCAGTATCGGTGGCACCACCATAGAAGAACGTGATCGTGCCATCGAAATCCTCAAGGGTAATCCACTGGTGATACTGCATTGCGTCAGCGCCTATCCAACCCCGGATACATTGGTAAAACTCGATACTATCCCTTATCTGCGTGAACGTTATGGTGTACCAGTCGGGTTCAGCAGCCATGAGGAGGGCATTGAGTTCTCTGTAGCATCTTCATTACTGGGTGCGGCGATGATCGAACGCCACTTCACGCTTAACCGTTCAATGGTCGGTCTGGATCAGACGATCAGCCTCGAACCGCATGAGTTTGGTGAGATGGCCCGCCGTATTCGCCGTTTGCAAAAGGGACGCGGCATTACAACAGGGTTAATGGCAGAGGAGGGGGCCGCCAAATATAATTATCATGTTGCCGTGTGCAGCATTGATGCTATCGCCAAAGGGACCACCATCACAGCATCCATGCTGGCCTGCAAACAGCCATTGGGTGATCCGCATAAATTTTTTACTGGTATGGAGATGGCGCTGGTGGTTGGCAAGGTGGCCTGCGAGGATATATCTGCGGATACACCCATAGCCAGAGTTCTGATTAAATGAGTGTGATACCTAAATTTATTGCGGAAGTTTCCAGCAACCACAGTTGTGATCTGAACCGCGCCCTTGAATTTATTGATACCGCCGCTGCGATCGGTTGTGATGCGGTGAAGTTTCAACTCTTTAAAATCGAGCAGCTCTTTGCCCCGGTGATCCTGGCGCAGAGTGAAAATCATCGTAAACGCAAAGAGTGGGAGCTGCCGCTGGCGTTTCTGCCGCATCTGTATCAACGTTGCCGCGAAAAAAATATCGAGTTCAGCTGTACCCCTTTTTATCTTGAGGCGGTGCAGGAGCTGCTGCCCTATGTCGATTTTTACAAGATCGCTTCGTATGAGCTGTTATGGGATGAGCTGCTGATCAAGTGTGTTGAGACCGGCAAGCCGGTCATCGTCTCTACTGGCATGGCAATCCTGCCGGAGATCAACCACGCCATCGAAGTGATGCACAATGCAGGTGGTAAAGCGTTGGCGTTGCTGCATTGTGTCTCGGCCTACCCAACCCTGGCGCAGGATTGCAATCTGGCCGCCATCGCCACAATTCGTGAAGCGACAGGCGTGCCGCTTGGCTGGTCTGACCATACAGTCGATCCCGCCGTGATCTATCGCGCCATCAACCATTGGGGTGCTGAATATATAGAGTTTCATCTCGATCTCGATGCCAATGGTGCCGAGTACGCCAGCGGTCACTGCTGGTTGCCGCAGCAGATGGCGGAGGTAATAGCCACCGTCAAACGCGGTTTTAGTGCCGATGGTAATGGCCTCAAACAGCCGTCAGCCTCAGAGCTGGCGGATCGTGACTGGCGCGCCGATCCCAGGGATGGCCTGCGGCCGATGCAGAAGATTCGTGACGAGTGGGAACAACGTTAACAGGGAGTTTTACTGATGGAACAACATCCACTAGTCATCATCACCGGCGGTACACGTGGTATCGGTTTGGCTACAGCCAAGGTGCTGGCGGCGCAGGGCTACGCGCTGGAACTCTGGTATCAGAGCCGTAAGGAGGATGCCGATAGCGCCCAGGCGCAGCTGCAGCAGTTCTCTGTGCCAGTGCTCTGTCGTCGTGTCAATATCGTTGATCGCAAACAGGTTCAGGATGCGCTGAATGATGTTGTCAGAAATCACGAGGCCATTCATGGTCTGGTAAATAACGCTGGCATCCTGCAACAGAAACCCTTCGCCACCATCAGCGATGATGATTGGGAACGTATGGTCAACGTCAACCTCAAGGGGGCGTTTATCTGTTCGCAGGAGGTGATGGCGCGCATGGCAGACAACGGTGGGGTGATTGTCAATGTCGCCTCATCGGGTGGTCAGCTGGGTGGCATGTTGGCTGTTCACTATGCGGTCACCAAGGCCGGCATCATCGCGCTGACAAAATCGTTGGCACGTGTCGGCGCTGCTAACGCAATCCGTTGCAACTGTGTATCACCGGGACTGATTGTGACGGAGATGACCCAAGGTGAACTCAATTCAGACACTGGCCGCGACAAGATCTCTCTGCATGTCCCGTTGGCCCGCGCCGGTGAGGCGCAGGAGGTGGCCGATGCCATCGCTTATTTGCTTTCAGGAAAAGCAACCTACATCACCGGCCAGACGCTCAACGTCAATGGCGGGTTGTACATGGGATGAGGTCGCTGAATCAACAGCCACGCGCAGCAATCATTGGCCTTGGTCGCATCGCCTGGCGCATGGAGGATGATCCCTTGCGCGCCAAACCCTGCACCCATGTGGGCGCCTATCTCAAACATGGCTGCCGTATTCAGGCCGGGTGTGATCTGGATGAAAAGGCGCGGCGTGAATTTGGTAAACGTTATGGTGTTGCAGCACTCTATGAAAACTATCAGCAGATGCTGGCAGAGCAGCAGATCGATCTGCTCAGCATTGCGGCCTACGCCACCGAGCGCCATGGGATGGTGATGGCCGCCATCAAACAGAATATCCCGGCCATCTTTTGCGAGAAGGCGCTGGCCACTTCGCTGGAGCAGGCGGACGAGATGGTCGCAGCACTTGAGGCGAGTAATACCGCGCTTGTCACCGGCCACATGCGGCGCTGGTCTAATGATTACCAGCAGGTGAAGAGCATTATCGACAGCGAGACCATTGGTCGCGTGCTCTCGGTCAATGTGCTCTTCTCCGGCAGCCTGATCCACACCGGAACCCACGCCTTTGATCTGCTGCACTGGTGGTTTGGTGCGCCGTTGTCGGCGCAGGGGCGAGTGGTCAGCAAGGCCAAAAAAGATAAACAGAGTGGTTATCGCTATAGTAAAAAAGAACTTGCCGATGGTGGTGGTGTGGGGCGTTTGCACTTTGCCAACGGCGTGGTGGCAATGATTGAAGGACAGGTGAAAGATTATTTTATTTTTGAATTCGACATCGTCGGCACAAAGGGGCGCATCAAAATCGGTAACGACGGACTGACGCTCTATCGCCCCGCAGCAAGTGAACAGATGAGTGGCTTTGATGAACTAATGCCAGCAACGGTTGAAACCGCAGCTCCTGTTTATGAAGGCAGCGCCTGGGATGCCGCAGTGGCAGCGTTGTTGGGTAATCAGCAGTGTCTGCAAGTAGCATCCACTGCACAAGAGGCACGCACGGCACTGGAGATGGCGCTGGCCTTTTATCACTCCCAGCAACAGGGTGGCATTGAGGTGATGTTTCCTCTGCCGCGCAATGGATTGTCAGTAGCTTCAAGATGACAGTGAGATAATGAATATGAAAGAGTTGCCATGGACCCGGGTAAAACGGCTGCAGCGCAGCGATGTTGTTGCACCGTTACAGTCACAACGCCACTGCCCTTTATGTCACAGTAGTGTGGAAGATGAACTGTTTTCGTTGTATGACTTTCAGTTCTTTACCGACCAACAAGGTTGCAATCGTGCCGACCACCGTGTGGTCTGCTGCCAGCAGTGTGGTCTGATCTATACCAACCCCTGTTATACACCGGCAGGGTTTCAACTGCTGTTTGATAAGGCTGGTTGCAGTTATGGTCATACTGCCGGGCGCATCGGTGAACAGGTGGCGTGGCTGAACGGACAATTTCCCATTGCGCAATCGCTACTGGATGTTGGCTGTGGTAATGGCGATCTGCTTAAGGCGTTGCCGCAGACGCTTGCTCGTCACGGTATCGATATTGATGAACAGACGCTTAATCGTGTGGCGCAGGATGCCCCCGGTATCGATTTTAGTGTCTGTGACTTTAATGGTCTGAAGGGTTTGCCACAGGTGGATGTGATCACCATGTTCCATGTGCTGGAACATCTGCCCGATCCCGATGATTTTCTTGCGCAGCTCAGATCCTTGTCGAAGCCTTCTGTTGCGCTGGTGGTAGAGGTGCCGGTGGTCGATCGCGCCGCTGAATTACAGGATCGGGATGTGGTCGGTTTTTTCACCGTGCAGCACCTCACCCACTTCAGCAAAAATACGCTGGAGCGCATGCTGGCAAAGAACGGTTGGCGAGTGGTTCATGCCGAAGCGATGGCGGGTTATAACGGCTGGCGGGTGGTGGCGGAGCAGGGGCCGGTACAAACAGATGTTGGTAATGATGCCAGCGGCCTGATAGCGGCACGTAGCTATCTTGAAGTCTGGAAACAAAACGTCGAGCTGGTGAAGCGCCGCATTGCAACATTGAATGGCGCACCCCGGATCATGATCTGGGGCGCGGGGCAACATACCGAGTATCTGACCTTGCTGACAGCTCTGTTTGAACTGAACGCCAGTTTTGTAGTGGTGGATAGTGATCCGATGAAACAGGGATACGAGTACCACTCGTTACCGGTACTATCACCTGATCAGGTTCCAGAACATGAGTGGCGCACCGGGAGCTTTCCAATAGTGATCTCCACCTATGGTGGCCAGCAGAGTCTGCTGGAAATCCTGAAAGAGAAAGGTGTAGCTGCTGCCAGAATCATCACACTCTATGACAGGACCTCACGTTATTAAATCGAAGATGAAATGGGGTTTTAAATATGCCAATCGGTGCTGAAGTTATCGTCGATGCATTTGTTCGTCACGGCTGTGAGCGTCTATATGTTTATCCTGGCGGTACGATTGCGCCAATCCTGGATGATGCCAAAAAAAGAGGGTTGGATATATTTTGCGGCCGTCACGAACAGGGAGCCGGTTATGCCGCGCTGGCAGTATCACGCCTGCGGCAGCAGCCCCAGGTAGTGATGGTGACCTCGGGGCCGGGTGTCACCAACCTCATTAGCGCGGTAGCCGACGCCTATTATGACAGTACGCCGTTGATCGTGATTACCGGCCAGGTAGGGACCGGCGATCTCAAACGGGATCTGCCGGTACGGCAACGTGGTTTTCAGGAGACTGACAGCTGCGCCCTGATGACATCGATCACCAAGGCGCAGTTTCTGGTAGAGCATCAGGACGATCTGGCGCGGGTGATGGAGCAGGCATTTCATATCGCCAGCAGTGGCCGTTTTGGTCCGGTGTTGATCGATATGCCGATGGATGTGCAGCGTGGTGAGTTGTCTGCCCCTGCAGTTGTGCCTGCCATGTCGAAAGATGATCAGGCAGACGATCTTGCTGGCGTAGCAGAGTTGGCGCAGTGGCTGAGTGAGGCGCAGCGTCCGGTCATCATCGCCGGGCAGGGTGTGCTGTTGTCACGCAGCCATGAACTATTGCGTGAGCTGGCAACAACCTATGGCATTCCTGTCTCACATTCACTGCTGGGTCTGGGAGCGATGCCTTCTGATTCTGAATTGGCGCTGGGGTTTCACGGCCACACCGGCAATCAGTATGCAGGCAAGACAATTCAAAATGCCGATCTGGTATTGGCCATTGGCTCACGTCTCGATGTACGCCAGACCGGCAATCAGTTTGACCGTTTTGCCCCAGCTGCACGCATTGTACGTATCGACCTGGATGCCAATGAGGCCAAACACGGCCGGGTGCGTACCAATCTGTTGATCAATGCCGATGCCAAGGCAGCTTTGGCAGCACTGTTATTGGAATTGAAAAAGGTGCAGCTGCCGCAATGGTCCGCCTGGCGACAACAGATTGCAGGGTGGCGGCAAGAGTATGCGTTGACTTATAACAAACAGGGCAAGCTTAAACCGCAACTGGTAGTAGAGAGCGCCGACCGCTTAAGCCGTGACAAACGTGTGATCTGCCTCACCGGTGTGGGCTCTCATCAACACTGGGTAGCGCGCCATTTCAGCTTTGACTATCCACAACGCAGACTGCTGACATCGGGTGGCCACGGCACCATGGGATATGACCTTCCGAGTGCGGTAGGGGCGCAACTTGATGACAAAGATGCGTTGGTGATCTGTATTGTCGGTGATGGCTCGTTTCAGATGAACATGCAGGAGCTGGGGGCCGTGGCTGAACGTAATCTGCCGCTGAAGATCATCGTGCTCGACAACCATCGTCTGGGCATTGTCTCGCAGTTTCAAAACTTCAACTGGCAGGATGATCCCACCACGGGCAATAAGTGGAATCCCGATTTTGCCGCGATTGCCCGGGGGTACGGTATCCGTGCTTTTACAGTGAGTGAGAGCGCTAGTGTTGAGGCGACGCTGCAAGATGCATTTTCCCATCACGGCCCGGTGCTGGTCCACTGCATAGTGGATGAAAAAGAGGATATTTCGCCCATCCTGTTAGCAGGGCAGACTTTGGATCTAATGTGGCCGTATCGTTGAAAAAACAGTCTTATCAAGGTAGCTGTTTGTGATGCCGGGTTGTTTGTAAATGGGAATCGAGATAAATGTTAAATGAATTATTAAAAGAGATATCTCATCGCTATATGGCAATAGATGATCTGCTGCGTGATGTTTCACAAGTGATTGTTTTTGGTGCCGGAGGTAGTGGAAAACATGCAATTCGTGTATTACAGGAGTTAGGCGTTACAGTTCTTCGTGTTTGTGATAATGATCGAGAAAAGCAGGGTGATACAGTTAATGAAATACTGATCATCACTCCAGAACAGTTGCAGGAATATCCCGACACAATGGTATTAGTGGCAAGTGACTGGGGTGGTGACATTGGCAGACAGCTGCAACAGCTGGGTATGAAATACTACTATTTCGGGTTTGCTTTTGACTTTAAGCGCTGGAAGAGTCACTACGTTACGGAACAAATTCTGGGTGCGGCGGAGCAAATAGAGGCTGCTTACGCGTTATTGTCAGATGAGCCATCACGTGCCACCTATCGGGCGCTGCTCAAGTATCGCCTTACCCTCGATCCTGCTTTTTTCTTACATGCTGATTTTCCACAGTACTACCACCCGCTGGTATTGCCAGAGGGTGGCGATACTATCCTCGATGGTGGTGCGTGGTCTGGAGACACCGCTCTGGAATTTGTCCGTGAATTAGATAGAAACTGCACCATATACTCGTTTGAGCCGGAGCCTGGAAACTATCAGAAACTGTTAGCTACGATTAAAGATGAGAA
Organism: Gammaproteobacteria bacterium; assembly: GCA_021731365.1. Classification (GTDB taxonomy): domain Bacteria; phylum Pseudomonadota; class Gammaproteobacteria; order Tenderiales; family Tenderiaceae; genus JAKFXL01. The sequence goes on along the minus strand of JAKFXL010000026.1, from coordinate 25,561 downwards.
GTTGGCATCGGTGGTAGTGCCATGCCACGTCGGAATGTGGCATGAGACAACCACGTTGAGTTTTAATACGTCGGTTGAAAATAGTATGCAGTATCACGTTTCGGTCAATGGTGAACAAAAAATAGAGGTGACCAGTATCGACGATTTTGTCCGTGCACGTGGGTTAAAGGTGGATGTGATCAAGATGGATATAGAAGGCGCGGAGGTGAATGCCTTACAGGGTGCCGCTGAAACGTTGGTGCGTGATCAGCCAAAGTTGATGATCAGCGCTTATCATGAACCAGATGACATGTGGCAAGTACCGCTGATGATCAATCGTATTAATCCAAACTATCGCTGTTATCTGGCACACCACCGACAAAGTCCATTGGACTATGTGTTATATGCCAAGTGTGCATCCTAAATGAAATGGTAGATAAAATCAGAATGAAAACACTGCTGGTTATTAGCGGCGGCGCCGAGGCGGTGCCAGGCATCAAACGCGCCAAGGCGATGGGGCTGCATGTGGTGGTGAGTGACATGAATCCCGCTGCGCCGGGGTTCGAGTTTGCCGATGATCATTTGATTGCGAGTACCTACGATCTTGAGCAGACAGTCGCTGTTGCCCGTGATTACCACATCAACCGATGCAAACTTGATGGCGTTATCTGCATGGCCGCCGATGTGCCGCTGACGGTGGCTGCGGTGGCGGATGCTTTGGGATTGCCCGGATTGAGTCTGGAGGCAGCACATCTCGCCGCCGACAAACTGCTGATGAAACAGCGTTTCCTGCGTGATGGTATCGCCATCCCGTGGTTCAGTGCGGTGCAGTCGCTGGCACAGCTGCAACAGATTGTAAACGAGCGTGGCGCACGTCTGATTATCAAACCGGTCGATAGTCGTGGCGCCCGTGGTGTGTTGCTACTGAATGAAGACGTCGATCTTGGCTGGGCCTATGAACATGCGCGATCACAATCACCTACCAGCCGTGTGATGGTGGAGCAGTATCTGCCAGGTCCACAAGTGAGCAGCGAGACGGTGATGGTAGATGGTATCGGTTACACCTCTGGATTCTCTGATCGCAACTACGAATACTTGGAGCGATTTTCACCTTATGTAATCGAGAATGGAGGTGAACAGCCTTCGTCTTTGAGTAACGAGCATCAACAGGAAATCATCGCACTGGCAGAGCAGGCTGGTCGTTCCATGGGGATTATGAACGGTATTGCCAAGGGTGATATGGTGATGACGGCGGATGGTCCGAAGGTGATTGAAATTGCCGCGCGTCTTTCTGGTGGTTGGTTCTCCAGTGATCAGATACCGCTGGCAACGGGGGTTGACCTGGTTGGCGCGGCAATCCAGTTGGCATTGGGTGAAAAACCTGATATCGAAGTGCTGCTGCCAAAGTATCACAAGGGTGTGGCGATTCGTTACTTCTTGCCGCAGCCCGGTGTGGTAAAGGCGATCCATTATGTCGATGAGTACGCAGCCAAACCGTGGGTCCATCGGCTCGGTTTTTTTGTCGAGCCGGGTGAACAGATCGGTACGATGAGCGATCATACAAAACGTGCCGGCTTTGTCATCACCATAGGGAATGACAGGACTGAGGCGTTGGCCCGTGCTGACGAGGTTATCAATAACATCGTGATTGAGATGCAGTGACACCATGAGCAAGTGCAGAGTCCTGGGTATTGTGGGGGCGCGTCTCAACTCCAGCCGCTTGCCGGGCAAACATCTGCTCGACCTGGCGGGCAAACCACTCATCGCCCGCATCTTTGAACGGTTGGAACAGATTGTTGAGCTGGATGCCATCGTGCTCGCCACCACCGCCGATGATTACAACCTGCCGCTGGTGCAGTGGGCGCAGCAGGCGGGTAAAGCGCTGTTTGCCTATGACGGTGATGTTAACGATGTGGTGGGGCGTGTTGATGCCATCGTTAAACAGTACCAGCCGCAGATCGTTGTCTATTTTTGTGGTGACTCACCGCTGATCGAGCCGCAGGTTGCTGCACGTCTTATCAACGCACTGCTTGCCGCGCCTCAAGCTGATCTGGTTGAACTGCGTTCCAGCCGGGCAGAACGGCGCTCCATACATGAGGGCTTCATGCCCTGGCCGATCAAAACATGGCAGCGGTTGGTGGCATTGGCAACCGATGTGAGTGAGCGGGAGCATGTGGGCAGTTCGCTGAAAAAAGCGACGGGGCTGACAAAAATATATGTGACCGATGATGAGATGTTTTCACGCATTGAACATCGCATCTCGGTTGACACCCCCTCTGATTATCAATTTATGGCCACTGTTTACCGACGCTGGTATGCGCAGAATCCACAATCCTCTATCGTCGCGCTGCCTTGGGTAATTGATCAGCTGCTGGCCGATGAGTCGTTGCGTAGTATCAATCAACAGGTACGGCAAAAAGGTGTTAATGATCGATCAGCAAAGATTGTTTTACTTACTCATTGCGGTGAGTTGGTTGGACTGGGCCATCTGCGCCGCGCCATGGTCCTGGCGCGGGCGTTACAGGATCGTCACTCGGCCGCCGTTGAGTTGTTGATTGTGGGTGATGCGGTTTCACTTTCTAATCTGGAACTGTTGCCACACCGATTTATTGCTGCAAATAGTGATTCCGATTTTCTATTACAAACATTAATGACATGCAATCCCGAGGCGGTGGTAATAGATGTGGCTTCTGACCGTTTGAATCTTGATTTTGGAATGTTGTTGGCACAACTACGCCAGCAACAGATTGCCACGGTAGCCGTTGATGGTCTGATTGAACAGCATGAGCTGCTCGATTTTATCTTTATTCCATCGTTCTATCTCACCCCTGAGCAGAGGGTGTTGGCAGAGCAGGAGAAGATTTTGTTTGGTTGGGATAATTACTTTTTTGATCCGGCGTTACAGCCGTCTCCCTGGAGTGATGGTAATAAAGTTCTGGTGATGACGGGTGGTAGTGACCATTATGGTTTGGGTGCGCTCTGGCCAGCTATGCTTGATGGTGCGTTGCCAGCAGGAACAATCATCACCTGGATAATAGGGCCTTATGCCAATGTGCCTGAAGTGCCAATGAATCCACGACTGACATGGCATATTGAACACGCACCTGACAATCTGGCGCAGTTGATGGCACAGGCCGATTACGCCCTGACGCCGTATGGCGTTACGCTGTTTGAGTTGTTGAAGCTGGCAAAACCGGTGGTCGTCTATCATCCTGATAGTAGCCAGCAGGCCGAGATGGCAGCTTTTATCACGGCAGAAGTGGCGCGGTTGGCCATGACGCCGGGGGATGCGGTGGCGGCACTGGTAACGTTGATAAGTGATGTTAAGGCCGCCAGGGAGTTGGTAAAAAATGCAACGCAAAGGATGGCCAGCAGCAACGGCGGCATCAAACTGGCCGCCAGTGTGATGGGACTATTGGAGCGCCGACAATGAAACAGGCCTATACCATCTTCCATCTCAACCTGGCCTACTCATCCATTGCGGAAGGGCAGCGCGGCACGGTGATAGAGAAGTGTTATATGCCGCTGCTCGAATTGATAGAGCAGTGTGACTTTAAGATTGGTATCGAATTGACTGGCTGGACGTTATTGCAGATCAATGCACTGCTACCAGCGTGGGTGACACGCTTCAGGGCAGCGCTGGCAGCGGGGCGTACCGAGCTGATAGGCAGTGGTTATTGTCAAATTATTGGACCGTTGATTCCGTTTGAGGTGAATCAGTGGAACCAGCGTATCGGTTTGAATATCTATGAAGAGTTACTGGGCGTTAAGCCAAGGTTGGCGCTGGTCAATGAGATGGCCTACTCGTCGGGCATGCTGGAACTTTATCAGGATGCGGGCTATGAAGGCATCATCATGGATAGTGACAATGTGACGCTGGCCCACGATTTCATCGCCAGCCAACAGCGTCTGCCCAGTTACGCGAGCGATCAGAGTGGCAGTATCAGGCTGCCCGTGCTCTGGTCCGATTCAATCCTGTTTCAGAAATTGCAGCGTTATTGCCACGGTGATATTCGTCAGGTCGATTATCTCGGTTATTTCGAGAAGCGACTGGCTAATAGTCGCGTGCCGTTGGCGCTCTACTGCAACGATGCCGAGATATTTGATTATCGCCCCGGTCGTTATGATTCAGAATCGAAGCTGCATCCCGAAGGTGAATGGCAGCGCTTAGCAAATCTGTTTGATAAGCTTGTTAATGAATATGTTATTGAAATGGCACTGCCTTCGATTGTGCTGAAGAAACATTTGTCACTCAATGGTCTTGAGTCACTCTGTCTGACATCAGCAACACAGCCGATCCCGGTTAAAAAACAGGCTAAGTACAACATCAGCCGCTGGGCCATCACCGGGCGCGACGACCTCTGGTTAAACACCATGTGTCAGCGCCTCTATCAATCTCTGAAGGGTGGCAATGATGAGGTGCAGTGGCGTAGTCTTTGCGAACTCTGGTCGAGTGACATCCGCACCCACATTACCGCCGAACGTTGGTCTGCTGCACAGCAGCAGGTGCGGCAGATGTTGGCCGCACTTGGCGACAACAGTAGTTTTGATGGTGGTCTGGAACAGCTGTTCCCTACCAAGAAGAGTAATCACGGTGTATGTGATGGTGTGACTGTTGAGCGTGACCCCGAGGGCATCATGCTGACACTTGTTACGCCTGACATCCGGCTGCGAGTGAACCTGCGGCGTGGTATGGCGATTGATTCACTCGCCTTCAGGAGTCATGGCTGGCAGCCGGTGATTGGTACCTTGCCCCACGGCTATTTTGACTCTATTGAACTGGGTGCAGACTTTTACTCGGCCATTACCGTGATCGAAAAGGTGACACAACATCAACGCATCACCGATCTGGAAAAGGTCGAGCCAGTGATCACACATGATGAACACCATCTCTATCTGCGCGCCGTGCTTGTCACCAAGGATGGCGAGATCGTCAAACAGCTGCGTATTTCACGTCATGGTGAAACGGTTGGTTTTGGCATTGAGTTTCCTGGCTGGAAGCGCCCCTATGGCACCGTGCGCACCGGTTATCTCACCTTTCTGCCCGAGGCCTTTACTGGAACCGTTAAGGTGCGGACCCGCAACGGTGGCAAGATGGTGGAGTCTTTTGAACTCGACCGTGATGTACTGCATACCCAGCCCGCCTCGACGCTGGTCTCTGCGACTACCGGCCTGGGCGGGGAGAGCGGGTCAATCACGGTGACAGATGATACGGTAGGGGTGGTGATCGACTGGCAGCCATCGGCGTGTGCAGCGTTCCCGATGCTCTATCATCGTGAGTGTTCACCCGCGGCGCTGACAAGAGTTATCTTCTCGCTGGCAGAGCTGGATGAGTCATCGCGTGATGGCGCCGAGCTGCCAGGCTTCTCTTTTTCAATCAGTCCTTCAAGGTAGTGACATATGCAGAGTGACTTTTTGCAGCAAAATCTTCAGCTGATTGAACGGCGCTGGCCGCCGCTGTATCAGTCGCTTGTCAAGCTAACCTCTCCTGAGCGGGCGCACTTCATCAGTGAAACCCAACAGCCGACGTTGCTGGTGGATGGCATTCATCTGAGCAGCTGTTTTGATAGTCGGAGTGAGGCACGTCTGCAAGCATCAATGGCACCAGAGTCCGCAACCACGGTGTGGGTCTACGGTGTGGCAACGGGTGATCTTCAGCGCGAGTTGTTGCAAAGGCCATGGCTGCAACGGTTGGAGGTGGTGATACTGAGTCTGGAACTATTCAGAAGTTGTCTCCGGCATTTTGATCACCGTGACTGGTTGGCGGATACACGCAGTAATCTAACACTGGCAACAGCAACAACCGATATTCGGGCGCCGTTTGCCGTGGTGCCGGCATGTCTTAAACTTATCGAACCGGCCGCCGCCAGGGTGCGTGACCTGATCGTACTCGAGCTGGATACTGGTTATCTCAATAGCCGGATCAGGGGTAACCGCCAGTTCCAGCAACAGATCGATGAGAATTTACCACTGGTTAAACAGGATGGTGACGTGGAGCTGCTATTTGGGCGTCATGGAGATCGCCCCTGTTATGTGGCGGCGGCCGGGCCGTCGTTGAGTGAGCATTATGAACATCTACGCGGACGCGGTGCCGATAACTGTTTGATTGCGGTTGATGCGGCACTCAAACCGTTATTGCTGCAAGGCATCGTTCCTGATTATGTTGTAACCATCGATGGTGTGCGTGACCACATCATGAAGCTCTTTGATGTCGATCTTGCGCCACTGAAAGATATACCACTGATCTATTTTCCGATTGTGCATGGTGATGTGCTTAAACAGTGGCCCGGGCCGCGTTATGCCGCCTACTCTAATAGTCCACTCTATGAAAAGTTAATGTCGCACTCTCCCAAAGGCATGCTTTACGCAGCGGGTACTGTGCTGCATGCCGCGGTTGATCTGGCGGTAAAGATGGGCAGTTGTCAGCTCCATCTGTTGGGGGCGGACTTTTCCTTTCCGGGCAACAAAACACATGTTGCCAGCGCTGTGTTCTGTCAGCCGGCCGATCAAACTGGTTATCAGGAGTGGCTCGAGGATGGCCATGGCCAGCAGGTTCTGACATCAAAAAATCTGCGTGGTTATATGCGTGATCTTGAACGTTATATCGCCCAACATCCACAGGTCAGATTTATCAATACCAGCCGCAGTGGTGCGGCCATAATGGGGACACGTTATGCCGATTCAAACTGAGGCACCCGCATGACAAAAAAACCGTGTGACATATTCAGGGTGGAGGCGATTGAAGCGTTTCGTCTTGGCATGGAAGGCAAGGGCAGTGATGCGATGATGCGGTTGATGGATTGCATGGCGCCGCTGTTGGAGATTAATGCCGCTCATCTGGGGGAAAATGAGGCGGCGTTGCTGAATCTCATTGTTGATGCACAGCAGCGTGGTGATTACATCTTTGTGGCAGACCTGCTGGAGTATATGGTTCCAGATAGCGCACTTGGTTTGTCTATTTGAATTCTATTTTAGTCGGTAGGGACTGGGTTTCTTTTTCAGGACAGGCTATTTCTGTTTCAGTACCTGAGTCAGTTTTTCGACACCAGGATGGTTTGCATCTGTAGCTATGATATGGCTAAGGGCGCTATCGGCGGCCTCGTGCGCGCCAACATCGGATAGCAGTATGCCGAGTTCAAGCATGGTATCAAGGTCGCCGGGACATTCTTGTAGGTAACGGGTGTATTCCGCTATCGCTGTGTTTACCTCTCCTGTCAACGCCAGGAAGCGGGCATAAAAAGGCTGGTAGCTCACTCTGCTTTCTGCGAGTAGTTTTAACGCCGGCAGGATCGTTTGGTAATCCTCATTGGTCAATGAGAAATTGACAATACGCTCAAGTGCTATCTGTTTCAGGTCACTGTTGATCTTTGCATCTATAGAGTAATAGAGCGCTTCGGCCTGCTTGTGGTTATGATCCAACTCCGCAATGAGTCCATCTGTGAATAGTTTTGTCTGTATGGCCAGGGGTTCTGTGCGTTTCGATAGTCCCGTGGAGATGCGTTTTAGTCCCATCACATCACCCTTGGCATGATAGGCAATGGAATTTTCGGTAATTGAACCAAAGGTGTTGGCTGCAGAGATAAGATTCTTAAAGCCCTGTTCAAAATTTTCTTTATCTGCACTCAGCATAGCGTGAAATTGAGAGTGCATCGATTCGATACGCTCTTTTACCTGGGGCGATGCATTTTTGTAGGTTTCAGGGTGACGCTGTTTCCATATGTCAGCGCGGCCATAACCTATGTCCTGCTGCCATTGATTGAACAGCATCTCAAAGTCGGGTGATGGGCGTTCCTCTTCAATGCGGCTGAGCAGGCGTTGCTTGGCATCATTAATTACCTCTAATAGCAGGGTGGCGCCATGGAGAAACTCTTCATAATAGATTTTTGTTTTGTTGAAGAGTTCATCGGCCGACCAGTCATCACCGGAATCGGCAGTGATAATCTTTGCAAAACCGACAGAGTTGTAGCGCTTTACTGTCTTGCTCATCATTTTAAAACGGGTTTCGAGTCGTCTCTCTATCTTCTCCATCCGTCTTTTATGTTTTGAGTATTCAGGAGTGTTGATCAGTGCTGCCATTTTTGTGTTGCAGTCAAGGGCGATAGTGCTGAGTTTTTTAATCCATTTCAGCTCATTGCCAGCCTGGTTGAGTAATGTGACCATGGTGTTGTAATAGGTGCATCTATCTTCACGGCTATCGTTGTCGAGAAGTGAAGTGAGGCTCTGCCAGGCGGGTTGGCTAAGTGGCTCAGTGATGACAAACGCTTCGGGATGAATATATTCCACGCCATCAATTTTAGCGGCTGAAATAGCCAGATTGATGATTGTGCAATTCTGCTCACGGGCCGTCACGGCCTGCCTTGAGATAACCTTGATGGCCTCGTAGTAGCCCTTGTTGGTCTCCGCCTCGATGCCCGCGTTTGTGGTCACGGTGTAGTCGATCCGGCCTAACATCGGTCCGGCGGCATATTCAACAGTGCCCTGGGCGTGGGTATGGCCAGCGGCGCTGTAACATAGATCCACGCCGGTGAGGACTATTTGCGAGCAGCCAAACTCCTGAGCGAGCAGAATGGCGTTATTAGTGACGGTGGGCGGTATGGTTTCGATATTATCAAAATCATCATCGTCCCACGGCAGACGTGGACCGAGGAACAGATTTCGATGTGGCCATTGGCCGAGTAACAGCGGTGTGGTGTGGCAGCCATTGATGAAGATGGTTCTGTTGCTGAGGTTGAGCATCTCTTTGCTGACCGAGAAACTGACAAATTGTGGATCAATGGAGACGATGATATCGGGTTCGATGCCGGCCTGCAGCAGCCGTGCAGAGATTCTGGATACTGCAATCAAGACTGCGTCGTTGCGGTGTTGCTTGATCCAGGGGATCAGTTCATCAAGCGATGGTCCGGCGCCCAAAATAATCGCGCATTTTCCTTTGAGGCTACCGCGCAGATGGGCTGAGGGGACGCGATTTTCTGCCAAATTGGCCAGCTGGCTGTTAAAAAATATGTGACTGTCAAACTGGGCTGTGAAGAGCCAGAAGAGATGGCGTAGCTCTCTGTTCACCGACTGAGCTAGGGCAGGATAGGCGGGGTGTGTCGTCTGTTGTGCCGCACATGAACGGACATAGCTGATTTTGCCTGAGTATGTGTAATTTAGAAGGGCGAGTTTATGGGCTGACGTAACCCATTGTGATTCTCTGGAAATAGCAACCCTTTCTTGTAGCTCTGTTGGGATTATATTGCTTTCGATGTGACTGTATATTTCATCGGGTTCTATGAACAGATAACGGCTACCACGGGGCAGACCTTGTTTTATGATGAATTTTGGCAATAACATGGAATCGCTGCCGACGATAATGTAGAGTGTGCTTTCTTGGAAAAGAGCGTTACCAAAGCGCTCTTTGAACTCCGTGGTAGCACTATTTATCTTGAAAATAGCACCAACAAAATGCTCTATGTAGCGGTCACCAAATTGATTCTCTTTTGGGGTGAACATATATTACTTTCCATATGGGCATCTACGTTATAAGAACATGCTGGCATTAGCCGACGGTTTTTTAGGTGAATGCAGGTTTGGTGCCACTATCTAAGGGGGAGAAGTATGCTAATACCCCTATTTGGTTAAAGTTAACCGATTAATGGGCCGATAGATTCTACGGGAGCGGTAAATATTTCTAAATTGAGAAGTATATCCGCTGAAAGTGAGTGGGCTGATGTGACACAACTTTGACACATCGCCCTGAAGTATCGTAGGAGTTGTCATCATGGCACAAGTTGTAAATACCAATATCATGTCTCTTAACGCGCAGCGCAACCTGAATAGTACCAATTCAGCGATGCAGACTGCGATTCAGCGCCTCTCTTCTGGTATGCGCATTAACAGCGCCAAGGATGATGCGGCCGGGTTGGCGATTTCGGAACGTTTTACTGCCCAGATTCGTGGTTTGAATCAGGCCTCCCGTAACGCTGCTGATGCCATTTCTCTGGCGCAGACCGCTGAGGGTTCCCTGCAGGAGATGACCACGAACGTACAGCGTATCCGTGAACTGGCGGTTCAATCGGTCAACGCCTCAAATAGTACTTCAGATCGTTCTGCCCTGAATATCGAAGTCACACAGTTAAAAGCGGAAATTAGCCGTATCACCGGCACCAAGTTCAATGGCAAGGCTATCATCGGTGCTAGCGCCACCACCTTCAACTTTCAGATTGGTGCAGATAAGGGCGAGACCATCGGTATTACAACTACTAACCTTTCAACTGCTACCACCAGAACGGCAATGTCCAATTTAGGCATTAGCTCAGCGGCATCGGCGGCCTCTATGATTACAAAGGCGGATGCATTCCTGAGCACACTTAACTTAGAGCGTGCCAAGCTGGGTGCGGTACAGAGCCGTTTTGATTCGGTAATCCGAAATGTACAAAACTCGTCAGAAAATATATCAGCTGCGCGTAGTCGTATTATGGATGCTGACTTTGCAACTGAAACTGCTGCACTAACCCGTTCACAGATCTTGCAACAGGCCGGTGTGGCGATGTTGAGCCAGGCAAATTCGGTTCCTCAGAATGTATTGAGTCTTCTGAGATAAGGGATACTAAAGGCTAATGACAAACCTGGCCTCTGAATTTTTGGGGGCTAGGTTGATTCCATCGATCGGAGGCGTTTGATCATGGTAAACGAGTTAACAGGAACTTCGGTTTCCAGACAGTTGGTTTCAAGCACCACTTCGATTCCACGCAATAATGAAACTGCATCGTTGCAGCAAAGCAATTCTAAAAGTACGGTGCTTGCCGCAAATGGCAAAGATGTGCCGGTATCCCAACAGCCTGGTCCGAATATCTCTTCAGAGGATGTTATGGAAGCAGTACATAAGATGCGAGATCATATGCAGGTGATTGATCGTGATCTGCATTTTAGTATCGATGAAGATAGTGGTATCACCGTTGTGAAGGTGATTGATCCTGAGACAAAAGAGGTTGTTCGCCAGATCCCAACGGAAGAAGTGATGAGGGTGGTGCGTTCTCTTGAGAAGGGAGGCGGTTTGCTCTCCGATGTTACTGCCTGAGCGGATGGCATGAAAACTGCTGTTTGTTCTGTATGGGTTTTGAATGAGGTGAGTTATGGCGTCACTAACAGCAAGTGGTATTGGTTCTGGTCTGGATGTGAATGGTATTGTATCCCAGCTCATGAGTTTGGAGCGACGCCCCCTCGATAATCTTAATGCACTGGGTACTAAACTTACTTCCCAGCTGAGTGCCTACGGTCAGCTTAAAAGTGGCCTTGCCACTTTTCAGACTGCCATGAAGGGTTTGAGCAGCGCTGATAAATTCCAGGTCTTTTCCGCTACCACTTCTAACAAAGATGTATTTACAGCTACTGCTGATAAAACAGCGGGTATTACCAAACATTCGATAGAAGTACTCTCTCTTGCGCAGGCGCAAAAATTAACCTCTGGTATGTCAGGGGCTCCCAGTTACGCCAATGCCTCTACTTCTATTGGTGTGACCGGTATGCTGGAGATTACCCAGGATGCAGGAGGGACACCAAGAACTTTCCAAATTCCAATTGATGGTAGCAATGATACGCTGGGTGGAATCAGAGATGCGATTAACAATTCCACTACTAATACTGGTGTACGGGCCTCAATTGTCAATACAGGTACGGAGAGTAAACTAGTCCTTAGTTCTAAGGATACTGGTTTGTCCAATGAGATCACTATTGGTGCAGGCACATCTGCTGCTGTTTCGACTGCCCTTGGTTTTGAGACGTTAGCGGGTAACGCTGCAGCCGATGCACATGTAAAAATTGATGGAGTCCTTATTTCCAGTTCAAGCAATGTGATTAGCACGGCCTTACAAGGGGTGGCTTTGACACTAAAAAGCACAGGGCCTGTAGAAACACTTGATGTGACTCGTGATATCACAGCTGTTAATACGTCAGTCCAGAAGTTTGTTGATGCCTATAATGACATACGTAAGGTAATAAAAACCCTTGGTGCTAATGATGCGACTCTTGGCGGTGAGTCTGTGCTTAAAGGGATAGATAGAAAAATACAGAGTATATTTAATACCAGCGCTGTTGGCTTGACTAAAAAGCATGTCTCAGAAATTGGCATAAAAACAGACCCAAAGACAGGTGATATCTCCCTGGATAGCACTAAACTTGGTGTTGCCTTGGCCGATAACTATTCTGCTGTGGCGGAGATTTTCTCTGATAGCACGCAGGGTTTTGCTGTACGTTTTGAGGCGGTTGCTAGAGATATGATCTCTGCCACAGGGTTGATTGAAACGCGTAAAGAGGGGATTAACTCGCGTATTTCAGGAATTGATAAAAGCAGAGTAACTTTTGAGTATCGGCTTACACAAAGAGAGAGCATGTTCAGGTCCCAGTTCAGTTTATTGGATGGTCTTATTTCAAAGCTTCAAACAACTGGAAGCTTTTTGACGCAGCAGTTGGCCAGTTTGCCTGGTTAGAAGCTTATGGTTTTTTGATTTGTGATCCACCCACTTGCCCGTTGCACGGATTTTGGAGAGATGTATGAGTTATTCACAGAGTATGAAGGGTGCATCACAATACAAGCAGGTTGGCGCTCAGACGGGTGTTGAATCAGCGAGTCCACATCGTCTTATTCAGATGCTTCTTGAAGGTGCGCTTGAGAAGATAAATTTGGCAAATGGTTATATGCAGAGAGGTGAGATTGCTCTGAAGGGAACCCACATTTCCTGGGCTATTTCAATTATTGACGGTTTGAGAATGAGCCTGGATAAGGAGTCCGGTGGTGAAATAGCTGATAATCTTGATGCTTTATATGATTATATGGGAAGACGTTTGGTTGAGGCTAATCTAAAGAGTGATCCCGTTATTTTAAAAGAGGTAACAGTATTGTTGTTGGAAATTAAATATGCATGGGATGCAATACCAGGAATAATCAATAAACAAAACTCGTCTGCACTGCCAATTTCTTGATATTTAATATTTTTTCAATATAAAATAGAAAATGGATCCTTATCTTAAATTAAAATGTTTATTGAAAGAGATGGTGACATTGAGTTCTCAAATGGTTTCTGAGGCAAAAAATGGACAATGGAATGTGGTTGTGGATCTTGAACATCAGAGGAATCCACATCTTTTGTTATTGGAAAATTACTTTAATTCGATAGATGAAAACGTAGAAGTAATAAATTTTTTTCGTGAAACAGCAACTTTTATTATTAATTCTGATCAGGAGATAGAGCGACTGGCAGAGTTGCATAAGATGAATATTATTCAAGAGTTTAATGATCTGGATATTTCGCGAAAGGCTGTTAACGCCTACCTTGAAAACGTCTCTATATAGTACTGTTCTGGCGAGTAATCACTGTTATTGTATTGTCTATTATTGATTATGGAGAATCGGGTGGAAAATACAACAACGGGTGGTCTGTCTTGTGATCTGATTGTGCCTCTTGGTTGGTTTCAGAGGAGTGCTTCAAGTGAAGGTGATTGCTCATCCAGACATAAGGAGAACTTTAATCGTCTTCAAATTGTTCTTGGGATGGATGATCACTATTCCCGTGATATTCATGAGGAGGAGTCTGGGCTGACGGCTGAAATTCAGCGGCTTGATTTTAAAATTAACGTTGTATTAGGTTTAGTCGCACAGCTTGTTACAGCCAGATCAGAGTTTCCCAGGTCGGTGTCACTCTCTTTAGGGGCGGGGATGTTGAATTTTGAGATAGAAAGGAATGTGTTGTCGTCCGGGATGGCGCTGACATTTGAGCTATTCCTTGATGTCCGTTATCCAATGCCAGTAATTTTTAATGGTCGCATTGAGTCGGTTGAGAGTAAAACTGATCAAATCTCTACAATTAAGGTGGTCCTGGAGGTTTTTCCTGATGAATTTAAGGAATTACTGGAAAAATATATTTTTCGTTGCCATCGTCGTCATGTTGCCAGGCTTAAAAAAAGCAATATTTGAGCCGCACTTTTTATAAAACTTTGTATATATAGTTAAATCCCCCTTGCCCTAATGACATTTTTTTGACATTATTGGTGGGGTGTCTATGTTATTAAAATACCAGAGTTTTTAATGTATCCAGTCTGTGTTTTTGAGGAGGATATTCAAAGTGCCTACGCGTGATTCGGCAGTTTTGCTGATAGATGATAATGACTCCCGGCGTCATGAGCTTCAGTCCATTCTTGAGTTTATCGATGTGCCAAAAGTATGGGCCTCAAATTGCAGCGCATGGGAGCAGGTTATCACCTGCATTGACCAGCCGCTTCAGGCCGTTATGTTGGGTGAGTGTTCTTCCCCCGAACTGTTAGATGGGTTATTACGAGCACTCAAAAAAAAGGATCCCATTGTTCCTATCCTGCTGTTTCGTGAGTGTTCGGATCAGGGGGGGTATTCTGATCAAGTTGCCAGAGAAGCGATTGGTTACCTTGAGCATCCTATAAAATATAAACAGATGATTAACGGTATGCAGCAGGCGCAAATTTACCGAGAAAATCGTGAAATTACTCAGTCGGGAACAGGGCGTGGCTCTTCACCTGAACTATTTCGCAGCTTAGTGGGTAATAGCCGCAGTATTCGTCAGGTACGGAAATTAATTGAGCAGGTTGCCATCTCGGATGCCAATGTACTGATATTGGGTGAGTCAGGAACAGGTAAGGAGGTTGTTGCGCGCAACCTGCATTACTACTCAACTCGCCGTGCAAAACCTTTTGTACCAATTAACTGTGGTGCCATACCAGCAGATTTACTGGAAAGTGAGCTGTTTGGTCATGAAAAGGGAGCCTTTACGGGAGCAATCAGCACGCGACAAGGGCGTTTTGAACTGGCTGAAGGTGGCACGTTATTCCTGGATGAGATTGGTGATATGAGTCTGCATATGCAAGTAAAGCTCTTGCGTGTATTGCAGGAGAGAACTTTTGAGCGCGTAGGTAGTAATAAAAGTATTACCAGTAATGTTCGTATAGTGGCGGCGACACATCGTGATTTGGAGCAAGCCATTGCTGATGGTCGGTTCCGCGAGGATTTGTACTATCGACTTAATGTTTTTCCGATAGAAATGCCCCCTCTGCGTGAACGTATTGAGGATATCCCATTACTTGTCAGTGAATTGATTACTCGCCTCGAGCATGATGCACGTGGTTCTGTGCGGTTAACGCAGGGCACGATGATGGGTTTATGTCGTTACAGTTGGCCTGGTAATGTTCGTGAATTGGCGAATTTGGTTGAACGTTTAGTGATTATGTTCCCTCAGGGTGTGGTGGATTTCCAAGATTTGCCAGCCAAGTTCCGAGAGCTTACTGATGAGCTGTCAATTGATTCTGGCGCAATTGAACTTCCCATGATGTCATCTATTGTGACAAGAGAAATGCCATCACTGGATCCACTGGCTGACAGCATGCCACGGTTGCCTTCTGATGGTTTGGATTTGAAAGAGTATCTTGCCAACCTGGAGCGTCATTTTATTCAGCAGGCGCTGGATGATGCTGATGGCATAGTAGCCCATGCGGCTAACCGATTGAGATTACGACGTACAACTCTGGTTGAAAAGATGCGTAAATATGGCATGCAAAGGACTGAGGAGATGATGTGATTTTGACGTTTGTTTTAACGCTCAGTTTCAACCTATTGAAAAACATGAAATATAGATGATTGGCCCGTAACTTGCTGTCTAAGTATGACAGTTCACCACCATGGTGTGACTGTTATAAGAGGGATAGTAAGTAATGAGCGGCCAGAATGCACACAACATAGAGCATCTCGAAAACGCTTTTCAGACATTTAACCAAGTGTCTGAGGAGTTGATCTCCTCATACCATCTCCTTGAGTGCCAAGTCGACCAGCTTAACAGAGAACTTTCTATTGCCCGTGATGAGCGCCTCCAGCAGCTTGATGAGACAAAAAAGCTGGCTAATCGTTTAGAGCATTTTATTAATGCCCTTCCTGGTGGAGTAGTCGTAATCGATGGTCGGGGTATTGTCTGTGAAGTGAATCCAGCCGCTGTAGAGTTACTGGGTCAACCCTTAAAAGGGATTTTATGGCGCAATGTTATTCAGCGCGCCTTTGCCCCCCAATTTGATGATGGCCATGAAGTTTCTTTGCGTGATGGCCGGCGTGTCAGCATTGCTACCAGTTCCTTAGGAGATGAACCAGGACAGATCTTATTAATTAAAGATGTTACTGAGACTCGCCAGCTGCAGGAGAAATTGAGTCGTTATCAACGGCTTTCATCAATGGGGCAGATGGCGGCTTCATTAGCACACCAAATTCGTACACCAACATCAGCAGCACTGCTATATCTTTCTGCTTTACGTCGACATAAAAAAAATCCGGATGACATTGAAAAATACAGCGATAAGGTTCGCGATCAATTACGCCATATAGAAAGTATGGTAGGCGACATGCTTGTCTATGTAAAAGGTGTTGAAAATATACAAAAAAATGTATTTGAAATTGACTCGTTAATTATAAAACTATCAGAAGTAGCACAGATACAGGCGCAGTCCAGAAGGTGCCAATTAATTATTTTGAATAAATTGTCTAGTCGGAAGATAAAAGGAAATGAGGCTGCTTTGTTGGGAGCACTTATTAACCTGATAATGAATGCAATAAATGCAAACAATGGTGTAGATAATCCATTTGTAGAGGTGATTTTTAGTCAACATGACACCAATACCCTGCAGATTACGGTGCGTGATAATGGTTGCGGCATTCCGGAAACGATTAAAAACAACATATTTGAACCATTTATAACCAGCAGCCCTCAAGGGACTGGGCTTGGATTAGCGGTTGTAAAATCAGTGATCGATAAATTTGGTGGTGAAATAACATTTAATACGCAACCAGGGAGTGGTACTGAGTTCAGGGTAATCTTGCCTTATTTATTGAGTGCAGATGATCTCTCTGAACAGAACTTACGAAAAGAGGTGTGTAAATGAGTTCAGCAGCCGTTCTGGTGGTTGAGGATGACAGTTCGTTACGTGATGCATTATGTGACACATTGGTATCAGCAGGATTCAAAGTAAAAGCAGTTGCCAATGCTCAAGCCGCACTTAAAGTGATTGAGAGTGAGAAGTTTTCCATGGTGGTCAGCGATGTACATATGCAACCAATGGGAGGAAATGAACTGTTACATCAATTAAAGATTAAGTTTCCTAATCTCCCGGTCGTATTAATGACCGCTTATGGCAGCATAGAGAAAGCAGTGGCAGCGATGCGTGATGGTGCCAGTGACTATTTGGTTAAACCCTTTGAAGCAGAAGTTTTGATCAACATGGTGAGTCGTTATCTTGATCAGGATCATCCGAGTAGTGATTTGATTGTTCTGGATAAACGTATGATGGAGACCGTGGCTCTGTCTGAAAGAGTGGCAGTCACGGATGTTACTGTCATGATAAATGGTGAGAGCGGCACGGGAAAAGAGGTGATTGCACGCCATATTCACAATAGTTCGAATCGTAGAACAGGGCCATTTATTGCGATTAATTGCGCTGCAATACCCGAAAACATGTTGGAGGCTATGCTGTTTGGTTATGAAAAGGGAGCTTTTACAGGTGCCTATCAGGCATGTGCCGGAAAATTCGAGCAGGCTCAGGATGGCACTATCCTGTTGGATGAGATATCCGAGATGGAACTTGGCCTTCAGGCGAAATTGTTGCGTGTCTTGCAGGAGCGTGAGGTAGAGAGATTGGGTGGTAAAAAGCCCATTACATTGAATGTTAGGGTGCTGGCAACAAGTAACCGAAACATGAAAAATGAGGTGGCCGCCGGACGTTTTCGTGAGGATCTCTATTATCGTCTTAATGTTTTTCCCTTGACTATTCCACCGCTACGTTCACGTATAAAGGATATAGTCCCTATCGCTGAAATGTTCATTCATAAATACTCTGATGGAAGGGTTTCACTGGCACTTAGTAATGATGCAAAAATGGCACTCGAACAGCATAATTGGCCAGGAAACGTGCGTGAATTAGAAAATGTTATTCAGCGTGCGTTGATTTTATGTTCAGGAGAATCTATATCCCGGTACGATCTTTGCTTTGAGAGTGAAGAGGATGACGAAATAATGGCGCAGGAGGCGACTGATGTTACCGATACAGGTCTAAATGGAGGGCTTAGAGCTAAGGAAAGCGATTTGATATTGAATGCTTTGCATGAGTGTGGTGGTAGTAAAAAGAGTGCGGCAGAGAATCTTGCTATCAGCCCCCGGACGCTGCGGTATAAATTGGCGCGGATGCGAGAGCAGGGAATCTTTATCCCGGGTGACCATTAGACACTACGAATGTTTATGGAGAATGTAGTAATGAGCGATATGAGCATAGATAAAGTATTAATGCAGATGCGTGTATTAGCCGCACAAGCAGGTGGTGTACCTGCTGCCCAAGAAGCGGCGGCATCAGGTGGTGTTAATTTTTCTGAACTACTGGGTAAATCTG
Source organism: Gammaproteobacteria bacterium (assembly GCA_021731365.1). Taxonomy (GTDB): domain Bacteria; phylum Pseudomonadota; class Gammaproteobacteria; order Tenderiales; family Tenderiaceae; genus JAKFXL01. The sequence goes on along the minus strand of JAKFXL010000026.1, from coordinate 7,162 downwards.
TTAATGCTGTTAATGAAGCCCAAAAAATTTCAGGTGATCTAAAAAGTCGCTTTGAGATGGGCGACCAAGGCGTCAGCATGGTTGATATTGCAGTGGCTTCAGAAAAGGCCAGAATATCGTTTACAGCGATGACTGAGGTTCGTAATAAGCTGGTTGAAGCGTATAAAGATGTTATGAGCATGCCGGTCTGATGAAGCGGGACAGGAATTATCATGGCGCTAGTTAAGGCAGCTGATGTTGGGGCAGGCATAAACAACCTGCCACTTGTTAAGCAATTAGGCCTTATGGTCGGGTTTGCTGCCAGTATCGCCCTGGCAGTGGCGATAGTGATATGGGCACAAGAGCCTAGTTACCGCATGCTTTACGGAAACCTGTCAGATCAGGAAGTTTTGGAAATTTCCACAGCATTAAATCAAGCGGGTATTAAATTTCAGGTGAACGATACCACCGGGGCGATTATGGTTGATGCGCCCCAGATACATGATGCTCGTATGAAACTCGCTAATGCTGGTTTGCCAAAAGGGAGTGGCACAGGGTATGAGTTATTAGATAAAGAGCAAGGGTTTGGTACCAGTCAGTTTGTAGAGACAACTCGCTATCAGCGTGCCGTTGAAGGAGAGTTGGCTAAAACAATTTCATCATTAACCAATGTTCAATCTACCAGGATTCACCTTGCCATACCCAAACAGTCAGCATTTGTGCGAGATCGGAAAAAACCCACCGCTTCAGTAATGTTAAATTTATACCAGGGGCGCGTAATGACACCTGAACAGGCCTCATCTATCGCTCACCTGGTAGCCTCCAGCATTCCTAATTTAGAGGTTGAGGATGTCACCGTCGTTGACCAGAATGGGCGCTTGCTTACCAAAGCAGAAGAGGCGGATGAAATGGGGCGCTCTAGTACTCAATTTGAATATCGCAAAAAACTGGAAGAGTATTACATTCGTCGCATTCAAGAGATCATTGAACCCATCACGGGTGTCGGTAAGGTTAAGGCGCAGGTAGCCGTTGATCTGGATTTCACAATAAGTGAGCAGACACAAGAGTCTTTCAACCCTGACTTGCCTTCAATTAGAAGCGAACAAACAATAGAAGAAGAGATCTTGGGCGCAGGTAGCAATGGCGTACCCGGTACATTAAGCAATCAACCAGCCCAGGCGGGGACAACTGTGCCACCATCCGCGGCGGCTGGTTCAGCCAACCAAGCAAAGAACAGTGCCCGTCGTAGTGTTATAAATTATGAGCTGGATAAAACAATTAGCCATACTCGCCACCAGATAGGCACATTAAAGCGCCTGTCTGCTGCCATAGTGGTTGATGAAAGGGTGACCAAAAATGAAGCTGGAGAGATAACCTCAAAACCCCTCACAGATGAAGAAATGGGAAAAATCACGGCACTGGTAAAAGAGGCAATTGGTTTTGATGTGGGCCGTGGTGATAGCGTGAATGTTATTAACGTTCCGTTCCTGCCAGTGCCCGAAATGGAACCGGCAGCCGAGCCGTCTATATTAAGTCAGCCATGGATATGGGGTGCAGGTAAGTTGTTGCTGGGAATTATCGCGGTGATTTTGATCATATTTGTGGTGCTCAAACCAGTATTAAAAATGTTGGCAGCGAATGGTGGGGAAACAGATGCACCTGCAATTGAGGGGGACGAAAAATCAGGCGATTCTAAAACAGCTGCTCCGGTCGAAGATACTATGCCTATGTTGTCAGGGGTGACCTACGCACAACAGCTTGAAATGGTTAAAGCGGTTGCTAAACAGGAACCACATCGGGTTGCCAATATTGTAAAAGACTGGGTAGAAAGTGATGGCTGAAGAAGGTGAGAAGAGCAAATCATTGACTGGTGCTGAGCGTGCTGCAATTTTGCTAATGAGCATAGGCGAGGCCGATGCAGCGGAGGTTCTAAAAAAACTTGGACCAAAAGAGGTGCAGCGTGTGGGCAGTGCAATGGCGCATCTCGCTAATGTTGATAAACAGGACGTCGCTGATGTTTTAAACTCATTTGTTGAGATGGTTGACGGTCAGGCATCTTTAGGTGGTTCAGAAGATTATATTAAAAAACTACTGATATCAGCATTAGGTGAAGGGAAGGCTGGTCAGGTAATTGATAGAATTCTTTTTGGTCATAACTCAAAGGGATTGGAGTCTCTTAAATGGATGGAACCTAAAGCAGTAGCAGAGGTTATCCGGCGTGAACATCCACAGATTATTGCCATTGTTCTTTCATATCTAGACGCCGATCAGTCGGCACAGGTATTAGCACTAATGCCAGAGCGTACACGTTCAGATACGATAATGAGGATTGCCTCACTCGATGGTATCCAGCCGGCCGCATTAAATGAGTTGGATATGATTCTGGATAAACAGTTCTCGGGGAATAGCAGCGTTCAATCCTCTAATGTTGGTGGCAAGAAAACAGCCGCCAATATACTTAATTATATGGAAACTACTATCGAGAGCGAAATCATTGAAGAGGTTAAAGAGGCTGATGCTGAGCTGGCACAAGCACTCGAAGATCTAATGTTTGTCTTTGATAACCTGGTTGACATAGACGATCGTGGAATTCAGTCACTGCTCCGTGAAGTGTCTTCTGAAAATCTGGTGATGGCACTTAAAGGCGCGGAGGAACCTTTACGTGAGAAAATATTTAAAAATATGTCAAAACGTGCCAGTGAGATGTTGCGTGACGACCTGGAATCCCGTGGACCTGTACGTCTAAGTGAAGTAGAGGCAGCACAGAAAGAGATTCTTGCCATTGCTCGCCGCATGATGGATTCAGGAGAGTTGGTCATTGGTGGGAAAGGAGAATCCTTTGTCTAGACTAATATCATCCAGCAACCTATTTACAGCATGGATTAAACCTGATCTTGGTGATGATATTAAAAAAAAGGAACGGGAGAAGATATCGGTTGAAGCACCAGTTGACTATCAAATAGAATTGGAGAGACAAGCGGCTGAGATAAAGGAAAACGCCCGTATTCAAGGATATAAAGAGGGCCATGCTGAGGGGCTTGAGCAAGCGCGACAGGAAGTGGAAATATGTGTTAAAAAATTGAAAGGGTTAATGGATGCACTAGCGTCGCCACTTGAACAGCTTGCTGATGATATCGAGGATGAATTGGTTAAACTCTCCATTGCTATAGCCAAACAGATTGTTCGCCGTGAGCTAAAAACAGAACCAGGCCAAGTGATTGGTGTAGTGAAAGAGGCGCTGAGTGTGTTGCCATCTGCGGGCCAGAGTATCAAGCTTCATCTACATCCCGAAGATGCAAAATTAATTGAAGAGACAATGTTGGCAAACGCCAATGAGGGAAAGTGGGTCGTAATTGACAATCCTGTAATACAACGTGGTGGCTGCCGTATTGAAACAGAGTCCTCGAATGTGGATGCTACCATTGAATCACGAGTTGCCGCGATTGCTGCCCGAATCATGGGGGGCGAGCGCACCAATGACGGTTGAAACAACGCTCTTCAAGGATATGGCGCAACGCCTTATTCAACGTGGAGACTTCATTGCTGAACGTGTGCCGTTACAGGTTACCGGTAAGCTTACCCGTATGGTAGGTTTAACATTGGAGGCGGTAGGTGTACGGGCAGTCATTGGCAGCCGCTGTATCATTGTTAACGAAGGTGGAAAACCGGTTGAAGCAGAAGTAGTCGGATTTGCAGGTGATAAAACATATCTCATGCCAATTGGTGACATTCGTGGCTTAATGCCAAATGCGGCTGTAATCCCTACCCATGGTGTCTGTTCTGCACCTGTGGGCATGGCGCTGTTAGGACGGGTGCTGGACGGTTCAGGGAAACCGCTGGATAACCAGGGGCCTATCGAAGTAGAGGCCCAGGTCTCTCTCACTGGAAACTTCATTAATCCACTTAATCGTCATCCCATTGAAGAGCCGCTCGATGTGGGTGTGGCAGCTATTAATGCACTGCTAACAGTTGGGCGTGGACAACGTATGGGACTGTTTGCTGGCAGTGGTGTAGGTAAAAGTGTGCTATTAGGTATGATGACAAAATATACCACTGCAGATGTGATTGTTGTTGGATTGATTGGTGAACGTGGTCGTGAAGTGAAAGAGTTTATTGATAAGATTTTAGGGCCAGAGGGGCGTGCTCGTGCTGTTGTAGTTGCCACTCCAGCTGACAACTCGCCATTAATGCGAATGCATGGCGCTATGTTATCCACGAGTATTGCTGAATATTTCCGTGATAAAGGGTTACATGTACTGCTGCTGATGGACTCCCTCACCCGATACGCACAGGCGCAACGTGAAATTGCGCTCGCTATTGGTGAACCTCCGGCCACTAAAGGATATCCACCTTCAGTATTTGCCAAATTGCCGCAGCTGGTAGAACGGGCCGGCAATGGGACAGAGGGTGGTGGATCGATTACAGCGTTTTATACAGTATTAACGGAGGGCGATGATCAGCAAGACCCTATTGCTGATTCTGCCCGTGCTATTCTGGATGGGCATATTGTTTTGTCGCGGAATCTTGCAGAGATGGGGCACTACCCAGCCATCGACATAGAAGCGTCTATCAGTCGTGTGATGAATGAAATAGTTACGCCAGAACATTTAGCCCACGCGCGCCGCCTCAAGCAACTGTATTCAAGTTACCAACAAAATCGTGATTTAATCAGCGTAGGTGCATACAGTAAAGGCAGTAACCCCGCCGTAGATGAAGCAATTGCCTATCATCCAAAAATAATGCAGTTTCTTGCACAAGGATTTAGTGAATCAGTGCAGTTTGATGAAAGCCTTGCTGGATTAGAAGCATTGATACAGAAAAATCAGCCTGAGAAAAGAGTGGCAACTACCTGAATAGATGCCAATGGAAAATTCAAAAAGATTTAAACCAATTGTTGATTTAGCCCATGACTCAGAGCGTCAGGCTGCACGTGCACTCGGCGTGGCACTGCAAAAACTGAATGAAAGTAAAGAGCAGCTTGATCAACTTAACAGTTATCGAGAGGAGTATACGCAACGTTTACAGCAGGCAGGAGTCCATGGTATGAGTGGCCAACAACTTAATGAATACCATGGTTTTATGGCTAAAATAGATGCGGCAATTACCAGCCAAAAATCAACAATAGAAAAGATGCAGGTGATACTAGAGGATAAGAAAAAGTTCTGGTCATCAAAACGGGGAAGATCAAAAGCACTGGATAGTGTGCTGGATAGTTATCTAAAAAAAGAGCAGCTTAAAATAGACAAACGTGACCAAAGGGAACAGGATGATCGTGCCGGCCATGGCGAAAACGGTAATGGGCATGAGTAAACCCCCTCACTTTCTGATCCTCTTCTAATCCCTACTGGCCATACATTGATTTACTGAGCACTGTATTAAAATGCCGTTTGGGTATAATTTTGGGATAGTTCAGTGTTTAACAGGCCGTTGAAAATCACACTCCGCAACCTCCACATGCCGGTGATTTTTCTAAAAACAGCCAAAAATAACGATATTTAGCGAAAAATTCCCAAGGTTTTCGTCCACTCTCAGGCATTTCATGCCATCTGGACGGACTGCCCCTGTAAATTGCGCATCCGCGTTAAATTCCAGCCGATGAATGTCATGTTGAAAATGGCATTCACTCGGGCAAGACCGCGCACCTTGACCTGCCTGATCAAACCAATTGTCTTGCCCCAGCCAAACCCCTCTTCAATGCGTTTGCGAATTCGCTGACTGACTTCGTAGCCTTCGTGGCCGCGGGTACGCCCATCAATCGCAGAACCCCCGTTGCGTTTGATGTTCTGGGCAACATGCGGTGTGACATTTGCTTCGCGGCACGCGGCCACAAAACCTTTTGTGTCGTAGTTTTTATCGGCACCGACAGTTTTGCGATGCTTTCCTGGAAGGCTCTTGAGTTGCTTTGCGGCGGTGTCACGCTCAGCCGTGCCAGTGGCCAGGCTGGCGTCGGCTTTGACGATCAGTCCGTTGCGGTTTTCCATGACGGTGTGCCCCAGATAGGCCATCTTGGCTTCACTGCCTTTGGACTTTTTGTAATTCCTGGCTTCTGGATCAGTACGTGATTCATGCGTCTCGTTGAGACGCCTCTCTCCGTGAAAATCGCGCTCAGCGTTGCGCCCTTTATCCTCTGGATCATTATCCTCGTCTTTGGGGCGAAAACTTTTCTGTGAGGCCCACGCTTGAATCAGTGTGCCATGCCCAAAGCGCTTCGCGGGGCAGGCTCTCGACACTGAAATGCTCTTCGCTGATCAGGTTGCGTTTTTTTGCCAGCTCGACAACCTCTTCGAAGAGCGCGGGGATGACGTTGTGCTCCAATAAACGGTCACGGTTCTGGCTGAAGGTGGAGTGGTTCCATACCTTGTCGTCAATACTCAGACCAACAAACCAGCGGTATAGCAGGTTGTAGCTGACCTGTTCGACCAGCTGACGTTCACTGCGAATAGTGAAAAGCACTTGAAGCATCTGGGCTCTCAGTAACCGCTCCGGCGGAATCGATTCGCGACCATATTCTGAATAGGCGCTATCAAGTAGCCAGCTGATCCGTTTCAGGGCTTCGTTGAATAAGGTGCGAATTGGTCGCAGTGGGTGGTTCTTGGGAACGAAAGTTTCTAGGTGAACCGTGGTGAACTGGGATTCTTGAGTGATATCTGCGCCGCGCATTTTTGGATCTTGGGTTGGAGATTATCGGTGTCGGTAGTTTACAGGGGCCAATGATGGCGCGGTAGTTTTTCAACAGCCTGTTAAACGGTAACCACAACATTACATATTGTGGCGATAACTGGATAGAGAACCCTTTAATATCAGCACGACCCAGGCATCAAACAGATGCCTTTTTTCGTTTGTGGTTCGATACGCTCACATAAACAAAGGGGGTTAATACTCCCCCGACTGACATCGTAAGACGTTCACTATATCTGACAAAAATATTATTAGTAGTGACATATCCAAGGTTGATGCTCACCATGGTGAAGGTGTTTTTTCGTCTGAAAATTTATTTTTTGTCATTAATTATCAATAGGTTATGTAGTCTTCCTGTCTGGGTTCGGAGTAATTCAGGGCGATTCACAGCTCCTTGGGTTTTCTCCCCATCAATATGGCAAAATAGGGCAGCGGACTACAAAAACAGCCGTACTGACCAAGCAGGTTTTCAAATACACCCACAACCCCCCCCCCAACACACAGC
>JAKFXL010000023.1 GCA_021731365.1 Gammaproteobacteria bacterium | reverse complement strand
GCTGCTATTGGTGCAGTCATGCGCAAGATTGTGCACGTCTGTTTTGGTGTACTGAAAAATCAACAGGCTTATTCTCTACAAGCGGCATAATTGCTACTTGTAGAGGTGAGGGAGAGATGGTATCTACGATTTTCCGACTTGGTTGCGTCAACTGTTATTGAGTTATGATTCTTCCCATGACTGAATCCGTAATCACCTCATTAGTATTTGTTGTTGCGCTGGGCATTGCTGCCCAGTGGCTGGCGTGGCGTCTGAAAATTCCGGCGATCATCTTGCTGATGGCATTGGGGCTGCTGGTGGGGCCGGCATTAGGCTGGGTGCAGCCGGTGGCGGAGTTTGGGACCTTTCTGCCGGCGCTGATTGCGCTGTCAGTGGCGATCATCCTCTTTGAGGGTGGTATGAGCCTGCGGCTGCATGAGTATAAAGAGGCGGGCGTGGATGTGACACGGCTGGTGACGCTGGGGTTGCCCATCACCTGGGGCATGAGCAGCAGCGCGGCGCACTGGATCGGTGGTCTGTCGTGGCCGGTGGCGCTGATCTTTGGTGCCATTACGGTGGTGACGGGGCCGACAGTAATTATTCCACTGCTCAAACATGCCCGTCTGAAACGCCGTCCGGCGGCACTGCTGAAGTGGGAAGGAATTGTGAATGACCCCATTGGCGCGCTGCTGGCGGTGTTGGTCTTTGAATACTTTGTCACCCGTGAAAGCGGCGGGTTTGCCAGCGACGTGGTGGTGACGCTGCTGTTGGTGCTGGCGCTGGCGGGTCTGCTGGGGGCAGCGGTGGGTTATGGCCTGGGGTGGATGTTCCGCCGTGGCCATGTGCCGGAGTACCTTAAATCGCCATTGATGTTGGCGTCGGTGTTGGCGGTTTATGTGGTGGCGAATCATATTCACACTGAAGCGGGGCTGATGGCGGTGACGGTGGCGGGCGTGGTGCTGGCTAACCAGAGTTTGCGCAGCATTGATGAGCTGCGGCGCTTTAAAGAGTACATCACCATCATCCTGGTATCGGTGCTTTTCATTATTTTGGCGGCGAAGCTGGAAGTGGCGACACTGGCCTATCTCGACTGGCGTAGCGCTGCGTTGCTGGCGATGGTTATCTTTGTGGTGCGACCGGTGGCGGTCTATCTGGCCACGATTGGTACGGGTATCGATTGGCGCGAACGGCTGCTGATCGCCTGGATTGCGCCGCGCGGTATTGTGGCGGCGTCGGTGGCAGGGCTGTTTGGTCCGGCGCTGGCAGCGGCCGGTTATATGGATGGCAAGCAGCTGTTGCCGCTGGTCTTCTGCCTGATTGCACTGACGGTGGTGCTGCACGGTGCCTCTCTGGGGCCGCTGGCTCGGTGGTTGGGGCTGGCGGCAGGACAGCAGGGTGGGCTGTTGATTGTGGGGGCTAGTGGCTGGTCTACCGACTTGGCTAAGGCGTTGCGTCAGGCCGGTGTCAACGTGGTGGTGAATGATGATAATTGGGGCCAATTGCGGGCGGCGCGTATGGAGGGGCTGCCGGTCTATTACGGCTCCTTACTGTCGGAGCATGTAGAGCAGGGGTATGAGCTGAATGAGGTGAGCCAGTTGCTGGCGGTGAGCCCGAATGATGCCTACAACGCCCTGGTGTGCACCCGTTTTGGCCCGGAGATGGGGCGCAATAACGTTTTCCAGCTCCCGTATGGCGAGCAGGAAGAGCGGCGCAAAATGACTAAAAGTATGCGTGGGCATGTGGCGTTTGGTGATGAGTGGGATTTTAATAATCTGATGCGGCTTCACTATCGGGGGTGGCAGATTCGTCGCACTACGCTGAGTGAGGATTTTAATTTTGAGCAGTTTAAGGCACAGCTGCCGGAGCAGTCGTTGCTGATGGTGCTGATTACCCCTAAAAAGCAGATGAAACTGTTTCCTGAGGTGGATGAGGCGACGATCAAGGAGGGGAGTGTCATTATCAGTTATCAGCCAGAGAGTGAGGCGAAGGGCACGGACAGTCCCCATTAGTCTCTGTTATTATCGCCGCGCTTTTCTTAATAATTGAGTGTGGTGGATATGGCAAAACCAGGCAAAACGGGTGTTGCCCGTGTGATTGATGCAGCCGGTTACTCTTGGCTGGGGTTACAGGCGGCGTATCGGCATGAGTCGGCCTTTCGTCAGGAGCTGCTGTTACTGTTGATATTGACGCCGCTAGCGCTCTGGCTGGGTGATGATGGTGTTGAATATGCGCTGCTGATTGGGGCGCTACTGCTGGTATTGATGGTTGAGTTGGTTAACTCGGCAATTGAGGCGGTGGTCGACCGGATCAGTGACGAACATCACGAGCTGGCGGGGCGTGCCAAAGATATCGGCTCCGCTGCGGTATCGATGGCGCTGGTGAATGCTGCGCTGGTCTGGTTTTTTGTACTGGTGATGTGAGTGGTCACCCCCTATCCCCTCTCTGGAACAGGGGAAGTAGAATCAATTTTTTGGAGATATTATGTCGGCACTGATTTGTGGCTCTTATGCCTTTGATAACATTATGGTTTTTCAGGATCGCTTCAAAAACCACATCCTGCCGGACAAGGTGCACATGCTCAACGTCTCCTTTCTGGTGCCGGAGATGCGCCGCGAGCTGGGTGGCTGTGCCGGTAACATCGCCTATAATCTGAAGCTGCTTGGCGGGGAGCCGCTGCCGATGGCAACCGTGGGCGGTGATTTTGAACCTTATGCCCAGTGGCTGGAACAGTGTGGTATTGCGCAGACCCATATTAAGGTGATCGACAATAGCTACACCGGCCAGGCCTTTATTACCACTGACCTGGATGACAATCAGATCACCGCCTTCCATCCGGGGGCGATGAGCTTCTCCCATGAAAACCGTGTTGCAGATGCCCAGGGGGTGACTATTGGCATTGTCTCCCCTGATGGCCGTGATGGCATGATCGAACATGCCCGGCAGTTTGCCGAGCTGGAGATCCCCTTCATTTTTGACCCAGGCCAGGGCATGCCGATGTTTGGTGGGGACGACCTGATGCGTTTTATCGAGCAGGCGACGTGGGTGACGGTGAATGATTATGAGATGCAGCTGTTGCAGGACCGCACGGGCAGATCGGCGGCCCAGATTGCTGAGCATGTTGAGGCGCTGATTGTAACGCTGGGTGGCGAAGGCTCCCAGATCTATAGCAAGGGTGAGCGGATTGATATCCCCTGTGCCAAGGCGGCCCGGTTGGCAGACCCGACCGGTTGTGGTGATGCCTATCGTGCAGGTCTGTTATATGGCCTGATGCAGGGTATGGATTGGCAGAGTACGGGTCGCATCGCCTCGCTGTTGGGTACCCTGAAAATGGAGAGTGTGGGGCCGCAAAACCACCGGTTTGAGCGTTCGGCGTTTGATGAGCGTTTTAAACAGGAGTTTGGTTTCGCACTGTAAGGTATTGTAACGTTTGATTAAAACAGGGGCGTCAATTGACGCCCCTGTTTATTTTGGCGCTTGTAACAGGTCGAGGATGGTGGTGAGCAGCTGTTCCGGATGGATCGGTTTGCTGAGCAGGGCGTTGATGCCTGCGGCCTTGGCCTGCGCGTTATAGTCATGTTCGGTGTGGTTGGTATTGAGAATAATCAATATCTCTGGACGCAATGTGCGAACCGCCTGTGCCACCTCAATGCCGCTGATGCCGGGCATATTTTGATCCACCAGTATCAGATCGAAGCGCTGTGGGTTCAGGCGGTAGCGCTCCAGGGCTTGAAGGGCGTCGGAGAAGATCTCAACCGTAAACCCCTTGTTGCGGAGCAGCTCACCTTGCAGGCGGGCACATGACTCCTCATCATCAATCACCAGCAGGGTTGCGTTGCTGGAGTGTTGTCTGGCCGGTAGTGTGGTACGGCTCTGTTGAGGGCTGGTCTGTTCAGAAATGGCAGGGAAAAAGAGCCGGATGGTGGTGCCATAATTGGGTTGTGACTGAACCACCAGGTGGCCCTGATGCTCGTGTACGATGCCGTGCACAACGGAAAGCCCCATGCCGGAGTTGTTGTTGAACTCTTTGGTGGTAAAAAAGGGGTCGAAGATCCTCGTTATCAGGGTGGGGTCGATGCCCCGGCCGTTATCACTGATACTTACCTCCACATACTCACCGTCGAAACGGGTGTGGCAGCTGCTGCACTCGAGCAGATGCCGATGGCTGCTGAGGGCAATGTCGATATTGCCCGCTTCGCCGATGGCATCACGGGCATTGAGGCAGAGGTTGACGACCACCTGGTTAAACTGGGCGGGATCGATCTTGATCGGTGAGACCCCCTCTTCACTGTTGATACTGAGTTGAATGGTCTCCGGTAGCGCGGCCTGTAGTAGTGACGTTGCCGATTTGAGCAGCAGTGTGGGTACCAGAGTAATGGCGGTATTGGGTTTGGCACGGGCAAAGGCCTGCATCTGGGTGATCAGGTCACGTGCCTTTTCGCCAGAGTTGATCACCTCCCGCAGGTAGTTGGCCAGCACCTCTTTGCCCATCGCTTCGAGGGCGTCCAGGGTCAGGTCGGCATAGCCGAGAATACTGGCGAGTAAGTTGTTGAAATCATGGGCAATGCCGCCGGTTAGCTGGCCCAACGCTTCCATCTTCTGGTTTTGCCGTAGCTGATCATAGAGGTGCTGCTTTTCGTCCTCCTGATTGAACTCGGTGGAGGCATCAAGCACGATGATGGCAAAACTGTCGGCCTGTTTTGAAATATAGGCCTTGAAGTGGTACTGCTGGTTGGTGCTGTTAACGCTGTAACGGAACTGCCGTGGTGGCTGGTTCTCTTCAATCCGGGTGATGGTTTTGGTGATTTCGGTGGCGGCGGTTTTGGGCCAGAGATCAAACAGCGTACATGGCAGAGTGGTTGGCTGTGGATGGCCGTGGATAAACGGTGAGCCTCTGAAGCTGGTGATTTGATGGCGGCTATCGAGACAAAACAGTAGAGCGGGTAGGGTGTTGATAATCTCACTGGCAGATCTGTTCATCGAGAGGGGAGTGCCCGTATTGCGTGGTTAAGCGAGATAGTGAGGTATTTTCTCGCCGTTATCCACCCCTCTGTAGGTGTTGACGTGGTTTATGTGGCAGGAGCGGTCAGCAGAAAGCGCTTTTTTCCAGCGCTGCTGCCGTTGATTAGTAGTTCAAGGGTATGGTCGCCAGGGTAGTAACGACGGGTGGTGATCTCCTTGAACGAACGGGTATGGCTGATGGTGAGGTGTTCACCAGGGGCCAGTGTGAAGCTTTTCAGCTTGAAGGTTTTGGGGCTGCTCTGGCCGTTGGCTTTCACGTAGTGGATGGCGTAGTCGAGCACGATACTTTGTGGCTGTTGGGCAGAGGAGTGCAGGGTAACGGTAAAACTGAGGGATTCACCCACAGCCAGCTGTTTTCTATCCAGTCGTAACTGTGGTGGCAGCAGTTGCGGATTGGCGGTGTGGCCAAGCAGTGCAAAACTGCCGGGGTGGCCCGCCTTGATGAGGGTGCGTGTGGCGTGACGGATGATCCAGAGTCGCTCCTGGCTGGCCTTTTTTTGCCAGCGTTGGCAGGTCTGGATGACCAGGTCGGGGTGGTCTTTGGAGATGTCGTTGAGGCTGTTGGCAACAGAGCGGCGTACATAGTCGCTTGGATCATCTTTTAAGGACTCCAGCAGGGCCAGCACGGGGGCAGGGTTCTCTATGTATTGAGGGAGTTGTGTTCCCCAGGGCAGGCGTGGACGACTCCCCTCTGATACCAGACGTCTGACATGAGGGTCGTCATCACTGAGCCACTGTTGCAGTGTGGTATAGCTGATCTTTGGATGGTGGGTGAGAAAGGGGCGCAGTGCAAATTCGGCAGAGAAGAGTGGTGTGAGGTGTTTGAACAGCGGCAACGCCAGTTCAGGATGGTTGAGGCCGTGGCTGGCGATGTAGTCGATGACGGGCCAGGCGGCAAATCCTTTGAGCGAATCGTTGCTATCACCGTAGTCCCAGTGCTGTTTAACGGCAAAAAATAGCGGGGCACTCTCCTCAAACGGTTTGGGTAGTACGGCATGGAGTGCCGCGATGATATGGTGGACTCGGGCCTTGAGTTCCAGCGCCTCCAGCCCTGAGTGGGCGAGTTTCTTGAATTTTTTGACAGGAAAGGTGCTGTCTACCTGATGGAAGGCCGTTGCAATGCGGTCGATAGCGGGGCCGCTCAGCCCCTCTTTCATCAGGGGTTGTGTCGCCACTACCGTTCGACGCCGGTGTTTAATTGATGCGAATCAATAAAGAGTGCGGAGCGGGGGCGGCTGGAGCGCTGTTCCAGCAGTTCGATGTAGATGCCTCCGTCATCGGTTGCGGTGAGTTTGAGTCGCTGGCTGGCGGCGCTGGGCTGGCTGATGGCCCACTCCGGGCGGAATACCAGTCCGCAGCAGTTGCCGGCAAGGGCGGCACCGCGTAGATCCTGCATGGCGTGGTGGTCGGCGTTGTTGACCCAGCTGAGTACGGCGGCGCAGGTGCCGGCGCGCATGGCCCGTTCCACGGCCCAGAGTCCGTTGCTGGTGGCGTGGGGGTGGATGATCAGTACTTGGGAGATGTCGATCCCTTGGGATTGCAGGTGGCTGACGGTGGGGGCGTTGGGGGGGGCGACCATGGCCAGCCAGCGTTTGGCCTGACTGAGGCGTGCCAGGGCGGGCAGTATCAGGGGGAGTGCAAAGTGGCTCGGCTCGGCACAGAAGATTTCGGTGATGGCACCAATCGGCCAGCCATTGTGTGGCAGCATGACATCGAGTGCGGCAAAGCCGCTGCTGAGTACGGGTGGATGAGGTTGGTTCAGGCCGCCTCTGGTGCTGAAGTCGAGACTTAAATTTACCGCTGTCATTGTATTGCTCCTGTTCTGTTGCGCCCATTCTGTTTAACTTGGTTGAGACCGGAGCGAATAATGCCGACGGCGATGCCTTCTATGGTTAGTTCCTGGCTGCGCAGGTCTACTTTGATTGGATCAAATTCCGGATTTTCTGCGATCAGGGTGACGATGTTGCCCCGTTGGCGAAAACGTTTGACGGTTACTTCGTCGCCGATACGGGCAACAACGATCTGGTCGTTCTCGGCGACGGGGCTTTGGTGAACGGCGAGCAGATCGCCATCAATGATGCCGATGTCCCGCATGCTCATGCCGTGCACCCGTAATAGGTAGTCGGCCTGGGGGTGGAACAGTAGTGGATCTATTTTGTGGTGTTCTTCGATATGTTCCTGTGCCAGCAGGGGCTGGCCGGCGGCTACACGGCCAATGAGCGGCAGCCCTTCTGGTTCCATCAGGCGAATGCCGCGGGATGAACCTGCCAGCAGTTCAATGGCCCCTTTGCGTGCGAGTGCCTTGAGGTGATCCTCGGCGGCGTTGGCAGAGCGGAAGCCAAAGGTGTCGGCAATCTCGGCGCGTGTGGGTGGCATGCCGGTATCGGCTATGCGGTCGCGGATCAGTTGCAGTATCTGCTGCTGGCGGGGGGTGAGATTATCCATTTGTGTTCCTGTGAATTTATACAGTGGCTGTAAGTATACACAGTGTTTTTATCTCTGCAACCCCGTTATTAATGGTGGAATGGCTGGGGCGTTGTCTGGTTATGGGGCACCGACGAGGTCGCTCAGGTGGTTCTCCGTACTGTCGCTCCAGGGGGTGTATGTGGCGTGCTGGGTATTACTGGGTATTGTTTTAGCCGTGGGTGTAAGTGGGGTCGGCTGTATGTGTGTGGGGCTGCTGATGGTTGCGGTGAGTGTAAGTATGATGGCGGTGGCGGCGATAGCTACGGCGATTGCGCTACGTATCCATAGGGCTCTGTGGCCCGGTGTGGTTTGTTGCGTTAATAGCTGTTCCAGTTCCACTATCTCCTGGAGTATCGGTATAGGCTGAGGTGCGCGGATGGGGATGATAGTGGCTGTTGGTTGGGGTGAGGGGCGGGTAAATGATTGGCTTGTGTGGAGATTTTTAATATCAGGCTCATTGCTCAAGGGGGCGCTGTTGCCGGTGTTGTGTGTGGTGGCGATCAAGCCACCGTCGAGCAGAAAGGCATCAAAGCCGTGGCGGTTGAGCAGAAAGGCGGCGATGGCGCTACGGCTGCCATCATTGCAGTAGACGATATATTTCTGTTGTTGGTTGAGTTGTTTGAGTTTGAGGCGCAACAGGGGTAGCGGTATGTTGATGCTGTCGGGCAGGTGTTGTTCGTTGAACTCTTCCGGTAGACGGACATCCAGCAGGGTGCCACCCAGGGCGAGCAGGTTGTGGCTATCGCTCCAGCTGACGCTGTTGAGCAGTGGTTCGGCCAATAGTTTTGAGAAGTCGGCCTTGGCGAGGCGCATCAGTTCACCATCTTCCAGCATGATGATATTGGCGCTGCGGCTGGTATTGGCCAGCAGTGCCTCTTCGCCAAAGGCGTCGCCCTGGCGTAGCTCCGCCAGTTTGATCCCTTTGGCCCCCGGCTGTGGCTGGCGTGTGACGTTGCAACGGCCACTTTTGATGATGTAGTAGTACTCATCACGGTCGTCCTGACGGATAACGACGTCGCCGGCCTGGTGGTGGACTTCGCTCATACGGTTGAGCAGGGTCTGAATGTGCTCTTCAGAAAAACGCAGCAGGCCGCGTGACTGCAGTAGCCGTTCAAGCCATTCGCCGTGGTGATGGGTCTGCATCTCTTTGACCAGATAGGCGTTTGGGTTGGTCCAGCTCAAAAACAGCTCCAGCATATCGGCATCAAAGCTGACGATGAGTGAGTCCTGGCAGGCGGTGGCGGCGATCTGGCCGGCAATGCCCCGCCCGAGTGGCTTTTTGGCGGCGGCGGTGCCACTTTTGATCAGGCGGCGGCCCTTGTCACGGGTGATCAGCTCCACTTCACCTTGGATTAAATAGAAGATCTGCTTGGGGAGGTCGTGGCTGCGAAATATCGCGCTGCCAGCACCGACGCGGGCGACGATGGCGGTACGGAGCAGCTCTTCGGTATCGTCCGGCGTGAGTTTTTGCAGCGGAAAGAAGTTGCGCGCCTGCTGGCTGCTTATCTTCTGGACTGATTGCTGCATTTATTGAACTCCAGGATGGTGTAAGTCAATTGCCGGTGGTGCCTTATCCCCGTCTGCTTAGGTTTACGGATAGTAGGGCTAATAGGGTTAGCCAGAAGTGTGAACTTCGTCACATTGCAGGTGTGATGGCAGTTGGGGAATAGGAAAAAACAGCTGCTGATGGTGAAAAAGCCGCGTTTCTGGCGCTTGGTGCCGGGATTAACTAAGCTTGATGCAGTCAGTGGTGGCTGTTTGTGAGGGTGGTGACAGCCGGTTTTTTGGATGGGTAACCATACGGAGATGAGTGTTATGCAAGAGATAGAGGCTAAAATTGGGAACTGGTACCAGACACCGGATGGCCAGGTTTTTGAGGTAGTGGCTATTGATGGTGACGATGGCATAAGTGTGCAGTATGTTGAAGGTGAGGTGGCGGAGTTGGACCAGGAGGTGTGGGACCAACTGTTGCTGGTTGAGATAAACGCCCCCAAGGATTGGACGAGTGCCTACGATGAGATGGAGCGTGATGACCTTGGGTATAGTGATGGAATCATACACCCTGAAAACTGGTCTGACCGGCTGGCCAGCTTTGATATGGAGGATTGAGGCGGTTTAGGACGGGGGGATGTAAATTAACCGCTCAGTGGCGGTGCCTTGTTAAGAAAATTGGCTAACTTCACGATAAGGTAGGCATGAGAGGCGTGGCCGGTGTCAGGGGTGAAGATGGTAACAGCTAGGACAGGCTCGCTGTTTGATAACCTCGAACAGCTGGGTAGTGGCAACAGCTATGTGGTTGAAATTACCAATATGCTGGAGCGCTCTGACATGTTCCGTGATTTCAATCGCCAGGATGTTGAGAGTTTTGCCCACTATTTTCAAGCGTATGCCGCGCCCAAAGGGGTGATGGTGCTGGAGGAGGGGCGGCGCGATAGTTATATGTTTGTGATTGCCTCTGGCAAGCTCGATATCTTCAAAAGCAGCAATGATAGTGATGAAAAGAAGATTGCCACTGTACGTGCTGGCAAGACCATTGGTGAGATGTCGATTCTTGACGGCATGAACCATTCTGCCACGGCGGTAGTGGTGGAGCCTGCCGTGCTGTTACTGCTGACTAAAAGCAGGTTTGAACAGTTTATGCAGTCAGAGCCTGAGGTGGCGCTCAAGGTGCTGCGTAAGATGGCGCAATTGATGAGTCTGCGCTTGCGCCAGACCAGTGGCATGTTGATTGATCACCTGCCAAAATAACGTCCTCAGCACACATGCCCTCCCCGTATCGACTCCATTTAAGATTGGGAATTCCGCCCCATCTGATCCAGCACTATTATAGTGGGGGCGCCCGTGAGATCGTCGCTACCGCCCTTGATGGCCGTGTGGTGCGCTTTCCTGCTAACATTTTACGTCCCTTTATCACCCATGAAGGGGTGTATGGTGAGTTTGCACTGGAGTTTGATGTTAATCATAAGTTCATTGCGATTCATCGTCTTACCTAATACAAATAACCTGGATGTTGATAAATGAGTGATATCACCCGTCTGTTGCAGATTATGGCGCGTCTGCGTGACCCGGTGCAGGGCTGTCCCTGGGACCAAGAGCAGACCTTTGAAACCATTCTGCCGTTCACCCTGGAAGAGGTGTACGAGGTGGCGGATGCCATCGAGCGGGGCGATATGGCTGACTTGCAAGGAGAGCTGGGGGATCTGCTCTTTCAGATTGTCTTTTATGCCCAGTTGGCACAGGAGCAGGGGCTGTTTGGGTTTGCCGACATCGTTGCAGGGATCGCCGACAAACTTGAGCAGCGCCACCCCCATGTATTTGGTCAGGCAGACATCAAGGACGCCGAGGCGCAGAGCCTGGCGTGGGAAAGGCACAAAGAGCAGGAGCGGGCGCAGAAGGCAGTCAGTGAGGCGCGGCCTGCCAGTGCACTCGATAATATTCCCGTGGCGTTACCCGGTTTGATGCGTGCCGCCAAGCTGCAACGGCGGGCGGCACGGGTCGGTTTTGACTGGCCGGAGATGGTACAGGTGCTGGATAAGATCGAGGAGGAGGTAGGCGAGGTGCGTGAGGCGCTGGCAAATGGCGGAAAGCGTGATGAGATGGAGCATGAGATCGGTGATCTGATGTTTGCCTGTGTCAATCTCGCCCGCCATGCCAATATCGATCCTGAAGTGGCGTTACGGAGTATCAATCGCCGCTTTGAGCGTCGCTTTCGTCGGGTAGAGGGGCTGGCGATGGCGCAGGGCCGAACACTGCCAGAGATGGGCCTGATCGAAATGGACAGATTGTGGGAACAGGCGAAGGAGGAGGAGGTCCTACGCAAGCAGCAGGGTAAATCAGAGACGGTAAAGGGAGCGTGATGTTTAATAGAATATGGATGGTGTTGGTGCTGGTTGTGGTGAGTTCGACCGGCTGGGCGGGGGGCAATAGCTTTACGTTGGTCTACTCCGGCAATCTCGACGGTGAGTTGGAGCCGTGTGGATGTAGCGCCGAAGGGGATCTTGGTGGGATTCTGCGTCACGCCACCGTACTGAAACAGCTGCGTGAGGAAAATCCCAATCTTGTTGCCATTTCGACCGGTGGCATGCTTGCCAGTATGGCTGCTCAGGATCGACTGACCGGTGAATATATTCTTAAAGGGTTTGCCCAGCTCAATTACGACGCAGTGGGGGTGCAGTGGAGTGATCTTGCCTATGGTGATGATTTTATTCGCAATGCCAAACTCCCCTGGACCGCTACCAATCTATTGAGCAGCGGTTTTGTTGCAACACAAGAGATTAAACGTAATGAACACTCGCTGGCCTTTTTCTCCTGGCTGGATCCGGCACAGGATCCGCAGAGCGCCATGCGTGGTCAACATAAGACGGTCAGCCCTGACATTAAAAAGTTGCGACAATCACTACAGCAGGCGCGCAAACGTGGACGCCTGACCGTGCTGGCCACCACCATGACGCTGGATCAGGCCAAGGCAATTTTACCCCTGGGGCTTGTCGACCTGCTGTTTATTCGTGCCGCCTATGAAGAGTTTGGTGAGCCACAGAAGGTAGGGACAACACTGGTTTTACAGCCGGGCTCGCGGGGTATGCGGTTAGGGCGGATTGATATCACGCTCAACAGCAAGGGGCGCATTGGTGAGTGGAACAATACAATAATCGCTATGCCTTCGAGTATTGCGGATGCGGAGTGGCTGCGGAGCTGGTATGACGAATACAATGCCACCGTTAAAGCGAGCTATATGGCCAGGGTGGCTGAGCGAAAAGCGCGAGAGACGGGCCAGAGTCCTTACGCCAGCGAAGCGGTGTGTAAGAATTGTCATGTTGCTGAACACGATAAATGGAGTGAGTCGTTGCATAGCCGTGCGTTCAGCAAGCTGGAGAAGGTTGGCAAGTCCTTTGATCCTACCTGTATTCAATGCCACAGTGTCGGGTATGAAAAAGCTGGCGGGTTTATTGATATCGATGCCACGCCCCAATTGATGAACGTGCAGTGTGAAAATTGCCACGGGGCTGCACGTGAACATGCTGATGCCGCAGGGACTAAACCCACGACCAATAAAGGGTGGCAGCCACAACAGATGTGTGCCCAGTGCCACATCCAATCACATAGCCCATCCTTTAAGTTTGATAGTTACTGGCCAAAAATCCGCCATGGTAAAGGCCAGTAACGAACGGTTTAGATTAAAACCGCTCTTGTTTGCTGAGATAGTGAGGCGTTCTGCCACACTATCTCAGTAGTCGTAAATCAACGTTTAATCCCCCATTAAGATTGCCCGATTAACCTAATGGCCTATGAACAGATGGGCTGTCAGGTGTTGTCAGGTTACTGCAATAGATTCCTGCCAGCCGTTTGTGCGGTTTGAGGGACGCGGGCGTAGAATGGAATCCTACATCGGGCAGGTTTGAAACAGCGGTAGGATGGGAGAGGGCGTTATGCGATTACTATTGGTTGAAGATGATCAACTGCTGGGTGACGGTATTTGTGCGGGTTTGAAGCAGGATGGTTATACCGTTGACTGGGTTCAGGATGGTGAATCGGCTGACCATGCCCTGCAGAGTGAGCACTTTGATGCGGTGGTGCTCGATATTAATCTGCCACGGCTGTCCGGCATTGACGTTTTAAAACAGCTGCGTAACCGAAGGGGCATGGTCCCCGTACTGTTATTAACAGCCCGCGATACGGTTGCAGATAGAATCGAAGGGCTTGATAGTGGTGCAGATGACTATCTTATTAAACCATTTGATCTTGATGAGCTGAACGCCCGACTGCGGGCGCTGTTGCGGCGCAGCAGTGGCCGCGCTACACCACTCTTGAGCAGTGGCGACATTGTGCTTGATCCAGCCGCCCGGCGTGTCACATTGAATGAGCAACCTGTTGAACTGTCGCAACGGGAGTTTGTTTTGTTGCAGGTGTTAATGGACAACCAGGATCGTGTATTGTCACGTTCGCGTCTGGAGGAGACGCTCTATGGCTGGGGCGAGGGGGTCGAAAGCAACACCCTGGAAGTTCATATTCACCACCTGCGTAAAAAACTTGGCAATGGCTTGATACGGACAGTGCGTGGTGTTGGATATGTGCTTGAGAAAGCACGCACATGAAATCGATTCGTATCCGCCTGCTGTTATTTGTACTGCTTGCATTTGTCGTGGTGTGGGTAACGGTCGCCATGATCGCTTACAAGCGGGCAGTACACGAAGTGGCAGAGCTGCTGGATGCCGAGATGGCGCAGTCGGCACAAGTACTGCTGACCGTTACACTGCATGAAATTGAAGAGGGTGATGGTAAAAAAATCAGACTTGAGCATCAGCATATGGGGCATCACTATGTGAGTAAAATTGCCTTCCAGGTGTGGGAGCGAGATATTTTACTGTTTCAGTCTGATAATGCACCACTGACACAGCTTGCTGCTGTGGCTGGCTATAGTGACCGCTGGATAGAGGGGCAGCGCTGGCGGGTATTTAAGCAGGAAGGCATAGACAACCTCTATAGTGTGCAGGTCGGGCAGCTGCATGAGGTTCGTGATGAGCTGATGAATGAGATTATTTTAATCATGAGCCTGCCTGTATTTATCGCCCTGCCACTGTTGGCGCTGCTTTTCTGGTGGGGGATCAGCCGTGGTTTACGACCACTGCAGCGTGTTGCTGATGAGGTGGGGCAGCGCTCCGCCCATGAGATGAGTCCGTTACCGGATGATGGCATCCCCATTGAAGTCCTGCCACTCACCCGCGCCCTCAATATACTGCTGCAGCAGTTGCGCAATACATTTGATCGGGAGCGACGCTTCACTGCCGATGCTGCCCATGAATTACGTACGCCGCTGGCGAGCATTAAAACACAGGCGCAGGTGGCCCAGCGGGCTACCGTTGATGGTGAGAGACAGCAGGCACTTAAGCAGATTGGTGTGGGCGTTGATCGCGCCACCCATCTTGTTGAGCAGCTCTTAACATTGGCCAGGCTTGATCCGGCCGCTGCCGTCAATGAGTTTGTGCCGGTCAACCTGTCGGTGCTGCTGGCCAATGTCATTGCTGATATTGCACCGTTGGCACATGCAAAAAATATTGATATCGGCATGGTGGAGGGGCAGGGGTGCATGCTCTCTGGCAATGGCAGTGCATTGGCAATCTTAATACGTAACTTACTTGATAACGCAATCCGTTATACGCCTGTTGATGGCACGATTGACGCGATGGTTGTGAATGGTGGTGATCGACTTGTCCTTACTGTGAGTGACAGCGGTCCAGGTATAGTGGAAGAGCAGCGAGAGCGGGTGCTGGAACGTTTTTATCGTGTGGGTACAGAAGGGGCCGCACCTGGTTGTGGGCTTGGGTTATCTATTGTTAAACGTATTGCTGAACTGCATAACGCAACAATTCTGTTGGACAAACCTGACAGTGGGTACGGCTTGCGGGTGAGCGTCACTTTTTTTAAGCACGGAGCGCCTTGAGAAATGTCATTATCCGGTCTGTTGCCCCGCTGAATAATTTTCTCTTGACTCGTAAGTCGATTGCAAGCATTGTAATCGACATGAGCAACTTTAAACACAATCTGATAATACGAGTGATGTGTCTACGCCCCTGGCTGAAGAGACCTGTCTGCGTATTTTGGAGTGTGACTTAGCGATTAGCTAATCTTAAATAGAAGTCCCCAAAAGGCCGCAGATCTCAAAATCTGCGGCCTTTTTTATTGTCTGTTAAAAGGAAAACAACATGTCAGTTCCAGCGGCATATTTGGGCATCATTTTGATTTGGGCCACGACACCATTGGCGATTAAGTGGAGCAGTTATTCTGTCGGTTTTGTTTTTGGTGTGAGTGCGCGAATGGTGCTGGCTACTGTTATCTGTCTGTTAGCGATTACTGTTTTTCGAATCCCGTTTCTCTGGAACAGCAAAACACGACCGAGCTATTTTGCAGCGGCATTAAGTATTTATGGGGCGATGATGGCGGTCTATTGGGGGGCGCAATATATCAGTTCTGGCCTGGTGTCGGTGGTCTATGGGTTGTTACCACTGGTGACAACAGTACTGGCAGCAGTGATGTTGCGGGGTAAGCTTTTACAGCCTGACAAGTTGATCGGCGTGGCGTTGGGTATGGCAGGGCTGGTGGTGATATTTGAGCCACAGGATGGAATTAATACGGCAACGCTAATGGGTGTGATGGGTGTATTAATCTCTGTCTTTTTGCAGAGCATGAGTATGCTCTGGTTAAAGCGGATGGCTGCGGATGTGGCACCCCTAGCATTAACGGGGGGAGGACTACTGATAGCACTGCCCTTTTATCTGCTGACCTGGTGGGTAGTGGATGGTGATCTACATCTTGATATGCCGCTACGTAATGGTATGGCGATTATGTATCTAAGCACTGTTGCTACGGTTATTGGTTTCGCGCTTTTTTATTATGTGCTGAAACGGCTGCCAGCAGATGCTATCGCCATCATTACATTAATTACCCCGGTGTTGGCACTGCTGCTTGGCAATCGGTTTAACGGTGAACCGATCACTCTTCATGTGATGGCAGGTGCAGGGTTGATTTTGACAGGATTGGCCCTGCATTACTGGGGTGCCCGGTTGTGGACTGTATTGAATAAGGCAGGTAGTTGATATTGGCTAATATTCATTATCAGTGTGCGATTTTTTATAGCTGGGATGATGAAGTGTTTGATTGCCTGTTGGTGCGTGTATTGACTACAGCTCCATGTCGATGAGTGTTTTAGCAATACCATCACTTATTGTATCGATACTGTCGTAATTGATTCTGTCGGGGGTATCTTTGGCGGAGCGATAAAAAGGGTAACGGTAGCGTGAGGTATCGGTCACCATAAAGGCTTTGTAGCCGTTGAGCCAGAAGGGAGTCTGGTCGCTGCTGGCAATGCAGGAAAATAGCTGCGGTGCACTGACTTGCTTATATGGAAAGACGGCATGTTGACAAAACAGCTTGCTGAAGTGCCGTGCAACCCCGCGTGAACGCAGGTTGGATAGTGTGGCAACAAAGTCGCCGCGGTGGGGACAAAACAGGCTAAAGGGCATGGGTGCAAGCTGGCTTGCTGGTTTGTCGCTGTAGTAACCGAGGGAGTCAAGAATGATGGCAGCACGAATGTTGTCGCCCCGCTGTCGTGCATGGTGTGCATATACCCAGCTACCCATCTCCTCTGTGCCAAAAAAGGGGGGGGCTTGATTGCTGAAGGCGACAAAACGGATGCTACATTTGGTTCTGGTCTGGATGATGGCGCGTGATATTTCCAGTAGAGCGGCAACGCCGCTGGCATTGTCATTGGCACCAGGGCAGTTTTTGGCACTGTCATAGTGGGCGCCTATCAGAATGATTTTGCCTGGTTGGCTGGTGCCGATATGTGTGACTTCCAGATTGCGGCACTCAACGCCTTGTGCCTGAAAATATTGGGGTCTTACCTCAAAACCCATGGCTTGCCACTGGTCGACGATATAGTCCGCTGCCCGTAGTAATGCTTGGGGGTGCTGGGTATTGCGTTCACCAATATTGCCTGCCAGCATCGCCACATGTTTTTTGATGTATCCCTTTTTTATCTTCTGTTCCCTCATTTTGTCATTCCTTAACGTTTCTGGCTGTTGCCAGGGGGTATCGTCCGTCCGTCTGATTTTCAATAGCTACCGTGTTTAGGGGCTTTAGGGCAGATATTCTAAACCATGATGGGCAATGAGGTGCTTTTTGATACCACTATGTGCCATTGATACCGCAGTTATTTTTTGAGATGGGATTTTCTCAGTCCGATTTAAAGAAAACGCCGATTGGCCGATGTAGTGTCCGGGAAGGGGGAGTTTTTGGGTATCGGGCCACTCCTGCTGGTCTGGGTGGTATCTGGAACCAGCCGTCGTGCAATCTGTTTGCAGGGCGTGGTCTTCAATGGAGTGAGGGAGCGCAGTGTATCTTGATTATTTTGGTCTGATGGTTGCACCGTACCGGATTACCCCGGATACGGAGCTTTTCTATGCTGGCGGTGAGCGGGGCGCTATTCTGGACGCGCTGGTATATGCCATTGTCAGTGGTGAAGCGATCACCAAAGTGGTCGGTGAGGTGGGCAGTGGCAAGACGATGTTATGCCGCATGCTGGAACATAAATTGCCAAAAACGGTGGAGATTGTCTATCTCGCCAATCCAAGTTTGGCCCCCGAAGATGTATTACATGCCATTGCCTTTGAGCTAGAGTTGCCGGTACGTGACGATGATAATCGCCTTAAGGTGATGAAGGCGTTGCAGGAGTATTTACTGGCACGTCACGCTAATAGCAGACAGGTTGTGGTGTTTGTCGAAGAGGCCCAAGGCATGCCTCTGGCAACCCTTGAAGAGATTCGTCTGCTCAGTAATCTGGAGACGCAACAACATAAGTTGTTGCAGGTGGTCCTGTTTGGCCAGCCAGAATTGGATGTTGGGCTGAGCGCTCCCCATGTGCGCCAGATTAAAGAGCGTATTACTAATAGTTTCTATCTGCCACCCTTAAAACGGCGTGAGACGAGTGACTATCTGACATTTCGCCTTCACTTGGCCGGTTTTCGTGGCGCACCGGTATTCTCCTACTTTGCAACCCATCTGATAGCGCTCTACTCTGCTGGTCTAATGCGGCGTATTAATATTATTGCCGATAAAGCGATGTTGTCGGCGTATGCCACCGGCAGTCAGACAGTTAAATTGAAACATGTTATTTCGGCATTGCGGGATTGTGAGTTTATTAAACGAGGTGTGTTGCTGCGACCGCTATTGGCAAGTATTGCCAGCGTATGTCTAGTGGTTGGCGTTAGCGCCTGGGCACAGTTTGAATCGAATATAACCGTTGCTGCTGTACCCGTAGTGGAAAATATAATTGATCAGCCATCGCCAGCCGCCGTGCAACCAATAGTTTCTCATGTTGTGAATACAATTAAGAACGAGACTCCTCGTATTTTATTTGATGAGCGTATTGAGAAAAGTGAAGAGTGGCTGGCGACTGCCGAACCCTCTCATTTAACGGTGCAGTTACTGCGTGGAACACCGCACGAGATGGAGGCTTTTGAGCGTTTTTTACTTCGAACTGAAAAGGAAGGTCTGTTACCAAAGATGTTTGTTTATCGTACCTCAACTGATGCTGTTGAGGTGATTAATGTGGTGATGGGCGAATATTCAACGCTGAGTCAGGCTCGGGCAGCGCTTGAGGCCTTGCCACAGAGCCTGGCTCGATATCAACCCTATTTAAGAAATGTAAAAAATGTTTTGTCTGAGGCTAGCGTCGTGACTGTGGCGACAGAGAGTAGATCTTAAGTATATGGATAGAATGAGTGGATGGATGCCTATATGATACGTTTAAAGGTATTATTTAAAAGTACACTGATGATGTTTTTTGTCAGCGGTTGTGCTGTCACGAGCCAGCCACAAATATCGCCACTGCATCTGCAGCCAGTGGCGGCATCTAAAAATAGTGATATCCCAGAGGTGGTCGGCGCTGTGCCGCTGTTGTCGCCACCACAGGCGCGCCCGAAACAAGAAGTTTATACAGTGGTAGTGAATGCGGTCCCCGCCCGTGATCTGTTATTTACCCTTGCCCGTGATGCCGGTGTGAATATCGATATCCACCCAACCATTACTGGTGAGGTATCGCTTAATGCCATCCAGCAGACGTTGCCACAAATTCTTGATCGCATTGCCAAGCAGGTGTCGTTACGTTATCACCTGGATGGTAATACCTTGGTGCTTGAGCCAGATACAGCATACTGGCGTAATTATGCGGTCGATTATCTTAATATGGCGCGTGAAAGCACCAGCGAAGTGGGCGTTGCTACCGAGATATCCACTGCAGGTGGCAGTGTGGCAGGGGGCGGTTCTAGTGGCAGTGGTAATATTTCCAGCACACGGGTTAAAAACAGTTCGCTCAATAATTTTTGGGATGTGATTGAGAAAAATATAATTGCCATTATCAGTCAGAATAATGTAGGGAGTGTTGGTGCCAAGCCCGTTGTTGTTAATCCGGGGGCTGGCATCATGTCTGTTTTTGCAACTGATAGTCAGCAACAGCATGTGCAGAAATTTTTGGATCAGACACTAAACAGTGCCTTACGTCAGGTATTGATTGAGATGACGATTGTTGAGGTTGAGCTGAATGATACCTATCAGGCGGGTGTTGATTGGCAACATCTGACCAGTGCTGGTGGCATGTCAGCGATATCAAACATGGTGGGATCATCGCTGTCGACACCACCTGTTTTCTCTCTTAACTACCAGAACAGTACCGCGTCTGGCCGTTCTTATGCCACAACCCTCAAGATGCTTGAGACGTTTGGTGATGTGAAGGTTCTATCCAGCCCGAAGGTGATGGCGCTTAACAACCAAACTGCCCTGCTTAAGGTGGTTGACGAAAAAGTTTATTTTACCGTTGAGCTGGAGACGATTGCAGCAACAGCCACAACCCCGGTCCAAAACAATTACACAAGCAAGATACACACTGTTCCCGTGGGACTAGTCATGAGTGTGACACCACAAATTAATGACGCTGACAGCATTACGCTGAATATTCGACCAACGATCTCGAGAATCACGGGGTATACCGTTGATCCTGCACCTCGTTTGATTAATGCCTCTTTTGATAATCTGGTTCCTGAGATTCAAGTGCGAGAAATGGAATCGTTGCTTCAGATCGCCAATAATCAAATGGTAGTCATGGGGGGCTTGATGCAGAACAAAACCAATGAGCGGAGTCAGGGGGTGCCACTGTTATCACGTCTGCCACTGATTGGTTCGCTTTTTAAATATCGCGATAACGCCTATACAAAGTCTGAGTTAGTGATATTTTTGCAGCCAAAAGTTATCAAGGGTGCTGGTGCAGGCATTGATATGCAGCCGTATAACAGCTATCTAGAGCAGGGCAACAGGTACGGAGAACGCGCTGGTGGAGCGATAAAATGAGCCTGTTGATGGATGCCCTGAAAAGAGCTGAACAGGCTAAATCACGGGGCAATAACCCGGTTTCATTACCTGTTGAACCAGAGGTACTAACGCTATCTGAAAAAACAGGACATCAAGATCAGATAAAAGAGAGCCTGGTGCTGGAGCCAGTGATAACGGTTGGCCCGGTTTCTGAACCGATAGCAGCGGTTGAGTTGAGCTTTGCTATTGATAACGTCGAGCCAGTGATCGATAGAGAAGATACGAATATATTACCATTGGAGAGTGATGCATCTGTATTGGCCGTGGCGCCAGAACCGAAAGTAAGTGTAGTAGAAGTACCACCTATAACAGGGAAACCTACAGTTGAAGTGGCAGATTTAAATGGTGGAAATAAAAATGTAACATCGGCACCCTCTGCACAACCAGTAATGGCAGATCAGATGGCCGCAACACCATTGAAAACACATGCTGATAGAGGTACTTCTGGTATTAATTCATCACCTGTTCGCCCACAGGTGCCAGTGATGATTGGTAAGCCAAGATTTAATCGTAGTTACCTTTGGGCTGGATTATTACTCCTCTGTTTTTTGGCTGGACTCAGTTATTACTTTCAGGCCCTTAATAGTTTTGGCTCGATAAATACAGCAGTGCTACCTGTTGTTAACGATGCTGATGTACACATTGATGATGAAAATACTGAAACTGTTGCCGATCTTACTGAAGGCGCATCATCAACTTCAGTAGCTGAGGTTGCGGTAATCTCAAATATTCCTTCATCTGTAGTGAAAAAAATCGAACCCGCTGTGGTGGATAGTTTTACAGAAAAAGCAGTTGCCAGCGACTCTGAACGGGTGCGGCAGCGCGGCCAATTTCCAATGACCATTGGTCATAAAAAACAGAATGCCATTTTAAAAACTGACGTTGACGTGGAACCCGTGGCACAGCCATCGTTACTACAGATTAATAAAGTGGTTGTGGCCGATCCACTTCAGGCGTTATTGCAATCAGCTTATAACGCATATGGAGCGGGTGACTTGGCTGCGGCATCAGATTTTTATCGCCAAGTCCAGAGTCGTGAGGCAGATAATCGTGATGCGTTGTTGGGTTTGGCAGTAATTGCCCAGCATCAAGGAAAGCCCGATAGTGCAGGTAGTTTTTACGCACGACTGTTGATACTAAATCCGAAAGATAGCGTTGCTGCCGCTGGTATGGTGTCACTGAATAATGGCAGCGTGACCACTCAGGGGATTAGCCGTTTGAAACTACTGTTGCAGGAGGAGCCAGCAGCAGCGCATCTGCACTTCTTCCTGGCGAATGAGTATGCGGCACAGTCACGTTGGCCAGAGGCGCAACAGTCCTATTTCCAAGCGTATCACTATGCCCCGGCACAGGCGGACTATGCTTTTAATCTGGCGGTGAGTCTTGAAAAGTTGGGGCAACCACAAGTAGCGTTGGAATACTATCGGCGTGCATTGATCGCTGCTGATAAAAGTACGCCATCATTTGATACACAGCGGCTGATTCAGCGTATCGATACGTTGACGGCGAGGCAATAAAATATGGCTGCCGTGCGTTTAGGGGATCTGCTGATTGAAAAAGGGTTAATTACCCAAGATCAGTTACGCATCGCGTTAATGGAGCAGAAGCGTCAAAACCAGCCATTGGGCAAGATTCTGGTTAAAATCGGCTTCATCAGCGAGTCGATGATGCGCGATGCTCTGGGCGATCAGTTAGGGCAGGAGAGCGTAGACCTGACCAAGGTGGTACCTGATCGTGAAGCGATTAAAATGATCCCTATGGATCACGCCCGTCGTTATCGCTTGTTACCCATAACATTTGATGCTGAAAAAAATGTACTGACAGTGGCAATGGCTGACACCTTTAACGTGGTGGCGCTTGATCAAACAGTTGCACTGATCGGCGAGTTGATTGATATCAGGCCGATGTTGGCATCGGAGAGTGAGATTGAGACCGCCATTGATCAGTTCTATGGTCATGAGCTTTCAGTTGACGGTATTTTGAATGAGCTCGATACCGGTGTCATCGATTACAAAAGTCTACGCGCTGATACTGATGAATATAGCCAGCCGCTGGTACGGCTGGTCAATGCAATGTTGATGGATGCAGTAAAACATGGCGCATCGGATATCCATTTCGAGCCAGAAGAGGGGTTCCTGCGTGTCAGATATCGCATTGATGGTGTTTTGGTGCAAGTGCAGACACTGCATAAAAACTATTGGTCAGGCATCGCAGTGCGACTGAAAGTAATGTCCGGTATGGATATTGCGGAGACACGTGCACCACAGGATGGGCGTATTTCGCTGAGTCTGGCGGGTAAGGAGGTCGATTTTCGCGTGGCCTCACAGCCAACTACCCATGGCGAAAATATAGTCCTGCGTGTTCTTGATCGTGAAAAAGGTATCGTTGCGCTTGATAAGCTGGGGCTGACGGACGATACATTAATGCTATTGCGATTGATGATGGCACGTCCTGAAGGGATCATCATGGTGACCGGACCAACTGGCAGTGGCAAAACCACTACGCTCTATTCCATGCTGAACTCCATGAACAGTGAGTCGGTTAATATTATGACTCTTGAAGATCCAGTTGAATATCCGATGGTGATGATCCGTCAAACAGCAGTGAATGAGGCTGTGAAACTTGATTTTGCCAACGGTATTCGTTCGATGATGCGACAGGATCCCGATATTATTTTAGTGGGGGAGGTGCGCGATGAGGATACAGCCACCATGGCTTTTCGCGCAGCGATGACGGGACACCAAGTGTTCACAACGTTGCATACTAACTCGGCGCTTGGCGCTATACCCAGGTTGCTCGATATTGGCGTTAAGCCGGACATCATGGCGGGTAATATTATTGGCATTGTTGCCCAGCGCCTGATACGGCGTCTCTGCCCACACTGTAAAGAGGCTAAAGAGCCTGATGAGATAGAAAAACTGTTACTGGGTATTGGTGCTGATACATTGACGACCATTTATACACCGAGCGGTTGCCCAAAGTGTAATCATCGGGGCTACAAAGGTCGATTGAGTCTGATGGAAGTTTTAAAAATGGATAAGATGCTGGACGAACTAATATCACGTCGTGCATCAATTCGTGAACTCCATGAGATGGCTGTTTCAAAAGGGTTCCGGCCCTTGTCTGAAGATGGGATACGTTATGTATTGAATGGTATTACCAGTATTGATGAAGTTAGCCGTGTTGTTGATTTAACCGATCGGGTGATGTGATGGCCGTGTTTTTATATCGAGCAATTAATGAAAATGGCAAGATGACCAAAGGGCGTCTTGATGCTGTTAATGAATCAGATCTTGATCATCGCCTTGCAACTATGCAGCTCGACCTGGTGGGTGCTAAGGAGGTCCGTGCCGCGACATCATTCTTTAATAAAGGCAAAGTTTCACGTAAAGATCTGATCGGCTTCTGCTTTCATATGGAGCAGATGGCACGGGTTGGGGTGCCAATTATTGAAGCATTGACCGACCTTAGGGACAGTATAGATAACCTCAGATTTAAAGAGATTCTCTCTGCAATGATTGCTTCCATACAGGGAGGAAAAACATTTTCTGGTTCTATGGAAGAGTTTCCACGTGCCTTTGATGAGGTTTTTGTCAATCTTGTCCGCGTTGGTGAACATAGCGGTGAGCTTAATAAAGTGTTGCTCAATATCACTGAGACTTTAAAGTGGCAGGATGAGCTGGCATCACAGGCAAAAAAAGTGGTGATGTACCCGATTTTTGTTGGTTCTATCGTGATGGGTGTGATTTTTTTCCTGATGATCTATCTTGTGCCACAGATGGTCGGTTTTATTCAGAACATGGGACATCAAATCCCCCTGCATACCCGAATATTAATCATGGTTTCAGATTTTTTTACACAATACTGGTATCTGCTACTGCTAACACCACCGCTGATATTTTTTGTTATTAGCTATCTGTCAAGAACACAGCCAGCAGTACGTTATAGAATAGATGGTATTAAACTGCGCCTCTGGTTGATTGGACCGATTTTACGAAAAATAATATTGAGTCGTTTTGCCAGCTATTTTTCATTGCTCTATGCTTCTGGTGTGACAGTCCTGGATGCCATGAAAATAAGTGAGGACATTGTTGGCAATAAAGTAGTCGGAGCCGCTCTAAAACAGGTAGGACAGCAAATCGCAGATGGTAAAAATATGAGTGATAGTTTTGCCAGTGTTGATCTTTTCCCACCGCTGGTACTACGTATGATAAAGATTGGTGAAAGCACTGGTGGTATTGATACGGCACTATTGAATGTCAGCTACTTCTATAATCGTGATGTTAAAGATGCGATTGAAAAGTTACAAAGCATGATTGAACCAATGATGACAGTCGTTTTGGGGGCGATTCTGGGTTGGGTTATGATCTCGGTCCTTGGGCCGATATATGACATCATCAGCAAGATAAAGATGTGACATGGCAGTCGAAAGAATATTCTATGTAACCGCATCAGAACTGAGTGTTTTTCACTGTTCTCAAGGCGTAGTATTGCCGCTTGCCAAGTTTGAGCTAAGTGATGAGGGAACGCAGGATTTTTCTGATTACATCAAGCAGGATGCTGACCATCCCAGTGCTGTTTTAGTCGATGTAATTGAAGAAGAGTTCCGTATAGAAAATGCACCACACGTGATGGGTGCTGACCGCCATCGCCTGTTGGATAGAAAAGCGATAGCGCTGTTCCGGGGGCTGAACTACAGGAGCGCCCAGGTCATAGGGCGTGAGTCTGAAGGGAGGCGCGATGATAAGGTCCTTTTTTCAGCTATCAATAAGCCGGAAGTACTAGAGCGCTGGCTTAAGGCGTTACGTCTTGCCAAGGTGCCCCTGACAGGCGTCTATTCTGTAGCGATGTTAGGGGCGTTTTTTGTTAATAGATACAGAATTAAACATGATAATACGTTGCTCTTAACCATCCAGAGTGGGCGTCTTTTAAGACAGAGTTTTTTTTGTAACGGGAAGCTGAAGCTAAGTCGTTTAACGCCATTGTCAGGTGGTGGTGTCGCAGAGATTGTGACTGGTGTAGTTAATGAAGTGGACAGGATGAAACGTTATCTTGGCCGTTTGCAATTGCTGAACTTTAAACAGCCAATGGAGGTTTGTCTTCTGAGTGGTGGTGAGCAGTTGCAAGGTTTTCAGCAGGGGTGCCGTAATGATGGGCAGCTGAATTACCATTTCTTCGATTTAAAACAGGCATCTACTGGCGTTAATCTAAAGGAGGTTCCCGCTGCCAATGAGTGTGAAAAATATTTTTCCTATTTGTTGAGTCACAAGCTACCTGATGTAAATTACGTTCAATCTAGTGAGAGGCATTACTATCTTCAGTATCGGATGCGCCGCTGGATGGTGGCTGTGAGTATCGTGCTAGCTTCGGCTTCGGTGTTGTGGAGTATGGCAGATATACATGCGGGACAGCAGCTTTCCCTTAAGGCAGGATTGATAGCCGCTGAATCCTTGCAGATGCAGAGTGAATATAAAATACAGATGGAAAAGTTGCCATCAGTTGAGTATTCACCTCGTATTATGCGGGCTGCAGTTGAAGCTAGTCAGCAATTGATTGAACATAAACCGAGGTCCTTAGAGGCGTTGATGATGGTTGGTGACAGCTTGGTGTTGCATCCCAATATTGAGCTTGATCAAGTGCGTTGGGGGCCTCTTCATGATACGGGTGCGCTTGATGAAAATGGCAATCCAGAAGTGACGGAAGGGATAGATATAGCGGTCATTAAAGCACGGTTGAAAAATTTCCCTGTTAATTATCAAGCAGCATTTAAACAGGTTGATGCCTTAGTTAATACTCTTAAAAAAGATCCTCTGGTTGCGGAGGTTAAAATTGTAAGTTTACCATTGAATACAGATCCAACATCGCTTCTGGTAGGTGAGGCGCGTTATAACGGCGAGGCCCCTGTGGCCAGTTTTGAGTTAGAAGCCAAGTTAAAGGGGCGTGATAATGAAATTTAGCCCCGATTGGCACTATCTGCGTCCGGCGTTGATGGTGGTGGTGATGGCGCTGTTATTTTCGGGGGCATTGAAGCTGATTGGTTATAACTATGTGGGAAAAATGCAGCTGCTCCATGAGGAAAAAAGTGTTGAACATGCGGATGCCGAGGCTAAGTTATCTACTTTGCGTGAAGATGGGCAGATCATTGAGGAGTATGCTGAAAAATTTTCTGTGCTGGCCCGTGCAGGATTATTTGACCAAAAAAAACGTATCGATTGGGTTGATGCGGTAAATAGTGCCCGGAGTGAGATGAGGCTGCCGATGGTTCGTTATCAAATTTCACCGCAATCGATTTTTCAGTCAGAATATATGCCAGTAGATGAACATGTTGCTGTTATGTCTAGCCATGTAAAGTTTGAAGCGGGATTATTACATGAAGGTGATCTTATTGATCTGTTCTCCTGGATGATGCGCTATGTTCCCGGCCAATTACACCTATCACAATGCGAAATGAGTCGCACAGAACAGTATTTTGGTTACTATGCGGATAGGCCAAATCTTAATGTCATTTGTGATTTTAACTGGATGACTATGTTGCCACTAACAGTGGAGGAAAAACAGTGATGATCGTGAAGAAATTGGTTATATTTTCACTGTTGTTGATTTTTTCTCATCTATCTTCAGCACAAACAGCGGCACCGGAATTGGGGCGTCTTTTTAGTAATAGTAACGAGAGACAAATTCTGAACCGTATGCGGGCTGAGAATCGAGTACAGGAAAGTGATTCAATCCCCGTGTTATCAGCTGTGTCACAGGGGTTGGTGGAACCCGATATGAAAACGGAAATAAAACCGCCGCCAATTTTGATAAATGGGTTTGTTAAAAAAGGAAATAATCAAAGTGTTGTTTGGATCAATGGTGAGCGTATTGATGGCAGTAGTGGACCAGGCGATGTACGTATTTATTCAAACAGTGGTCGTGATAATAATGTAGTGGTTGGAGTGATGAATCATCGAGCGGTTGTTTTGAAGCCTGGTCAGCGGCTGAAAACAGCAGACGGTAGTGTCGAAGAGGGTTATGAATCTGGTGCAAATCCCACTGATATTATGGTCAAACCATGATGTCGACATCGAAGAGTGTAAATCAGCAGCGTGGTTTTACACTGGCGGAGATGGCTGTGGTGGTCGTGATAGCGGGCATACTGATGGTGTCGGGTGTGAAGATACTGACTGCCCAGATAGATGGTGCCTCATATAGTGCAACACGAATAAAACAGGAGATGATTAAACAGGCGTTGATTACTTATCTAGGTGTCAATCGGCGCTTGCCTTGTCCAGATACCCGAAGTGGAAATGGGCCAGGTGCCTTAACATTTACTGTTGCAGCACCTCCTGATGGTATAGAGAACCGTACGACGGCGGGCAATGTGACAACAAACTGTGCGGCTACATTTGGTGTTGTCCCCTATGCAACCTTGGGATTGGCACGTGAGGCGGCGGTAGATGGTTGGGGGAATCTTTTTTCTTATCATCTCTCTACTGTGCCAAGTAACTGGGGACTGACTGCGAGTTTTGCGGATATTAATAGTGGGGCGTTAATCATTAATGAGCGTACTGCAGCAGGTGCCGCGTCATTACTAACATCAACAGTAGTGATGGTTATTGTTTCACATGGAAAAAATGGTAATGGGGCATGGACTGTTAAGGGTACCCAGGCGGTACAGCCGGCAGCAGCCACAAATTCTGATGAACGTGAAAATACCAACATTGTTAATAATACAACCTACTTTAAGCGCGAGTATAGTGATAATACAACAGCAAGTGGTGGCTCGTTTGATGATTTGGTTATGTTTATAACTGCCGCGGATTTAATCGCCCCGCTAAGACGCGATGGTACTCTGCAAAATATGAATGCAGTGGTGGTTCAGCAGCAGGAGAATATTAAAAACTCCATCATTGGATTTATGATGGGCACCGGTTGTAATATGCCCGCAAACATCACAACGGCACTGGGGCTTTCGGCCAGTGATGTGACTGACCCGTGGGGAAGCTTGATAAGTTTTCCTGGTGCGGGCGCAGTTACAACATTAACTGCCAGTAATGCTAATTTGATACCACTGGGAACAGCTGCATCATCTGCATTTACGTTGACGTCATTTGGTCCAAATCGTGTTCTGGGTGGCGGTGATGATATTATATTGGCTCAAACAGTTGGCTTGATGCGTGGTCTGTTAGGAGTTGCGTATGCTGCGCGCTGCCCATGAAGAGTCATGATATGAAAATAGTTTCATATCAATTTATAAACTCTCGAATTAAGCAGCGGGGATTTTCACTTGTCGAGATGGCAGTGGTTCTTGTTATTATTGGTTTGTTGATTGGTGGTGTTATGCAGGGACAGTCGCTTATTCGTGCCGCTAAAGTGCGAGACATTATTACCACTGCAGCGGATCTTAGTACGGGGGTTATTGCATTTAAAGATCGCTACGGGGTGTTGCCGGGTGACTCACCAACGGCAGTCACTGATATTCAAGGGGCTTCAGGAAATGGCAATGGTGATGGATTGATCAGCACTGCTGAGTCTGCAAATGTCCCCAATCATCTTTTTTCAGCAGGTTTTATTAAAGGTGGAACTACAGCGCCTATTAAGACAGTTTATGGGTCTGTATGGTTGATCCAGCGTAGCGTTGCAGTGACGGGGGCCTCTCCCTGTGGTGCAGGTGTTAATAATACGGCACCAGCATCTTCTATCAATAATATGATGGTATTTAGCAATATTCCGGGTGAGACGGCCGCAGAGGTAGATGCAAAACTTGATGATGGATTGTTTGATTCAGGCTCTATTCGTGGCTCATCTGCGTATACCAGTACAATTCCGCTCTGTCTCGGAATTCCACTTTAGTTTTCATCGATACGTTTATAAAAATGGCTCGCTCTTTTTTGTTTCATCGCGGATTTAACCAGTATGTTTTTTAAAAGCATATTAATCCCATCGTATTGATAAGTAGGATGACCGTTTTTTTACCTGAAAAGCTAAAGAATGACCTCTTCAGGCCGAT
The DNA here is from genome assembly GCA_021731365.1 of Gammaproteobacteria bacterium. Taxonomy (GTDB): domain Bacteria; phylum Pseudomonadota; class Gammaproteobacteria; order Tenderiales; family Tenderiaceae; genus JAKFXL01. Next base: position 55,509 of record JAKFXL010000023.1, on the reverse strand, counting down.
TGATAATGCAGAGCAATGAGTGTGAGAAGTTAGGTGTTGATGTTTCACTCTGCTATGCGCGTAAGTGATGGGTTACTTACGGATCTGTTTATAAAAAGGATGGTCGTGATGAAACGTAATCAGGCGGGTTTTACCTTGATAGAAATTGCCATTGTTATGGTGGTTATTGGTCTATTGCTAGGTGGTGTTCTTAAAGGTCAGGAGATGATTGAGAATGCCAAAATATCAAATCTGAGAAATGATTTTTCTGGGGTCTCTGCGGCAATTTATGCCTATCAGGACCGTTATCGGTCATTGCCTGGCGATGATAATCGGGCTAATCTTGCCAGTCGTGGCTGGGCAGATTCTGCCGCTGGCAATGGTAATGGTTCATTAAATAATAATGATGCGTTTAATGCCAACGGCAATGAGAGTCAACAGCTGTGGCAGCACCTGCGTTATTCTGGTCTGATTACAGGCGACCCTGCGGGCACCACCAATAACGTGAGTGGCCGTGCCAATCCTATTAATGCTTTTGGTGGAAAAATTGGTTTTACCAATACAACAACTGCATGGGGATTAGGTTTAAATGGCAATGTGCTTTGTGCCAGCAGTATTCCAGGGAAGGCAGCGGCAGCGCTTGATGCCTCACTTGATGATGGTAAATCAGATACTGGTCAGATGCGTGCATTATTAAACACCGCAGCTGACTCCTCTACTTTTGAGCCAGCAGGAACGACACCTTCAACAGCTTATCTTGAAAATGGATCTGTCTACACTGTGTGCACAAAATTTTAGAATAATAGTAAGAGTATTTTTAAAAGCCTCGGCTATGGTCGGGGCTTTTTTTATGGGTGTCTTTTAGCAGCACAGTTATTGATGGATCACTTATAGTCAGTGACTTTTTATTTAGCATAGCAGTTTAAAAATCACAAGGCCCTATTCTAAATATCCAGAATCTGGCTCTGCCTGTGTTAAGAATGGGGATACGGAGGTCATGCCTGATATAATGGTAACCCTTTATATTTCTATGTTGATATTGTGACTGTGTCGGATTCATTGAAAAAGCTTAATAGTGAGATAGATCGTTGCATGCAGCTTGATCGTCACCGCCTGCGTCGGCGGTTGCAACAGCTGCGTCACGATGACTTGCCCGAGAAGATGGTGGCGTTGAGTGCTGCAATTGAGGCATCTGTAAAACGGTTGGAACAACGCCGTATTAACCTGCCGGTCCCCCTTTACCCTGAAGAGTTGCCGGTTAGTGAGCGGCGTAAAGAGATTGCTGATGCTATTCGTAAACATCAGGTAGTGATCGTGGCAGGTGAGACGGGGTCTGGAAAAACGACTCAATTACCTAAGATCTGTTTGGAGGTGGGGCGAGGTGTGGCCGGGATGATTGGTCATACCCAGCCACGACGTATTGCTGCACGCAGCGTGGCAACACGCATTGCATCTGAACTTCAAAGTGAGATTGGGCGTCATGTTGGTTATAAAGTGCGTTTTAGCGACCACACTCGTCCCGAAAGTTATATAAAACTGATGACTGATGGCATTTTGTTGGCCGAAAGTCAGGGTGATCGATTTCTTAATCAGTACGACACATTGATTATTGATGAAGCACATGAGCGTAGTCTCAATATCGATTTCCTGCTGGGCTACCTGAAACAGCTCTTGCCTCAACGTCCTGACCTGAAAATTATTATTACTTCGGCAACTATTGATACGGAACGTTTCTCACAACACTTTGATGGAGCCCCCGTTATTACTGTAAAGGGGCGTACATATCCTGTTGAGGTGCGTTATCGTCCGCTACAGAGTGACGATGAAGATGAGCAGGATCGTGATGTGCAGCGAGGTATTCTTGATGCGGTGGATGAGCTGGCCCGATATGGTCAAGGCGATATCCTGATTTTTTTGCCTGGCGAGCGTGACATCCGTGAGACCGCAGAGAGTCTTCGCAAACATCATCCCCCCCACACTGAAATTGTGCCACTGTTCTCCCGTTTGAGTGCAACTGATCAGAATAAAATTTTTCAGCCACATAAAGGACGACGTATTGTACTGTCAACTAATGTTGCTGAGACGTCATTGACGGTTCCTGGTATTCGTTATGTAGTTGATCCTGGTATGGCGCGCATTAGCCGGTATAGCCATCGTACTAAAGTGCAGCGATTACCGATTGAGAAAATATCTCAGGCATCCGCCAATCAACGTGCGGGGCGTTGTGGGCGTACTGGCCCGGGCCTCTGTATTCGGCTTTATGATGAGGATGATTTTATGTCCAGATCGGAATTTACTGATCCGGAGATAAAACGTAGCAATCTTGCTTCAGTCATTTTACAAATGAAGTCATTAAAACTAGGTGATATTGAACAGTTTCCATTTGTGGACGCCCCTGATAATAGTATGGTCAGAGATGGTTATAAACTGCTTGAAGAGTTAGGGGCGATTGATTCACGTTTTATTCTGACAGAAACAGGGCGTCAGTTAGCGCGTCTGCCACTGGATCCACGTATTGCTCGTATGGTGTTGGCGGCAAGAGATGAGTTCGCCCTGAATGAGGTGATGATTATTGCCAGCGCGTTGAGTGTTCAAGAAGCGCGTGAGCGGCCACATGGGAAACAACAACATGCGGATGAGAAGCACAAGATTTTTGCTGATGAACGCTCCGACTTTCTTGCTTATCTTAATCTCTGGCGTATATATCATGAGCAGGCTCAGCACCTGAGCAGTAATAAATTGCGGCAATGGTGCCGTGAAAATTTTGTCTCTTATTTACGTATGCGGGAATGGCACGATGTACATGCCCAATTGAATAGTGTGATTAAAGAGATGGGGTGGAGGGGTAGTGACAAACCCGCTGAATATGATCAGATACATCGATCATTACTGGCGGGTTTGTTAGGCAATATTGCTACAAAAGGTGAAGCCCATGAGTATAACGGTGCCCGCTCAGTAAAATTGCATATTTTCCCTGGTTCTACCCTAATTAAAAAAAAGCCACGTTGGTTGATGGCGGCAGAGTTGGTGGAGACGCAGCGTATGTATGCGCGCACGGTAGCCAGCATAGAGCCAGAGTGGGTAGAACGTGTTGCGGGTGATCTCTGTCGTAGAAGCTATTTTGATCCGCATTGGGAAAAGCGTACGGCAGCAGTGGTTGCTTATGAGCGGCTAACACTTTATGGGTTGATTATTAATCCAAAGCGTAAAACTCAATATGGAAAAATTGACCCAATAGAATCTAGGAATCTATTTATTCGCGGTGCGCTGGTGGTTGGGGATTTTAATACCCGTGCCCCTTTTTTTAAACACAATGCCGATTTGATTTTAGAGATTGAGGCGCTGGAGGCAAAATCACGTCGTCGTGATCTGCTAGTGGATGAGCATGTATTATTTGATTTTTATGATGAAATAATACCAGAGGACGTTTTTGATGGACGCCGTTTTGAAAGTTGGCGTAAACAGGTAGAACAGAAGCAGCCAAAAATTCTCTATTTGACACAAGAGTATTTGATGCGAAATAACTCCAGTGGTGTGACGGAGGTGCAGTTTCCAGATGCCTTGACGATTGATGGTATGGTGCTTCAGCTCGGTTATCATTTTGAACCGGGCAGTGAAGATGATGGTGTGACGGTGACAATTCCATTGCCTGCCCTTAATTTGTTTAAGCCACAACGTTTTGAGTGGCTGGTACCTGGGCTATTGCATGAGAAAATATGTCAGCTAATAAAATCACTGCCTAAGCAGATACGGCGTAACTTTGTTCCGGTTCCTAACTTTGCTGATGCCTGTTTGCAGTCGATAAAAATTGGTGATGATCCTTTGTTGGAGTCGTTGCAACAACATCTCTTACGAATGACGGGCATTAAGGTTGATACGGATGATTGGGATATCGCTAAACTTTCACCGCATATGTTAATGCGTTTTAATGTGGTGGATGAGAAGGGTGTTTCTCTTTCTAAGGGGCGTGATCTATTGCGGTTGCAAAACCAATGGCGGGATAGGGCGCAGCAGAGTTTTGCGGCTGTTCCATCCTGGCATGGTGAGCGTCAAGGTGTGGTTCAGTGGGATTTTGGTGAGTTACCGGAATGTGTTGAATTTGTGCGCAATAGTATACAGCTGCGGGGGTATCCAGCATTGGTCGATGCTACGGAATCTGTTGCGATCCAATTGTGTGATACAGAGAGAGAGGCCCTGCGTCTTAGTCGCATTGCGTTGCGTCGTCTGATTGGCTTTGCCGCTGCCGATAAAATTAAATACCTGCATAAGCAGTTGCCAGATTTTAAACAGATGGCGCTTTATTATGCCACCATTGGCCATAGTGACGAGTTGCAACAGGATCTTGTTGATACCATTATTGATCAGGCGTTTCTGGGATCTGGCGTACTACCACGCACTGCTCAGGAGTTTGATTGCTGTGTAAATGAAGGGAGACAGAGATTGCTGCTGGTTGCCAGTGAACTCTGCACGATGGTGCATGAAACGTTGGTGCAGCACCATCAGCTTGCCAAACGGCTTAAGGGAAATCTTCCGCCTACCTGGTTGCATGCAGTGTCAGATATTAATGGGCAGCTCAGTCAGCTTATCTATAGCCGTTTTATTAATCAGACTCCAGCAGAGTGGTTAAAGGAGTATCCGCGTTATTTCAAGGCAATCAATGTGCGGTTGGAAAAACTTGCAGGCAGTGAAGCGCGTGATAAACAGAATACTCTTGAGCTTAGACCGTTATGGCAGTTCTACATGGACCGAAAAAAACGACATGAAGAGCAAGGCGTAGTGGATGTGGAACTCGATACTTATCGTTGGATGGTCGAAGAGTTACGTGTTTCGCTTTTTGCCCAAGAGCTGAAAACAAAAATGCCTGTTTCAGTTAAGCGTGTAAAAAAGCAGATGGAGCTTGTGATTTAGGGGCTTGTATATTTTTTATGGATGGGTGTCTTTTAAAAACAGTTGTTTAATGGATGATGTAAACTCGTCCACTAATAGATAATCAGGAGTTGTTAAAATGGGTGAGCCTGTGCGCCTCTCAAAGCGGTTGATTGAACTGATTCATTGTTCCCGTAGCGAGGCTGACCAATATATTCAGGGTGGTTGGGTATTAGTGGATGGTGAGGTGGTGGAGCAGCCGCAGTTTAAAGTGGATGAGCAGTGTGTTGAGCTGCATCCTGAAGCGGTATTGGCACCGGTTGAACCGACAACGATATTGTTGCATTTGCCGGCTGAATTTGACGTGAAAGATCCTGCCGCGCCACTTAAGTTAATTACGCCTGACAGTCGTTCTGAAAATGACAGCTCTGGCATTCGTCCGCTTGGTCGCCATTTTTCTCATCTGATGCCGACGATGCCGCTTGAAGTGGGGGCGACAGGATTACTGGTATTTACTCAAGATCATCGTGTGGTTAAACGGTTGGTGGATGATGCTGCAAAAAATGAGCAGGAATATCATGTTGAGGTGGAGGGTGTGATCGCTGATGATGGGCTTGATAAACTCAACCGTGCTATGAAATTAAACGGTTGGCCGTTATCGCTTGCTAAGGTCAGTTGGCAGAATGAGCACTGTTTACGGTTTGCACTAAAAAATATGCGCGTTGGGCAGTTTGAATTTATGTGCCAGAGCGTTGGATTAAAGGTAGTAGGCATGAAACGAATTCGTATCGGGCGTGTGCCCATGTCGTTGCAGCCAGGGCAGTGGCGCTATTTGCCCCATGGTGTATTGTTTTGATAGAGGATAAAAATAATCAATATAGAGGGATGGTAAAATACTATGCCGGTCAGATTGATAAAATGGCGATTGCTGAGTTGCCCAATTATGAAGATCATGGCCGGGATGTTGTGTTGGTAGATGATGAAAATATTCACCATGCGATAGCTGATCTACTTAAACAACGGTATCTCGGCTTTGATACTGAGTCAAAACCGGTGTTCCAGAAGGGTGCGGCAGGCAGTGGTATCTCTATTGTTCAGATAAGCTCAGTCAGTTGTTGTTATATATTTTTATTGAACAGCATTGCTGATAGTGCCTTGTTGGGTGAGGTTGTAAATAATCAAAATATCATCAAGATTGGTGTAGGTCTTAAGGATGATCTTAGCAAGTTGCGCGGGCAGTGTAAGTTTCATCCGGTTGCTTTTGTGGATTTGGGGACTATTTTTAAAACCTTTGGTCGTAGAAACAGCCTGGGATCAAAACAGCTGGTGGCTTTGGTATTACAAAAAAAACTGCGCAAAAGTAAAAGTGTTACCACTTCTAATTGGGCTGCGCCCACGCTGACACCCATGCAGATTGCGTATGCCAGCGATGATGCTTTCTCCAGTATTGATGCGTATATCAAGTTGCGGGAGGTCTTTTTTCCTTATGTTGCACAGCTTGATAGAAGTGTGGTGCGACTGCTGGATTTATAGTCTGTTAAACCTGTATTTTTTATCGCTATCGAAGTGTTTGCCAAAACAGTGAGGCATATTTTTGACTTTTAATCGGGCCGATAAAGAATGCTGGGCTTGATGTTTTAGCCCAGCAGTTACCTCTACTCTCCTTCGTTGGCCTCTTGTTCGCGGCGGCGGCGTTCCATCTCTTCTTCTCTGGCGTTATCGATAACTTTCATGACGTCGTCGATATCAGCAGCAGTGTTGTTTTCGGCAAAACAGCCTGTGAGGATGCTATCAGGAGTCAGGCTGCCACTTTCGTAATGGGCCCATATCTCATTGGCGTAGGTGGTGGCGAGCAGCTCGGGGGCAAAGTTGCCAAAGTAGTTGCTCATGTTGTTGACATCACGCGTCAGCATCATTCTGGCGCTATTGTTGCCAGCGGCGTTGACGGCCTGGGGTAGGTCGATGATGACGGGGCCGGTGGGGTCGATGAGTACGTTAAATTCGGAAAGGTCTCCATGCACGAGTCCGGCACAGAGCATGCGGACGATTTCGCTAATGAGGCGGTTGTGGTATTCAATCGCCAGTTCAGGGGTGAAGCTGACTTCGCTCAGGCGTGGTGCGGCGTGGCCGTCGCCGTCGGTGATGAGCTCCATCAGTAGTACGCCGTCGATAAAACTGTAGGGTTGTGGTACCCGTACACCAGCGTCTGCAAGGCGGTAGAGTGCGTCAACTTCGGCAGTGAGCCACGCCTCTTCGCTCTCTTTCTGGCCATAGCTGGTACGTTTTTGCATGGCACGGGCACGGCGGCTGTTGCGTACCGTTCTGCCTTCCTGGTACTGCACGGCCTGTTTGAAGCTGCGTTTGTTGGCCTCTTTATAGACTTTGGCGCAGCGAATGGTTTCGCCGCACCGAACGGTGTAGACCTGGGCCTCTTTACCACTTTTTAGTTGGCATATGATTTCGTCTATTAATCCATCTTCAAGAAGGGGTTGCAATCTCTTTGGAATTTTCATGTGGCCCTTTAGCGGTTGTTGTCTATTTTGTGGCAAATAGCGTTTTGTTAACGCTGTTGCCTGATAAATTCGGCGGCGATAATGGCGAAGGCGACGGAGACGTTAAGGCTTTCGACCAAGCCGCTGCCCGGAATCTTTATATTAACATCGGCGAGCTTTTGAAGTGCTGGTGATACACCTGCCTGTTCTGCACCCATCACTAGCAGTGTCCGTTTAGGGAGCGTGCCACTGTATAACGAATCGCCCTGTGCGGCGGTGGTGAGCACTGCAAAGCCAAGTTTTTTCAGTTCATTGATGGCGCGCTGATGATCATTCACGGCGATCAGTTTGACATGTTCTGCCCCCCCTTCGGCTACGCGGCAGGCGGAGGCGGATAGTTTTGGCAGGCGGCCACTCTCGCCGAGCAGGTATTTGATACCCAGGTGGGCACAGGTGCGGACTATAGCGCCTAAATTGTGTGGGTTTTCAACGCCGTCGAGATAGCCAATCAGGGTGCCATCTGCATGTTGGCTGAGTGACTGCTTTAACTGCATGAAGGTTATGCGGGTGTGCTCTAGTGCCAGCAGGCAGACTCCCTGGTGGTGTATGGACTCGGTGAGCCGTTCTAGATCGGCATCATCAACAATGTGGTAGGCACGGTGGCTGGCGGCGGCCCATTTCAACATGGCGCTGTGGGTTTTGAGTTGTGCCTGCGTCACATAGATGCGGATGATGTCGTCTGGGCGTTGTTGCCATAACGCCAGACAGGCCGCGCTGCCGTAATACTTCAACTCTTTGCGGCTGTTGCTGTAGGCGTCTGTAGCTGGGCGTTTACGGTCTGGATGGGCGGATCTTTTTTTGGTCACAGCTATAAATCCGAAATGGGTGTGTGCATAGAATACATCAGCCCTCTGCTGGGTTTGTGAACTTAGTCCGACGGGTCTTATGTAAGTTGATAAGCAGGTTGTTGATGCCGTCATCAGCCGTAAGGCGCTATTTTATTGTAAAAACAATCAGGTATTGTGGGTTTTATCTAAATTCTTGCGGTTATTGTGTCGATACCTCTGTAAGAGTGGGTTATTTATGGCCAACGGTGTGTGTTTGGGCAATATACAAGTGTTGTGATGTGGAGTGTTAGGTAGTGTTTAGATGGTTGCCGGTGATTGTTTGTAGTGGCTGTATGGTCTGGGGCGGTGTTTCTCAGGCGGTGGAGTTACGTACACAGACGCTTGTCCCGCTGAGCAACGCCCCTGCTGTTGTGGCTGCACGTGATATGAACTGGAATTTCACCCCGGATCTGGTGGTGGCCAATGGGGCGAGCAATACGATCACGGTGATCCCTGTCAGCGCCTTTTCAGGTATGGAGTCGGCTACCGATTATGCGGTGGGTAGCGGCCCGGTTGCGGTGGCACTGGCAGATTTTTCAGGTAACGGTTATGTCGACATCGCGGTGGCGAATCAGCTGGCTGGCACGGTTTCTATCCTGAATAACCGGGCGGTGGCAGGGGTTGAGTTTAACCCCGCCACCAGCTACGCCGCCGGCAGTGGGCCGGTCGCCATTGTGGCTGGACTGTTTAATGGTGATCTTTATAACGATCTGGTGGTGGTTAATCAGGCCAGCAACTCTGTCACTGTGCTCATTAATAGCGGTACTGGGACCTTTCCAACAGCCGTCAGTTATGGAGTCGGTTCATCTCCACGGGCCATCGTGGCCGCCGACTTTGATGGCAATGGTTCTCTTGATTTGGCGGTGATCAATCAAGGGAGCAATAGTATTTCCCTGCTGTTGAATACGGGCAATGGTCTCTTTGCTGCGCCTTTAACCCATCTGTTGGGCAGTACGCCAGCGGCAATTGCCGTTCTGGATATGGATCGTAATGGGACGTTGGACCTTGCGATCACCCACGCCGCGACAGACTCGCTTTCGCTGTTGAGCAATAACGGCAGTGGTGGTTTTACGTTTGTGGCCTCCTATTCCATGGGCGGAAACCCTGGTGCGCTGCTGGCGATTGATATGAATGGGGATGGTTATGATGATCTGGTGGTGGCCAATACCGGCTCAGGGACGATATCGCTGCTGGAAAACAACCGCAAGGGTGCGTTTGTATTGGGGCAGATGGCGGCGGTGGGTACCACCCCGGTATCAATTGTGGCTGCCGATCTTGATGTGGATGGTGATAGTGATCTGGTGATTTCCAATGCGGGGTCCAGTAATCTGTCACTGTTGATGAATGACACCGATTTTCGTCCGGCCCCCTTTCAGTTTGCCGATCAAACAGATATCCCGGTGGGCACAGTAGTTGTATCAAATGTGGTCACGCTCACCGGTATGACCGGCTGGGGCAAGATAGTGATCAGCCAGGGAGAGTACTCGGTTTCAACAGACAGTGGTGTCACTTGGTCACCATGGTCAGCAGCCTATCCACTGGCGGCGACGGCAGGTGATCAGATCAAACTGCGTGTAACCTCCTCTGCACAGGGGTATACGTCAGTGAATGTGGATATGCGGATTGGCGGGGTGTTGGATACATTTACCGTAAGAACCTTTGGTGATTCGGTGCCTGACCCCTTTCTTTTTGTAGATCAGACTGGGGTGGCGTTGGGTAGCACTGTGTTTTCTAACACCATTACAGTGACTGGCATCGATATTGATACCTCAATCAGCATCGTAGGTGGCCTGTACAGCGTGAATGGTGAGGCGTTTACCACCGCTGTTGGTTTTGTGAAAAACGGTGATACGGTGCAGCTACGTGCAACCGCCGCATCACTCAAAGGTGAGCCGGTGAATGTGGCACTCTATATAGGTGGGCTTTCCGACATCTTCACCATTACAACAACGGCGGCTAATAGCTCAGGCGGTGGCGGAGGGATACTGGATCTGTGGCAACTACTGCTGCTTGTACCGTTGCTGCGGCGTGGCAGCTACCATGCCACGTAATACACTCTGGGTCCTATCATTAGGTGTCTGAAGGCCCCGCAGCGAATATTCAGCGCTGTTTTTAGTGAAGACTTCCCGGTACAGCCAGCCCAAAAGGGGCGATTCTGGCGGTGAAGAGCTCGCCGGAGGGGCTCAACATATCGTAGTGACCCTGCATGGCCCCCACCGGCGTTTCCAGCATCACCCCGCTGCTATATTCAAAACTGTCACCCGGATTGAAATGGGGCTGTTCACCAATCACCCCCTCACCGTGTACCTCATCCACCTTGCCGTTGGCGTCGGTAATGTGCCAGTGGCGGTGGGTGAGTTTAGCGGGAGTGGTACCGGTGTTGCGGATGGTGATGGTATAGCCAAAGACATAACGATTACTCTCTGGTTCGGACTGCTCCGGTAGATAGTAAGCGCTGGTTTCGATCTGGATCTGTTTGTTATTGTCTGACATAGTATCAATTATACTTAATCTATAAAGATTCCCATAATATTATTTATAAAGAGATCTTTGTTGCTGATCACTCATGGTGACGTGGTGTGCCATGCTGATCTGATCACCGTTATTGAGGAGAAGTTCAATGAGTGTACTGATTTATCACAATCCACGCTGCTCAAAATCGCGGGAGACCTTGCAACTGGTCAGGGAGCAGGGGGTAGAGCCGGAGGTGGTAGAGTATCTGAAGGTGTCGCCTAACAAGTCTCAACTTAAGCAGCTGCTCAAGATGTTGGGGTTACAGCCACGTGAGCTGATGCGAAAGACAGAGTCTCTGTATAAGACCTTGGGTCTGGGTGACTCTGCTTTAAGTAGTGAGCAGCTGCTGGACGCCATGGTGGCTCATCCTATCCTGATAGAGCGCCCGATTGTGGTGAGTGGTGGCAAGGCGGTGATCGGTCGTCCACCGCAGCAGGTATTGGATATTTTATAAAACAGCACTGACAGTATTGGTATTATGGTGAATACGGGGGTGGCTTTTTGCACGGCTCCCGCAACGGTGTGGATGCCCGCTTAATCCATTTTTACGGGAGTTGATGGGACGATGAGTACAGTAATCACGCCACCTTACGAAGCACTGGGGCCAGACCTCATCCTTGATGCGGTTGAGTCGCAAGGGTGGCACTGTAACGGCCGCTTTCTCGCCCTTAACAGTTACGAAAACCGCGTCTATCAAATCGGCATTGAAGATGCCCCGGCGCTGGTCGCCAAGTTTTATCGCCCCGAACGCTGGAGCGACGCCGCGATTCTGGAGGAGCACGCCTTTGCCGCCGAGCTGGTAGAGCAGGAGATCCCGGTCATCGCGCCCCTGGCCAATGCGGAGGGACAGACACTGCACCATTTCCAGGGGTTCCGTTTTGCCCTGTTCCGCAGTGCCGGTGGCCGCCATCCTGAGCTGGATCGTGATGAACACCTGGAGTGGGTGGGGCGTTATCTGGGACGTATTCACGGGGTTGGCAGACGTCATCAATTTAAACATCGTCAACGGCTGGATGTTGAGAGCATGGCGGTGGGCTCTTACCAGTTTCTGCTGGAGCAGGGGTTTGTGCCGCCGGAGTTGATGCTCGCCTACCGCACCATTGCTGAAGATGTGGTGAAGTCAGTCAAGTTCCGTTTTGAGATGGTGGGGCCATTGCGTACCTTGCGGTTGCATGGCGACTGTCACGCCGGCAATGTGCTCTGGACCGACGACGGACCGGCCATTGTTGATCTGGATGACTGCCTGACCGGCCCGGTGGTGCAAGACCTATGGATGCTGCTGGCCGGTGATCGTGACGAGATGGAGCATCAGTTAAGCGTACTGATGCGTGGTTACGAGCAGTTTTTTGAGTTTGACCCGATGGAGCTGCTGCTTGTCGAAGCGTTGCGCACCATGCGCATGATGCACTACTCCGCCTGGCTGGCGCGGCGCTGGCACGACCCGGCGTTTACCACCGCGTTTCCCTGGTTTAATACCCCGCGTTACTGGGAAGATCAGATATTGGCGCTGCGTGAACAGCTGGGGGCGCTGGATGAACCGGCCTTGCGGCTGCTGTAGCCGTTTTTAAAAAACCCGCAAGCCCGGTTCTGCAAAACGCTATTTTACGATGAGCACCGCCCTGACGCTCCCGTCCAGCAGGGTGGTATCGATATAGCCGATGGCGTCGCTGTTACCCGCGACCCAGGCCTTGATCCTGGCGCTGTCGCTCAGTGTTTCTGGTGGCCGTCCATGGCCGGAAAATGTCAGCCGCGACCAGTAGACCTTGATGCGATCCAGCGGTTTCCCCACCACTTTGTCGTAGAACTCCTGTTTGATGGCGCTGCCATCTACATAGTCGATTGGTATCAGCCGGGTCCCATCGTCCAACGATTTGGTCTTTCCCATATAAAGGCGCTTAACCTCGTCACTGCTCACTTTGGTGACGGCGTTGTTTGGGTTGACGATGATGGCCATGTCGGCGGCGGCGCTGGAGGCGAATGCGGTCGCCAGGGCAAATATGGCGAAGAGGAGCTTTATTTTTATCATCTTTATGCCCCCCTAAAAGACTACATCGATGGCGATGGAGAAGGCGTTGACCCGGGTCTTTTCAGGGACGTCCATAAATAGCCCGGAGGCCATCTCAGCGCCCGCCTCCGGGTTAAGCTGCGGGGTAATGCGTTGCATCTCCAGTTTCAGGGCCGTGCTGGGGTTTAGCATCTGCTTCACCCCCACGGTGACAGATTGTTGCCCCCAGCCGCTCTCCTGGTCGAAACCGGCGTAGGTGATGTGCGGCATGGTGTGGCCAAAGTGGTACCCGAGTGTGATGTACCCCGCTTTGGTGCGCGCCTCTTCGCTGTCGCTGAACGTTGTGACGGCATACTCCAGATAATTCACCAGGCTGCCCCACTCAGTGTGCATTCCGAGGCTGGCTATACGTTTTGTCTGATCATCAAGCTCATGCCCCTCCGCATTTATGCGGCCCTGGGCCACGCTGGCCTGTAGTTCGGTGAGGTCATTGCTGGCGCTGAGTTTGATACCTATGAACTTGGATATATTGGCGTCTGATTCAGCCAGCTCGACCTCGCCGAAAAAGGGTTGTGCGACAAGGTCCCAATCGCCGCTGCGCCTGTTGATAATGGCGCTGGCGCCACTGAATGACTCATAGGTGATGCTGGCCGATGGCTCCTCCAGGCTGTAGTACTCATGGGGTGGTCGGATCCAGGGGTAGGCGAGTCCCACGTCGTAATACTCTGACACCAGGTTGTTTGGGTATTTGAGCTTGCCAAATTTGAGGTTGAGCCGCTCCGACAGATGGAAAGAGGCGAAGCCCCAGTCGAGGCGGGTTGCATAGTTGTCCTCATAGCCGGCGGCGAAGAGCTGCGCCTCCAGTCTCCACAGCGGGTGGATATCGGAGACTACATGGAGACCGAAGCGGGAGTCGTCAAAGGAACCATCATCGTGGACAATGTCACGATAGGTCGATTTGGTATTGGTGATCGAGTAGGTGGAGGTGAAAAAACCGTCCCACTTCAGTTCGGCGGCAGTGGCACCGCCCCCGACCAGCGCCGTGGACAGCAGCAGTGGCAGTCTCCATCTACTCATTTGTTTTCTCCCTGATAAACGCGCTGTCTGGCCATTGCCTTTGGCTGTATCGGCCGGTACTACATTAATATGAGTTGGCCGGATGAGGTGTCGATTGCCCTGCCGGTGCGGAGCATCTCTTCGATCTCAGCTGCAGCAACGGGTTTGCTGAAGTAGAACCCCTGCATCGACTGGCAGCCAAGCTGTTTCAGAAACAGTAGCTGTTCCACGTTCTCCACCCCTTCGGCAACAACCTCCAGCCCAAGAGAGCGCCCCATTTCGACCACTGCGCGGGTGATGGCGACATCATCTCTGTCTATGGGGATATCCATCACAAATGAGCGGTCGATCTTGAGGGTATCCAGGGCAAATTTCTTCAGATAACTGAGTGATGAGTAGCCTGTGCCAAAATCATCCAGCGACAGGGAGACCCCCATCTGCCGGAGGCTTTCGAGGGTTTTGATCGCCTTATCAACCTGATCCATCAGGATGCCTTCGGTCAGCTCCAGGTCGAGCAGCTCCGGTGGCAGGCCGGTTTCGTCCAGCACCTTGCTCACCAGTTGGGGCAGGTTGATATGTTTGAACTGGCGGTTGGCGATGTTGACAGCGACTTTGAGCGGTCGTCCAGCCTGGAGCCACTGCGCCGCCTGACGACAGGCCATATACAACACCTGCTCGCCCATTGGCAGAATCAAGCCGGTCTCTTCGGCAACCGGCAGGAATTTGAAGGGGGGGACCAGCCCCTCCTCGGGGTGCTGCCAGCGGATCAGCGCCTCCACTGCGATGATTCGGCCCGACTCCAGCGAGACCTGGGGCTGGTAATGAAGGATGAATTCGTGGCGGTCCAGTCCGTGACGGATGGCGGACTCCATCCTCAGTGCCTCCATCGCTTTTTCGTTCATGGCGGCGGCGTAGAGCTTGAAGGTATTGCGCCCGGACTCCTTGGCGCGGTACATGGCGGTATCGGCATTTTTCAGCAGTATATGGGGATCTTCGCCACCCTCCGGATACTGGCTGATGCCGATGCTGGTGGTGGCGACAAACTCCTCCCCGGCCAGCTCAAACGGCACGGAGAGCGACCTGATGATCTTCTCCGCCACCACCTCTACGTCAGACCTTTTGTTGATGTCGTTGAGCAAGATGACAAACTCATCGCCACCGAGACGGGCCACAGTATCGCCGTCGCGCACGCACTTGCTAAGCCTTTCCGCAACCCCCATCAGCAACAGGTCGCCGATATCATGGCCGAGGGTATCGTTGATGGTTTTGAAACGATCCAGATCGAGGTATAAGAGCGCCACGGTGCGGTCGTGCCAGGGCAGGCGTGACATCGCCTGGCTCAGCCGGTCAAGGAACAGCAGGCGATTGGGCAGGCCGGTCAGCGCATCGTGGTTGGCGAGGTAGTGAAGATGCTCCTCAGCCCGCTTGCGATCAGTAATATCTCTGGCGACAAAGACCACCCCGCGTTTTTTGCCGTTGCTGTCGACCATCGGGGCGCGCGAAAAAACCACCGGTATTCTGCGCTGATCCCTGGTTATCAGCGTGGTTTCGATGCTGCTCATCCTGTCGTCAGTCGCCAGATCCGAGGCCAGCACAGCTCTGAAAAGCCCCTTGTCGTCGGCGATCAGGGTGTCGAGAGGCATACCGATCAGCGCCTCTTCGCTGTACCCAAGCTGCCTGATGGTGGCGTCATTTACTTTGATGATAGTGGCGTCTGGGTGCACAACCATCAGGCAATCCGCCATGGAACGCAGAATATCCTCCACCTCGTGGCGGGCGTCGAGCAGATCTGTCTGGCTGCGGGCCAGCTGGTCAAGCATCTGGTTAAAAGAGTGGGCAAGCTCTCCCAGCTCGTCCGCTGATTGCCACTGAACCCGTTCTGTGAGGCTCCCCTGTGCGGAAATCTCACTGGTCGCCCGGGTGAGCAGTTTGATGGGCTGGGCAAGGCTGTGGGCGAACAGATAGGCCACAACAAGGCCGATCAGGAGGGCGATTAACCCGACAACCACCATGGCATGGGTCAAATCTTTTGTCGGGCCAAAATAGGTTGCGGCGGGTATGGCCACAAAGATGCTCCAGCCCAGGTTTGGCACAGTGGCCCGTGTTACAACAGTGTCGCTGCCGAGCAGTCGATAGCGCCCGAGCACCGTGGTTGTGGCTGGTGCAGCCCCCACCAGCGCCAGATCGGTATCCGTGGTCTTAAATGGTTTGCCGAGCCATCTGGCGTCGGGGGCGTGCAGGATCTCTCCTTCAGCATTGACCAGCACAACATAAACATTGTTATCCAGTTCGATCTCCTTAATCACCTGGTCAAAGTGGCTCAAGGGGAGGCTCGCCTGGATATGGCCGAGAAACTGATCAAAATAGTTGTGATAGCGGTAGCTCAGGGTGATGATGGGCTGCCCAAGAACAGATGAGATCTGCGCTGTTGAGATGATGACTTTATTCGGCGTGCGCTCGGCCTGGTTGTAACTCTCTGATCTTCCGATATCGCGCAGATCACTGCTCAGGTCCCCTTGGCGAAGCTTCACCTCCTCCTCGCCAAGTGCATTGGCGTAGGTGATTTCTGGAAAGAGATTGTTATGGACTGTGAAGGCCTGCGCCAGGGTCGCCGGGCTGAATGATCTGTAATATTTGGCGACTGCCTCCCCTTTTGCGAGCTGCTCAACGACCTCTCCCATGCCCTTAACATCGTTACCCACCAGGCTGGCCACGGAGTTTGCTATGGCGCGAGTCTCGCTCTCCTGAACAACCTTGAAGTGGGAGACCATCACCCGGTAACTCGCCACGCCGATGATCGTCGCCACCATCAGCACAATGATCCCTTGCATCATCACCAACCGCAGGGTGATGGAGGCTTTGCGACGCGGCCTGGCCGGGCCGTTGTCTCTGGCCGTTGTGGTGGAGGCTCTTAAATCCCCCATCCTACTTGTCTACAGGCACTGCGCCTAACTCGCGCATGATTTTTTTAGCCGGTTCGGAGTAGAGGAAGTTGATAAAAGCCTGTGCGCTCCCGACAGCACCGCCTTTGCTGACGATGTAAAAATCGGTGGTATAGGGGTAACGGCCTGAGATGACATTCTCGGTGCTGGCGTTGACACCCTCTACCGACAGCTGTTTTATATCGGTTTGAGCCACCTCCGGGAGCGGTAAGTAGCCAAAGGCATAGGGGTTGTGCACCAACGCCTCCACCGTTTCCGGGGTGGAGAAAAAAATCTTGGCTGTGGACTTGAGCACTGCAAAGCCAGCCAGTTTCGACTCCAGAACGCTACGGGAGGAGTCCCCCTGTTCGCGGTCCACGGCATAGAGGCGGTGGCGCGGACCGTTAAGCTGGCTCCAGTTGTCGATACGCCCGGCGTAGATATCAACGATCTGTGCAGAGGTGATATTAGTCACCCTCTCAACACTGGGGTGAGCCACAAAGATGATTGGCGAAATGGCGAAACGGTACTCCACCAACCCCGTCGCTTCGGATGGCTGGAGGGGTTGTGACGTGCGCCCAAGATCCGCCTGGCCCGCAGTAACCGCTCTAATACCGCCCCTTGAGCCGATGCTGTCGGGGATCTTCACCGTGACGCCCGGATGTTGACTTTCGAATGTTGGCGCCAGCCGCCGCAGCAGGTTCTGGCTATCGCCAGTCCCGGCAATGACCAGAGTCTCTGCACGCACTCCGTTCGCACCTAGCAGTAGCAGGAGCACCAGATAGATAAAACGCATGACCTTCCTCGCTAAATATAGATGGTTCGTGGAAGATGTAACGGCCAATCCGAGAGTAATTAAAAGATATTCAGCGCATGTTGATGCTTTTCGTGGTTTCATGCCCCAGGGCGCGCCGGAGTCGGGCCGTCCCCCTTTTCCCTACAGATTTCGCTGGGAGAGGCACCGCTGTTACAATCGGTTAACGTTAAACCCGGTGACCATGCTCATGAATAAGACAACCCCAACCACCACCGTCAAGGTGGAGCTATATACCAGCCACTACTGTGGTTATTGTGTTCGCGCCAAGGCGCTGCTTGAGCGTAAAGGGGTAGCCTACATCGAATACTATATAGATGATCAGCCCGAGCGGGTGCCAGAGATGGTTGAGCGTGCCGAGGGTGCGCGCAGTGTGCCGCAGATATTTATTGCCGACCGCCACATTGGTGGGTGTGATGAGCTCTATCAACTGGAGCGGCGTGGTGTCCTGGATGGACTGCTAGGGCTGGGTGATCAACAGCCGTAGTTAAATTGACTGTAGTTAAATTGAATAGAACCGTGCCGTGCCCCGTTCTGTCAGGGGCTGTTTTCTGGCCAGTGGCCATCTGGAGAGAGTCATGAAGATTGGTACCCCTTTATCAAGCAACGCCACCCGGGTCATGTTGCTAGGCAGCGGCGAGTTGGGCAAAGAGGTGATCATCGCCCTGCAGCGACTGGGGGTCGAGGTGATTGCCGTTGACCGTTACCCCAACGCCCCCGGCCATCAGGTGGCCCACCGTGCCCACGTGATTGATATGACTGACGGCGCGGCGTTGCGGCGGCTGGTGGAGCAGGAGCGGCCGCACCTGATTGTGCCGGAGATCGAGGCGATTGCCACCGATATGCTGGCCGAGATTGAGCGTGATGGCTTGGCCGAAGTGATCCCCACTGCCCGCGCCACCCAGCTCACCATGGATCGTGAAGGGATTCGGCGGCTGGCGGCCGAGACCCTGGCACTGCCCACCTCTGGTTATGCCTTTGCCAGTAGCCTGAACGAACTGAAGATGGCGATTGATGGGGGTGTGGGTTACCCCTGTCTGGTCAAACCGGTGATGTCCTCCTCCGGCAAGGGGCAATCCTTCATCAAAACCGCTGACGAAGTGGCTGCCGCCTGGGAGTGCGCCATGAGTGCCGGGCGGGTGAAGGGAGGGCGAGTGATTGTTGAGGCGTTTATCGACTTCGATTTTGAGATCACCCTGCTGACCGTCCGCGCCCTGGGTGCAGATGGTGCGATAGAGACCCATTTTTGTGACCCCGTCGGCCACCTGCAGGTGAAGGGGGACTATGTGGAGAGCTGGCAGCCGCAAGGCATGACCCCACTGGCGCTGGAGCGGTCACAGGCGATTGCCAAGGCGGTGACCGACAATCTGGGCGGGCGTGGCCTCTTTGGTGTGGAGCTTTTTGTGAAGGGCGATCAGGTCTGGTTCAGCGAGGTCAGCCCGCGCCCCCACGATACCGGCATGGTGACCATGGTCACCCAATACCAGAATGAGTTTGCCTTGCATGCCCGTGCCATATTGGGATTGCCGGTGGATACACGGCTACGATCCGTGGGCGCCAGCGCCGTGATCTATGGTGGTCTGGACCAGGTGGGCATCGCCTTTGAGGGGGTGGCGCAGGCGTTGCGTGTGCCCGAGAGTGAGGTGCGGCTGTTTGGTAAACCAGAATCATTTGAGCATCGCCGCATGGGTGTAGCGTTGGCCTCGGCCAGCAATGTCAACGAGGCGCGCAGTCGCGCCAAAACAGTTGCCGGCCTGGTGAAACCGGTCGCTGAATAAGGGGTCAAAGATTCCGGCCAGTGGCCGATACCCAACAAGTGAATGGCAAATGGAGTTGGCATCTGGCTCAGGAGAAACAGTTATGCCCATCGAAGCACGTGAACTTGTAAAAGGGGTTGGCAAGCTGGCCTCATTGCCCGAAGTGTGTGTCCGAGTGAATGAAATGGTCGATGATCCACGCTCATCGGCGGCGGCGATTGGCAAGGTGATCAGCCGTGATACGGCGCTTACCGCGCAGCTGCTGCGGTTGGCCAATAGTTCGTTTTATAACTTTCCATCCAATATCAGTACCATCTCGCGTGCGATCATGATTATTGGTGAGCGTGAGTTGCGCTATCTGGTGCTGGCACTCTCGGCAGTACGTACGTTTACCAATATTCCGGTTGAGCTGACCAATATGGCGGTCTTTTGGCGTCACAACGTCTATTGCGCGGTACTGGCGCGGTTGATTGCCAACCGCTGCCATGTGCTGCATAGCGAACGGCTGTTTGTAGCAGGGATGCTGCACGATATTGGCCAGCTGGTCATGATGAGTCGAGTCCCCGATCTGGCGCGTCTTGCGTTACAGCGTGCCAGCGATGGCCATGAGACGCTGCACGAGGCTGAGCAGGAGGTGATCGGGTGTGACCACGCTGAGGTTGGCAGGGTACTGCTGGAACAGTGGAAACTGCCACCGGTACTGTGTGAAACGGTGGGGTGTCACCATAACATCGCGGCGGCGGATGAGGCGCGGCTGGATGCGGCGATTGTGCATCTTGCTACAGTGATTGCCAGCCGTGCGGAGCTGCCTGCTGATTATGATGGCCCGTTGCCGCAGGTCGACCCGCTGGCGTGGGAGCTGACGGCGTTGGATGAGTCGGTGCTGGAGGAGATTTCGGAGGAGGCGGCACCGATGTTTGCAGAGTCATGGGCGATGATTCAGCCGCTGGTGCGCCACGCCAAGTGAGTGGTTGAGTATTGAGATAAATAAAAAAGGCCGGGATTGCCCCGGCCTTTTTTATTGTCTGTTGCACATTAATGGCTATGCCGGGATATCCTCAAACAGGATGGAGGAGAGGTAACGCTCCCCTGAGTCGGGCAGGATGACCACGATGATTTTGCCAGCAAAGTCAGGGTCGTTGGCGAGCCGTTTGGCGGCGACCATGGCGGCCCCGCTGGAGATGCCACAGAGAATGCCCTCTTCGGCGGCCAGGCGGCGCGCCATCTCAATGGCCTCATCATTATTGATCCGTTCAACACGGTCGATCAGCTCCAGGTCCAGATTGCCGGGGACAAAACCGGCACCAATGCCCTGAATTTTATGGGGTGATGGTTTAACTGCTTCACCGGCCATGGTTTGAGTGATCACCGGGCTGGCCTCTGGCTCCACCGCCACGGCGGTGATGGTCCTGCCTTTGCTCTTTTTGAGGTAGCGCGAGACACCGGTAATGGTGCCACCGGTCCCCACCCCGGCGATGATGACATCTACCTGACCATCGGTATCGTTCCAGATCTCAGGCCCGGTGGTGGTCTCATGAATGGCCGGGTTGGCGGGATTGTCAAACTGCTGCGGCATAAAGTAGTGATTTGGGTCTTGCGCCCGTAGCTCTTCAGCCTTGGCAATGGCACCAGGCATCCCCTTGGCCCCTTCGGTCAGTAGCAGATTGGCCCCCAGCGCCTTCATCACTTTGCGTCGTTCGATGCTCATGGTTTCGGGCATGGTCAGGGTGATGGGGTAGCCCCGTGCGGCGGCAACAAAGGCCAGGGCAATGCCGGTATTGCCGCTGGTGGGCTCCACAATATGCATGCCTGCCTTAAGCGCGCCGCGTTTTTCTGCATCCCAGATCATGGCCGCGCCGATGCGGCACTTTACCGAATAGGCAGGATTGCGCCCCTCGATCTTGGCGAGTACTGTGGCGGTGGTGGTACCGAGCACTCGATTAATACGGATTAATGGGGTATTGCCGATAGAGTCTGTGTTGTCCTTGAAATAGTTCATTGGCGCTGTTCTCCCTGGTAGTGTGAATGTGGCGTGGTGCAGGGCAGCTTAACGCAGCAGTTTGTGAAAGACCATAGTTCTGAGAGGACGTTCTAAATGAGGCGAGTATTGGCAGCAATGCTACTGAGTGGCTGGTGGGGCGCAGGTATGGCCGCCAGTGTGGAGGGTGTTAACACCTTGTCGCAAAGTGAGTTTGAGCTGATTACCCAGGATCTGGCCGCGGCTTTTAGTTACAAGGCGGGGGCATCATCCGCACCGCTGGGGACGAGCGGTTTTGATCTGGGGGTTTCGATGGTGGTGACGGAGATTGCCCCTGAACACGAGGCCGCCTGGGATAAGGCGATGAGTGGTGAGCCGCCCAAGGTACTGGCGGTGCCCAAGCTCTATCTGCAAAAGGGGCTGCCGTTTGATGTGGATCTGGGGGCCTATTATCTGTCGTTGCCAGGCTCCAATCTGCAGGCGTGGGGGGGGGAGATTAAATATGCAATCCTTGATGGTGGCATCTCGATCCCTGCTGTGGCGATACGGCTGGCGGCAACCTCACTGTTTGGTGTGGAGCAGTTCACCCTCAATACCCGCTCTGTTGATGTTGGTATCTCCAAGCGGGTGCTGTTTCTAACCCCTTATGCGGGCATTGGCCGGGTCTGGTCCGTGAACACCCCCATGGGGAATGCAGAGGGGGTGCTGGATAAGGTGGAGCTGGTGGAGGATCGGACCTTTGTCGGGCTCTCTTTTACCCCTGGCGGCCTGCAGGTGGCGCTGGAGCGTGATACGGTGGGCGAGGTTATCTCTTACAACCTTAAGCTGGGGCTTGGGTTTTAACGATCCTTGGGTTTTAAAGATCGTAGTGTCTGCCAAAATAGAGCCGCCCACCCCGCTGGTGGCGCTGTTCTGATTCAAAGCCGATGTAGCCACCGTCACCCACGTCAATCCTGAGTCCGGCGCAATAACCGTTGCGCTGGTCGTTGTTAAAGTCACGCTGTGAGGGGCTGCTGCTGTTGACTGTCTGACTGCCGCTGATGTAGGTGACGACTGTGCAACCGTAGAGCGTTGTCCGGGGGCTGAGATGCAGCGCCAGCCAGCCGCGTGCCTCGCTCTGGTGCCAGTCAATATCCATCTGTTGCAGGTCGAACTGTTGATCGGCAGTGTAGTAACGGTAACCCGCGTCGGCACCGATCTGTAGTGAGTGCCAGCGTGGTGAGGCGAGTGTCAGGTTAAGACCGGCGCTGTAACCGTCGGTTTGAAAGCCGAGCGCGGCGGGGTCACCGTCGTGGCGCACCCCGATACGCCCCAGTACCAGCTCCAGCCGCACCGGCAGTGTTGTAACTTCGCTGTAGCGGATCCCCAGACCATCAATGTTAAGGCTGCTGCCATCACTGAGCGGCACGGTATGGTGGTTAAACTCCAGCGCCAACGCCCCAATCTCGCCAGCGGTTAAGGTTGTGCCCTGAAGGCCAAACAGCAGTGCAGTGATTATCCGTTTCATCCACCAAGCCAACCGTGCCAAAGGGGTAGTGTTACCAATGTGAGCGCCGTACTTACGGTGACGGCGATGACATAGAGTCCGGTATTCAGGCCGTAACGGTCGCACAGTACCAGACCGATGACAACACTGGGCATGGCGGCCTCCATCGTCACCCCCATCAATAGCTCGCCACTCAGTCCCAGCCACTGTGCCACGGACATGACAATCAGCGGCATGACCATCAATTGCAACAGCAGCGTGGGTAGCAGCAGGGGCAGATAACGCCGCTCCCAGCTCGACCACTTTAGCGCCATGCCCAGTGAGATCAGCATCAGTGGAATCACGCCATTGCCGAGCATCTGCAGCCAGCTTTCCACTGCCTGAGGCATGGGTACGCCGGATAGGTTAAGGGTGATCGCCAGCAGCGCCGCCCAGAGTGGTGGCACCTTGAGCAGGGTTTTGAGCGGATGGGCTTGCCCCTGGTGATCACCGTAGGCGGCGGCCAGCAGAATGCCCAGCGTCAGCAGAATCGGGGTGCAGGCAAACAGGTCGTATTGCAGTGCAATGCTGCGTCCGGTGGGGCCAAGTAGCTGTTCCAGTACCGGCAGCCCCATGTAGGTGGCATTGGGAAAACAGCCCGCCAGGATCAACGCCCCGGCACTGGCGCGGGCGGTCCCGGTAAGACGAAATAGCCCCCACGCCAATGCCAGGGTACCCAGTATGCCGGCGGCCGCCGCCAGGGCAATCCGTCCACTGTCCATTCCCAGGGGCGTGCGCCACAAAACAGCCAGCACCAGCGCCGGTAGTAGCAGCGAGTAGACCAGCCCGGTCAATACCCGGCGTGCCACATCGGCATCAATGCCCATGGGGCGGGCGGCGCGCCATAGGGTGCCGCAGAGGATGAGCGCGGCCATCTGAATTAGAACCTGAAACATGGGGTTGCCTGTGTGGAGCGGGTTAGTACAGTTGCTGAAGCGGCGCGATTGTAACTGATTGCCATGGATGAAGTGAGGGATTGGTCGGATCAGTGGCCAGTTTTCGGGGTGTGGGGCAGGGGGTGTCAGGCTTGTGTGGTGCTGGTGGATGCATGCTGCAGATAGTGGTGCAGCTGCTCGGCATTAAGCTGAAAAGCAATGTGGCCATCGGCGCTGAGTTCAAGGTCGTCGATGATCGCCATCTGTTTGAAGTTCGTCAGTACATTGGTGATCTCATGTCGTTTCAGCTCGCTGTCGGCCATGATGGCGTAAAACTCGTGGTGTTGCATGCCGGTATCATCAACCGGGCGCTCTAATATATAGGTACCCAGCTGAACCATGTGCAGGGAGTTGTTGAGGACTGAAAACCGGGTGTTGGCGGAGTCGAGTTTGAGTGAGAGCGATTTGAACAGCCGCAGGCTCAAATCGGGAAACCGTTGCAGGGCACCGATAAAGTCATCATTTTTCAGTGCCATCAGCGTTAACGGGGTTTTGGCCATGACGCTGCCAGAGCGGCGTAGATCAAGGAACAGCCCCATCTCACCAAACACTGAGCCCTGTTGCGCGGTGGCAATGACAGAACCATTGCCATAGGCGTCGTTTTTGATGATATCAGCTTCACCACTGAGGATGATGTAGACCTGCTGGCAGGTATCCCCCTCGTGAAAGATCATCTCCCCCGCCTTAAACGAGACCCGTTCACCAAAATCCATCAGATAACGGATAGTGGTGAGACGCAAGGTGCTTGAAATGGAGCTTTGCGAATCGTAGATGTTCATGGGCGGTCTCAATGACGGGTATACCTCAACTATCACGGCCTAAATGGCTGGGGCTTGAGGCCAACAGGGCCTGTTGTGTATTGAAGTCACGTTTATAGTCGGTTATAACGGACTGATTTTTTATATTCAGCTAGCCTGCTTTGGGTGTGAGAGTGAGCGCTCTGGCAGTCGTGATCATAATCCTGGGAGTTGTTATGGAAGCTTTGCAGTCGGGGAGTGATGTGCTCCTGTTATTGATGGGGGCAGTGATGGTTCTGGCCATGCACGCCGGTTTTGCCTTCCTTGAGATGGGCACGGTGCGGCATAAAAACCAGGTCAACGCCCTGGTGAAAATATTGGCTGACTTTGCCGTCTCCACCATCGCCTATTTCTTTATCGGCTACTCAGTGGCCTATGGCGTCTCGTTTTTCGATGCCGCGCCGGTATTGGCAGAGCAGAACGGTCTGGCGCTGGTGAAGTTCTTCTTCCTGCTCACCTTCGCCGCCGCCATCCCGGCCATCGTCTCTGGTGGCATTGCCGAGCGGGCCAAGTTCAATCCACAGCTGGCCGCCACCTTTGCGCTGGTGGGGCTGATCTACCCACTCTTTGAAGGTATGGCCTGGAACGGCAACTTTGGTATGCAGGCGTGGCTGGAGACGACTTTTGGTGCCAAGTTCCATGATTTTGCCGGTTCCATTGTGGTGCATGCCGTTGGCGGCTGGATTGCGCTGGCCGCAGTGTTGCTATTGGGGCCGCGCCATGGCCGTTACGGTAAGGATGGGGTGATGTACGCCCATCCACCCTCCAGTATTCCGTTTCTGTCGCTGGGGGCCTGGATACTGACGGTGGGCTGGTTTGGTTTCAACGTCATGTCGGCGCAGTCGGTGGTCGGCATCAGCGGTCTGGTGGCTGTTAATTCATTGATGGCGATGGTCGGCGGGGTGCTGGCGGCGCTGGTGATCGGGCGTAACGACCCTGGTTTTGTGCACAACGGCCCACTTGCCGGTCTGGTGGCGGTCTGTGCCGGTTCTGATTTAATGCATCCGTTGGGAGCGCTCTTCACCGGCGTGGTGGCGGGAGCGCTGTTTGTCTGGGCCTTTATCCAGACACAGAACCGCTGGAAGATTGACGACGTTTTGGGTGTCTGGCCACTACACGGCCTCTGTGGTGTCTGGGGCGGAATTGCCGCCGGGATTTTTGGACTGGAGGCGTTGGGTGGTATGGGCGGTGTTAGTTTTGTGTCGCAGCTGATCGGTACCCTGGTGGGGGTGTTGATTGCCTTTGCCGGTGGATTGATTGTCTATGGCCTGTTGAAAAAGATGGTTGGGTTACGCCTGACTCAGGAGCAGGAGTACCAAGGGGCCGACTTGAGTATTCACAAGATTGCGGCGACGCCGCAGCGTGATTAGTGTTGCAAGGCGGTGGAGTCACGCTACCTCTCCTTTCAGTGTGGGGTGGCAGGCTCTTTTGTCATGAAAATCACCCTCATGCGCCACGGTAAGCCGCTGCTGCCTGTAACCGGCTGGTGCCGTGCGGCAGAGATGGGGAGGTGGATCGATCAGTACAACCAAGCCGTGGTGGCCATGGAGAGTGCCCCCAAAAATCTGTTGACGTTGATTGACCCAGAGACAACCGTTATCACCAGCCCCCTGCCCCGAGCCCTTTCGTCAGCACAGGCGCTGGGGTGTGCCCATCCTCTGATTGACCCACTATTCTGTGAAGCGCCACTGCCGTATGCCCAATGGCGACTCTTGCCTCTTCCACCGGGTATCTGGGTGGTGCTGTTCCGCCTGCTATGGCTTTGTGGCTATAGCAGGGGTGTTGATTCATTGGGTGAGACTAAATCGCGAGCCAAGGCAGCGGCCCTGCGGCTGATTACTCTGGCGGAAAAAGGGCCGGTACTGCTGGTGGGGCACGGCATTATGAATCGCTTGATCGCCAAGGCGCTGGTGGCGGCAGGGTGGGTAGCACCCCTTGAGCATAAAAGCAGTTATTGGAGCGCCAATATCTATAGCCTTAAGAGATGACGTTTTTGTTTTTGAATGAATATGAAACGTGAATAACGATGGGGTTCATTACAAATGCCCCTGAGATTCCTTAAGTCTCATCACTGCGCCAGCGCGTACCCACGGAATATTTTCTTTGCCAAAATGCACCTTCCAGAACAGGTGTCTATTTGAATGTCCAGCGGCTGAGGCTGGAGCGGTCAGCGTTAACGCCACGGGCTTCCACCATCTCTTTCATGTATGGGTAGCTACAGGGGCTGTTGAGGCAGTTTAGGGGATAAAAATAAAGGTTAATGAAAATGATGGGGCTGCCGATGCAAGGGCTTACATTTGAAAACAACATGTGAAGTATTCATTTCATTTAACAAGGACCATAAACATGTCTGAAGCTGCGCTTAAAGGTGTTATCCCTAAAAACTTTATGCCTATCACAAAGCGTGATCTCTCTAATCTTGATCTGGACAAGTCGGCGGTAGCAGCACTGGCCCAAGGTGCCGTCAATGTGGAAAATTTCACAATCCCACTCTATCTGTGTGCCATGTCATCAATTCAGGGCACCCATAAAATTAGCAACCCGCTTGCTAAGGGTCGTCTTTGGGCGGGCATGTCGACAACACCCACACCTCCTGGCACAGTGCTTACGCCCAATCAAGAGGCGTACAACACCATGTTTAGTGTCTTCATTCAGGAGATGCTGCATTTGCAATTGGCGGCTAACCTGGCCGTTGTGCTGGGCGTCACGCCTAAGTTTTTTACCGGCTCTCTTCTGGAAAACGCAGCGGGTGGCTGGGGCTGTTATGGGCCGACTAACACCGTAATCCCCCATATCCTCGATCTGACAGATACGATGACTTACGCCTCGGTCAATGTCGACATCGGTGAATTGAATCAGGAGCAGATCAATCTGTTTCTGGCCATTGAGCAGTCACATGAGGTCGCCCTTGCCGATATTAAGCCTGATGCGCGTGACAACTATTTCCCGGCTGTGCCTTTTGTTAACTGGGCAAGTGCAAATACAGAAAAGGATCTGCCACTCTTTGGCACCATCGGCTGGATGTATAACTGTTTGCTCAAGTACATCACCATTGAGTACAGCGATGGGGAGACTTTATGGACAAAAATGTTCGACGCTACAAATTTAAGCAAGCAGCGAGATGTGTTTAACGGGATGACGAAATACCACAATCCTGAATATCCCCGTATGCCTACACAGATTAGTGCATCTGATCCTTCACTGGCGATTATTCAGGCGGCAGATATGATCAGGGGTATTTCCGATCAAGGCGAAGGCGGCATCAAAAACGCCCTTAAGGGTTTTCGTCTCTATCTTCAGGAGCGCGTCGGGGCCGTCATTGTTGACAACAAAACAACCTTTATCGATCACGTGGCAACCAATGATGTTCAATTGCAGTTTCAACCGGATAAAGCCGCGCTTGCCATCGATTATCCTGGCTCTGGCGACGCTGACGCACGTGTTACCGGAGATGAGATTGACCATTGGGAGCGCTTCAACAACTTAACCGATGTGATCGCTACAGATGGATTCATGACCTTTACGCAGTGGTTTGCAGCGGGCAATGCCTGGACGGGGGCCGATCTTCAAACCAGTGATTATGTTCCTAATCCTGCTTTGCCTACGCCGACGGATGTCGCTAATGCCCTTAATGGGTTGAAAACCGGCTCTGAAGAGCTCCTGAATAGCCTTATTGTAGGTGCTATCAACGGCATCAATAGTGCGCTGACCCTCTCCTGGGGCGATAGTACAAAAGCATTCCCCAACCAAGCAATGAGGGCATCAGGAGATCGCATGTCGTTGTATTGGGCAGTGATGGGTGCTGCCCCGGATCTTTCAGCGGCTCTTCCGACCCCCACCACTACAGACGAGTATCACGCTTGTCAGGGGTTGAGTATCACCAACCCCGGCAACAACTGTGCAGATATCTCTGCCTTCCATACCTGCTCCGGCTCTAATTTGCACAAAGGGCAGGGCGGGTGCGGCTATCCAGTTAAAAATGCGACTGGAAACTATATTGCCCCCAGCGACAATACCTGTGCCCAAAAAGGAGGGTGCGGCGCGCCAATCTCAAATTGGCAGCTGCTCAGTGTGCCAGGCGGTGGAACAATGGATGTAA
This sequence comes from Gammaproteobacteria bacterium, assembly GCA_021731365.1. GTDB lineage: Bacteria > Pseudomonadota > Gammaproteobacteria > Tenderiales > Tenderiaceae > JAKFXL01. The sequence continues at coordinate 26,884 of JAKFXL010000023.1, read as the reverse complement.
TCGACATTGATACCGGTGCAGCCATACCGCCGAATACGCTCTCCTTCACCAGTAACGAGAAGGTGTACGACGCGGCATGGGCCGCTTATACAGCGATCTATGCCAGTAAAAACCCCGGCAGCCCAGCCCCAAGCAAACCTGCGGCAAACGATCTGCGTACCGTTATACCGCCGAACTAATCGCAACCACGATGCAAAAGAAGAGCCGTTTGGGTCTGCCTAACCTGGGTTTCGGTGTCGGCCTGCGTACACAACACCTCCCGGAGATTTTGTCCGGGGGGCTACGTGTTGACTGGTTCGAAATCATCTCTGAAAATTTTATGGATAACTCGGGTTACACCAACAGTGTGGTGGAGCGGTTATCAACAGATATTCCTATTGTGATGCACGGCGTATCCCTTTCGATTGGCAGTGCGTCACCCTTGAACCGAGACTACCTCGACAAGTTGAAAAAACTTGCTGGGCGCGTCAATGCCGCCTGGATATCCGACCATCTGTGTTGGACAGGACTGGGCAGTCACAACTCCCACGACCTTTTACCACTCCCGTTTAATGAAGCGTCGTTGAAACATGTAACACAACGGGTGCGAGAGGTTCAGGAGATTCTTGAACGTCCGCTGATCATAGAAAACCCCAGCAGCTATGTTCAATTCCGTTCTTCTACCATGACTGAGTGGGAGTTCATCACGGAACTGGTTGAAGCAACCCAGTGCGGACTGTTACTCGATGTGAACAACGTCTATGTCAGCGCCCATAATCACCGTTTTGATGCGGAGCATTACATCCGCTCAATACCCCATGACCATGTGGTGCAAATCCATCTGGCGGGGCCGACCCTCTGCGAAGAGTATATGGTTGACACTCACGATGCGCCCGTTCCGGCACCTGTTTGGGAGCTCTATTCGCTTGCTCAAACGTTGACGGGAGGTGTTTCTACCCTGCTCGAGTGGGATGCTAAGATACCCAACTACCCCGATCTTCTCGCCGAACTCAACAAAGCTAGGCATTTAATGTTGAACGGCGTCATGCCCGATACACTCACATCTACGCCTGTTGCATCAGTCGATAAACAGACAGTGCTCTCTACCCCTATCGATTTTCAACTGACCAACATCCCCAGTAATGGATATAAAAACTCGTACAATGGCGCAAAATAACCACTCGGACTCTCCCGATCTTGCCTCCCTGCAGCGCTGGATGATGAGCGCAATCACGGCACCTGAAGGGCTTCCGGACGGTTTGGCACACGCCCGGAAAACCCGCAGCTGGATGATCGAGGATGTTATTGAAGTGCCACCGGGCATCTCACCTCATAGTCGCCTTGATATTTATGCCCAGGGGTATTGGTTACGCCTGTTTGCCTGCCTGAAGGCGGATTACCCAGCATTGCAACGTTTGCTTGGCGAATCGCTGTTTGAGTTTTTCTGCCGTGCATATCTGAGCAGCCACCCACCCCGCGGCTTTTCACTGTATGAACTCGGTGACGGATTTGCTCAGTTTCTTCGCCGCTCTCAAAGTGCTTCGGTTAAAGCGGCAGATGATGGAAAGCTGGTTTTTCCTCTTGATTTAGCCCAAATCGAGCGGGCCATGGCCGCGTCGTTACGAGCAACGGGGTTCGAAAGCAGTGACTTTGAAATAGTTGACCCTTTTGACCTGTTACTGGGCGGCAACATTGAGGTTGTTCTTCCAGAAACCACTCGCCTGGTGGTTACCCATCACCCGTTGGGCGCTTTTCAAGCCTTGCTCCGTGGCAGTGTCCCTGCCGAACCGCCTGAAACTGGCATCAGTTACCTCTGCGTGAAACGCGCTCATTATCATGTCTCCTGCGAGCAATTGACCGACTGGCAGTTTTATTTTCTGTTGGCAGCAAAGGCCAAAACCACAAACCGCTGTCTGCTAAAGTGCGTTACCGCCGCCGCTCGGCGCACCCATCGTCCACTCCACGACATACTGGCTCAACTTGCCTTATGGCTGCCAATGGCTCAGGCAGATAGTTTGCTCAAACTGAACCCTGCGAATAACTAGCCTTTGATTCTGCTTCAACAAACGAGGCGGCATCTGTTGCGGTGACGGCGCTTGATATGTGCTTTGGCGGCGTACTTTCAGAAATGGTATGCTTTGCCCCCTTTTCCCCGCATTAGACCTGAGTTTTTTATGGCCCAGAAACTGTTTATCAAAACCTTCGGTTGTCAGATGAACGAGTACGACTCCTCCAAGATGGCGGATCTGCTCAATGAGTCCCATGGTCTGGAGTTGACCACAGAGGCCGAGCTGGCCGATGTGCTGCTGCTGAATACCTGTTCGGTGCGTGAAAAGGCGCAGGAGAAGGTCTTCTCGCAGCTCGGGCGCTGGCGTGAGTTGAAGAAAAAACGGCCCCATCTGGTGATTGGCGTCGGCGGGTGTGTTGCCAGCCAGGAGGGGGAGGCGATTCGTGTTCGTGCCCCCTATGTGGATGTGATCTTTGGTCCGCAGACGTTGCACCGCCTGCCGGAGCTGATTCGTGCTGCTCGCCTTAAGCGGGCACCGGTGATCGACATCTCTTTCCCAGAGATTGAAAAGTTCGATCGCCTGCCGGAGCCACGGGCCGATGGCCCCATGGCCTATGTCTCGATCATGGAGGGGTGTTCTAAATACTGCACCTTCTGTGTGGTTCCCTATACCCGTGGTGAAGAGATCAACCGTCCGTTTGACGATGTGCTGGCCGAGGTGGCCAAGCTGGCGGCCCAAGGGGTGCGCGAGGTCAATCTGCTGGGGCAGAACGTTAACGCCTATCGTGGTGTGATGCATGACGGCGAGATTGCTGATCTCGGTCTGCTGATCCACTACGTTGCGGCGATTGAGGGGATTGAGCGTATCCGTTTCACCACCTCCCACCCGATCGAGATGAACGACAGTCTGATCCGCGCCTATGCCGAGGTGCCGGAGCTGGTGAGCCACCTACATCTGCCGGTGCAGAGCGGTTCCGACCGGATTCTGGCCATGATGAAACGTGGCCATACGGCGCTGGAGTATAAGGCGATTGTGCGGCGCTTGCGTGAGGTGCGTCCGGATCTGGCGATGTCGTCTGACTTTATTATCGGTTTTCCCGGCGAGACCGACGCCGATTTTGAGGCGACGATGCAGCTGATTGAGGATGTTGGCTACGACCGTTCGTTTAGCTTTATATATAGTCAGCGTCCCGGTACACCGGCCTCTTCACTGCCGGATGATGTGCCGCTGGCGGTAAAGCAGGCCCGTCTTGCCCGCCTTCAGGCGCGTATCAATGAGATGACGATGGCCATCAGCGAGCAGATGGTGGGCACACTGCAATGTATATTGGTGGAGCGTCCCTCAACCCGTGACGCCTCTGAGCTGGCCGGGCGCACTGAAAATAGTCGCGTGGTCAACTTTGATTGCCGGGGTGGCGATGTTACCAAGATGATCGGGCAGTTTGTGACTGTGCGTATCGTCGAGGCCCAGCCTAACTCGCTTCGTGGTGAGCTTGTTGAGTAAAATCAGCGGGTTAATGGTAGTCGTAGCGCTTATGGCTAGTCTTTAATGACAGAGTGTGTTTCAATTTCACCCACTCCATACTGATATATATAATTTTGAACGGTCAACCGATAACTTCCGACTTTATTCTTGAGCCTGCCGATAACCAGCGCCTGGCCCATCTGTGTGGTCAGTTTGATGACCATTTGCGGCAGATAGAGCAGCGTCTGGGGGTCGAAATCAACAACCGTGCTAATGTTTTTCGCATCATCGGCGACGATGAGGCGCGGGTGACTGCGGCTGCCACGGTGATTAAAATCCTGTATGCGGCGGCTGACCGTGAGCCGGTGACGCCTGAGTCTGTACATCTGTTGTTGCAGCAGTGGCTGGGTGAGCTGGGTGAATCGGTGACCAAGGCAGAGTCTGCGGTGGTGATCGAGCCGGCGGTGATCAAGACCCGCCACGGCTTTGTCAAAGGCCGCGGCGCCAATCAGGTGCGTTACCTGCAAGCCGTCCGTACCCATGACCTGAGTTTTGGTGTTGGCCCCGCCGGAACCGGCAAGACCTATCTGGCGGTGGCCTGCGCCGTTGAAGCACTGGAACAGGACAAGGTGCAGCGCATCATCCTGACCCGCCCAGCGGTGGAGGCGGGTGAGCGGCTCGGTTTTCTGCCGGGTGACTTGGTTCAAAAAATAGATCCTTATCTGCGTCCACTCTACGATGCCCTGCATGAGATGCTCGGCTTTGAGCGGGTAGTGAAGTTGATGGAGCGGCAGGTGATTGAGATTGCGCCACTGGCCTACATGCGCGGCCGCACCTTGAGCGACGCCTTTATCATCCTCGATGAGGCGCAGAACACCACCAAAGAGCAGATGAAGATGTTCCTGACCCGTATCGGCTTTAACTCGAAGGCGATAGTGACGGGTGACGTGACCCAGGTGGATCTGCCCAGCAGTCGCGACTCGGGACTGCGTCATGTGATTGATATTTTGCGCGATGTAAACGGCATCAGTTTTACCTTTTTCAGTGCCAGGGATGTGGTGCGCCATCCCCTGGTGCAGCGCATTGTGATGGCGTACGAGACACATGAGGCGGAAGTTGAGGGGAGTGTGACGTCGAGTCAGCCCCTGGGCAAACGACAATCATGACGGTTGATCTTGATGTTCAGTACGCAACCAAAGGTGGCGTACTGCCGGGTGTTGATACGGTGCAGCGCTGGGTGGAGGCGGCGTTGGCCGGTTTTGTCGAGACGGCGGAGCTGACGGTGCGTATTGTGACCCGTGATGAGATGCAGCAGCTTAATCGTATCTATCGTCATCAGGACAAACCGACCAACGTACTCTCCTTTCCGTTTGAAGCGCCCCCAGGGGTTGAGTTGCCGCTGTTGGGTGATGTGGTGATCTGTGCCGCAGTGGTGGAGGTGGAGGCGCTGGAGCAAGGCAAACCGGCTATCTCCCACTGGGCCCACATGGTGGTGCATGGGGTGTTGCATCTGCTCGGTTATGACCATATTGAAGAGGCAGACGCGGATGAGATGGAAGGACTTGAGGTTGAGATTCTGGCGCAGTTGAATATCAATAACCCTTATGAAATTTAGGTATATGAAGAGCGTGCAAACGAGTAATCAAAGGATCGAGGAGCAATGAGCGAAGATCGAACGAGCAGTGGTGGTGTTCCACGCTCCTGGCTGGAGCGTTTGACCCATGTGCTGTCGGGGGGGGAGCCGAGAGACAAGAGTGAACTCCTGGGGCTGTTGCGTGATGCCCAGCAGCGTGACCTGCTGGAGGTGGATGCGCTGATGATGATCGAGGGGGTGATGCAGGTCTCCGAGATGCAGGTGCGCGATATTATGATTCCACGGGCGCAGATGGCGGTATTGCAGCAGGACGCCACCCTGGATGAGTTGCTGCCGGTGATTACTGAGTCGGGCCACTCCCGTTTCCCCGTCATCGGTGAGGATATCGATGAGGTGGTGGGGTTGATCCTGGCGAAGGATCTGCTGCCCTATTTTATCGGTGACCGACGTCTTCAATTCAATGTGCGTGACGTGTTGCGCCCCGCAGTCTTTGTGCCGGAGAGCAAACGGCTCAACATTCTGCTCAAGGATTTTCGCGCCAACCGTAACCATATGGCGATTGTGGTGGACGAGTTTGGCAGTGCTGCCGGTCTGGTGACGATTGAGGATGTGGTGGAGCAGATTGTCGGCGAGATTGAGGATGAACACGATATTGATGAAGATATCTTTATCAAAAAGCAGAACGACGACCGTTTTATTATCAAGGCATTGACGCCTATTGAGGAGTTTAACGACTACTTCAAGTGTGATTTCAGTGATGAGGAGTTTGATACGATTGGCGGTCTGGTGATGCAGGCGTTCAGCCGTATGCCGGAGCGTGGTGAGGAGATTACGATTGGCTGTTACCAGATAAAGGTATTGAGTGCCGATAGCCGCCGTATCCATCTGCTCGAGGTGAGCCTGGTGGCTGAGGATGTACTCCCCGACGTTGAGGATGAGGATCGCTAGGGAGCGATTGGACAACGATGCAGTCGCTTCCCACATTGCAACGCTATAGCGCCGGCTGGCGTGCTGATCTGTTGGCGTTGCTGGCCGGTGCAGCTACGCCATTGGCATTTGCACCACTGGGGTGGTGGCCGGTGGCAATTTTTGGTATTGCGCTGCTGTTTGCGCTCTGGCTCTTTGCGGATGTGCGGGGTGCCTGTCGTCGTGGCGCGCTGTTTGGTGTCGGTTTTTTTGGTGTGGGTGTCAGCTGGATTTTTGTCAGCATCTACTACCACGGCTACGTTAGCCTGCCGTTATCGCTCTTCTTGACCTTGCTGCTGGTGCTGGTGATGGCCCTCTTCCCAACACTGCTGGGTTATCTGATTGCCCGCTTTTTCCCGCCCCGCTTTGAAAAACGTTACACCCGGATTAAGTTGTTGCTGGTGATGCCTGCCGCCTGGGTCCTGGTGGAGTGGGTGCGTGGCTGGTTTATGACAGGCTTCCCCTGGATCAGTCTCGGTTACAGCCAGACCGATACGCTGTTGGCCGGGTGGGCGGCATGGATAGGTGTATTTGGTCTCTCCTGGTTGGTGGCGCTGAATGCGGCGCTACTGGTAGCGCTGCTGCTCGACCGGGATTGGCGTCGCTACTATGGTTTGGCATTGATTGTTATATGGGCGTTGGCGTGGCCGATGCAGAAGGGTTACTGGACTGAGCCGGAGGGTGCACCAATTAAGGTGGCGCTGTTGCAGGGGAATGTATCGCAGGATGTGAAGTGGAGCCCCGAGAGCCGCCTTTCGACCATCGAACTCTATACTGAGTTGACCCGGCAGCACTGGGATGCCGACCTGATTATCTGGCCGGAGACTGCACTGCCGGCCTTTTATCATGAGGTCAGGCCCTTCCTCGATGATCTGGAGCAGGAGGCAGACCAGCACGATACGGATCTGCTGATCGGTCTGCTTAACTATGAAGAAAAAGGGGGGCGTTACTACAACACCATGCTCAGCCTGGGGTCGGGCACTGAGCGGGGTATGTACCATAAAAACCATCTGGTGCCCTTTACCGAGTATCTCCCCATGAAGTGGTTGCTGGGTGGGGTTGTCGATTTTATGCAGGTGCCGATGTCCGATTTCAGTCGCGGAGGGGCCGAGCAGACGCCGCTACGGGTGGCGGGGCAACGTGCCGGTATCGCTATCTGCTTTGAGGATGCGTTTGGTGAGGAGATGATTCGTGCCCTACCGGAGGCGACCTTTTTGGTGAATGTCAGTAACGATGCCTGGTTTGATGATAGCTGGGCACCGCCACAACATCTGCAGATGGCACGGATGCGGGCGCTGGAGACTGAGCGGCCGATGCTGCGGGGGACCAATACCGGAATTACGGCAGTGATCGACGCCAAGGGGCAGTTTTTGGCGCGGGTGCCGCAGTTTGAGATTGCCGTGGCTACTGCCACGATTCAGCCACGCAGTGGCATGACCCCTTATGCGGTGACGGGCAACTGGCTGATTGTGACGTTGATGTCTATTTTGCTGGGGGTTGCGTGGCGATTAGGGTGCCGTCGTCAGATCGTCGTATAATCCAAAAAAAGCGGCCGGGTCGTCTTATGGTGACTGGGCTTTGTGCAGGATGGTGGCGATAACCCTAAGAGAGGGTTGGCAGGTATATCTGGAGTCCAGATTGACGATATGTATCCAGCAGATAAGTAACACTATATTAGCCACCGCTGTTCTGGTGGTGATGTTGTATTGTGCGCCGCTTCAGGCGCGGTTGACCCTGGCCCCCAATGCTGATGGTTATCAGTTGATAGACTCTGCCGAGCTGAATGGCCCGTCATTCAGCTTTATTGATATCAGCCAGACAGGCCAGCGGTTGGCCCTGTCTGATGATGGTAGTGAAGAGATCCGTTTTGGTTTTGGTTTTGAGTTTTACGGCAAGACCTACTATACCGCCCATGTCTCTGCCAACGGCTACATCTCTTTTGGTAACAGCGAGAACAACTATAACCCGTCAGGGTTGGCGATTCCTCAACCTGCAGGTACGCCGGGCTGGCAGACGCCCCCCTTTATTGCCCCGTGGTTTGATGATCTAAATCCCTCTGCTGGCGGGGCTGTCTACTGGATGGTGCAGGGCACGGCCCCCAACCGGCGGGTGATTGTCCATTGGCGGGTTGTCCATCACGATGATCCGACGGCGATATTTGAGTTTCAGGCAATCCTCTATCAGGGCAGTAATCGGGTGCTGTTTCAGTATAAACAGACCACTTCTACCAACATTGCCTTGAGTCAGGGTGCCAGTGCGACGGTGGGAATTCAGGCGGATGATACCCGGGGTATGAGTTACTCGGCGAGCCAGCCGCTGCTGACAAACGGCTTGGCGATTGGGTTGGCCCCGATCAACTCTGGCTATATTGGCATTGTCTCTGGCCCGCAGCAGCAGAGTGGCAGTTTGGGTCAGGTGGTGAGTTATCAAGTTGAGGTGATCAACGGCAAGAGTGTTGCCACTGATTTTACTGTGGAGCTGCTGCCAGGGAGTTCATGGAAGGTAGAGGCCCCCACCAAGACCGGTAAAATTGAGCCAAAGCAGTCAAAAACGATCACCGTTAATGTGGTTGTGCCGACAGCGGCCCCCTCTTCAGGTGATGAGATTGTCGGTTTCAGGGTGATTGATAAGGCGGCCCCGGTGGCGACAGGTGGTACAAGTGGTGAGACGAGCGAAAGCACCACGACTGCAAATAATGAGGAGAACGCCCCCACCGTTGCGAAGCCTAGGGAGACTCAATCATATTTTGTGTTAAGAACCGGCTGTCTCCCCGCCCCCTGTTTTGAACTGGATAGCGATGGTGATGGTGTTGCCGATAGCCGTGAAGCGGCGAGCAGTGTTGCTAATGCCAGCAAGATTGATGGGTTTGTGGCGTTGTCTGGGGGATCCATGAATATCGAGGTGACGGATGGGACACTGTTTGGATTTAAGAACAGTGTTGTTCCACCAAAAGGGCCGACAACGGTGGCGTTTGCGGCGGGGCTGTTTAATTACCGGGCACTTCCATCCAAAATTGCGGGAAGTGTTGTGGTCAGAGTGACACCAACTGTTGCCTGGTCTGATCGGCTATTACTGTATAAGGTTGATAGTGCTGGTAAATATACCAAGATTGATGAAACAAAGTGGATTAGGGTTGAAAACAGTAATGCCATAGAGCTGGTCTTGGTGGATGGTGGTGAGTCTGATGAGGATGGTGTGGCCAACGGCGTGATCGTTGATGGATTGGCCATTGGCTTGACGGTTGACCCGGTGGCCAAAAGTGATGGCTTTGGCTCTGGCGGCGCGTTTTATGAAGAGCTTTTTTTCCTGATGTTGCTGGCAGGAGTGAGATACCGTCGGTGGCGTTTGCATCGCAGTTTTTGATTTTGCGCTACTCCACGGGATCCCAGAGTTTACGTTTCCTGTAAATAGTGGAAGGGTTGATATCCAGCAGCTCTGCGGCACGGTTAATATTGCCGTCGCAGTGTTGGATGGCGCTTTCAATTGTATTCATCTCCACCTGCCAGAGCGGGATGATATTACTCTCAAGAGGGGGGTTGTGATGCCCCTCTGTGTTGTTGTGGGGCTCTTCACTGGTGGGTTGCTGCGGGTCGGGACTGTTCTCCCTTAATAGAGGTGGCAACATTGCCGGGGTTACTATGTTGCCATTGTGTAGTACTACAATATTGCGAATGGTGTTTTGAAGCTCGCGGATATTCCCTGGCCACGGGTAGTTCTGCAGGGTCTGTTCGACACTGCTGGAGAAACGCCTGAACTCCTTGCCCTCTTCTGACGTGAACTGCTCAAGAAACTCTTCGGCAATTAGCCGTATGTCATCACCCCGGGTTCGTAATGGTGGTAACTCGATGGGGATAACGTGCAGGCGATAGAAAAGATCTTCACGAAACAGTCCCAGCTTGACCTGTTGTTGTGGGTCTTTGTTAGTGGCACAGATGAACCGGATATCGACACTCTCCTCCTGTTTTCCGCCAACTCTTTGAAACCGTTGGCTCTGAAAAAAGCGCAGCAGTTTACTCTGCAGATCAAGATTCATCTCACATATCTCATCGAGAAAAAGGGTGCCGCCGTTGGCACGGCTGGCGGCACCATCGCGGTCTTGATTTGCACCTGTAAAAGCCCCTTTTACGTGGCCAAAGATTTCGCTCTCCATCAGTTCGCGGGGAATGGCTGCACAGTTTAATGCGATAAAGGGGGCGTCACAGCGTGGGCTATGGTGGTGTAATGCCTCGGCACACAGCTCTTTACCTGTACCACTTTCGCCCGTGATGAACACAGTGGCTTTACTTGGTGCCGCACTCTCTATTATGTGAAAAAGGTTATGCATCGGCAGCGATGAGCCAATCATGTTATGAAAATGGTCGCGTTTGAAGTTTTTTTCGTAATTATGCAGGGTGGCAGTAAGTTGTAGATGTTTTAATGTGTTATCAAGTGTCACCCTCAATCGTTCCAGAGTTATGGGCTTTTCGATAAAGTCATAGGCTCCGTGGCGCATGGCCTGAATAGCCAGCTCGGTGCTGCTCTGGCTGGTGATGGCAATAATGGTGCTGTCTATATTGTGGTTGCGGAACTGTTTGAGCAGATCAATGCCGTTAATATCGGGCAGATAAATGTCTAACAATATCACTTGAAAATGCTGTTGCAAAATAACTGTTTTGGCTGTCTCCCCATCTTTTGCGATGACAGCGTGCCACCCCGCAGAGTTTGCGAGCTGCAGCATATATTGTGCTTGCAGCGGATCATCTTCAATGATCAGCAACTGATATGAGTATGTTGGGGATGGTTCGTTTTTCATGTCGCTATCGTCGCATCTCTCTGTCGACTGTTCCAGTGTCTATTTATGTAAATTGCAATATTTCCAACCGTTTTTTGCAAAATTTTCTGAAATTGCGTTGCTCTCTTAGGGGGGTATGCACGAAGTTAATTATCCTAATATTTTGTGGTTAATATATAACTGTTTTTTTAAAACAATGGGTTGCGAGATATGTTTTGAGTTTTTAAGAGTCTGGCGTGATAGCTGCACTGTTAGGGGATAGATGTTGTTGCTATTTTCAGGGGTCAGGTCATGGGTAATGAAGTTTTATTTATAGCAGGAGGTTTGTTGGTTATTGTTCTAGCTGCTGTTGCGATGTTATCAACGTATCGTATGTATATGAAGGTTAGAACTCAAAACAGTGCTTTATTGAGATTGCAAAAAAACACTCACATGGGTAGTTGGGAGTGGAATGTTATTAGCCAAAAGCTCTGGTGGTCTGATGAAGCCTACCGGATCTTTGGATACATTCCGCAACAGTTCATCATTACCGATGAGGCGAAGTATGGTTGTTTGCACGGAGATGACCATTTTAAAGTTAAAGATAAAATAGCATCTGTTTTAACAGGTGACAGTAATGCCTATGAGATAGAGTATCGCATCATACGTGTGGACGGATCCGAGCGGTTGGTGGTGGAGTGTGGCGAGATCATACGTGATAATAACGGCTCTCCATTGCAATTGATGGGCACATTTCATGATGTGACTGATTGTCGTCGGGTGACTGATAAACAGTCTCTGTTTGAGAATGTCTTTAAGGAGAGTGGTGAGGCAATTGTGATTACCGCAGTGAATGGTGAAATCATTGAAGTGAATGATGCATTTACACATATTACTGGATATGAGCGGGAGGCGGTGGTGGGGCGTTATCCCAGCTTTTTGAAATCAGACCAGCATAGTGATGAGTTTTACGTTCAGTTGTGGCAGCAGGTTGAGCTTGCGGGGTGCTGGAGTGGTGAAATTTGGGAGCGGCGTAAAGACGGTGTTGTCTTTCCTAAGGCGTTGACTATTAGAGCGGTGAAAAACGGTTTTGATAGAGTGAGCTATTATATTGGTGTGTTTAGTGATATTACACAATCTAAATTAATTGAGAAGCAGCTACAAAAACTGGCCTTTTATGATGAGTTGACCAGCTTGCCTAATCGTACGCTGTGTAAAGATCGATTAAATCACGAGATCAAGGTAGCTCATCGTCGTCACGAGCAATTGGCAGTTCTGTTTTTAGATCTTGATCGGTTTAAATATGTGAATGATACACTCGGCCACTCTGTGGGTGATCTGTTATTGCTCGAAGCGGCACATCGTATATTAGGGTGTGTTAGAGAGACCGATACTGTCGCTCGTCTGGGTGGTGACGAGTTTATGGTGATATTGACAGACGTGGCGTCAGCGCAGTCAGTGAAGTTACTTGCGGAAAAAATAATTAGGGCGCTTTCTCAACAGTTCATATTGCAAACACATAAGGTGGTTATTGGTGCGAGTATTGGCATTAGCCTTTATCCTGACAGTGGCCTCAACTGTGAGGATCTGATTAAAAATGCTGATGCAGCGATGTATCGGGCTAAAGATGCCGGGCGTAATACCTTTATGTTTTTTACAAGTGAGCTTCAGATGGCGATGTCTGAACGTCTTGATATGGAAAAAAAGCTGCGTAATGCCATAGAGCTTGAGGCGTTTGAGCTTTATTATCAACCAAAGATTGATCTGCGTAGCGGAAAAATTAGCGGTGTTGAGGCGTTATTGCGTTGGCCCGGTGAGAATGGTGTGATGGTGATGCCTGACAGTTTTATTCCCTTGGCAGAAGAGACGGGGTTGATCATTCCGTTGGGGGCGTGGGTATTGCAGGAGGCGTGCCGCCAGGCGGTGATTTGGCGCGATGCGGGATTTGATAAGTTGCGAATGGCGGTTAATCTTTCGATTAAACAGTTTGATCAGGTGGATATCGTGAATCAAATTGAGACAGTACTGCAGAAAACAGGGTTGCCACCAGAGCTACTGGAGCTGGAGGTGACAGAGAGCATGGTGATGAGGGATGCGGATCGGGCGATTGTGATACTGGAGCACCTACGTAAGTTGGGTGTACACATCTCGGTTGATGATTTTGGTACCGGCTATTCATCACTCTCTTACCTTAAACGCCTGCCGTTGCAGACGCTTAAAATTGACAGCTCGTTTGTGAAAGACCTTGGTGGAGATGGTGGTGATGAGGCGATAGTATCGGCCATTATTTCCATGGCCAATACATTGGAACTGAAAGTGGTGGCAGAGGGGGTGGAGACCTTTCAGCAGCTTGAGTTCTTGCGTCGTGATGGTTGCAGCGAAGCGCAAGGGTATCTGTTTAGCTGCCCGGTCCCCGCAGAGCGGTTTGCCGCGCTGCTTGATATAGACAGGCTTGTTGCGGCACGCAGACCGATGGTTGATTTAACGTCAGGTGTCAGGTGTCAGCGATAAAGCTGTAGAGCAGTTCAATCTCTTTGTCCCATATATCGGAATCGATAGTCTCCAGCACCAGCGGCATATCCTCCAGGCGTGAATCATTGGCGATGTAACGAAAGGTATCTAATCCAATTTCACCTTTGCCGAGGCTGTGGTGGCGATCGACACGGCTGCCAAGTTTCGGTTTTGAGTCATTAATGTGCATCGCTTTTAGGTACTTGAAGCCGACAATACGTTCAAATTCCGCCATGGTTTCATCATAGGTTTTACGATCACGCAGATCGTAACCTGCCGCAAAGGTGTGGCAGGTATCAAGACAGATGCCGATACGTGATTTATCCTCCACCTTGTCGATAATGTGCGCCAGATGTTCAAACCGGTGGCCAAGATTGGTTCCTTGCCCCGCTGTATTTTCGATTACTGCGGTTACCCCTTCAGTGCAACTTAACGCATGGTTAATGGAGTCTGCAATCAGATTGAGCGAGGCCTCCTCGTCAATCTGATTGAGATGGCTGCCAGGGTGAAAGTTGAGATAGCAGAGCCCCAGCTGTTGGCAGCGCTCCAGCTCATCGATAAAGGCGCGTAGCGATTTTTCACGTGCCTCCACTTCTGGATGGCCAAGATTGATCAGGTAGCTGTCATGAGGTAAAACATCCTGCGCTCTAAAGCCACCTTTTTTCATGTTTTCTTTAAATGCAGTGATGCTGGCATCCGTTAATGGTTTGGCAACCCATTGACGCTGGTTTTTGGTGAAAAGAGCAAATGCCTTGGCGCCAATAGCGATGGCATTAAGAGGGGCGTTTTCAACGCCGCCGCTGGCACTGACGTGGGCACCGAAGTATTTCATCGTTTTAGAACCTATTAATTAACATGGCTGAGCAGCCATTGTAAAACAAAGCGTCATGCGCTTCACTTTATTCTGCAACAGAGTGTAGAGTAGAGTGATCCCCTATATGGATTCTGGTGTTATGACAGATCAAGCCATTGTTGTATTCAATTCCGGCTCATCCAGCCTTAAGTTTGCACTTTATCGACTCGGCAATGGGGGCGTGCGCTCCTGTATCTGCCGTGGTCAAGTTGCAGCTATCTCAACAAGAAGCCATTTTTACATCCGTGATGCGACGGGTGCTGTGATATTGGAGGAGGTGGACACTGTTCCCGACCATGCCACCGCGCTGAAGCGGCTGTTGCAATGGATTGATGATCAACAGTCAGGTGTGAATCTACGGGCGGCAGCTCACCGTGTGGTGCATGGTGGCATGGACTTTCTCGTGCCAGTGTTGGTGGATGATCGGGTGCTTCAGCAATTAAAACGGCTGGTTTCATTTGCGCCGTTGCACCAGCCACACAACCTTCATGCTATTGATGAGTTGCGGTTATTGCGGCCTGACTTGCCACAGATTGCCTGTTTTGATACCAGCTTTCATCGTGCCATGCCTATGGAGGCGCAACGTTATGCATTGCCACAGGCGTTTTTTGATCAAGGGGTGCGTGCATATGGGTTTCATGGGCTCTCTTATGAATATATCTTGAGTGTATTGCCCGACTATTTGGCGAAGCATGCCCGTGGACGTGTGATCGTTGCCCATCTTGGTAGTGGTGCCAGTATGTGTGCACTACTTGATGGCAAAAGTGTGGCAACAACCATGGGGTTTTCGCCGCTTGATGGCTTGATCATGGGGACACGCTGTGGTGCGATTGATCCTGGTGTATTGCTCTATCTGTTGCGTCAGGGTATGAGTATTGATGCGCTCGATGAGCTGTTATACCAACACTCGGGCCTGCTAGGACTCTCGGGCATTAGTGGCGATATGCAGACACTGCTGGCGAGTGAGAATGAACAGGCAATATTGGCCGTAGAGCAGTTCTGTTACCGTGCTGCCCGTGAGGTAGGCTCTCTTGTTGCGGCGCTCTCGGGCCTTGATGCTATTATTTTTACGGGTGGTATTGGCGAACACTCACCAGCTATTCGTGAGCGGATTTGTGAAAAGCTGCAGTGGCTCGGTGTGCAGTTATCGGATGATATAAATTGTGGTAATGGGACTTGTATTAGTACGGCAGGGAGTTCGGTATCGGTCTGGGTAATAGCAACGGATGAAGAGGATATTATTGCCGGTCATGGCCAGAAACTGCTGGTTGCATAACCGCAGTGAGTTAAGCGGGTTGATTAATCAAAGCGGTTTTAAATGTGGTTCGTTATTTTATGATGATTCACTATAGTCACCTTAATGGTCTGTTGTTACGTTGTTAGTGGGGCTGAGTGGTGAGATCAATGTATATGTTTATTAACAGTGGATACAGGAGGTTTTGTGCTAACACCCCAGTTAAACAATACGCTTTCCAGTGAGTTACTGACGAAGATGAATGGTTATTGGCGTGCTGCCAACTATCTTTCAGTGGGGCAGATCTATCTGCTCGCCAATCCGCTACTGCGAGAACCGTTGGCATTGGAGCATGTTAAACCTCGTTTGTTGGGTCATTGGGGCACAACACCAGGGTTGAATTTTATCTATGTACATCTTAACCGCGTAATTAAATCCCATGATCTCAATATGATCTACCTGGCAGGGCCGGGACATGGGGGGCCAGCGTTGGTGGCCAATACCTATCTGGAGGGGAGTTATAGCGAGGTCTATCCCAATATTTCTCAGGATGCGGAGGGTATGCGTCGTCTTTTTAAGCAGTTCTCCTTTCCTGGCGGAATCCCCAGCCACGTTGCTCCTGAGACACCTGGCTCCATTCACGAAGGCGGCGAGCTAGGTTATGTAGTTGCCCATGCCTACGGAGCAGTGTTTGATAATCCCGACCTGATTGCTGCCTGTGTTGTGGGTGATGGTGAGGCGGAGACGGGACCGCTTGCGGCGGCGTGGCACTCCAATAAATTTTTAAATCCGAAGAGCGATGGGGCGGTCTTACCGATCCTGCATCTCAATGGCTATAAAATTGCCAACCCAACGTTACTGGCACGTATTAGTCATGACGAACTTGAGCAGCTCTTTTATGGTTATGGCTATACCCCCTACTTTGTTGAAGGCTCTGACCCTGAAATGATGCATCAGAAAATGGCGACGACACTGGATGTTGTTGTGGCCCACATTCATGAAATTCAGCGTAACGCCCGTGAAAACGGGGCAACGGAGCGGCCGCGTTGGCCCATCATTATTTTACGTTCCCCCAAGGGGTGGACGGGGCCGCGGGAGGTTGATGGATTGAAGGCTGAGGATTATTGGCGCTCCCATCAGGTGCCGTTTGCAGATATTGGTACAAAGCCCGGCCATCTTGAACTGCTGGAGCAGTGGTTAAAAAGTTATTCTCCTGAAGAGTTGTTTGATGACAATGGCACGCTATTGCCAGAGCTGGCAGCATTGGCACCACAAGGGGAGCGCCGTATGGGGGCCAATCCGGTTGCCAACGGTGGCAAGTTGCTGCGTGACTTACGATTGCCTGATTATAGTGATTATGCAGTGCCATTAACGACGCCAGGTAGTGTCACTGTAGAGAGTACACGGGTGATGGGGAGCTATCTGCGTGATGTGATGCGGAATAACTTGGAGAGTCGCAACTTCCGTGTGTTTGGGCCGGATGAGACGGCGTCCAACCGTTTAGGGGCGCTTTTTGAAGTGACCAGTCGCACCTGGATGGCTGAGACCAAGCCGGAAGATGAACACCTTGCCGCTGATGGTCGGGTAATGGAGATTCTGAGCGAGCACACCTGCCAGGGGTGGCTCGAAGGGTATCTACTCACAGGGCGTCACGGACTCTTCTCCTGTTATGAGGCTTTTATTCACATCATTGACTCCATGTTTAATCAGCACGCCAAATGGCTTAAGGTGACAAGTAAGGAGATCCCGTGGCGTCGTCCGATTGCTTCACTGACATATCTGCTCACTTCGCATGTATGGCGTCAGGACCACAATGGTTTTTCCCATCAGGACCCAGGCTTTATTGACCATGTGGTGAATAAAAAAGCGGATGTCATTCGTGTCTATCTGCCGCCGGATGCCAATACCTTGCTCTACATCACCGACAAATGTCTGCGTAGCCGCAACCTCATTAATGTGATTGTGGCGGGTAAGCAGCCAGCCTTGCAATGGTTGGACATGGACGCCGCCATTAAACATTGCAACGCAGGTATTGGAATATGGCAATGGGCCAGCAGTGATAACGATGGTGACCCTGATGTGGTGCTGGCATGTGCGGGTGATGTGCCGACGCTGGAAACACTTGCGGCTGTGCAGCTGTTGCGAGAGCATCTGCCAGCAATTAAAGTGCGGGTAGTGAATGTAGTAGATTTGATGACATTGCAGCCTAAGGAAGAGCACCCAGACGGTCTCTCCAATCAAGATTTTGATTCGCTTTTTACTACTGATAAACCGATCATATTTGCCTACCATGGTTATCCCACACTGATTCATCGTCTTGCATATCGCCGCACCAACCACGCCAATCTGCATGTAAGAGGGTATAAAGAGGAGGGGACAACTACCACGCCGTTTGATATGGTCGTTCTTAATGACCTTGACCGTTATCATCTGGTGATGGATGTGATCGATCGGGTTCCATCGCTCGGTTACCATGCGGCCCATGTTAAACAGTTTCTGCGTGACAAGCTCACCGAGCATCACCAGTACATTATTAAACATGGTGAAGATATGGCAGAGATCAAAGCGTGGAAATGGCACGGTTAATATTGCGTGGCGGAATAGTTAACCGCCGGTTGAAAATTGCTCAATAAAAATATTAGGGACTATGTATGGTTAAAAAGGTGATTGATACTGAAGGTTACAATGCAGTAACCCAGTGGAAGTATGGTTATGTGGTCTACAATAAAAATGATCTTTATATTGGCAAGGCCGTTGAAAAGTATGGGGAGTTTTCTGAGTTTGAGGTTGATCTGTTCAGGCAGATCTGTCGCCCCGGCGATGTGGTGGTAGAGGTTGGTGCAAATATCGGTACCCATACAGTTGCACTGTCAAATATTGTGGGTGAACATGGTCTTGTGCATGCGTTTGAACCGCAACCCATCATTTTTTATACGTTGTGTGCGAATGTGGCAATTAACAGCTTAAATAATGTTCACTGTTTAAATCTGGCAGCAGGGGCGGCCGAAGGGTTTGTTCTTATTCCCAATATTAATTATGAAGAGCCTGGAAATTATGGATCTGTTGAGGTGGATAAATTTAAGAAAGGGAATCAGATTCGCAGGGTTCGTCTTGACAACTACATCGCTGTGCCAAGTTTGAGACTGCTTAAAATTGATGTTGAGGGAATGGAGAGTGAGGTTATTCGTGGTGCAAAAAAATTAATTGCACGTCACAAACCAGTTATCTATGTTGAAAATGACCGGCCAGAAAAATCAAAGGATTTGATAGAGCTTATCCGTTCGTTGGATTATCGTATGTATTGGCATCAGCCATTGCTCTTTAATCCGAATAATTTTTTTGGCGACAGTGAGAATATATATCCCAATATCGTTTCGATTAATATGCTCTGCTTTCATAAAAGTGCGGATGTTAATTTAGATGGCTTTATGGAGGTTGTGGATGCAGGGTTGCACCCGATGGTGCCTCGGTCTTAGCAGATGTAAAAACGGGTTTTTTGGTGTTGCATCTATCTGTTTTAGTTGACGCCGATGGTAGTTATTTTTATATAAATAATGTCGATTTAAAAAACACCATTGCTGTGCTGGTTTTTTAGGGGCGCAGAATGAATTATTAAGCAGTCTTAATGGCTGTTTTTTTAGGTAAAGTATCTATTGACTTTTGGTGGGGTCGGGTGGATTATCAGCGCGCGCTGCGTTGTTTTAATGCAGTGGTTAGATGTTGATAGATTCTTCACTTATACAGGGGAATTTAATTGTGCTTACATTGAAATTTTTATTACCTATATTGGGCGTGTGTATGTTGGCGGCAGCACCGCTTAGCCAGGCTGCTCAAGCTCAAGCGGTTGGGGCGACCTGTTCACCAGCGATGCAAAGTAGTACAGGTTGGGTGTTGGATACAACATACGGTTATTTTACCAATAAAAACACTACAACGGCTGTCACGGTCGTTTGTCCTTTGCAGATGAATAATACTGCGGCGACCACAGTCACAGGTTATATAACGGTGTGGGCGGTTAGTACGGGAGCGGTCGCTTGTACGTTGCATGCCTATCAAGGGGGTGCGAATGGTGGATACAGCCATGGTGCGTCGGTGTCATCCACTGTAGTATCAGCGATGCAGCAGCTTAATTTGGGATCTATTGTTATGGGGGCGGGTGGTTCTGCCTATGTGTCATGTACATTACAAAGAGCGGTTAGCAGTCTTACGTATCCTCTAATCAAGAGTTTTTACGCCACCTATTAATTAGCGGGATGGCATCGTACTCTGTCTGGCCGGGCTATCCATATTGAAATACAAAACGGAAATGATGAGTGCCCTATTGGGTGTTTTATTGTGTGGTGCTGTTTTGTTTATGGTTAGGCCGGCCTTTCTGTTTTCTTATGTAAATTCGATGAGCAGGGATTGTGGTGTGTCGGAAATCTCCTATGCGCATATGCAGCGTCTGGAAGAGGAGCTTGCTGAGGTTAAGACGAATTTGGCTGATGCCTATAGGCGAGTAGATTTTTTTGAAAAAAAATACGCTATGTCTGGTGTTGATGTTGCGTTACAGCGTGGTGCTGGTAACAGCGATGTTGTGAAAGATGAGGCCTTGATGGCTGTGCCAGAGTCGATGGCGGCACGTTTTAAACTTTCAGCGATGGGGGGGGTAGTAAATAAGGATGAATTGCAGCTTGATTTGTTAGCGCGGAACGATATTTATGCTGTTTCCCAAGAGTCTGATTTTTATGGAATGAAGATTGCTGATGTTGTATGTTACGGGGCGATATGCCGAGCGAGCGCTGAGCATAATGAGTTTCTTCAGCTGGAGCAGCTCTCTTCAAAGTTAATCACATCCTTGGCATGGGCGGGACGATCAGAAGTGCGTGTTGATCAGTCAGGCAGCTCGGGGTTTGTGGCGGAGATTTTTGTGGAACGTACGGTACGTTGATTTGAAGGAGGCTGGTGACAGCCTCCTGTTGTATTGGATCTGTTCAGATTCGGCTGTAGTGCGTGGCGTTGCACTTGGGGCAGGGAGGAATATGGCCGGTTTTATGAAAATGTATCACCTCCCCGCATGATTCACAGGCCAGTGTGCCGGGGCCGGTGATTTCGCCAGTGCGGTACTGGGTTGACTCAATGAGTTGCTCTTCGAAGTTGAGCATGTCGAGTTTGGTCTGGTCGGCAGTGCTGAGAAACATATCGAGAATCTCTCTCTCGATCAGTTCAATATCAAAACGTAACCAAGCCCCCAGCTCTTCATTGTCAGGTCCGGCCAGATACTCACCAGCATCTTGCAGATCGCGGCGTATATAGTCACCAATTTTTAGCGCCTCCTCACGGGTTAGCTCCTCCAGCTCGACCGCTTTGTCCGCAGCAGCGTTAATAGCCTGGCTGATTTTGGGGCCAGCGGCATCGGTAACGTCGGCTAGGCTTTTACTGACACGCAGCATCATGGCGTTATAGGCATGAACCAGCTTTTCGTTGTGGGTACGGCTATCATTACGCATCATCTCGTCTCCGTGTGGGTTTAACTGTGTAGGCTTAAGTGTTGAGCCGATAGCGGAAAAGTGCAAGCCCGGCGTAGCTCGGGTATCCTATAGGGCTACTATATAGTCAGCGTTTGAGTGATCGGAACCCCTATGGACCAGCAATACACCCCCGCACAGGTTGAACAGGACGCCCAGCAGTACTGGGATAAAAATCAGAGTTTTAAGGCTGTGGATGATGTTGATAATGCCACTGGCAAAGAGAAGTACTACTGTTTATCGATGTTCCCCTACCCCAGTGGCCGCCTGCACATGGGCCATGTGCGCAACTACACCATTGGTGATGTAGTCAGCCGCTATCAGCGCATGTTGGGTAAAAATGTATTGCAGCCGATGGGGTGGGACGCCTTTGGTCTGCCTGCCGAAAACGCCGCTATCAAACATAACGTGCCGCCCGCCAAGTGGACCTACGAAAATATCGACTACATGAAGGGGCAGCTCAAACGCCTCGGTTTTGGCTACGACTGGGAGCGCGAAGTCGCTACCTGTCATCCGGAATACTACAAGTGGGAGCAGTGGCTCTTCACCAAACTGTTCGAAAAAGGGCTGGTCTACAAAAAGACCTCGGCGGTCAACTGGTGCCCCAATGATATGACGGTGCTTGCCAACGAACAGGTGATCGACGGCTGCTGCTGGCGCTGCGATACCAAGGTCGAGCGCAAAGAGATCCCGCAATATTTCATGAAGATCACCGCCTACGCCGACGAGCTGCTGGCCGATCTGGACAAACTCGGCGGTTGGCCCGAGCAGGTGCGCACCATGCAGCGCAACTGGATTGGCCGCTCCGAAGGGGTGGAGGTCGATTTTGGCATCGATGGGCGTGATGAAAAATTGCGCGTCTTCACCACTCGCCCCGATACTCTGCTGGGTGTCACCTATGTTGCCGTGGCCGCCGAACATCCATTGGCATTGGCCGCCGCTGCAAACAATCCTGAACTGGTCGCGTTTTTGGCAGAGTGCAAAAAGACCGGCACCGCCGAGGCCGAACTGGAGACCATGGAAAAGAAGGGCATGGCGACGGGTTTTTACGCTATCCATCCACTCACGGGCAAACAGGTGCCGATCTGGGTCGCCAACTTTGTCTTGATGGGTTACGGCACCGGCGCGGTGATGTCTGTGCCCGCCCATGATCAGCGCGATTTTGAATTTGCCCAGAAATACAGCCTGCCCATCAAAGAGGTGATCACCCCGTCGCACGGCGAGAAGAGCGATCTTGCCGATGCAGCCTTCACCGATAAAGGGGTGCTGGTTGATTCCGGCGCCTTCAGCGGCATGACTTCGGAAGAGGCGTTCGACGCCATCGCCGATACACTTGAAGGCAAAAAGCGTGGCGAACGCCGCACCACCTATCGTCTGCGTGATTGGGGTGTTTCACGCCAGCGCTACTGGGGTGCGCCGATCCCGATCATCAACTGCCCAACGTGCGGTGCGGTGCCGGTGCCGGAAGATCAGCTGCCGGTGGTACTGCCGGTTGATGTAAAGGTGGATGGCATCCACTCACCACTCAAATCTGATCCCACCTGGCGTCAGTGCAGCTGCCCCAAATGTGGCGGTGCAGCGGAGCGCGAGACCGATACCTTTGATACCTTTATGGAGTCGAGCTGGTACTACGCCCGTTACACCTGTCGCGACAACAAAGATGCGATGCTCGACGCCCGAGCCAACTACTGGCTGCCGGTCGATCAGTACATCGGCGGTATCGAACACGCCATTCTGCATCTGCTCTACTCACGCTTCTTTAATAAGTTGATGCGCGATGTGGGGCTGCTGGATATTGATGAGCCCTTCACCAACCTGCTCACCCAGGGCATGGTGTTGAAGGATGGCGTCAAGATGTCCAAGTCCAAAGGCAACACTGTCGATCCGCAGGAGCTGATTCAGCACTACGGAGCGGATACGGCGCGTCTCTTCATGATGTTTGCGGCACCGCCCGAGCAGTCGCTGGAGTGGTCTGACTCTGGTGTTGAAGGGGCGTCGCGTTTTCTGAAAAAGATCTGGAATTTTGGGGTTGCCAACAGTGAATCGTTAGGGACAAAAAAGAGCTTTGATGTCAGCCGTGCCGATGAGGCACAAAAGGTCGCGCGTCGTGAGGTGCATGAGATATTGCGCCAGGCGTTGGTTGATTTTGGCAAGCAGCAGTTCAACACCGTTGTTGCCGCCTGCATGAAGATCATGAACGTGTTGCCTAACGTCAGTGCAGGTGGCGCCCACGGCGCAGTGGTCAACGAAGGGTTCAGCATTGTGCTGCGGTTGTTGTCACCCATCGCACCCCACATCAGTCATGTATTGTGGCGTGAACTCGGTTATGGCGACGACGTACTCAACGTCAGCTGGCCCGTGGTCGATGAGAGCGCTTTGGTGCGCGATACCATCGAACTGGTGGTGCAGGTCAACGGCAAGCTGCGTGGCAAGGTCACTGTTCCTGCCCACGCTGACAAAAATGCCGCCGAGGCCGCCGCCATCGCCGATGAAAACGTGCAGCGTTTTATCGACGGTAAAGAGATTGCCAAGGTGATTGTGGTGCCTGGCAAACTGGTGAACATCGTTGTTAAAGGCTAACCCAAACGTAGGGTGCGCTGTGCGCACCATTTCGCACCGGGGGCTGCCGAAGCAGTCGTGCGCACAGCGCACCCTACTGCTGGTATTGGTGGTTGCCATCGTTGCGTTGACGCTTAATGGTTGTGGCTGGCATCTGCGAGGCTCGATGGATCTGGGGCAAGCGCTGCCGCCACTCTATCTTGATATTCAAAGCGGTAGTGCTGAGTTACGGAGTGAGCTGCCACAAACGTTGCGTTCAGCGGGCGTGACGTTGGAGACACTCCGTGAAAAAGCGGCGTTGGTTCTGGTTGTGGAGGGCGAAACACAAGAGCGGCGGGTGCTGGCAGTGGGTAGCGCCGGCAAGGTGAGTGAGTATGAACTGCAATATCAGTTACGCTTTTTGGTGCGTGACGTATCAGGCAAAGCGGTAATGACGGCGGATACCATCCGTCAGCAGCGCAATTACAGCTTCAATGAGAGTGAGGTATTGGCCAAAGATGAAGAGCAGCAGCAGCTTTTTGGTTTTATGCGCAGCATGGCGCTGCAAACACTGCTGCGTCGTTTGCAGGGGCTGGCTAAATTGAGTGCAGAGGGTCCGCGCACGGAGAAACAGCCCGGTGCAGATTAAACCGGAGCAGCTCAAGACACATCTCGCCAAAGGTGTCGCGCCACTCTATTTTGTCACGGGCGATGATCCACTGCTGGTGCAGGAGAGTTGTGATCTCATCCGTGCCGCTGCCCGCCAATCGGGCTGCAGTGAGCGTGAAGTCCACCATGTGGAGGGTAATTTTGATTGGCAGGGGTTCTTGCAGGAGGGGGACTCCCTCTCGCTTTTTTCTGATCGAAAGTTGGTTGAGTTACGGATGCCAGGCGGTAAACCCGGCGATGCCGGTAGCAAGGCGTTGCAACGTTATGCCGAACGGCCCAATCCCGACAATGTGTTGTTGATCGAATCGGGCAAGCTCGAAGGCAGTGCTAAAAACAGTAAATGGTATAAGGCGCTGGATAGTGCAGGTGTTGTTGTGACTGTCTGGCCAATCGATCTGAATCAACTGCCCGGCTGGACGATGCGCCGCATGCGGGATAAAGGGCTGCAACCAACACAAGAGGCGGTGGCGCTGCTGGTAGAACGTGTTGAAGGCAATCTGCTGGCCTGTTCCCAAGAGATCGAAAAACTACTGCTGCTGTTTGGCCCCGGTGCGATTAGCCTGGAACAGGTTGCCAACAGCGTCGCCGACAGCTCCCGTTTTGATATCTACAAACTGGTGGATGGCGCGTTGCAGGGCGATGCCAATCGTACTAGCCGTATCATCACCGGCCTCAAAGGCGAAGGGGTGGAGCCGGTACTGATTCTCTGGGCCATCACCCGCGAAATCCGTGCCATGACCCAGTTGGCATTTATGATGAAGCAGGGGGCGTCGGTGGATCAGGCAATGTCTAAACAGTATGTTTGGGAAAAGCGTAAACCGTTGGTACGTACGGGATTACAGCGCCACACACTGGCCCGTTGGCAGGCGCTGTTACGCCGTTGTGGTGAGCTGGATCTGATGGTCAAGGGTGGGCGGGCAGGCAATGTCTGGGATGAACTGTTGGAGTTATGCCTGTTGTTGGGTGGGGTACAACTACATCCTGGGTTGCGCAGAGCGCCGTAAGCGCCTGTGATTATCGAAGGGTAGAGGTAAATAGTGGAAACACCCCGCGTCACCATTGCCCTTATTAATCCGAAAACGGTGACCAACGTTGGCGCAGTGATGCGTGCAGCCGGTTGTTACCGCGTAGATGCGGTGGTTTATACGGGTACCCGTTATGACCGCGCTGCAAAAATGCAGACCGATACCAAGGATCGCCGTCAAACCATTCCATTAACAGGTGTGGATGATCTGCTTGCCCATATCCCTGCAAATGCCAAAATAGTCTGTGTTGAGCTGGCTGAGGGGGCAACAGCGCTGCCCGATTATCAACATCCGGAAAACGCGGTGTATGTGTTTGGGCCGGAAGATGGCACGATCAGCCAGACGCTGATTGATCGTGCTGATGATGTGGTTTATATACCCACAGTGGGCTGCATGAACCTAGCCGCCAGTGTCAACGTCGTGCTCTACGATCGACTGGCCAAGTCGGACCAGGATATAGCCAGTGATCTATTGATCTGCCAAAGTCGTGATACCAATAACCGGGTAAAGGTTCGTTAAACCGGGGCAGCTTCCCCGGCTGTTTAGGGAATTGTGGACCATTCTGTTAAACTCCCGTCACTGATTTAACCCCCCTCCCGCAATAAAAGAATGAATTAGATGCTCGATGTTGCCCAGTATTTCAAAATATTTATCGGTCTGTTGGCGATCGTGAACCCGTTTGGTGCGATACCGCTGTTTATTAGCATGACAGCGGATGAAAATAGCCAGCAGCGCCGCAAGACGATCAATATGGTTGCCATTGGTGTAACGGTTATCTTATTGGTGGCGCTATTTTTTGGCGAACATCTGCTCTCTTTTTTTGGCATTACGATCGATTCGTTTCGGGTGGGTGGCGGCATACTGGTGTTATTGATGGCCATTGCCATGTTGCACGCAAAAACCAGTCCGATCAAACAGACCGATACTGAAGCCCATGAGTCGATAGAAAAAGAGTCTGTTGCCATCGTGCCGCTGGCGATGCCGCTGTTGGCAGGGCCGGGTGCGATTAGTACGGTTATCTTGACGGCACACAAGGCAAATGGCGTGGCTCATTACCTGATTGTGGCACTGTGCGTTGTGATGTTGAGCCTAGTGGTATGGGGGGTATTGCGGTTGTCCCCCTGGATAGAGGGGCGTATTGGTGCCACCGGGATCAACATTTTTACCCGTATTATGGGGCTGATACTGACGGCGATTGCGATTGAGTTTATAGCCAGTGGTCTGAAGGGGCTGTTTCCGGTGCTGGCCGGGGCATGATGTTGATTGTTATAACTATATAATAGTTATCGTAAAAATTTTTGTTATCTGCTGATGATGGGCCATGCTGCCAGTGGCCTTGCGCCGCTCTTTTACCGACCATTCCATTTTTGAGTCCCCATCTCTTGCCCCCTTTTTGTTAAGAATGGTCCTGTTCTGTGCTCGCCAGTGATTAATGTCTTGATGCATTGTGTCCGATTTTATTGTAATGAATGTTTTATGGGATTTGTCTATGGGGGGTGTGAGGGCTGCAGGCACGTTGGTGCAGAGGCTCCTTTTGGCTATGGCTATGGCTCTGATTGTTGGTGGAGGGGTTGGTTTTTCGGGCGTGGCTGTTGCCGGATGGAGCCAGCTCACCTCCGGCAGCGTGAGCAATTTAAAGTCTCTCCATTTTGTGAATGCTAACGTTGGTTATGCGGTGGGTGAGAGTGGCACAATCCTTAAGACGATTAACGGCGGGACAAACTGGATCAGTCAATCGATAGGGGGGGTGGCGCTGAACAGTGTCTCTGTTGCCCCGACGGGTAG